>DEDN01000004.1:0-89177 GCA_002349565.1 Alphaproteobacteria bacterium UBA2903 | reverse complement strand
GAAGCAGTCCCATGCAAGTATTGACACCCGTGCCGACCATGGCGGAGATTGCTTCACCCGCTTCCGCAGGCTCGCAAGTTCGAGGATTTTTTTATTTTATTGAAAAACAACCAGAGAATCGAAACTGCGAACGAAGTGAAGCAGTCCCGTGCAAATATTGGCACTCGTGCCGACCATGGCGGAAATTGCTTCACCCGCTTCCGCGGGTTCGCAATTTCGAGGATTTTTTATATTTTATTGAAAAATAACCAGAGAATCGAAACTGCGAACGAAGTGAAGCAGTCCCGTGCAAACATTGGCACTTGTGCCGACCCTTATCCGTCTTTGCGAGTCTACTGTCTTGCAGCACTTTATGTTTAATCACAAAAAAACAAGCGGTTTGCCATTGACAAACCGCCCGTTTTTTTAACTGTGAACAGCTTAGTTCACGGCGTCCTTCAAGCCTTTGCCGGCTTTGAATTTCGGCTGTTTCGAAGCCGGAATGTTGATTTTGGCGCCCGTGCGGGGGTTGCGACCTTCGGTCGCGGCGCGCGTGGCAATGCTGAACGTGCCGAAGCCGACCAAACGAACTTCGTCGCCTTTTTTCAGAGCGCCTTCAACAGCGTTCAAAAAAGCGTCGACGGATTTGGCGGCGTCCGTTTTGGACAAACCGGTGTTTTTAGCTACTTCAGCTACGAGATCATTTTTATTCACTTGAGGACTCCCTCTAAAAAATTAACGATTAACTTCGATCCGTTGTTTCGAATCTATTGCGGATTTTAAAACAATCTTTTTAACCTCGTCAATCAAAAAAGGTTGCTTTTCCGCCCTTTTTCACAAAAAATCTCCCTTTGCGAGGGGGATTTCGCCAAATTTTATTGCTCTTGCGCGGTTTGGTATGCCCAATCCAGCCAAGCGCACAGATTTTCGACATCCGCCGTTTCGACCGTCGCGCCGCACCACACGCGCAGTCCCGCGGGGGCGTCCTTGTACGAACCGCAGTCATACGCCGCGCCTTCGTCGCCCAGCAGCTTGACCATTTTTTTGCAAAACGCCTTTTGATCGTCCGCGGACAGTTCCGCAAACCACGGCGCTTTGATTTTCAGGCAAACCGATGTATTGGAGCGGTATTCCGCCTTGTCCGCCAGAAAATCCGCCCAATCCGAAGCGGCAACGAATTTTTCCAAAACTTTAAAATTGTTCATTGACCGCGCAATCAAGCCTTTCAGCCCGCCGACCGATTTCCCCCAGTTCAAGGCGTCAATGATGTCCTCCACGCAAAGCATGGACGGCGTGTTAATCGTGTCGCCGACAAAAATGCCTTCGTTGATTTTGCCGTCCTTTTTCATGCGGAAAATCTTAGGCATGGGCCATGCGGGATCGTAGCTTTCCAGCCGTTCGACGGCGCGGGGGCTTAACACCAGAACACCGTGCGCCGCTTCGCCGCCCAACGCTTTCTGCCACGAAAAGGTAACAACGTCCAACTTGTCCCACGGCAGTTCCATCGCAAAAGCGGCGGAGGTTGCGTCGCAAATCGTCAGCCCTTTTCGGTCGTCGGCGATCCAATCGCCGTTCGGCACGCAGACGCCTGACGTCGTGCCGTTCCACGCAAACACGATGTCGCGGTCTTTATCTGCTTGGGTCAAATCGGGCAGCTTGCCGTACGGCGCGTCAAAGATTCGCACATCGGACAGCTTCAGCTGTTTGGTGATGTCCACGCCCCAGCCTTTGCCAAACGTTTCCCACGAAAACACGTCGATTCCGCGCGGTCCCAGCAAAGACCACAAGGCGGCTTCCACCGCGCCCGTATCCGACGCGGGCATAATGCCGACGCGGTAGGATTCGGGAATTTCCAGCACTTCTTTCATCAAATCGATGGCAAGCTTCAAGCGTTCATGCCCCAAAGCCGAACGGTGCGACCGCCCCAAATCGTTCAAAAACAGGTTTTTCGCGTCCCAGTTTGGACGTTTGGCGCAAGGTCCCGACGAAAAATTCGGGCAAGCGGGTTTTGTTTCGGGTTTCATATTTTGTCCTTTCAGCGGGCTTCCAAAGCGGCGACTTCGGCGACCAAAGCATCGGCGATTTCATCCGCCATGGCTTTGATTTGGTCGCGGTTTTCGCCCTCGAGCATAATGCGGATAAGCGGTTCCGTCCCCGACGCGCGGATAAGCAGCCGCCCGCTGTCGCCCAGCGTGCGCTCCGTTTTGTCGATGACGATTTTCAAACTGTCGCTTTCCAAAGCGGTTTTGGCAAGCGTTCTGTCCGACAAGCGAACATTCTTCAGCAGTTGAGGCACGGGTTCAAACAAATGCATGACTTCGCTGACGGGACGTTTTTCTTTCAAAACGGCGGCGCAAACCTGCAAAGCCGCGACCAGTCCGTCGCCCGTCGTCGAATGTTCGCCCAAAATCAAGTGTCCCGACTGTTCGCCGCCCAAGTTGTAGCCGTCTTCGCGCATTTTTTCAACGACGTAACGGTCGCCGACTTTCGTGCGGATGTGGTTCATGCCGTTGGCTTTCAAATAGCGTTCCAGCCCCAAGTTGGACATCACGGTCGTGACAACGCCGTTGCCTTTCAGAATGCCCGCCTGCTTCCATTCGCGGCTGACCAAAGCCAAAATCTGGTCGCCGTCGATGACTTGTCCCTTTTCGTCGCAGACAATCAGGCGGTCGGCGTCGCCGTCCAAAGCAATGCCGATATCCGCGCCGTGCTTGACGACTTCGTCGCACATGCGGTCGGTATGCACCGCGCCGCAGTTGTCGTTGATGTTGCGGCCGTCGGGATCAACGCCGATAGCGATGACTTCCGCGCCCAATTCGTACAAAACGGTCGGAGCAACACGATACGACGCGCCGTTCGCGCAGTCCAGAACGACTTTCAGCCCTTCCAGCATTTTGCCGCGCGGGAACGTCTGTTTCACGTATTCGATATAGCGCCCGATAGCGTCGTCCAAACGCTTCGCCTGCCCGATTTGCGACGACGGCGCAAGATATTCACAGACATCGCCCAGCACGCGGGATTCGATTTCCAGTTCGGTTTCATCGGACAGCTTGTAGCCGTCGGGACCGAAGAATTTAATGCCATTGTCCTCGTACGGATTGTGCGACGCCGAAATCACCACGCCCAAATCGGCGCGCATCGAACGGGTCAGCATCGCCACCGCGGGCGTGGGCATGGGCCCCAACAGCAAAACATCCATACCGACGGCGGTAAAGCCCGATGTCAGCGCGGTTTCAATCATATAGCCCGACAAACGGGTGTCTTTGCCGATAACGACGCGGCTGCGGTGTTCGCCTTTTTTGAACAAAGACCCCGCCGCAATGCCCAGTTTCAAAGCGATTTCAGCCGTCATCGGATATTGATTCGCTTTTCCCCGAACCCCGTCCGTGCCGAATAATTTGCGTACTGCCATAATAAAACTCCTTTTACGGTCGAATGGACTTTGTTTTAAGCAAATCGACCTTAAAGCTCAATACACTTTTGGTTACAATTTATTCCGCCGGCTGTTCGTCGTCATCGTCCGTTACGGGAACGGTCGACCGCGCGGAAATGTGAACGCCCTCTTCCTCGCGGGTGATTTTTTCGCCTTTTATCAAAGCGTGAACCTCATCCGCCGTCAGGGTTTCGTATTCCAGCAGCCCTTGCGCGATACGTTCCAGTTCGTCGCGTTTTTCATGCAGAACGGATTGGCAATGCGCATACGCCTCGTCAATCAAAGCCTTGATTTCCGCATCGACCCGCGCCGCCAGTTCTTCGGACACGTTTTTGCGCTGGGAAATCGAATAGCCCAAGAACACTTCGCCGTCGGGTTCTTCGACCGCGATGGGACCGATTTCCTTGTTCATGCCCCATTGGGTAACCATGCTGCGCGCGATGTTCGTCGCCACGCGGATGTCCTGCGACGCGCCCGTCGACACGTTTTGCGCGCCGAAAATCATTTCCTCCGCCACGCGTCCGCCGAAACAAATGCCCATGCGCTCTTTCAAATAGATGTACGACCGCGAATCCTTGTCGTCCGTCGGCAAAGACATCGTTACACCCAGCGCCCTGCCGCGCGGAATGATGGTGACTTTGTGCAGCGGATCGGAATGAGGCGATTCCAGCATCATCAACGCGTGTCCCGCTTCGTGATAAGCGGTCAGTTTTTTGTCGTCCTCGGTCATAATGTGGGATTTGCGTTCCGCACCCATCATCACTTTGTCCTTGGCGTATTCGAATTCCGCCATGGTGACCACGCGTTTGTTGCGGCGCGCCGCCAGCAAAGCCGCTTCGTTGACCAAATTCGCCAAATCCGCACCCGAAAATCCGGGAGTGCCGCGCGCGATTTTCTTCGCATCGACATCGGGTCCCATCGGGCTTTTCTTCATATGCACCAGCAGAATTTTCTCGCGTCCCGCCAAATCGGGATTCGGCACGACGACCTGACGGTCGAAACGCCCCGGACGCAACAAAGCGGGGTCAAGCACGTCGGGACGGTTTGTCGCGGCAATCAGAATCACCGCTTCGTTCGTGTCAAAGCCGTCCATTTCGACCAACAGCTGGTTCAGCGTCTGTTCGCGTTCGTCGTTGCCGCCGCCCAATCCCGCGCCGCGGTGACGCCCGACCGCGTCGATTTCGTCGATAAAGACCAGACAAGGCGCGTGTTTTTTGGCTTGTTCAAACATATCGCGCACGCGCGACGCACCGACGCCGACGAACATTTCAACAAAATCGGAACCCGAAATCGTAAAGAACGGCACGTTCGCTTCGCCCGCAATCGCTTTCGCCAGCAACGTCTTGCCCGTCCCCGGAGGTCCGACCAGCAACACGCCGCGGGGGATTTTTCCGCCCAAGCGCTGGAACCGTTCGGGGTCTTTCAAATAATCGACGATTTCGACCAAATCCTCTTTGGCTTCGTCAATGCCCGCGACATCGGCGAAAGTGACTTTGCCCTGCCCCTCTATCATGCGGGCGCGGGATTTGCCGAAGCTCATCGCCTTGCCGTTGCCAGCCGCCATTTGGCGCATAAAGAACACCCACACGCCGATGAACAAAATGAACGGCAGCCAGTACACAACCCCCGCCCAAAACGAGCTTTCGCCCTCCAGCGGAACGGCGGTGACGCGCACATTCTTTTCCAACAGCATGGGGACCAGTCCCGCGTCGTCGGGAGCATACAGCGCAAACTTGCGCCCGTCGGTCAGCTGACCCGCGATTTTGTTGCCCTGCAAGACGACTTCCTGCACTTTGCCGTCCTGCACCTGTTGCGTAAATTCGGAAAAAGCCAGCGGCGCCGCGGTGCGGTTCGCCGCCCCGCCCGAATACGAATCGTACAGGGTGAACAGCAGCACGCCGACAATCAGCCAAACAACTATATTTTTGTTCAAATCAACCTCAAACCGTTATGGGCGGCGTCCATTCCGCCGTTTGCACCAAAGGGTACGCGGGCGCGAATACCGCCTGACAAGACATTTGATTCTGTTTATACCCCAAATGCGGGACAATACAAAGCTTTTCGTTTTCAAAAATCGCGGGCAGAGTCGGAACGACCCTTTTGGGGACGTTGATTTCGGTTTTCAGCGGGCGGTTCAGCGCGTCGACGGTGAAATTTTCAAACGGCGCGCCCGACACGGCAACCGCAAATCCGCCCCAGTACGCAAAGCCCGTTTCGTCAAAAGAAACGGCGGGCGGCAAAGAGCGTTCCTCGCGCCAAATCAGGATTTGTTTTTTAAAACAGGGGGCAATGCGGCATCCGCCCAGCGTACACCCGCGAAAACCGCTGTTGATGCGGGAAACCAGCGATTCGACCGCCGTTTTTTCAGGCGCGTAAGGAACATTCGCGACAACGCGCAAAATCTCGCCCAGCGCATACGGCAAAACGGGACAATCCGTAAGAAAAGCGTCTTGTTCCAAAACGGCGTACCCCATGGGGGACAGCGTTAAGAATCGGGCGTAAAAGGCGGCGGTTTGCTCCTCTGTTTCCCGTCGTTTTTTCCCGTAAACCAACGTTTGGCGAAAAGCCTCCTCCAGTTCGGCGGATGTCGCCGTTTGCCTTAACCGCCCGCGTTCAAACCGTGTCGAGGCGTTGGTCGGGTCTTCCACCCAGTTTAATCCGTTTTCGCGTGCGAAAGCCCGCAATTCGGACGGCTCAATCCCCAGAAAAGGACGCAACATTCTGCCGAACGCAAAGCTTCTGACCGCGGACATGCCCGCCAGTCCGACAGCGCCGCTGCCCCGCGCCCGCCGCATCAGGAAAGTTTCGGCTTGGTCGCGTTTGTGATGTCCCAACAGCAGGTTTTCGATTTTCAGCCGGCGGCACGCGTCAAACAACAACGCGTAGCGATGTTCCCGCGCGGCTTGCTCGACGCCCGTTTCTGGCTTTTCGCCCCGCCAAACCAGAATTTCCGATTCAACGCCCAGCTTTTCCGCCCATTGAGCCACATGCCGCGCTTCGGCGGCGGATTCGGAACGCAAACCATGGTCTACCGTCAGGACGACAACCCTGTTTTTATTTTGTTTGCCGAAATCGGCGGCGGCTTTCATCAACGCCATGCTGTCCGCGCCGCCCGACACGGCAACCGCCAAAGCGTCGCCCGACCCCACGCCGAACGCCGTCATCGCACGCGCGAAAAAGTCGGGAATCAACGGCATGAAAGCTTGTTCATTTCCTTCTGCAGGCGTTTTTTCATGCTTTCGGACACTTTGGGATATTCGGCTGAAAAGTTTTTAAACGCGATGCAGGCTTCTTCCTTTTTGTTCATGCGCGCCATGGTCAGCCCCAATTTAAACAGATTGTCGGGGGCTTTCTGACTGTCGCGGTATTTCTGGAATCCCTCGGCGAACGCAACGGCGGCTTTGTCGAACTGTCCGCGCGCAAAATAGGATTCACCCAGCCAATACTGCGCATTTCCCGCCAAATCGTTTTTCGGGTACAGTTCCAAAAACGCTTCAAATTGTTTTTCGGCGGTTTTGTAATCCTGTTTTTTGATGGATGCAAACGCTTCGTTATACAGGGTTTTGGCGTTTTTCTTGCCGTAAGTCGCTTTGATTTTATCCTTTTTGTCATTTTCGGCTTTCAAAGCGGCGGCTTCCTGATCCTTGCGCTTTTTTTCGGCGGCTTTCAAAGCTTTTTCGGCGCGGTCTTTTTCCGCATCGGCTTGCTGCAGGCGCCGTTCGATTTCGCGCAAACGGTTTTCCAAATCAATGAAACGCTGGTTGTTGTCGTCCTGAATCCGTTTTTGCTTTTCGGTCTGCTCTTCGCGTTCAAAGCCCATGCGTTCGACTTCGCCCGTCAGCTGGCGGACGTTTTCCTCCAAATCCTGAGCCTGCACGACGGCGGCGTCCGCTGAATCGTCGGCGGGGCGTTTCGTCGAACCGACATAGTTGTTGCCCAGTTTTTTGTTCAGATTTTTCATCGACCGTTCCAGCTTGTCCATTCTGTCGGACAGATCGGCTACGGTCGCGGCGTTTCCCGCGCGCGGCGTCAAAACACAAGCGGACAACAGCAAACAAAACAGAATCTTCATTGGTTTCGCCCCGAATAAAAAAAGAGTGCTTTTAATTATAAAAGCACTCTTTCGTTTAAGCTACATTTTTTTTTATTCCGTAACGATGACTGTTACGGCGCGTCTGTCCTTTTTCCAAGACTGCGGCGTGTTTTTGGCGGAAGCCAAATCCTGTTCGCCGAAAGAAACGACGCTGACGCGCCCCGGTTCAATGCCGTTCCGTTCCAAATAGGCTTGAACAGCTTCCGCGCGATCCATGCCCAATTTCAAGTTATGCGCCGTCGATCCCGTCGGATCGGTATAGCCCTGCACGATAATCTTTTTTGTCGGATTTTTTTTCAGCCAAGCAATCTGTTTGTCCAAGACTTGCTTGCTTTCGGGCGTCAATTCCGCCTTGTTTTGGGAAAACATCACTTTGTTTTGCTTGAACGTTTCCTTGAACGCCTGACATGTCGTTTCGCGATGCGCGCACCCCGAAACCAACAGCAAAGCCCCCAAAGTTCCCAATACGATTTTTTTCATTGCATCCTCCTTGTTAAAAAAAAGCACCCTTATTGTAGGGTGCTTTTTCAAAGAGGATAAGCTGTCAATTAGTCTTTGACGACCGTAACCGCACGGCGATTCTGAGCCCAAGCGGCTTCGTTCGCGCCGATAACGGCGGGACGTTCTTTACCGTAAGAAATCACGTCAATGCGGTCGGCGTCGACACCTGCGGAAATCAGGTAATTTTTGACGGCAACGGCGCGGCGTTCACCCAAAGCAATGTTGTATTCGCGCGTACCGCGGTCATCGGTGTGTCCCTGAACGACAATGTTCTTTTCAGGGTTCGCCTGCAGCCATTCGGCTTGCGCTTTCAGGACATTGCGGGCTTCTTCGTTCAAGTTCGATTTATCGAAACCGAAGAAAACGCGGTCTTTGGCGTTCTGAACAAAGTCCTGATTCTGTTCGGCGGCTTCAGCGGTCGCGCCGACCGTCGTCATGGACGAAGATTCTTCGTCAACGGCGTCCGTGGAAGCGCAAGCGGAAACCAAAGCCATCGTAGCCAAAACGGCAACTAAACGTTTTTTCATCAACATTCTCCCAAATAGAAAAAACCATATTTAACTATCGTGATTAGAATTTAAAAGATTTCGGCAAGCTTCGCAACCTTTTTTTAGCCTTGCTTTCAAATTCTTTCCTCAGTGGTTCGACAGCATCGGCGACCATGCGGGATCGGAAGCGTCGACGGGCGTCAGCAAACGGCGTTCGTTGTATCCCGTAATATCGACGGCATAGATTTTCGTCGCCCCCGGAATACCGCGTCTGTCGGGCGGTTCCTGACGGAAATACATCAAAATGCGCCCGTTCGGCGACCATGTGGGACCTTCGACCAAATAGCCCTCCGCGACCAGACGTTCGCCCTTGCCGTCGGGGAACATCACGCCGATGTAAAACTTGCCCCCCGCCATTTTCGTAAAAGCGATATAGTCGCCGCGCGGCGACCAGACGGGCGTGGCATAACGTCCTTTGCCGAAGCTGATGCGGCGCATGTTTTTGCCGTTCGCGTTCATAACATACAGCTGTTGTCCGCCGCTTCTGTCCGAACTGAACACGATTTTTTTGCCGTCAGGCGAATAGCTGGGGGACGTTTCGATGGACGGCATGCGGGTCAGCTGTTTGACGGCGCGGGTATCCAGATTCATTTCATAGATTTCCGTATTGCCGTTTTCCGCCATGGACATAATCAGCTTGTGTCCGTCGGGCGAAAAGCGCGGCGCAAATGTCATCCCCGGAAAATCGCCGACAACCTGCTGTTTGCCCGTTTCGATGTCGAACAGGTAAACGCGGGGCGTGTCTTTGTAATAGGACATATAGGTAATCTGCTGCATATTCGGCGAAAAGCGCGGCGTTAAAACCAAATTGATGCCGTCGGTCAAAAACTGATGGTTTTCACCGTCCTGATCCATAATCGCCAGCCGTTTGACGCGGCGCAAAGGCGTTCCCGTTTCGGCAATGTAAACGATGCGGGTGTCGAAATACCCCTCTTCGCCCGTAATGCGTTTATACACCGCGTCCGCAATAATGTGGGCAACGCGCCGCCAGCCTTTTTCGTCGATTTCAAAACTGGAGGAATACATTTCCTGCGCGGCGGGAACATCCCACAGGCGCACGGAAATTTTAATTTGTTTCGCATTGACGTATTCGACGGCGCCTTGAATCAGCGCTTCGGCGGAAATCGCCTGCCAATCGACGAATTTGGGGGAATCGTCAATGTTTTTAAAACGCTGAAGATACGAAAAGGAATCCAAAATTCGAAACAGTCCCGAACTTTCCAAATCCGATTGAATGACGCCCGTAATCTTGCGCGAAAAATCGGCTGCTTTTTTATCCGCCGCCGAAAAAACGGGCAAAGCCGTCGCCATCGGTTCGGAACGCGCCCCCGTGATATCGATGCTCAATTCGGCGCGAACCGACGAGGCAAACGCCATAAACAAAAACACAGCCGTCAAAAACTTTTTCATCAGCCCACTCCGCCGTCAAAAGGATTAAACCGCAACAACAGCGTTTTCCACGCGTCGTAAGATTCTTCGTAATTTTTGGAAAAGATCGCAAACGGGGATTTTTCCTTTTTCCTGTCGCAAATGTACACGGCGCGCCGCGCGCTTTCCGCAGCCGAACGGAACGCCGAATCTTTGCCGTAGCGTTTCGTGTTCAGAATTTTCGCATCCTTGACGCGCCCGTCTTTGGACAGGAAAACACGAATTTCGATAATCATATTTTGCGCCCCGCGCACGCCCGCATCCATGTTCCAGCATTCCCGCAGCCGCATGCCGATCAGGTCTTTTTCCGACACGGACAATTCCTGCATATAGCTGCCGCCCGAACCGCCTTCGACACCTTCCGTTACGATTTCGTCGGGATTGACGTCAGCGGGAACATCGTCCGCCCTTCCCATGCCGTTTTTCATTCCGTCAACGGAAGCCAGCAGCGTTTTGAACGGATCGTCGTTTCGGGTGTTTCCGCCTTTGCCGCCCGCGCCCGAGTTTTTCAGACTGTTCAGCATGGAAGCCACCGCTTCGTCGGTTTTCGACGATTTCTTTTTTGTAACTTTCGTCAGAACCTTGTCCAAATCGTTCGACAGATGCGCACCCGAAGACGATTTCGCCCCCGAACCCGAACCGCCGCGGCTCAGCGACGCGCCCGCTTTGCTGTACGACGATGTTTTAACGGATTTTTGCGCGGATGCGGACGCTTTTTTTGTTTTATCCAGCTTGGGCGGCAGGTTGGTCATTTCCGCGACCTTGACTTTATCAAGATCAACGACGAACATCGGCACGGAAACGACTTTGTCTTTCGCTTCCGTCGAAATGAAATCAACCGTCAGCAAAATTACGACAAGCAAATGCAACCCGACAGACAGCACTATCGGCGCATGTTCGCGCACAAACCGTATCAGTTTGACCAAATACGGATGACGGCGCAAAAACGACAATGCTGTCTGACGAATCTTCACGGGCGGCGTCCTACTTTTTCTTTTTCGGTTTGTCGTTCAGAACATCCGTTCCCACCAAATCGCCCGTTTTCAAGCCGACCTTTGAAATCCCCGCCAGCCGCAACAGGCTCATCAGTTCGATGACCTGCCCGTACGACGCCGCGCGGTCGCCGCTAATGACGACTTTCAAATCGGGGTTGCTTTTCTGCATGGCTTGGACGCGTTTGACCAAAGCGGCGGGTTTGACGACCTCGTCGCCCAGATAGATTTTGGATTTCGCGTCGACGCTGATATCGACGGCGCGGTCGGAATCCTCCATCGCCTGTCCGTCGCCGCGCGGTAAATCCAGCGAAACACCCGTCGTCATCATCGGCGCGGTTACCATAAAGATAACCAACAGCACCAGCATGACGTCCACCATCGGCGTTACGTTGATTTCCGAAAACGAAGCGCGCTGTCTTTGCCCGCGGCTGGAAAATTTAACCGAAGCTCCCATTAAACGGCACTCCGTTTTTCCGAACGGCTGGCGGTGTCGTCAATGCGGCGCGACAAAATGGTTGAAAACTCTCCCGCAAAGTTTTCCAATATTTTGCCGTACCGTCCCATATCGCTGGACAGTTTGTTGTACGCCAAAACGGCGGGAATCGCCGCGACCAGCCCCAAAGCCGTCGCGAACAAAGCTTCGGCAATGCCGGGGGCGACAACCGCCAAAGACGTGTTCGAGCTTGCCCCGATGTTGTGAAAGCTGTTCATAATGCCCCACACCGTTCCGAACAGCCCGATAAAAGGCGACACCGACCCCGTGGACGCCAAAAACGTCAGACGTTTTTCCATCCTGTCCATTTCGCGGTCCATGGTGATCTGCATCACGCGGTCGATGCGCTGCCCCAAGCTGGTGCCGTGAACACCCGTCGTCAAAGCCCCCGACGACCGCCGCCATTCGCGCATGGCGGCAACGAAAATCGCGCTCATCGGGTCAAGGCGGTACGGTTTGGCTTCCAGCTGATCGAACATATCGTCCAGCGAACCGCCCGACCAAAATTGCGTTTCGAATTTGCGCGCGTCTTCGCGGGCGGAACGCAGCAGCATGACTTTTTCGAAAATAATCGCCCACGACCAGACCGACGCCATGACAAGGGCGATAATCACGGTTTTGACGATAAAATCCGCCTGCAAAAACAATCCCCACATGGACAGATTGGTCGCGGCGGCTTGTAAAGCAGCGGTTTGCATAAAAAAGCTCTCCCTCAAACTGATTCGTTTTTCGTCAGTCTAAGACATAATCCTTAACGGAATGCAAAAGAGCGTTTTATTTTTTATATCGAAGCGGCGAATTTTTCGCGAATCTCCGCAGGGATTCGGGTCGGTTTGCCCACCCCCGCGACGGCAAGGGCGTATACCTTGATTTCAACCAGCGTTTCATCGCCGCGTTTGACGGTTTGCAGCAAATCGAACGTCGCGCCGCCGATTTTCAGCACTTGCGTTTCGACGGTCAGCTCGTCTTCCAAAAACGCGGGGCGTTTGTATTCGATTTCAAGCTTGTGTACCATAAAGCCGCACGGCTTTTCGGCTTTTTCCAAATCGCGGCAGGAAATCCCCAATTCGTGCAGCATTTCCATGCGCGCGCGTTCCGCCATGTCGATATAGCGGGAATGATACACCACGCCGCCCGCATCGGTGTCGGCGTAGCATATCGAAAAACGGGATTGAAAGGTTTTCATCGCGTCTTATCCATTTTCAATTTATTGACGACCATCTGCGTTTGCGCGGACTGTTTTTCCTGTTTCAGCTTGACCTGATTTTCCTGCACATACGTCAGTTTCGACACCGTGCCGTCCTTTTCGACGGGGTACATAAAGGACGCGGAAATGTCTTTGCGCCCCGTTCTGCCTTCCAAAACGCTGCTTGCCACTTTGGTTTCAAAGTAAATGCCGCGCGACAGATACGCCGTTTCGGGCCTTGTCAGCAAACCGCCGTCCTTGGCGTACGTCTTGCCGCCCTGCTGGCAAACCGCGCGAATAAGACTGTCGGTGTTGATGCTTTCGCAGAAAGCGTCTTCCAACTGTTCAGAGGAAGCGTTCGCCGCAAACCTCGTATGGAATTGCGCCAAAGACTGGTCGTACAGCCCCGCATACGCTTTGTCCTTGTACCAAGCCAGCATGGTTTCGCGCATCGTTTTCTTTTTGTTTTGACCGTATTTTTTGGCACCCGCTTCAAACGTGTCGGTGATGCCTTTGTGTTCCTCCTGCAAGGATTTCCACGCCGCACTGTCGCCCGCCTGTGCCATTTCATAGGAAAATTTCGTCTGTGTTGCGACGGCGTCGGCTTCCATGACGCGGGAAATCAGCGTATTGGTGTAAAATGTGTTGGAAGCGTTGACGCTGTTGCCCAGCGCAAAGCTTTGAACGGAGTGTTTCCCTTCATGAACCAAGCACGACTGCAACGTCGGATCGTCAAAACAGTCGTTCAATACAATCACGTTTTCATCGGGCGCAAAATAGCCGATGGTATTGCTACCCGCATCGCCCATAGACAACAGCGTATTTTGTTTTGAAATATTTTGCAAAATCTCGCATCCTGTCTTGCTTTTCGTCGCATTGTTGACCAGTCCCTGCAAACGGGCGAACGACGCACTGTCCGTTCTTTCGGCAAGGTACGAACACAACGTGTCGCCTTTTTCCGTAATGGCATAAGCCGTTACATGACCGGATTCCTGCGTTTGGTCGGTATGCGCCCTGACGTTTGAAGCAAAAGCCCCCGCCAGCACCATGGACACCGCAGCGACTTTGACCGCCTGCCGTTCGGCAAAAGCTTTCGCCCCGTTTTTGAATTTTTTGATACCTTCTTTGGAAAAGAATTCGGACACGGAATTTGACATTGTTTTTTCTCCTTAACGTCCTTGAGTTTTTTGCCGTGCAATCATTGTTGCAACAATTTGTTTGTAGGTTTGCCGGGACACCTTTCCGTCTTTGCGCATATAGAAATTGTCCATGCTTTCGTCACCGTTGAAGCCCAACGTCTTGGACACCAGCCTGTTGCTGACGTTTGCCATTTTATCACGCGTTTCAACATTCAGCCAAGCCGTGCGCGGCGTGTTCAGGACAGAGCCGTCCGTTCCCGCGTATTTGACGCCTTTGTATTGGCAGGTATTCGATAGCAAAGCATCGACATCCGCCGTTTTTGAAAAATGGGACAGCAGGGAAACGCCCAAAGCTTCATCAACCTTTTCGGCATGCCCCTCTGCCATAACTTCGTCATAAATGCTGACATAGTTTTTGTCATCATACCAGCTCAGCATCGTTTCCTTTAACGCCCGCGAACTGCCTTTGCCGTATTTTTCGCTGGCGGCGGCGTAAGTATCAACCATGCCTTTGTGGCGGATTTTCATCATTTTCAGCGCCGCACTGTCCCCCTGCTCCGCCATTTCAAACGAAAACAGCGTCTGCATTGTCATGGCGTCAGCCTCTGTTATACGAATGTTTTTCAGATTGGATTCAAAATTGTAACGGCTGGTTCTTTGCGGAACGCGTTGATTTTGCAAAGCATGTTCGCCTTCGTGAATCAAAACGGACTGCAAATCGGCGTCGCCGTGCTGTTTGCCCAAGCAAATCGAATTATCGTCGGGCAGAAAATAACCCAAGTTGTCTTCGCCCGAATAATCCAAGCGCAGAGTCGTTCCCGCTTTGGCAATTCCTTTCAGGATTTCGCATCCCGATTCGGTTTTCGTCGCGGCGTTGACCAGTTTTTGCAAACGGGCATAATCGGCATCGCTCATCGGAATCGCCTGATAAGCGCACAACGTATCGCCGTTTTCCTTGACGGCATAAGTCGTCCGCGGCTTGACGGCGTTGCTTTCCGGCGCGGACTGTTTTGTACAAACCGCAAAAGCCCCCGCCAAAACCGCCGATGCCACCAACGTTTTCGGTAAATTCCGCCCGAAAGCGGATTTGATTCCGCTTTTAAAGCTTTTGATGTTTCCTTTGGACAGGAATTCCGAAACCGATCCGCTCATCACCAAACGTCCCGAATGTTTTATCTGCCGCCCTGTTTCAGATTCAGCGCGGTAATCATGCCGCCCGGATTGCCCAATCCCGAAGCGTACAAAGCCTGCACTTCTTTTTTATAAGTCGATTCGGGCGCAAGCGCTTTTTTCATTTTTTTCAAAGCAAACAAAGCGCGCTTGGCATCGCCGTATTTTTCAACGTCGGACGATTCTTTTGCAGAGGCTTTGGGCATCGTCGCCGCATTCGCACCCGTGCAGAGCGCGCCCGCCGCCAAAACCAGAGTCGGCGCCGCCATCGGTTCGATTCCCTGCGCCGCCATCACGCCGCCGACAACCGCCGCCGCGCCCAAAGCGACCGCGCGCGCGACTTCCGCGCCTTTGTGTCCGAACGCCGCCTGCATTTTGGTTTTCAAGGACGTGTTTTTGACTTCCTTGCCGTAAAATTCCTGCAAATTTTCGATTTCCTCGACGGCTTTGGCTTTATCGCCGAAATTCATCGGGTGGTCTTCCATATAGACTTCGGCGACTTCGTCGCGGTACCGTTTGGGAACGCCGTCCACCTGTTTCATCAATCCGTTCAGATACATGCCGACCGTCAGCTTGGTCGCGGCATTCTGCATTCTTTTGTCGTTTTTAGCTACAATAATCAAAGACATCTTTTTGCCCTTTCCTTGGTTCTTTTGACAAAAACATTAGCACGGTTTGTCCATTGATTCAAGAAAAAGTTAAGCCCCCGCGCCGTTTCCCGCTGTTTTTTTCGACAAAATGTCATACATTGTTAAAAAGCCCCCTTTCGCAAGGGGGCTTTCTGTTTGAAAAATTCAAAAATCACCGTTTGATGGTCAACAGTTCTTCCAACATGGAATCCGCCGTGGTGATGATTTTCGACGCCGCGGAATAAGCGCGCTGTGTCGTAATCATATCGGTAAATTCCGACGCGATGTCGACGGTGGAATCTTCCAAAGAGCTGGCGGAGATTTTTCCCGCGCCGCCTTCGCCCGCCGTTCTCAGCGTCGCGTTGCCCGATGCCGTCGTTTCAATCCAGATGTTGCCCGTTAAGGCTTCCAGCGAATTGGCGTCAACGAACGTCGCAATGGGGATTTGGGCAATCGCGCGGGTTTCGCCGTTGTCGAAAATGGCGGTGACAACGCCGTTTTCGGATACGGAAACGCCCGTGTAGCTGCCGTACTTCGCGCCGTCCTGCGTCGTGTAGTTCGTCGTGTACTTGCCCGCCAGCTGCGTCAAGCCGTTCGCCGTGTTCGCGTCGCCGATGTACAGGTTGATTTGCGAGCTTTCGTAGTAGTTGCCCGTCATGTCTTTCGCTCCGTTCGCCCATTCGATTGCGACGTTGCCCATGTTGATTTCCTTGGGCGTGCCGTCGGCGTTGAAGCGGACGCCCGCGATTTTCGAACCGCTTTGCGCGCCGTCGACGTTGTTGAACGAAAACGTGTTGGTCAGCGCCAGCAACCCCGAATTTTCGGGCTGGTTAATCTGCTTGCCGTTGTTTTTGCCGACAACGCTCAGCCCCGCGCCGACACCTTCCGTTTTTTCGGTGGAAATAAATTTTTGCTGAACAGTCGATTCGTTTTCAATCGATCCGACGCCCAGTTTCGCAAACGGTTTGGCGTTTGTTGCGCCCGCATAACGGGCAAGCGTCATGGTCGCGCCGTTCACGGCGTCCGAATGACCGCTCATTTCGCCCAGCAACGCCATTGCTTTGACGGCGTTGACTGTTTCATCCAACACGCCGCCGCTGCCTTTGACGTCAATGGCTGTGACGTCGCCATCGCTCAGCGTGATTTTGACGTCCGTTCTGTCCTGCGCAACGGAATTGGCAGGCAATCCCGCCGCGTCGCGCAGTTTTTCAATCGTCGCCAACAGAGTTCCCTGAATTTCTACGGCGGTGTTCGTTCCCGTCGCCGTGCCGCCCGCATTGACAAATTCGTACGTCGTACCGTTAATGACGATTGTCTTGTTTGCCGCGGGATTGGCGTTAAACGTAACGATCTGCGATTCAATTGCGTCGGTGATGTCTACGGTAACTCCCGTCGCAGAGGTCGCTCCGAACTTTGTGAAGTAATAATTCGTATCGTTGATTGTTACGCCGTGTCCGTTATAGGCGGTCCATTTATTGTTGCCCGTCAACGAAAACGTGGCTTGATTTGCGTCAACCTTCGTATCGGTGCCGTCAACAATCAGGAAATCGCCCGAAGAAACAAGCGTTGCCCCGCTGACTTGGAAGTAGTTGGACAGGTCTTCGATGCTAGAATTGTTCTTGTAGTAAGTCTGCACCGTTTGATACAATTCGTTCATGACGGCAATCGGCAAAGCGTCCGTCAGATCTTTTTCTTTCAAATCCGCGATATTGACGGCAATATTGCCGTTTGCCAGCATCGTTCCGGAAACCATGGCGGGGTCGTCGACAAATTTATATTTTTCCGTCAATTTGTTCGTTCTGTCGCCGATTTCGATCGTCTGTCCGACATAAGCGGCAAGGTTCGTGTTCTGAAACGTTACGGATGCCGAATTGCCGCTGTTGACCAGAATGTTCGCGCCCGTCGACGTCGGATTGATTTCCAGCGTCGAACCCGACGCGACATAGCGCGTGTAATCGGGTTCGTTGTCGTTGATTTTGGCTTTCAGCAGCTGAACCAGCTTGACCGTGTTGACCGTCCCCGTCTTTCTGTCAATGGCGGAGCTGATGTTGACGGTGACGACGCCTTCGGAAGTCGCGGCGTCTTTGTTCGAAAATTTATAAGTATTCGTCCCGATAGTCACCGATTTGTTCAGATAATCGTTGGGTTTGTTGCCGATGAAATCGACGCGGGCGGTGTTTTTGATGTCCCAGTCGATTTCGGGCAGTTCAAATTCACCCGTCGCGATATTCGTTACGGGATCGGGGTTCGCAATGGATTGCAGAACCGCTTTGCATTTGCCCGCGTTGAACTTGACGGACGCGCCGCTGTTGGACTGTTCGACCTGAATCGACTTGCCGTCCGACGACACCGTAAAGCGCGCCGCGCCGGGCATGTTGGCTTGGATTGCTTTGCTGAACTTGTCCACCGCGTCGGCAGTCGTCACAACGCCCGAAGACAAATCGACCGCAATGACTTTTTCGTTGGCTTTGGGCGAATAAGTCGTCGTGCCGTCCGTCGTGAATTCAAACACATAGTTCGTGCCGTTCGTTTCCATGGCGATAGTTGAATGATTCGTCGGAATGGACGTGAATTCCAGCTGAGCGCGCGCCGAATACACGTCGGGAGTCGCGTCGTTGACGATTTCGCTTTGGCTGTAGGTCACCAAAGTCGCCGCGCCCGACGGCATTTCAAGGTCAATCGACCAAGCCCCCGATTCGACTTTCGTAAACGTCATGGTGACGTTGTGCGAATTGCCCAGCGAGTCGTAAACCAGAACGGCAGAGCTGTAGCGTCCGCCTTCTTCGGGTTTTGCGGGATTGAATACGGGAGCGTCCGACGGCAGGTTCGCGCCGAAGCGGATGTTTTGCGTTTCCTGCGCCGTGCCGCCGATGGTGTTCAGGTTAATCGACTTCATGTTTGTGGAGTCAATCACGTTGTCGTTGACATAGACGGTCGAACCCGTTTCGTCGGAATAGGCTTTCATGTACATGTTTTCGCCGATTTTGACCAAAGACGCGTTTTCCGAACCGTCATACGCCTGCAAAGGCCATGCTTGCAGATACGCGCCGTTCGCGTTGCGCAGATAGCCGTTTTCGTCGACTTCAAACGATCCCGCGCGGGTGTAGCTGTACAAGTCTTCCGCCCCCGGATTGGAAGTCGTCGTTGTGACGAAAAATCCGTTGCCCGAAATAGCCAAATCGGTCGAACGGGTCGTGCCGCTCAACAGCCCTTGGGCGTCGATGCCCGTTCTGTTGCGGCATTGCACGCCGCCCGAAGAATACGCCGTCGACGACGTCTGCTTTGTGACCAAAGTCGAAAAACTGGCGGAACCCGCTTTGTATCCGACGGTGTTGACGTTGGCGATGTTGTCGGAAATAATGCTCATCGCCGAGGATTGAGCCGTTAATCCCGTAACGCCCGTTTTTAAAGCACCGAATAAACTCATTGATTTTCTCCTTTATCGTTTTTCGCGGCGGTTCTGCCTGAAAAAGTGGTTTGCCGTTGTTCTGTTCGGCAAAATTCCGTTGTGTTGTTAAACCGTTTGTGTTCCCGAAGTGTCCGATTTCGGCAAATCCAGTTCGCTGTTTTGATGAATTGCCAAAATGTTGTTCATATCGACGGCGACCGCGCCCATGCCGATGGCGACCTTTTCACCGTCATAGGCGACGCCCGTAACTTTGCCGTAGACCGTTTTTTGCGTTTCGACCGACGCGCCCGAAGCGTCCGTCGCCGTGACGACCAGCGTATACGCGCCGTCTTCCAATTTGTTGCCGCTGTTGTCCGTGCCGTCCCATGTCAATTCATGGCGTCCCTGCGACACTTCGACGCCCGAAAACGTCTTTACGAAGTTGCCCGACGAATCACGCAAAGCCACGACGCAGTTCGACGCGTCGGCGGACAGAATGTAGGAAAATTTTGCATGTCCGTTCTGCAAAGGCACATAGTCGCTTAAAGCCTGCACGACTTTGTCCATATAGCTGACCGATTGCGCGGACATCGAATTGACGTTTTGAGAAATGACCGTTTCCAAATAGCTGTTCGTCTGAATGCTTTGTTCGACTTGAGCGTATTGAACCAGCTGGTTGGTGTATTCCGCCGTGTCCATGGGGTCGAGGGGGTCTTGGTATTTCAGCTGTTGCGTCAACAGGTACAAAAACGCCTCCATATCATCGAACAGCTTTGTTTTCGACGACGCGGAGTCTTTGCCCGACGCCTGCGCGCTGTTTAACGCGCCCAATCCGCTGAGTGCCGCTGTGTCTGCCATGGTGTCCTCCTGTCGTTAAACCCGAATGTTCAAAGCGTGATTGCCGAAATCTTCGGGGGAATCCAGAGTTTCGGATTCCGCTTGCGCTTCATTATGCAAAAAGCTTGCCGTTTTTTGTTCGTGTGAAGAATTTTGTTGTTCCTCGCCGCGGTAATTGAACGTAAAGGCTTGGTCGCTTGTGTTTAAACCCGCGTCGTTCAGCGCTTGTTTCAACGCGGAAACGTCGCGTTGCAGCATATCGATTGTTTCCGCGCGCGAAGCCGTCAGATGAACGGTCGTCTTGCCCTCCTTGTCCGTTTCAAGACGAACGCGGATTGTGCCAAGCTCTTTGGGACGCAGGATGATTTCGATTTTGTCCGTGCCGTCTTTGAACGCTTTGGTGATTTTGACTTTGATTTGATCGACCAAATCGTTGACGGGCGTTTGTTTTTGCGACACAACGGGGGCGGACACCGCTTTTCCTTTCAGTTCGTTCGGGGCGGTGAAGACGGCGGGCTGAGCCGCCGCGGTGTTCGATACGGCGGAAACGGCAGCGGAAACAGGGGCGGTTTCCGCGGCTTCAACGTTCTGAACCGCCGATTGCACGGGCGCAAACAAAGGCTGAAAAGCGTCGTTTTGCCGAATTTGCTGTTGCTGTTCCTGCTGTTGAGCCGGGGCGGCGCGCGGTGTCGGCTGAGCCGCGGGGGCTTTTTGCGGCGCGGAAGATTCCGCCGTCAACGGGGCAAAAGATTCCGCCTGCCCGGTTTCGGCTTGCGCTTTTGCAGACGCGCGGGCTTCTTTGTGTTCGGCGGGCGGAGCCGAAGCCGTTTTCAAAGCGACGGCGGGTTGAGCCGTTTGCGTTTCGACCGTCAGCGCGATTTTGGTGTCCGCGGGCAGTTCTTTCGCCAGTTTTTCGGCTTGCTTTTGCGCGCGTTCAAAGTGTTCGGGGGCGGCTTCGGCGGGCGCGTCCGCGATTTCGGCTGTTTCCGTCTGCCGCGGTCGGATTTGCGTTGTTTTCGTTTCCGCCGTAACAGCTTTGATTTCCGTTTTCACGGGTTGGACTTTGACGGTATCCTTTGCGGTTTCGACGGGGACGGTTTCGATTTGTTCGGAGGGGACTTCAGCCTGCCGTTCGGGTTCGTTTTGCGCTGTTTCCCGTTTGATGACGGGATTAGCGACGGGCTTTTCCGCCGTTTGAACGGGGACGGGCGTTTCCTGTTTTTCCGCGAATTGAACGGGCTGTTGTTTGATTTGTTCGGGGGCGCGTTCGGTTTGCCGTGGCGCGGATTCGGTTTGTTCGGGGACTTGGGAAGGCAAAACGTCAGCCGTTTGTTCGGGCGCGCTTTGTTCAACGGGGGCGGCATCGTCGGCTTTGACGGGGGTAAAAGATTCCGCTTGTTCGGTTTCGACGGGCTTTTCGACGGGCAAAGCGGCAAACAGCAAAATATCCGCCGCGGTCGCGTCCGTCGGCAAATCGGCGGGCTGTTCCGTGATTTTTTCGACGGTTTTCTGCTCGAAATCCGATTGTTTGACGGCGTTATCCGCCGTCAAAGCGACCGACGAGGGGCTTTGTTCGCTCGGCTGCACCGTTTCCATGGACGGAAGCGATTGTTTTTCCTGCGGTTTTTCTGCGGGTTGAGCTTCCGCTTTCGCCAAAGTCGACGACGAACGCGTCCGCTTCAAGTGAACTTTAATCACCCGCACGTTTTGCGACGCGTTGTCGGATGTGCCGATTTTTTTTGCGTTGGCGGATGTTTCCGCCCGCGAAGTCAGCGTGCTGAACACCGCTTCGGATGATTTTTCCGTCTTGCCGTTGCGGACTTGGTTCAATACGTTCAAAAACGCTTCGCCCGTCGAAATGCTGTTTTTCGGCGCAGGCGCGGGCGCGAGTGTTACGCCGAACGGATTGTCCGAATCCGTCGTGCTGATAAGGGTGTTGAAAACCGATACGTCCATGGCGCGCTCCTTTTGTTTGTTCTTGATTTATGCAAAAGCCGTGCCAAAAGCTTTGTTTGACGGAAGCCCGCAAAAATGCTATAGTTCGCGCCGTTTTTCAAAAGGGATTTTGCGATGACCCGTCCGTGCCTGACCGTTGATTTAAACGCCGTCCGTCAAAACTTTGAAACCGTTTGCCGATTAACGCGGGCGCGGGTTTGTCCCGTCGTCAAGTCAAACGCGTACGGATTGGGCGCGGTCGAAATTACGCGGGCTTTGCGGGATGCGGAGGCGGTTTACGTTTCAACGGCGCAAGAGGGGGCGGAACTGCGCGGCGCTTTTCCCGACTTGCAAATCAACGTGCTGAACGGCATTGACGGCGACAGCGCGGCTTTGTTCGCCGAAAAACGCCTGACTCCCGTGATTTCAAGCGTGGAGCAGGCAAAACTTTGGGACGGCGGATTTGTGCTGAACGTCGAAACGGGATTTAACCGCTTGGGCGTGCGCGATTATGCGGCGTTCAAGGGGGATAACCGCGTTTCAAGCGTGATGACGCATTTGTCCTGCGCCGCCGAAGATTTGGCAAGTCCCGCCGTTCAAGCTCAGAACGCGAAACAGTTTGCGGCTTTTGAAAACGCGCTGTCCGTTTTAAATCCCGAAACGGCAAGCCTTGGGCTGGACGCGTTTTTAATCAAGCCCGAAACGCTGAAAGTCGGTGAAGTCCGCACGGGCGCGGCGCTGTTCGGGATTAACGTGTTTCCCGACAAAACGGACTTGAAGCCCGTTCTGACCCTGACCGCCCCCGTTGTGCAGGTCGAAACGGTTGATGCGGGCGATTCCGTCGGCTACGGCGCGACGTGGACGGCAAAGCGGAAAACGAAAATCGCGGTCGCTGCAATCGGATACGCAAACGGGATTCCCCGAACAACAGGCGGAACGGTGTTTTTCAAAGCGGAAAACGAACGCTTTGCCGCGCCTGTCGTCGGCAGGATTTCCATGGGGCTTTTGACGTGCGATGCGACCGGCGTTCCCGATTCCGCTTTGGCGAAAGCGTATTTGCTGGACGATCTTTACACGATTAACGACTTGTCCCGCGATTCGGGCAGGCTGGATACCGAAATCATGTGTTCGTTTTCGGGAATGACTGTTGAGTTCAAATAACAGAAAACCCCGCATGATGTTCATACGGGGTTGATTCTTGAAGCGTTACCGTTTATTCGGCGGATTTTTTCGAACCGGCGGACAGGATGCTTTTTTTCAAGCGCTTGGCTTCGCAAGACAGCTTGCTGTTCGGGGTACCCGTCAGATACGCGTCCAAACCGCCGTTGTGTTCGATGGAACGCAATCCGCGGGTGGAAACACGCAGCGTGACCGTCGTGCCCAGCGTTTCGCTCAACAAGGAAACCGCCTGCAGATTCGGCAAAAACCGACGGCGGGCTTTGTTGTTCGCGTGTGAAACGTTATTTCCCGTCAACACGCCTTTTCCGGTAATGATGCAACGTTTTGCCATAACACAATTCCTTTAAACGAAGAAAAAACTGAAGCTTTCTTTTATCCCCAAAGTGCCGTTCCGTCAAGGGAAATCTTGCAAAAAACGGCGAATTTTTTGACTTTTTTCAAAAAAGAACCGCCGCCTTTAGGGGAAAAGGCGGCGGCTTTCAGATTCCTTTAAGGGGTTGGAGGACGCAATTAGGGGGTTGCGTCAAAGGAATACTGAACTTGCAAACCCAACACGTGGGCTGTTGTGTGATAACGGGCGTCAATCTGCGGCAAATCTACACCATTTGTCTGAGGAGCTTGCCCAGCTAAGTTATGACGGTTGTTGTGTACCGAATAATGCGGCAGATACAGAAACATGTATCCCATGTCGAACGTCCACGCGCTTTTCTTGTAGCTGGCGCCCAAGGCGATTTCCCAACGGTCGTTGTCGGCAATCGCGGTCGTGCGTTCGTGCGAATTGGGAACGGGGCTTTCATCAAAACCGATACCCGTGCGGAACGTCCAGTTTTCGGAATGGTAGTAGTCCATGCCCAAGCTGAAATTCCACGCATTTTTCCAACGCTGCGCGACTTCGACATGCGAAACGGAATTATTAATTGTTAAAGCATCAAACCGTGTCCAACGCGTCCATTTGGCGCCCGCGCTTAAACCGATTTTGTCGTTCAGCTTGTGATAACCCGACAACTGCACTTGTTCGGGCGCGTCCATCGGCAAAGTGGCGCCAACTGTCGGAATTCCACTCCCTTTCATTGCGTCAAAATCGCCTTTGATTTTATGCTGGGAACGCGAACGGTACGAAACGCCCAAACGGGTGTTTTTCGTGAATTCGTACATCGCGCCGACATGCAGACCCCATCCCCAGTCGTCCAGGTCGAATTCGTTTTCATATTTTCCAGCGGGAAACGTAGCACCAGGAACAGGGGGAATAGTCGTTGAGGACGTCAAATCAACATTGGCGTTGCGCGCGAAAATGCCCAAGCCCAAAGACAGTTTGTCGGTCGCTTTGACGGCGACGGCGGTCGAATAGTCAATCACCGCCAATTCGGAATCGATGCCGTGATCCGTGCCGATCCAATCCTTGGGATATTCAATCGCCAGACCGAACGGAACGTATACGCCGAAACCGACGGCGACACGGTCGTTGACTTTGTATTGCGCAAAGAAATTCGGAACTTCGGTCGTGACGTTGACGTTGGTCGAATCGCGTTTGCCGCTGCCCGCAGGATATTCACCCGTCACATCCGCATGCAGCTGAATGACGGAAATTCCCGCCTGCACACCCGTTCCGCCCAGCGTCATGCCCGCGGGGTTGTATGCCAGCGCGGAATAATCGTCGCCGACGACGCCGCCGCCCGCATACGCTCTGCCCAAACCGGCAACGCTGAAATCGTTCAACTGCCAACCTGCGGCGTTGGCGGAAGTGGAGGCGCAAACACCTGTCAACGCCAAAGCAATAATTTTAGAAGTGGTCTTAGCCATCGGCTTTATCCTTGGTTTCCTTTTTGTAAAGGGCGATAATCGAACGCGTTTGTTTAATTATCAGGGAAATCAGTTTGTCGATTTCCTTGTTCCCGTAGTCTTGCCATTTAACGTGCTTCAGCACGGTTTGTTTGCGGACTTTGAACGAAAACAGCGACGCGAACAGCGGAAACGTGTACAGCGTGATTTCCTCAATCGTCGCGTTGTCCGTCGCGGCGGTCGCTTTGATAATCAAATCCGCGAAAATTTTGTGAATCGGGAAAATCAATCCTTCGTACAGCGTGGAAAACTCCTCGCCCGGGTTGGCGTATTCATGCAAAAACACCGTCACCGCTTCATCGGGCAGCTGCGTGGAATACAGCAGTTCCCCCAGCGCTTTGATAATGTCGCACAAAGCCGTTTCCGCCTGTTCGGGCGTTGATTTCTTGTCGCTTAAAACGGCGACCGCCGATTCGATTGTTCCGTCAACCGCCGCCCCGACACCGTGAACGATGTTTTCCAAAACGGCGCGGTACAGCCCTTGTTTCCCGCCGAAATAATAGGCGATTGCGGAAATGTTCATATTCGCGACACGGGCGATTTCACGGGTCGATGTTTCCGTGTATCCTTTGTCCGCGAAAACGATCATGGCTTTTTCCAACAATCGTTCTTTTGAATCCGTAGGCATTAAAAGCTATCCTTTTGTTTAACGAAACAGCGCCACTTTATCATAAAAAAATCAAAAGTCAATCAATCGTTTGAATTTTTTTGAGGAAAGAGCTTATTCGCTCAAAAGCCTTTGTTCTTCAACGGGTTGGACGGTTATTGCGCCGACGGGGCAGGCGATTTTGCACGCGCCGCAGCCGATGCAAAGGTCGGAATCGAAACGGGGGAAGTCTTCGAACCGTTCTTTTTTGACCGCGTGTTTCGGGCATTTCATCACGCACAGCCCGCATTTGACGCATTTCGATTCGTCAACGCCCGCCAATCCCGTTTGGGTGCGCCGTTTGTCGGACAGGCTCAAACGGCGAATCGCCCCCGACGGGCAGACGTCGCCGCATTTATGGCAGTCGAACGCGCAAAAGTTTTCCGACAAATCGATATGAACGGCGGGATAATCCGAATCGGCTTTTTTCAAAATCTTCATTGGGCAGTTTTGAACGCATAAATTGCAGTTCAGGCAGTTGTTGGCAAACTTTTCGGGACTGCGCGCGCCAGCGGGAAGGATGACGCTTTTGACTCTTGCCGCGATTTTTTTGCTTACAATCGCGCCGCTTTTGAACGCCAGAACGGCTNNGCCGCCGCCAATCCCGCCCCGCCGATTAACATTTTGCGGCGGCTTTCGTTCATTGCCAGCGGATAGGCGGGAATCCTGCCGAACCGAATCCCGCCGCGCCCGCATACGCCCATGCACTTGAAGCATTTGATACAGGTTTCGTTGTCGACTTTTTTATTCTTGTAATCAATGCTGCCCGTCGGACATTTCACCGCGCACATGCCGCAGGGAACGCATTTGCGGTTGTCAATGCCGACTTGAAAAACCGAATGTTTGGCAATCAATCCCAGCACCGCCCCGACGGGACAGATATGAACGCAGAATGCGCGCCGCTTCAGCAGGGCAATCAACGCAATCGCGACCGCCGCCCCGATGCCGACGTACGCGCCGCTTGCCGCCGAACCGAACAGCGAATACGGGTCGATACAGCGCACGACCGCCGCCGATCCGCCGATTAAAACGCCGAACACCAAAGCGGCAAGGATGTATTTGAACGGATTGCTTTTTTGCAGGCGGATTTTGCGGCGAAACAGCAGACCGACAATCTCTTGCGCCAAGCCGAGGGGACACAGCGTCGAACAGTAGATTCTGCCGAACAACAGCGTCAAAACAATGATTCCCGCAAACAGGCAGGCGGCAAACACCGTGCCGTCCAGAATCGTCCTTTGCAAAGCGGCGGTGAATTGAACGTCAAGGATTTTGACGGGATAGTCTTTGCCCGAAAACAGCAGCACAACAGCCCCGCCGACCATCAAGGCGATAAAAATGCGCAGGTATTTCAACGCTTTCATAGTGTCCCCCTTTTTTTACAAGCCGCAGATAATCGCGACGCCGCACGCCATAATCGTTCCGCCCGCGATTTCATGGGCGTAGGCCTCCAGCCGTTTGAAGCGCAGCGCGTTAATCCCCAAAACACCCAAAGTCACCGCCAGCATCATGGTCGCAATCGTCGCTATGGAAAAGATTAAAGTGCAGGATACGACCGCGGACATGCCCAAAACGCTGGACGCCGTCAGAATCGGCAGCAGAGCTTCGCAGGGCCCCAGAACGAAAATGATGAACAGCACCCAAACGGAAATGCCTTTGGAATCGGCGGCGGGAAAGTGCGCATGTTCCGCGCCGTGTTTATGCTGCCAGCGGTGGCGCAAAGCCCACAGCAGGTACGCCCCGCCCAAGCCGATAAGCGCGTATGCCGCGACATCGCCGCGGTTGTCCTCTATCCATTGGAAGTTTTCGGCGCTGAGCCATTTGGAAAAATACAAAAACGCCAAAGCAATCAGCAGCGCGCTCAAAATATGTCCGATGCCGCACGCGAACGTCAGCGCCAGCGTTTTTTTCAGGCTGTAGCCGCGGATTTTGCCGATGGCGACGAACGGCAAATAGTGGTCGGGTCCCATAATCGTATGAATGACCGCCGTCAGCAGCGCCGTAATTCCCAAAGCCGATAAAGTCGTTGTCATGCGTTTATCCTTTCAATCCGATGTCGAAACTGCCGGAACGGAATCCCTCCAAATCCAGCGTGACATAATCAAATCCGATGTTTTTCAAAGTGTTTGCGATTTTTGCCGCTTGTTCGACGGCGGCGGGCAAAGCGGATTGCGGCACTTCAACCCGCGCCAGATTGCCGTGAACGCGCAGGCGGATGTTGCCGAAATCGGGAAACAGGGCTTTCAATGCCGCTTCGCTCTGCGCCGCGCGCGCGATTTTTTCGTCCGTCAGCTCCGTATCGTACGGAAAGCGCGTTGCCAAACACGGGGCGGCGGGCTTGGATGCCGTGGACAATCCCAGCTGTGCCGACAAAGCGCGGATTTCCGATTTGGAAAATTCGGACAGAGGCGACAGAACGCCCATTTCTTTCAGCGCTTTGCGTCCGGGGCGGTAAACGTGCGCATCGTCGCCGTTCGTGCCGTCGATGATGTGCCGCAAGCCGTGCGCCGCCGCATAGTCGGCAAATTGCGCAAAGACAGCCTTTTTGCAATGGTAACAGCGGTCGGTGCGGTTGAAACGGACGGCTTCGACCGCAAACGGGTTGAACGTGAAAATATGGTGTTCCGCCCCGAATTTTTTGGCGAAAGCCGCCGCCTGTTCGGCTTCGGCGGGGGATTGCAGTACCGTCTGCATGGTCAAAGCTACGAACTTGAACGGCTTTTCCGCCGCCATTTCCGCCAAGACCGCCAGTAAAAGCGAACTGTCCACGCCGCCCGAAAACGCCAGCGCGATTCCGCCGTCCGTCAAAGGGGCTAGCCGTTGCTTCAAACGGTCAAGCATTGTCCCGTTCCTCTGCCGTTTTGCGCGCTTCATCGTAAAGCTTGCGGAACGAAATGCCCGTTTGTTCGCTTAACGCTTTGACGCTTTCATATTCGGGATTGTAGCGCACAATGCCGTCCGTCCAACATTTTTTGACCAGCACCGTTCCCGCGGAAATCGCGACGGGGCGGATTTCACGCTCCATACAGCGGCGTTCGACCGCGTATTTGCGCAGTCCGATGGTCGTCGTGTTGGCAAAAATGATGTTTTCCGCCGTGGAGAGGAGCTTTTCGGGAACAATCGCCCGCAACATGTACGCGGGGCGGTTTTTCTTCATAAAGCACGGCTCGAAGTGGACGTCATACGCGCCCGCGCCGAACAGCTTTTCCATGGTCATGCCCAATTCTTCGGCGGTGGAATCGTCAATGTTCGTTTCGATGATGTAAAGCTTGCCGTCTGTGTCGGCGTCCTCGATTATCATCGCACGCAAAAAGTTCGCGTGTCCGAAATCGCGCTTGCCCAAACCGATGCCTGTTTTCAAGACTTTATAGGAAGCGGGCAAAGTGTCGCGCGTCCGCAAAACCGCGGCGGCGGCGATGCCCGTCGGCGTCACCATTTCCCCGTTTGTGTCCGTCGGGCGCAACGCGATGCCGTGCGCGGCAGCGATGTTCAAAACGGCGGGGACGGGGCGAATCTGCTTCTGACTTCCATGGGGACAATCCTTTTCAATAAAAAACGTTTTGCCTAATTTCTACCCGTTGGGGGGCGAAAGTCAAGGGAAAGGTCGACGCGCGCTAAACATTCTTGCATTAAACCGATTGATTTGATAGGCTATCCTTGCGTTTGTGAAGTTTTTGCTTGCACTCAATCAAAAGGCATATTTGATGAAAAAATACTTGTTAGTTTTATGTTTTTTTCTTGTTTCCTGTACGGGAGACAATTTGGCATTGTCAAATAAAAGAAAAAATGAACATTGTATAGATATGGAACGCTTTAAAATTTTCCAGACTTTGCCTGTAAATTACGCTTTGGCGTATAATTGTAAAAAAAATGACGAAGATTATTGCTTTGGAGCCATTGTATTGCTAACTCCTCAACGAAATGTCGATTACTATGACGGCATGTTCGTTACTTCTCCAGTCGGCAAATGCGCTGTGCAAGACGGTATATACCGATATGAATCAAAAAGTGGTTTGAATACGGTTCCCAGAATACGCTGGGCATTTAAATATGCTCCCGAAAACGAACAAGAAGCTGTTGCACAATTAAATGAATATATGGAGAATAGCATAAATGAATGCAAATTGATTTACGCATCCGATGAAAAAACAAATACTGAAGAAAATATGAAAAATTGCGATTGTGTGGTTAAAGAGGCGTTTAGATACCGTTTCCGAAAGTCAGAAGAGATTGAAATTTCCACAGAGGATTTGATAAAAAATATTAAAGAAAAATGTGGAAAAATACCTGAATTTTTATAATCATTCCAAGTTCTAGAAAGTCTTCTTTATCCATTGTAGCGAAAGCCCGCTTTTTCAAGCGGGCTTTTTAACGGAATCACGTTTTTCAACATCAAACCCGTCGTTTGAATCACGTTTTTCTAAAAAATCACCCCAAGAACTCTTTGATTTTCAGCAAAGCGTCCTTTAAGCCCGTTTTTTCAATCGGGGTTTCGGGCGGGAACGCGGTCAGCGTTTCCGACGGCAAGGCGCGGTCAAGCATGACAAACACGCCTTTGTCGTCGTGTTTGCGGATCAGCCGTCCGAACGCCTGCGCCAGCTTCATGCGCACCAGCATCAGGTTGTATGCCTCCCCCGCCTCGCCGAACGCGGATTTGCGGGCTTTGTGCGCGATGTCGGGGCGATTCCACGGCACGCGGTCGAATACAATCATGCGCAGCGATTTCCCCGGAACGTCGATTCCGTCGCGCACCGCGTCCGTGCCGAGCAGGCAGGTTTCCTCTTCGGCGCGGAAAATGTCCAGCAGCGTTTGCAGGTTCACCGTGTCGACGTGCTGCGCCAGCAAATCGATGCCGTTCGCCCCCAGCGGTTCTTTCAAGCGTCTGTAAACGTCTTTCAATCGGCGGATTGCCGTGAAAATGCCCAGCGCCCCGCCGTTTGAAGCCAAAAACAGCTCGCGGTAAGCGGCGGCGACCTGCGCGGCGTCGTTCTTGTCCACGTCGGTAATGATGAAAATCCGCGAATTGTTCGCATAATCGAACGGGGATTTGTATGCCGCCGTCGTCAGCGTGTCTTCCGATTGAAAATGCGCCAATCCCGTTCGCTTCAAAGCGTTTTTCCAGTCCGTTTCGGAATCGCCGCTGTTGTCCTTTAGTGTCGCGGAAGTGACCAGAACGCCGTGCGCCGCCTGCCCCAAAACGTGCGCGAACGGAATCGTCGGGTCAACCCAATGGCGGTGGTATCCGACATCGCTGTCCAGCCCGTCCGTGCGGGTGATTTCCAGCCAGTCCACAAAGTCGGCTGGCGTTTTCAAATCCAACTGTTCCAGCATGACGCGCCACACGGACAGCGGTTCGGCGACCGTTTTGCGCAAGGACCGAATCACCGCCGAATATCGCTGTTTGTCCGCCGTTTCGATTGTCCCCGCGTTTTTGTCGATATAGCGTTCAATCCGCCCGATTAAGGAATACGCCGCGGTTTCGGCAATTTTGATGTCGCCGTAAAGCTCGACGGCGGTTTTTGACAGTTCCGCGTCGACGGGGCGCGGTTCGCATTCCAAAGAGTATTGCGCGTCCGTTTTGTCGGTGCGCGCCAAAACCTGTCTGTAAATTTGAGTTAAAAAGCGCTCGAATTCCCCCGACGGCGTTCTGTTTTTGATGCGCGCCAAAGCTCCGCCCTGCGGCAGAAAGCTTGCATGTTCCAGCAGTTCGTCGACGCCTGCGGCGATGTCGGGGTCAAGCAGTATCAAATCCTCCGCTCTGCGGCGAAGCCCGTGCGTGCGCCCCGTTTTTTTGGCGTCTTCCGTTCCGAACAGGATGCGGCGCATTTCCAAGCCTTCGCGCACGTTGATTTCGCCCGCGAAAATGTCGTCCGCCGCCGCGAACAGCTGATGCCCTTCGTCAAACAGATAGCGGGTCGGCAAAGTGATGTCTTCGGTCGCGCCCGCCAGCTGAGTCATCACCAAAGCATGGTTGGCAACGACGATTTTGGCATGGCGGGAACGGCGCAAAATCTTTTCGACAAAGCATTTTTTGTAGTGCGGGCATTGCGCGTACAGACATTCCCCGCGCTTGTCCGTCAAGTTCGCCAAGCTTGCCGCGTTAATCATATCCGCCATCCAGCCGGGGAAATCACCGCCGTTCATATCGCCGTCTTTGGTTGCCGCCACCCACCGCGCTATCAGCCCCAAAGGCAAAGCCGACATCGGATTGGCGGGAATTCTGCCGACGGCTTCGGCAAAGTTCAGCAGACACATATAGTTTTCGCGTCCTTTGCGGATGACGACGGCGCGCCGCTTGATTTGCGGGTCGGGGAACACGCGGCTCAGTTCGCTGTCCAGCTGTTTTTGCAAAGTGCGGGTGAACGTGCTTATCCACACGGATCCCGCGTTTTTGTCGCTCCACACGCTGGCGGGGGCAAGATAGCCCAAAGTCTTGCCGATTCCCGTCCCCGCCTGCGCCAGCACGGATACGGGAAAGCCCGCGTCGGAACGCGGATTGAACGCTTTGGACACCACGCGGGAATAAGCGACTTGGTCGGCGCGCGTTTCGGGCGAATCGGCGCGGGATAAAAGTTCGGACAGGCGTTGTCCCGCTTCGTCGGGCAGCACGGGCAAAGTCCCCGCAGGTTCGGCGGGCGCGCTTTCCGTCCAGTCGGGCAATCCGTCCCACACCGCAAAGCCCGTCAGCCCCGCCAGTCCCGATTTCGATTCCGCCGTTCCCAAAGCCGACAAAACGTCCGCGCCCCAAATCCAATTCGCACTGCGCGTCATCGCCAAAGCCAACGACACGGCTTTTTTGCGCTCGTTCGGGTCAAGGGCGGCAAGCTTGCCCAGCAAAATCCGCACCATGGAAAACAGCGCGCGGACTTCTTCCGCTCCGTTGACGGGAACGGTCATATTCAAAAAACGGGCAAGCTCTTTGATTGTCGGCACGACGGGACAGGCGGGGCAGACAAAGGCGAACAGCTCCAAAACGTCCAGAACGACGCGGGGCATTTGCGTTCCCAGCCTGCCTTTTATCAAAGAACGGTTGCACAGCAAAACGGGGCTGTTGCGGGTAAAAGCGTACACGTCGCGCGGCGTCGCCAAAGGGGTGAAGTTCCCCTGCGAATCCCCCGCCGTAAAGCGGTTCAGTCCCGCCGACAATGCAATCGCGCCCGACATCGATGTTTGAATCCTTGATTGAAACCGACTTATTACACTCTAAAACGTTTTTAAAGGAAAGTGTTTTCTTTTGCCCCGCCTGACGATTTGGTGTACAATGCGCGTTATTGTTCAACCTTATCGGATAGGAGAATTCCGTAATGAATAAAACTTTGATTATGTCGGCGGCTTTGGTCGCTTTGTTTTCCGCCTCCGCGCAGGCGCAGACCGCTCGACAGACGCGTCAGGCTCGTCCTTATCAACAACAGCAGGAAGAACCCGTTCGCTCCGACAAGGAAGCGAAGAACATCGAAGTCACACCGTATTTCGGCATTCGCGGCATCGCTTCGTTCCAGAAAGGCACGGCGAATGTTGAAGACTTGGGCATCAAAGTCGACGAAACCTTTTACAACGGCGGTTTCGAAACGGCTGTCGGAACGAAAATCACCGACAATTTCCGCGTCGAATTCGCGTATGCATGGCGCAGCGGCAAAAGTGAAAAAACTCAAGGGCTGAAGCTGAAGCCGACCGTTCAGTCGTATATGATTAACGGTTATGTCGATTTGCCGACCGCCGCCAAAGTCCGCCCCTATCTGGGTGTCGGCGTCGGTATGGGCAGAGCCAAATACGGCTCAACCTATTCGGGGGTCAAAGAAAATCTGTCCAAAACCAAATTCACTTACGGTTTGTCCGCGGGGCTGACGTACGAAGCGACCGAAGCGCTGTCGTGGGATTTCGGATACCGTTACGCCGATTTCGGCAAGTTTGACGGCATCAAAACCAAAGCCAACGAAATCCTTGTCGGCGCGCGCTTTACGTTCAGATAAGAATTTTTCCCGCAATGAAAACCCCGCTTCGGCGGGGTTTTTGTTTTGGTGCGCATAGCCCGAAAACCGTCAAATAAAAAAACTTGACTGATTTTCGCTTTGCTTATATAAGAAAACCGTTGCGGGCGACTAGCTCAGTTGGTTAGAGCATCTCGTTTACACCGAGAGGGTCTGCGGTTCGAATCCGTAGTCGCCTACCATTTTTCAGCCTCCGAATGGCAATTCGGGGGCTTTTTTTGCCGCTTGTCCGTTTTTGATTTCCGTGATAAAGTGGTGAAAAAGGAGAAACCCTGATGAACAAACAGCCGCCACGCTGGGATTTGACCCCGCTGTATGAATCCATCGACGACCCGCAAATCGGCAAAGATTTGTCCGCCGCCGCTATGCAGGCGCGCAGATTCGCCCTGCGCGGACAGGGTAAAATCGCCGCTATGCGCCCCGCGGATTTCGGCAGAATGATTGCCGATTACGACAAACTGAACGCCAAAACAGATAAAATCAACGCCTTTGCGGAAATGACATACACGGCGGACAGGGGCGACGAACGCAACGCCGCTTTTTACGAAAAAATACAGGCGCGGACAAACGGCATTTTGAGTAAAACGGATTTTTTCGAATCCGAAATCGCCGACTTGCCCGACGAAGCCCTTAACCGCCTGATGACGGACAAAACGGCGCAAAAATACGGTTTTTGGATTGAACGGGTGCGCGCGGACAGGGTCGATTTGGACGACAAGGCTTTGACGCAGATTGCCAAAAACGCCGCCAAAACCGAAAAAGCCCTGCGGCTGTACGACAAAACCCAAAACGGCATCGTATTTACCCTTGACGGCAAAAAAGCGACATCCGACGACCTGTACGCCATGGCGTATTCCACCGACGAAAACAAGCGGTACAAGGCGGGCTTGGCAATGAACGACGGCTACAAAAGCAAAGCCGGCGTGTTCGCTTCGGTCGTCAACACCGTTGCCAAAAACAAAGCCTTTGCCGATGAAAAGCAAGGCTTCAAATCCCCCGTCGAATCGCGCAACAAATCCAATCAAATCGACAATGCCGTCGTTTCCGCGCTGGTGTCGTCGGTTGACGAAGCCATGCCCGCAGTCGCGCATCGTTATTATGCGTTAAAGGCGAAATGGGCGGGACGCGACAAAATCGGCTATTGGGACAGAAACGCGCCCGTCGCGGGCATTGCGCCGCGCCGCTATACGTTTGACGAAGCCAAAGACATCGTGCTGTCGGCTTACGATTCTTTTGACAAGGAAATGGGCGGCATCGCGCGCGGATTCTTTGACGAAAAACGCATCGACGCCGAACCCCGCCCCGGCAAAGAACCGGGGGAATACGCCATGCCGATTGTCAACGGCAAACCGTATATCAAAATGAGCTTCGGCGGTACGACGAACGACGTTTTGGCTTTGGCGCACGAATTGGGACACGGCATCCATTACGAACTGGCGAAAAAGCAGGGTTCGCTTGGGATGCAAATGCCCGTGACGGTCGAAGAAACCGCCTCGATTTTCGGGGAAATGCTGACCTTTGACGCTTTGCTGAAGCGTGAAAAAGACCCGAAACAACGCTTCGCTTTGCTGTCGGACAAAATGAACCGCGTCATGCTGACCACGTTCCGGCAAATCGCTTTGCATCACTATGAGGAAGACATTCACAACACCGTACGGGAAAAGGGTGCGGTTTCCGTTCCCGAAATTAACAGCGCATGGACGAACGCTCAGCAAAAAATGATGGGACCTGCCGTGATTAACGATGAACGGTCTTCGTCGTGCTGGGCGGATGTGCCGCATTTGCTGAAAACACCGTTTTATGTGTACGGCTATGCCTACGGGGAATGTATGACTTCGTCGCTGTATCAGGTATACAAGGACGGCAAAATCGCTGACTTTCCCAAAAAATACAAGGAAATGCTTGCCAAAGGGGCTGCCGAACGCCCCGACAAGCTGTTAAAACCGTTCGGGCTGGACGTTTTCAAACCCGATTTTTGGAAACAGGGATTGGGCATGATGAAAGGTTACGTCGACAAGCTGGAACAGCTGACGCCGGATTTGACGCAAAATCGAAACGCCGCTGTTATAAAACAAAGCCGAACGGTCGGCAGATAAAAGAAAGGCTCGGATTTCTCCGAGCCTTTTTCGATTAGTAGTCTTCTTCGACGCTTGAAGTTTTCGTCACCATCGAAAACGCTTCTTTCACCGCGTCTTCTTTAAGAGTCAGCTTGAAATCTTCGCCGAACGCCGCCAAAACCGCGTTGGCGCGTTCCTCCGCCGCTTCTTTGGTCAGCAGTCTGCGCGTTTTTTCAACACCTTTCAAGTCCGTTTCGGGATTGACGGGAACGGCTTTGATTGACTTGGCAACAATGTATTTGCCGTCCGCGGGGGTTGACGACACCGCACCGACGGGCTGCGTAAACAGCGCGTAACGGATGATTTGCGGCAGTTTGTTGTCGAATCGGCTGACATCCGTCCTGCGTTCGTACGAAACGTTTTTCGTTTTGGCGACCAAAGCGGCTTTTTCGCCTTTTTCCAAACGTTCTTTGACGGTTTGAGCCAGCTTGCGCGCGGCGGCTTTCTGCGCGTCAGCCGTCCATGCGGCGACGACTTCGGCTTTGGCGGTTTCAAGGCTTTTCACCGCGGGTTCGATAACGGCGTCCACGCGCACGACGTAGTAGGCGTCGCCTTCTTCAATCATCGGGGAAACCTGTCCTTTGTCGCTCATAAAAGCGATGGCGAGGACGTTTTTGGGCAAATCAACGGCTTTGCCGTTCGCGTCCGTTCCCGTCGAATCGACGTGAAGAACTTTTTTGACAGCCAACCCTTCGGATGCGGCGACGTCTTCCAAAGATTCGCCCGCGCCCAAGCGGTCGTCCAAAGCGACCGAGCGTTCCGCCATCGTGTCGAACGCCAAAGCGGCTTTCATTTTGGATTCCAGATCGCCTTTGACGTCGGCAAAGGATTTTTCGATTTTGGGCGTGATTTTGTTCACGCGCAAAATCTGCCAGCCGAACGACGTTTGCACGGGACCGACGATTGCGCCTTTTTTGGCGGCAAAGACGGCGTCCGACCAATCGCCCGTCGCGGTGGACGGCGTGATGTCGCCCAAATGAGTCTGTTCGGGCGTCTGTTTGGCGATGTCTTTGGCGACTTGTTCAAAGGATTTGCCCGATTTCAAAGCTTTGTCGGCTTCTTTCGCCTCGTCTTCGGACACGAACAGCATTTGGTCGACGTCGCGGATTTCCTCGATTGTATAAGCGTCTTTGTTTTCCGCGAAAGCCTCGCGCAGTTCGTCGTCCGTGATTTTGATTTTCGCCGCCACGTCGTCAACCGTCAAAGCCATCACGGAAACCGAACGGTATTCGGGGGCGATCAAATCGTCCGTCATGCTTTCGTACGTCGCCTGCAATTCGTCGGCAGTCGGCTGTTTCGCGATTTTGATTGTCGCGGGATCGATTGTAAACACGTCGGCAACGCGCTTGTCGCCGTACAGGCGGTACATCGTTTTGGCAATGTCCTGCGGAACGACCGTCGAAGATTTGACCGCTTCAAGCAGCTGATCGGCTTTCAATTGCAGGAACATTTCGGAAATGAACTGATTTTCCGTTTTGCCCGTGTTTTGCAGATATTCGTTAAAGACGCCCATGTTGAATTCGCCGTCATACCCCGAAAAAGCCGCCATATTGCGCACGGTTTCGCGCACATCGTCCTCGGACACCGTTAAATGCATAGTGTCGACGACGCGTTCCAGCACGGCGCGCGAAGCCAATTCGTTCAGCGTGCGCAACGGCAGCCCGCTTTCGTTGGCGGCGGCTTGGGAAAACTCCCCGTTCGACAAGCGGCGCAGCATTTCGACGTTGCGGTTGTATTCGTTCAAAAAGTCCTGAATCGTCAGCGATTTCCCTTTCAACGTCGCCACGGGGCGGTTGCGGATGCGCATTTCGCTCATCCCCTGGATGCCGAACAAAGACATAAAGCTCAATGCCGTCAGGATCAAAATGCCTTTGACCAGCCAGCTGTCTTTTTTATCACGGAAAAATTTTAACATCGGTTTATCCTTTAACGGTATAAAGTTACGCCGATAATAAAGTCTGCGCGGGATAATGGCAACAGGCTTTTTATATAAAAAGACGCTTTGAACGCATTTTAATGCTTTTTTAAACGCGCGGCTTGTGATACATCTAAAAGCAAATTTACGTTTTAACCTGAATGGAGTATTCATCAATGAACAGACGTCCTTTAGTCGCCGGCAACTGGAAAATGAACGAACTGCGTGCCGAAGGAACCGCTTTGGCAACGGGAATCGCCGATTTTTACGCGGGTCTGACCGCGCCGAAATGCGACGTTTTGGTTTGCCCGCCCGCTTTGTGGGTCGCGGGCGTCGCCGATGCCGTCAAAGACAAAATCGCCGTGGGGGCGCAGGACGCTCACGCCGCCGAATCGGGCGCGCACACGGGCGACATCAGCGTTCCGATGATTAAAGACGCGGGCGCGACCTACGTCATCGTCGGTCACTCCGAACGCCGCACCGACCACCACGAAACGGACGCGGACGTCAAAGCCAAAGCCGCCGCCGTCATCAAACACGGCTTGACCGCCGTCATCTGCATCGGCGAAACCGAAGCGCAGCGCGATGCGGGCAAAACGATTGATGTCTGCCGTTCGCAGATTCAAGGCTCCGTCCCCGAAGAAGCAACCGCCGAAAACGTCGTCATCGCTTACGAACCCGTTTGGGCAATCGGCACGGGACGCACGCCGACGACGCAGGATGTCGAGGACGTTCACGCCGCCATCCGCGCCGAAGTCGCCGCCAAATTGGGCAAAGAAGCCGCTGACGGCATGCGTTTGCTGTACGGCGGTTCGGTCAAACCCGCCAATGCCAAAGAATTGATGGCTCTGCCCGACGTGGACGGTGCTTTGGTCGGCGGCGCCAGCCTGAAAGTCGCCGATTTCCGCGCGATTATCGAAGCCTGTTTGTAATCCCCGCGAAAGAGGAATTGAAATGCACACGTTTATTTTGGTCATTCACGTTATTTTGGCGATCTGCCTTGTTTGCGTTATCCTGATGCAGCGTTCCGAAGGCGGCGCGCTGGGCGGATTGGGCGGCAACAGCATGAGCAGCTTTATGACGGGACGTTCCGTCGGCAACTTCCTGACGCGCACGACGGCGATTCTGGCGACCTGCTTTATGATTACCAGCCTGACCTTGGCGATTATGAGCAAAAGCCAGGTAGCGAAAACGCAGGAATCCTTTATGGCGAAACCCGTTGCGGCGCAAACCGAACAGGCTCCCGCCGTTCCGACGGTTCCCGTTTCGTCGAAATAACGCTTTGTTTGAAAAAGACAGCTTTCGGGCTGTCTTTTTTTTGTTTTCTTTATTCAAGGAGTTTCCCTTATGCAAAACCGTTACGTCACCGTCGGCAACGTCAAATTCGGCAACGATTTGCCGTTCGTCCTTATTGGCGGTCCCTGCCAGATGGAAAGCAAAGAACACGCCATCGGATTGTGCGGCAAAATCGTCGAAATCACCCAAGAACTGGGAATCCCCTATGTGTTCAAAGCGTCGTTCGACAAAGCCAACCGCACGTCGATTAACGGCGCGCGCGGCATCGGATTAGAAAAAGCGCTGGACGCGTTCGCGGAAATCAAAAAAATCTACGGCGTTCCCGTCATTACGGACGTACACGAACCCGACCAATGCGCCAAAGCTGCAACGGTCGTCGATATGCTGCAAATTCCCGCTTTTCTGTGCCGCCAAACCGATTTGGTCGTTGCCGCGGCAAAAACGGGCAAAGCCGTCAATATCAAAAAAGGGCAGTTTTTAGCCCCGTGGGATATGAAAAACGTTGTCGGTAAAGCCGATCAGGCGGGCAATTCCAATGTTCTGGTAACCGAACGCGGCGCGTCGTTCGGCTACAACACGCTGGTCGTGGATATGCGCAGTCTTCCGATTATGGCGCAACAGACAGGTTGCCCCGTCGTCTTTGATGCGACACACTCGGTACAGCAGCCGGGCGGAAACGGCACGTCGACGGGCGGTCAGCATGAATTCGCTCCCGTTCTGGCGCGCGCCGCCGTCGCGGTCGGCGTGGCGGGCGTGTTCATCGAAACGCACGAAGATCCCTCCAAATCCCCCAGCGACGGACCGAATATGATTCCTTTGGCGGATTTGAAAGGCGTCTTGACCGACTTGCTCGCCATTGACCGGTTGATGAAAAAGTATTGATTGGAAAGGAAAAACCATGTCCGAGATTATTGACATTCACGCGCGCGAAATTCTGGATTCCCGCGGCACGCCGACCGTAGAAGTCGATGTCGTGCTGGATTCGGGGGCGTTCGGACGCGCCGCCGTTCCGTCGGGAGCGTCCACGGGCGCGCACGAAGCCGTCGAATTGCGCGACGGGGAAGCCGACCGCTACAACGGCAAAGGCGTTTTAAAGGCGGTTGATGCCGTCAACGACACGATTGCTGACGAAATTTGCGGTTATGACGCGTTCGACCAAATCGAAATCGACCACGCGATGGTCGACATGGACAGCACACCGAACAAGGGCAATCTGGGGGCAAACGCGATTTTGGGCGTATCGCTCGCCATTGCCAAAGCCGCCGCCGAAGAAGCGGGCGAACCGCTTTACCGCTATGTCGGCGGAGTGAACGCGCATGTTTTGCCCGTGCCGATGATGAACATTTTGAACGGCGGAAAGCATGCGGACAATCCCGTGGACATTCAGGAATTTATGATTATGCCCGTTTCCGCGCCGTCGATTGCCGAAGCCGTCCGCATGGGATCCGAAGTGTTTCACGCGCTTAAATCCGACTTGAAGCAGGCGGGATTGAACACGAACGTCGGCGACGAAGGCGGATTCGCCCCTGCGGTCAAAAGCGCGGACGAAGCGCTGGGCTTTATCATGAAAGCGATTGAAAACGCGGGCTACAAAGCGGGCGAGGACATTGTTCTGGCGCTGGATGCCGCCAGCAGCGAATTTTATCGCGACGGCAAGTATGTTTTGGCGGGCGAAGGCAAAACGTTCGACGCGGCGGGAATTGTGGACTATTACAAAAAACTGGTCGAAGCGTACCCGATTATGTCGATTGAAGACGGCTGCGCCGAGGACGACTTTGCGGGCTGGAAGCTGTTGACCGACACTTTGGGCAAAAAAATCCAGCTGGTCGGCGACGATTTGTTCGTAACAAACACCGCGCGCCTGCGCGACGGCATAGACAAGGGTATCGCCAATTCCATTTTGGTCAAAGTCAACCAAATCGGCACGCTGACGGAAACGCTGAACGCCGTCGATATGGCGCACCGCGCGGGCTATACCGCGATTTTGTCGCACCGTTCGGGCGAAACCGAAGATTCGACGATTGCCGATTTGGCGGTCGCGACGGGATGCGGTCAAATCAAAACGGGATCTTTGTCGCGTTCCGACCGATTGGCGAAATACAACCAATTGATGCGCATTGAAGAAGAGCTGGGCGATTCCGCCGCCTATGCGGGAACGGGTATTTTCCGCCGCTTCCGCTAAGGTTTGGACATATTTTTTAATGCGAAAAGGGACCTCTTTTACAGAGTTCCCTTTTTATTTCGGCTTTTATCCTTGACAACAAATCCGATTTTAGACAAAATAGGATAACTTTAACTGCTTTTGCGGTGATTTATGTCAAATGAGAAAAATTGTCAATTAACTTTGTATTTGGATACGCCGAAGCTGCTGCTGCGCCCCAAATTGGATAAAGAATACGGCAGCTTGTTCGACGGCGGGGTCAAAGATTCGACTTGGCTGACGGGGCATGCGTTTATCGGAATTACCGACGAAAAGGGACGCGAAGAAAAATGGGGATTCGGTCCTGTCGGGTTTGACGACAATTTAATCAAATACGCGACGGGATGCCCGTCTTATTTCAAAAGTGAAAACGGCACGCATTACAACGAAGCCGTGATTTATCCCGTCACGCGCGAACAATACGACGCGGCGGTGAAAAAAATCGAAGAGCTGAAGAAAAACCACGGCGAATACAAACTGTTTTCCCGCAACTGTTCAACAACGGCGTCGGCGATTTTGCGGGCGGCGGGCGTCAAAGCCCCCGACGTTCCGACGGGATTGACGCCGCACGGCTTGACGATAAAAAAACGCCTGATGCTGGCGGCGCGCAAAGTGCAAATCGGATTGCTGAAAGCGAAAAACAAAATCGCAAAACTGTTCGGCGGCAAAGTCATTCCGACCGCCAAAATTCTGGACGCTTTGCGCAACAAACCGATTCCCGTCCCTATCAAAGAAGGCATGAAAGCCAACACCGCAAAACAGCCGCTGAACCCGACGGCGGTTTTAACGGCAATGCTGGGCAAAAAGGCAAAAACAAACTGAAACGGCGCAAACGCCTCTGACCAAGATTGCTTCCGCCTGACGTGTCGCAATTTCGAATATTTTTTTTATCGAAAACAAAAAAAATCGCAGCCATAGATTTTTGACATCAAAAAAGGCTTCCTTTCGGAAGCCTTTTCAAATGGTAGCGGGTGAGGGATTTGAACCCACGACACAAGGATTATGATTCCTCTGCTCTACCGACTGAGCTAACCCGCCATCGGATAAGGATGCTTTTATATGTTTTTGTCGTTCTTGTCAACAGTCTTTTTTTCGGAAACTTGTTTTTCCAGAGTTTTGACCTGCGCTTTCAATTTTTCAATCGCATCCAAAATCGGGTCCGTCTTTTCGGCGGCATAAGCTTCAAAGCATTTTTCATCCGTTTTCTTGCGCTTGCGGACGATTTGCGCGGGAACGCCGACAGCGGTCGCGCCTGCGGGAACGGCTTTCAGCACAACGGCATTCGATCCGATGCGCGCGTCGTCGCCGATCTCGATCGGTCCCAACAGTTTCGCCCCCGCGCCGACAATCACGCGATTGCCCAAAGTCGGATGACGTTTGCCCTTTTGCGTTGACGTTCCGCCCAAAGTCACGCCGTGATAAAGCGTTACATCGTCGCCAATCTCCGCCGTTTCGCCGATGACCAGTCCCGTGGCGTGATCGATAAACAACCTGCGCCCGATTCGCGCGGCGGGATGAATGTCGACTCCCGTCAAAAACCGCGCAAAAGACGAAATGATTCGCGCCGCCGTAAAAAATTTTTTGCCCCATAAAAAATGGGAAAAGCGATAAAGAATTATCGCATGAACCCCCGGATAACAAAGGAAAACCTCGATTTTCGAACGGGCGGCGGGGTCGCGTTCGACAACAGAATCGATATCTTCGGACAATTTTGAAAATAATTCTTCTTTGATATGCTTGAACATTGAGCCTGCGATTCGCTAAAATAGTGTTTTCTATTGTATAACTCACACTTTGCAAGGTTTCAATATGCCCGAAGTGATTTTTAACGGTCCGGAAGGACGACTGGAAGGACGCTATCAAGCAGGCAAAACCCCTGACGCGCCCTTGGCTTTGATTTTGCATCCGCACCCGCAGATGCCGAACGGCAATATGAACCACCGCGTATCCTACACGCTGTTTCAGACTTTCGCCGCATTGGGTTTTTCGGTATTGCGCTTTAATTTCCGCGGAGTCGGACATTCTCAAGGCTCGTATGATGCGGGCGTCGGCGAACTGAGCGACGCGGCGGCGGCTCTGGATTGGCTGCAAACGGTCAACAAAGACGCCAAAACATGCTGGATTGCGGGATATTCGTTCGGCGCGTGGATCGGTATGCAGCTGCTGATGCGCCGTCCCGAAATCTCGGGCTTTATTTCCGTCGCCCCCCCCGCCAATTCAAAAGATTTTATGTTCTTGGCGCCCTGCCCCGCATCGGGACTGATCGTTCACGGCGGCGCGGACGAACAAATCCCAGAAGCCTCCGTTTGCGCTTTGGCGGACAAGCTGTCGGGTCAGCGCAACGTGCATATCGATTACAAACTGTTCCCGCATGCGAATCACACGTTCGACAACCACTTGCGCGATTTGAGCCTGTGCGTCGGCGAATACGTCAAAAACGCCCAAATCAAAAAACACCGCAAAGCACGAGTTAAAAAATCCGCACCGAAAGCTTGAAAAGAAGCCCGCCTTGCAAGACGGGCTTTTTCGTTTACGCTTTTTCGACCGTTTCCGTATATTGCGGGTCGGTCAAAACGGCGATCAGTTCGTCTTTGACGCGGGCGGCTTGGTCAAGGTCGATTTGGCACGTCCCGACGTTCGCATGCCCGCCGCCGCCGTAGCCCAGCAGCAATTCGCCGATGTTGATGATGTTCGAACGGTTGAAAATCGATTTGCCGACCGCATACACGATGCGCTGTCCGTTGACGCGCCACAACGCGTGCATGGACACGTTGACATCGGGGAACAAAGCGTACACCATAAAGCGGTTGCCCGCGTAAATGACGTCTTCGTTCAGCATATCGACGTAGGCAAGGTTTTTGTAAACGGTCGTTTGCTTTTTCAGCTGTTCTTTGAATTTTTCCTGCTGGGAAAAATACAAATCGACGCGTTCCTTGACATCGGGCATGTCAAGGACTTCCTCGGGGTCGTGACAGCGGCAGAATTCTATCAGATTCATCATCAGCTGATAGTTCGAAATGCGGAAGTTGTGAAACCGCCCCAATCCCGTGCGCGCGTCCATGATAAAGCTGAGCAGCGTCCATCCCGTCGGGTGCAGAATTTCGTCCAGCGTGTAGTTCGCGGTGTCGGCTTTGTCGACCGCCGCCATCATTTCTTCGGACACGTTTTTAAAGCGGTCTTTACCGCCGAATGTTTCCCACACGACGCGCGAAGCGGACGGCGCGTTTGGATTCAAATAGCTGTTGCTCTTGTGTCCCACGCGCGCCAGTTCGCTGATATGGTGGTCGAAAACATAGGACGCGTTTTTCGAATACGGCAGATTCGTGATGATGTCGCCTTGGCGAATGTCAACCAAGCCGTCCTGAACATCCTTGGGATGAACGAACTTGATTTCGTCGATAAGGTCAAGCTCTTTGAACAAAACCGCCGACACCAGCCCGTCAAAGTCGCTGCGTGTCACCAACCGAAAACGATCCGCCGTCATTTTTAAACGTCCTGCCTCATCGCGGTGATAATGGCTTCGCGCACCTGTTCGGCGTCTTGAACGGGAACTTGGCACGTTCCCGCCGCGATGTGTCCGCCGCCGTGGAACTGGAGCATAAACTCGCCGATGTTCATTTTGGAGGTGCGGTTGAAGATTGACTTGCCCGCCGCGAAAACGACGTTGCGCTTGTTTTTGCCCCAAATTTCGTGAACCGATATGTTCGTTTGCGGGAACAAAGCGTACACCATAAAGCGGTTGCCCGCATAAATGACGTCCTGATCGCGGTAGTTGATGTGCGCGACGTTTTTGTGAATTGTCGTGCAGCGTTTCAGCTGGTCGATGAACTTGTCCTGATGTTCGTAATACAAATCGACGCGTTCTTTGACATCGGGGTCGTTCAAAATCTCGTTAATCGGGTGTTTGCGGCACAAATCCGTCAGTTTGAGCATAAAGTCGTAAGTGCCGATGCGGAAGTTTTTGAACCGTCCCAATCCCGTGCGCGGATCGGTGATGAACGCCAGCAAAGTCCAATCCGTCGGGTTTTTGATTTGGTCAACCGTATAACGCGCCGAATCGGCATTGTCGACGGCTTTCATCAATTCGACGGGAATGTTTTTGAAACGCTTTTCCGCGCCGTAGTATTCGTAGACAACGCGCGCGGCGGACGGAGAATTCGGATAAACGATATAGTTGGGAGGGCTGATAACGCGGGTGTTTTCGCTGATATGGTGGTCGAACGCGATGTACACGCCTTCGACATAAGGCAGGTTGGCGGTGATGTCGCCGTTGGAAATGGATATTCTGCCGTCCTGCATGTCTTTGGGATGGACGAATCGGATTTCATCGATTAAATCCAGTTCTTTGAGCAGGGCGGAACACACCAGTCCGTCAAAATCGCAACGGGTGAGCAGGCGTTTTTGTATAATCATGAAAAGTCCTTTGCGTTTCAATCAGCTTTGCGTAAAGCATAAGCGAAACGGGCGCATAAAATCAACCATAGCTTTGCGAAACGAAAAAAAATGATTTCTTTGTTGAATATGCGGGCTTTTTCGGGGAAAATAAAAGCCTTTCAAAGGAAGCGGCAAATGATGAAACGTTTTTTGACAGCTTTTTTACTGACGGCGGCGCTGACGGCGTGCGCGCCTTTTGTTGACGCCCGACGCGAAGGCGGATCGCCCCGCACGGTCGGCGAATCGACGCCCGACAGAGTCGCGATTTGCTATAACGGCTTTGCGACCAACGAAAACGAAATCATCCGCATGGCGCGCGAAGAATGCGCGAAAACGAATCGCGAACCCGCTTACGACGGACACAGTTATTGGACGTGCCGCGTGTTTTTGCCTCACCGCGTTTATTTCCGCTGCCAAGACATCCCCGCCGAAGAGCAAGAGGCTGAATAATGGCAGTCTTGACCGTTCAATCCCATGTCGTCGCGGGATATGTCGGCAACTCCGCCGCCGTGTTCTGCCTGCAAAGGGCGGGCGTCGAAGCGTGGGGACTTGATACGTTGCAGTTTTCCAATCACACGGCAATCAAAGGCTGGACGGGCGACGTCTTTCCCGCCGCGCATCTGAAAAAGCTGATTGACGGATTGGCGGTCTGTTCGGGACTGAACAACTGCGATGGCGTGCTGTCGGGCTATCTGGGCGCGAAAGAAACGGGCGAAGTCGTCCTGAACGCCGTTGAACGGGTGCGCCAAGCCAATCCCGACGCTTTTTACTGCTGCGACCCCGTGATGGGCGACAACGGGACTTTGTATGTCGCAAAGGACATTCCCGATTTTATGAAAAACCGCGCCGTTCCCGCCGCCGACTTTATCACGCCGAACAGGTTTGAACTGGGCTGGCTGGCGAATCAAAACGTAAATTCGGAATCGGACGCGATAGCCGCCGCGCGCCGTTTAATCGGAAACGGACGGCTGAAAGCGGTCGTCGTTACGGGATTGCCCGTCGGAACGGACGGCTTGGCGGCTTTGACGGTTGAAGCCGGCGCCGCATGGAGGGTAGCAACGCCGAAGCTGAAATTTAACGCTTCCGTTTGCTGCGGGGCGGGGGATATGACGGCGGCTTTGCTGGTCGCGAATTTTGTCAAAACATCCCGCTTGCCCGAATCGATGGCAAAAGCCGTGTCGTCGGTTTGGGGATTGATAAAGGCGGCGGAGCAAACAAACGCGGCTGACATCCCCTTGATTGCCGCGCAAAGTCAAATCGAAGCCCCCGACAGACTCTTTGCGGCAGAGCGGATTTAACGCTTTTTTTTGTCTGAAGCGGATGAAAAATATTTTGAAAACCAGTCTTTTTTGACTGGACAAGTTTTTCGGGATTTTGTATATTTTTGTCAAGAGCTTGAGAAAAGCGCCCTTCCACCAATAAAGGATTTAAAGCCATGGCTGCTGAAATTGATTTTGAAAAACAGAATGTCGGCTATAATTACGTTCATGAAAAACGTCCCCGCCCGAACAAGGACGAACGCCGCGCCAACCAGCAAAAAGGTTCCGCCAAGGGGGCTTTTTCCCCGCAGGGCAAATATACTCAGGAACAGCGCAAAGGCGAATTTTCCTTCGATACGATTCACGGCTTGAAATTGAAAGAAGTCGAATATACCGTTCCGCCCAAAAAAGTGCGCGAAGACCGCCGCGAAGAATTCAGCGGCACGCGTGAAAAAGAAGGTGTTCGATCGAAATTTTTGAAAATGCTGGTCAAAGAACACGAAGCCGAACTGGTCGAAAAGCTGAGCTTGACCGACCGCGATTTGGAAGGCATGCGCAACGGGCGTTGTCCTCCGGGATTGAATGTTCACCACAAGCAGGCTTTGCACGGCGGCGGCAAAAACGAATTTTCGAACTTCATCCTGACCCCGCTGTATCCGCATGACCAGTGGCATCACGACATTATGGATCCGCAGCTGGCGGGCATTCGCGAAGGTGAAACCCGCACCATCAAAATCCCGTACACGGACGAAATGATTTACGATCCGAAAAAATACGGCTTTACCCGCGAAAATCAGCCTGTGAAACCGAACTATACGTCTTGCGTCAATCCCGCGAAATATCCGAACTTGTACAAAGCGGAACACATGGGTGTTGCGCATCGCGCCAAAACGGTCGCCCCGATGTATGCGGAAATCGACGAACGCCGCAAACAGCAGGAAAAACAAAAACAGACGCAAGCGGCGGCGATGAAAGCGGCGGCAGGACGCGGTCGTTAAGATGGTTTAAAAATAAAAAATTCGACAAAATCGGCAGGTTTCAAATCTGCCGATTTTTTTTGTTTTTTAATAAAAACAATCTGTTGGAGTCTTCTTTTTTTTGTCGATATTTTTTCAAAAAAGCCTTGCTTTGGACAAATCCGTCGGATACTATGGATTCCAACAGGGGAAAATTCCCCGCTTCAATAAAAGGATACCCGATAATGGCATTGACTTGGTCTGACGTTGACGAATTGGCTAACGCCTTGGAAAAACTTTATCCGCAGACCGATTTATCCGTTTTGGAATACGACGAATTGCGCGATATGGTCGCAAAGCTGGACGGTTTTGACGATTCGTCCGTTCCAGACGACGACGATATGGAAGCCGTCATTCATGCTTGGGTCGGTATCCAGTTTCCCGAAGACGCCGAAAAAATCCCTTCGGAAAACATAGACTAAAGGATACACAGCTATGGCAGAGGCTTATACATCTTGGAAATCCGCGGGCGGCAACAACGCCGACCACATCGGCGGAAACGGTTACGAGTTTTCCTATACCGACGAAACGGGTGAAACCAAGGGCGCCGTTCAGGTGGATTACGGTTCCCTGTTTTGCAAAAAAGAAGAAACAGGCTACGACTGCTTTATTCCCGTAATGCCCGAATCGAACGATATTCTGATTACGCACGGGCATGCCGACCACATGGGCGGTTTGGCGCATTTGATGAATTTAAAGCGCGCCGAATTCGAAGAAAAACGCGCCAAAGGCGAAAATTTGACCGTTCATTGCACCGCTTTTGCCGAAAAGCTGATTAAAAACAGTCTGCTCGGTACAGGTATCCGCAAAGAGGAATTTCCGAATTTCCACGTTTTCAAACCCGACGAAACGTTTGAAGTCAACGGATTCAAGATTGAGCCGTTTTCCGTATCCCATTCGATTCCCGACGCGGTCGGCTTTGTGATTGAAAGCCCCGACGGCACGCGCATGATGACGACGGGCGATTTCAAAACGGCAAAAGTGCCGCTCGGTCAAGGCTTTGACGACGAAAAGGTCGCCGCCGTCGCGTCCAAAGGAATCGATTATCTGTTTATCGATTCGACGTCTTCGACGGGCAAAGGCGAAACCATCGGCGAATCCGAAGTCAAAAAAGGATTGCGCGAGATTTTGAAAGAATCCGAAAACGGTCCGATTATTTCGGGCGTGATTTCTTCGTCATGCCACCGTTTGCACACGGTCGCGACCGCTTTGGCGGAGGAAGCTTTGGAAAAAGGCACGGAACCCCGCACGATGATTTTGGACGGTGCGTCTCTTATCAACGCGCGCCGTGCGATGAACGCCTGCGGCTACAAGCTAGAAGACATTATTCGCGAACAAACGGGCGTTGAAATGAAAATCGTTGCCGCGAACTCGAAAACCGCGCAAAGAACGCCGCCCGAAAACCGTTTTTACATCTGCACGGGCACGCAGGGCGAAGACGCGTCTTTGCTGAAAATCGCGGAAGGGCGCAACAAAAATATTTCTTTGGCGGAAATGCGTGAAACGTCGGGAAAAGGCAAAGATTTGCCGATTTATGTTTACGATTTGCAATCCTGCATCCCCGGCAGCGAGGAAACGCACAAAGCGTTGGAGGAAAAATTCCAAGCGCAGGGCTGTATCACTTATTTCCCCAGCCGCTACAAACCGAACAAGTACACAATTCACGCTTCGGGACACGCCAGTTCGGGCGATGTTGCGAAAATCTGCAAAATCGTATCCGCCGCGTCGCCGCGCCGCACGACGGTTGTTCCCATCCACGGCGATCCCGCCCAGCGCCGCAACGTGATGAAAATCGCGCAGGAAACGGGGCTGAGCGCGTGCATTATTCCGAATATGGCGGAAATGCGGGCGTTTAAGAAATACGCAACATGGGAAACCGGCGGAAAAACCGAAGAATGGATTGGCGTGAATGACGCAAACAACGATTTCAGAAAGCCGTATTTCAAATACGACCGCTTGGCGTTGGATGTCGAAACCAAAGAACGCAAGAAAATCGGCTATTTCAAATACAAGCACGCCCCGCGCAAGCCCAAAGCCGACCAGCAGGGACAAAAACAGATGACTTTGGCGATGCGCCACAAGCAGCACAGCCGCTAAACAAAAAAAACGCAAGCTTTAAAAGCTTGCGTTTTTTTTAATTTTCACCGTAGCGGCGAAGCAAAACAATCAACTCGTCTATTTTTTCGTTTCGTTCGGCTTTGCCGGTGAAAGCTTTTTCCGCATACGAATGCAGCAGTTTCGTCAGCAAATTGATTTCCATCCCTTTGACGGCGGCGCGAACGGCGCGCAGCTGGGTCAAAATATCGGGAATATCGCGCTGATCGTCAATCATGGCACGGATGCCTTCCAACTGTCCCGCAATGCGGTTCAAGCGGACAATCTCATCCCGTCCTGCGGAAACATTTTTTTTGACAGCCATAAAATCCTCCTTTTTTGCGATTTTTTTCAGTTTAAATCCGTCCGCCCGCGCAGGCAAGGAAAAAAATACCCTACCCGCGCATGGTTTGCAAAAAGCCCGCCGAACAGGCGGGCTTTCATGGAGTTTGTTTTTTTTATTTGACCGTAATAACGTGCAGCAGGTTCGTGTTGCCCCGTTCGTTGAACGGCAGTCCCGCTGTCAAAATGATTTTGTCCCCCGCTTCGGCGTCATACAGACTGCGGCAATAATCAACCGCCTGCGCGCTGACTTCGTTCAGCGTGTCTTTCGCCGAACAAACCACGCTTTCAACGCCCCAAAACAGCATCATGCGGCGGGCGACTTCCATGGATTTGGTCATGCACAAAATCGGCATGTACGGACGTTCGCGCGACACGCGCCCCGCCGTCGCGCCGCTGACCGTGTAGGACACAATCGCTTTGGCGTCGGGCAAAGTTTCCGACATCACCCACGCCGACGACGTAATCGCGTTTTCGGGCGTTTGTTCCGCAGGCAGACGCGCGGCTTTCAAAGACGTGCGGTAAGCGTCGCTTTCCTGCGCCGCCATAATGATTTTGTTCATCAGCGTCACCGCTTCGACGGGATACGCCCCCGCCGCCGTTTCCGCCGACAGCATCACCGCGTCCGCCGTATCGAACACCGCCGTTGCGACGTCCGACGCTTCCGCGCGGGTCGGAGTCGGATTGACCACCATGGATTCCAGCATTTGAGTGGCGACAATCACGGGCTTGTTCGCTTTGCGGCAGGCGCGCACAATCTTCTTTTGGAAAACGGGAACCTGTTCGGAGGGCAGCTCGACGCCCAAATCGCCGCGCGCCACCATAATTCCGTCCGACAGGCGGATGATTTCGTCCAAGTGTTCCAACGCCGCGGGCTTTTCGATTTTGGACACAATCCATGCGCGGTCTTTAATCAGCGAACGCGCCAGCAAAACGTCCTCGGGACGCTGAACGAACGACAGACCGATATAATCCGCGCCCATGTCCAAAGCGGCTTGCAAGTCGTTTTTGTCCTTTTCGGTCAAAGCGTCAATCGGCAAAGGAACGCCCGGAACATTGACGCCTTTTTTGTTGGACAGCATGCCGCCCGTAACCGTTACCGTATCCGCGTAGTCCGCGCCGAAATCCGTAATGCGCAGCCGAACCAGACCGTCGTTCAGCAGCAAATCCATGCCTTTTTCCATGGCTTTGAAGATTTCGGGATGCGGCAGACAAACGCGCGTTTCATCGCCCGCTTCGGGGGACATGTCCAGACGGAACTTGTCACCCGCGTGCAGTTCGATATGCTTGTCGTCCTTGAATGTGCCGATGCGCAACTTGGGACCCTGCATATCGCACAAAATCGCCAAAGGACGCCCGATTTCCTTTTCGGCTTGACGGATGGAAGCGACGTTTTTGCGGTGCGCGTCGTGCGAACCGTGCGAAAAATTCAAACGGAAAACGTTGACGCCCGCTTCCGCCAAAGCTTTGATGGTTTCGGGCGCGCTTGACGCGGGTCCCAGCGTGGAAACGATTTTCGTAAAATGTCTCTGCTTCATCTGTCAAATCTCCTTAAAGTTCCGTTACCGCAAAAGTAATGGTTTCACGCAGGCTTTCCGACGGGGCAAGCGTTTTGATGCCCGTTCCCGCCACACCGCGCGACGCCAGATTGAACGCATCGTTCGCGTTGGTCACGGGTTCGACGCAGAAAAAGTCTTCGCCCGCGGGCGACCAAACGACGACATGTCCGAAATCGCTGTACGCCGTAATGTCGATTTTGCGCTTGCGCGATTCCCAAACGATTTCCGCTTTGCCGTCAAAGCCGCCGAAACAGGTGTCCAGTTCCAAATCGGAAATTTTCAATCCTTTTTCAAACTGCCATTCGGGCGGAACCTTAATCGGCTTTTCCCGCGGAGGAGCGGCTTCGTGCGCCCACACCGTTTTGTTTTTGAACCGCACGACCGTATCGTCGTCTTTCGGGAAAAACGGATGAACGCCCAGCCCGCACGGCATCGGAATACCGCCTTTGTTCGTCAGTTTCAATGTAACAATCAGTTGATTGCCGTCCAGTTTGAACGTTTCCTCGGCATGATAAGCAAACGGAAAACCGCTTTTGCCGTTGTGATCGAAAGCAAGCGTTGCTGAATTTTCCGTCGTTTCGACGATTTCCCACGCCGTTTGCCAGCCTTCGCCGTGCAAAGGATCGGGGACGACGGGATGATTTTTGGGAACGGTGCGCCGAATGCCCCAATAAATGAAATACCCGCCGCGAATACGATTGGAATACGGCACCAGCGGAAACATCGCGGTTTTGTCGGCGGCATGTTCCTCAATGGCTTCGGGCAGCGCGGGACGCATCAAATCGACCGCTTCGCCGTCGGGCTTGACAAACCGCCACGCCGTCAAAGCCCCGCCCGTCGACGGGGAAACAAGGGCGCAAAACGCACCGGAAGTCAAAGAAATCTGATTGTTGTTATCCATTTCATCCTCAACTTTTTGGAATTTGATTCCTTATTAGCCTTTAACGGCGTTTTCCGCAAGCCTTTTCGGTCACGCGCCCCATTTCGCCGAAGTTTGCAAACGTTTGCGAATCGGCGACGGCGGAGCGGAAAGTGATCCCCGCCGACGGTCCGTTGTGAATCTCCATATTTTTCAGCTGAACGGACCGCGCGCCGAAACATTTGTCGGGATTGGCGTACCACGCGTTCGAAACATCGACCGCGGCGACCGAAAACACGGTTTGCAGCTCCGGCGTGCCGTCGTTGTCGCCGATCTGCAGCAAGTCCGTGTCCGTCATATGAATTTCGTCGGCTGTGAACAAAAACCGTTTTTTTTGTTTGCCGACGGCAATGTCGGCGGTTGCCCCTTGAATGTCCACTTTGCCGAATGTAACCGTTTTTGTCGAAAAAAAGCGCAGCAGCTCCTTAACGCTGATAGTCATTGATTTGAACACCAGTCCGCCTTCGACGCCGCTTTTCGTCAGCTGAATGGAAAAATCTTTGAAATACAGCAGTCCGCCCGTCTGCAATTCGAAAAAAGAATAGCCGATCTTGGCATTTTCAACGCTTGCAAACCCTTTCGTCAGCAAATAATCCAGCAGAGAATCCGCCAGATTGTCTTTGGTTCTGTTTGAATGGGGCAAGTTGATTTTAATCGAAGATTCGGGCAGCGGATCGTCCGGCGACTGTGCGCAAACGGAAAAGGACGGCAAAAAACACAAAACGGCAAAAACAAATTTCTTAATCATTTTGACCTTTGACACGGGTTCTTTTAAACTAGTCTAGGATATCACGTTTTCGGCAAAAAGAAAACGCGTTAAAAAAGGTTAGTCGGAAAAATGAACTTCTCGCCGCCCTTGTACAGAGCTTCGCTGATAGAAAGAACCGCAGGCGTTTTGATTGACGCATGCTTGGAAAGCGGACGGATTGTCACAGCGTATTGTCCGAACGACACGCGGCTGAAAGGGCTGTCCGCCCCGCAAACCGAAATTTGGCTGGCGTTCGACGGCGCGCGCGACAAAAAGCTGGGCTTTCGCTGGGAACTGGCGCAATCGGGCGGCGCGCTGGTCGGTGTCGATCTGGACATTCAAACGGCTCTGGTGCTGGAAGCGATCAACGGCGGCACGCTGTACGAATTGTCGGGATACCGCAGCATATCCCCCGCCCCTGACGAAGTGGCTCTGGATCTGATGATGCTGCCCGCCGACGCGCGTTATCCCGAATGCTTTGCCGCCATTGCCCCCGTATATGCCAAAAAAGGCGTCGATCTGATGTATCCAGACGCCGTGTACACCGCCAGCCGCCACGTTTTGAACGGACTGGAAGCCGTTTTGAATCAGGGCGGACGCGCCGTTTTGCTGCTGATAGCGCAAAGAATCGACTGCTTGGGCGTCAAAGCCGACTGGATGGCGGACGGGGATTATATCGCCGCTTTGAAAAATTTATGCGATAAAGGCTTGGAAATTATCTGCTGCGGCTGTACTGTATCCGTGCATGGAATTTGGATATCGGCGCGACTGCCGTTTAGTTTTTGAAAGTGTGAACCATCATGGCAAAAGAAATCATCATTCACGGTCCCGCGGATTACGAAGGCATGCGCCGCGCAGGCAGGCTTGCCGCCGAAACGCTGGACATGATCGCCCCGTATGTGCAGGCGGGCATCACAACGGGCGAACTGGACAAGCTGTGCGACGACTTTATCAACGCCCACGGCGGCGTGTCCGCGTGCCTGGGCTACCGCGGTTATCCGAAATCCGTCTGCATTTCCTTGAATCACGTCATTTGCCACGGCATTCCCGGGGACAGAAAGCTGGTCAACGGCGATATTTTGAACATTGATGTCACCGTCATTTTGGACGGGTGGTACGGCGACACCAGCCGCATGTACACGGTCGGCAAAATCCCCGTCAAAGCCAAACGTCTGATCGACATCACGTTCGAAACGATGTGGCGCGGAATCGAACAGGTCCGCCCCGGCGCGACTTTGGGCGACGTCGGGCATGCGATGCAGGCGTATGCGGAAAAGAACCGCTGTTCCGTCGTCAAGGATTTCTGCGGTCACGGACTGGGACGCGTGTTTCACACCGAACCGAACGTTTTGAACTACGGTCGCCCGCACGAAGGATTGGTGCTGAAAGAAGGCATGTTTTTCACCATCGAACCGATGGTCAATCTGGGCGGCGACGATTTGAAAATCTTGTCCGACGGCTGGACGACGGTCACGCGCGACATGTCGCTGTCCGCGCAGTTCGAACATTCTTTGGCGGTAACCAAAGACGGATACGAAATTTTCACTTACTCGCCCGCCAAACTTGACCGTCCGCCTTATAAAATCGAGTCCGCGAATGGCTGATTTGCCGACAAACGATGCCGCTCCCGAAGCCCACTATTTGGGGCATCGGGAGCGTTTGCGTCAAAAGATTCTGCAGTTCGGCGCGGAAACTTTGCAAGACTACGAACTGCTTGAAGCGATTTTAATGGCGGCGATTCCCAGACGCGACGTCAAACCGCTGGCAAAAGAAATTTTGCAGACGTTCGGCAGTCTGTCCGCCGCTTTGAACGCCAAACCCGAAGAATTGACCCGCATCGGCGGCATCAAGGATTCCACGGTCGCTTTATTCGCCCTTGTGCGCGAAGCGTCGATTCGCATGCTGAAAAATCAAATCGTAGACACTCCCGTCATCAACAGCTGGAATGCTTTGATAGCGTACTGCCGCGCCTCAATGGGGCAAAAGAAGATTGAAGCACTGCGCATTCTGTTTCTGGATTCTCAATCCCGCTTGATCAAAGACGAAATCATGCAAACGGGAACGATCAATCAGACTGTCGTTTATCCCCGCGAAGTCGCCCGCCGCTCCATGGAATTGGGGGCGTTGTCGATCATCGTCGTTCACAACCACCCCGCAGGCGATTTGCGTCCGTCAAAAGCGGACATAACGATGACGCAGACTTTGCGCGATGCGCTGAAACCGCTGAATATCACGCTTGTCGATCATTTGATTGTATCGAAAACGGGATTTATGTCTTTCAAGGATTGCGGTTATTTGTAAACGACGACCCGATGCGCGCAATGCCCGCGCCCAGCACATTGAAAACCGTGCAAATGTTCCAGACCTTGACCTGCGGACCGTCCAGATAGCCGTACATCGCCCCGCCGACGTAGTAGGCAACCAGCACGAACGACAGCATAACGTCCAGAGCTTCGCCCAAATCCTCCCAGTATCCCAAACGTTTGCATTTGCGGAAAATCAGCGCCAGCAGACAGGACGGGTAATGTGTGTTGCCGCGGCAAGTGATTGCGTGCAGGCAAATCGCGTTCAAAACCAAATCAATCAATCCCCACAGAATAAACAGCAGGGATGCGGCGATGGCGAACGGACCTTCGTACAGATTGCGAATCAGCAGTCCGATTAAAATCTTGTACCCGACGAACGGAAAACCGACCGTCAGGATGGAAAGCAGCTGCACCAAGTGCGATTTTATATACTGAATCTTTGGCATATCGTTGTTTTAAAATATTATGCGTTAAAAATAAACTAAAAAATTAACTGCCTTTTAAAATAAAATCGGATATCCTGCCTGACGGAGAAGCTGCATGAAGATCTTTAAGTTCCTGTTTTCAAAAATCGATGAAAGCACCAACGACAAACTGGGGGCGTACCCCGAACGCGTCCATGTCAACGCCATGCCCGAACGCCGCTATTTGAAAACGTCGCGCGTTATGGCTTTTGTCGCCACGGGTTTGCTGTGCGGAGCGGTCATCTGGGGATGCGGCATTTACATGCTTGCCCCGCAATTGCGGTCCGAACCGGGGCTGCTGGCGATCAACAAACGTTTTTACAGGCTCGACCCCGTTGAAAAGGATATGGTTTGGGGCGATCCCAGCGAATTGCTGATGGAACAGTATATCAAACAGTACGTCACCATGCGCCACACCATTGTTCCCGATGTCGACGAAATGAACGCCCGCTGGGGTAAAAACAGCTTTTTGCGATGGGCGTCGGAGAGGCACGTCTTTTCGGCTTTTCTGGGGGAACGCGACGTTTGGAACGCGCGAATGCTGGAAGGATTGACGGCGGAAGTCAACGTCAGATTGGTGAAAAAACAGCTTCCCCGCATTTGGATGGTTGAATTTGACGTTATCGAGCATACGCCCGAAAAAGAAGAACCGACCGTCAAACGATTTCGCGTTTTGATGACGACGGGGTTCGGCGGTGAAGCCCGCCCGTATCCGAACAGGGATGAACGCATTAAAAACCCGATGGATTTTTTGGTGGAAGATTATGCGCTGTCTTCGCGTCCCGTAACAGCAGACAACAAAGACGCCAGATTTTATGATTGAAAATTCCGATTGACGAACCGCCGGCAAAAGGCTATAAGAAAAAACGACTCCTATTGGGCGCATAGCTCAGCGGTAGAGCATTACCTTCACACGGTAGGGGTCGCAGGTTCGATCCCTGCTGCGCCCACCATAAAAACGGCGGAAACCTTGGGTTTTCGCCGTTTTTATTTTCAATCCGTCAAACATAAAAAATCCGTCCAATATTTGACGGATTTTCTTGTTTTGTTCTCGGTTTCACGGATTCCGGGCGAAAAAAAAGAGGGCGCCGCGAACGACGCCCCCGAAAAATCAGCCGTAAAACAGCATGATTATTTCAATTAAAATTCTCAGCAAAGCCAAAAATTTTAACATGGCAACCCTCCGTGCGGAAACATGACCGCGTTGGGAAAAGAGCTGCCGGAAATCCGTTGACAAAAGCCCACGGATTTCCTATCCTATAACTATGAGATGGAGTTATAGAGCAACTCCTTTCCATGTTAAGGAAATCGTCCGGTGCTATCAACGCCGGACTTTTCTTTTGTAGGCTAGGAGAATTTGATTGTCAATCCGTGTTGTTTCCAGCCGAAAACCGCCCGCGGTCAATGATGTGGCGGGCATTTCAGACCAATGATGATTTGCCCGTCGAAAAGTTCTTTTTGCGATTACGGCGACAGCGCCGATTTCAGAACAATCACGATCCGCCTGTTTTGCGGAGCTTTCGGATCTTCGGTCAGATAAGGCTGCGTTGCCGCGCGTCCCGTTACGCTGACGATTCTGTCGGCGGAAACACCTTGCGCAACCAGCATGCGCCGCACCGCCAAAGCGCGGTCGGACGACAGTTCCCAGTTGGTATAGGATTTGTTTGCCAACGTATAAGGAACGGCGTCGGTATGTCCTTCGATGCGCATGGGGTTCGGCAGTTGTTTCAATACTCGCGCCAGCAAATTGGACAGCCGCGCGCCGTTCGGCGTCATTTTTGCCGTACCGCTTTCGAAAATCGGTTTGTTGAGCTGATCAATCAGCTGAATTTGCAATCCGTCCTTGACTTCGCCGACCACCAAACTGTCGTTCAGTTCCAGCAAAGCGGCATCGGACATCATTGCTTCCTCCAGCGCGATGCGCACGCGGTCGAAAGCCTCTTTTTCTTTTTTGATCAACACTTCGCGCGATTCGGTAAAGTCCGGAAATTCGCTTGACCCGTCAAAACCGACGAAAGGCATCGCATAAGGCTTTTCCACGGTTTCCAGACTTTCCATACCGCCCGTTACAATGGATTCGCCTGCGCCTTTGCCGCTGGAACCCGTTGTAAAGTAATAGGAAATCGCTTCCTTTTGTTCCTGCGACGCCGTTTGCAGCAGCCACATCAGCAAAAAAAACGCCATCATCGCGGTCACAAAGTCCGCATACGCCACTTTCCACGCGCCGCCGTGGTGACCGTGTCCGCCTTTTTTAATCCGTTTGATGACAATCGTGCGTCCCTGTTTGTCCGCCATGACTTACAGCTCCGCGCAGATTTTTTCGACTTCGGCAAAGGAGGGACGGACTTCGGGCGGCAAGGTTTTGCGCGCAAATTCGACCGACACTTGCGGGGCGTAGCCCTCGATGTGTCCCATCAGCCCCGCTTTAATCACGTTCAGATATTCCTGTTCGGGATTCATCACGTTTGCAACCGCGGACGCCAAAGGCGCGATAAAGCCGTACGCCGTCAGCACGCCGAAAAACGTTCCAACCAAAGCCGCGCCGATCAGTTCGCCCAGCACTTCGGGCGGTTCGGTAATCGCGCCCATGGTGTGAATCACGCCCAGCACCGCCGCGACGATGCCCAGCCCCGGCGTCGCGTCCGCAACACGGTTCAAAGCGTCGGAATAAGCGGTCTTTTCGTGTTCGATTCCTTCCAATTCCGCATCGATGACGGATTCGATTTCGTGCGGTTCGGGCGATCCGAACGTCAGCAGGCGCAAATACCCGCACATAAAGTCCATGGCTTCGTGATTTTTCGTAATCAGGGGAAAGCGTTTGAAAATATCGCTGTTCGCGGGGGCTTCGATATGGGGTTCAAGCGCCATGTTGCCCTTGGATTTGCCGAGCTTGAAAAACGAATACATCATCGCCAAAGCTTCGGTGTAGCTTTTTTTGTCGTAGCGGGGTTTGCCAAAGATTCGGGGCAGGGCTTTCAACGTGCCGATAACGACGCTCGGCGGGTTTGCAATCAAGAACGATCCGAACGCTGCGCCGCCGATAATCAGGAATTCGCCGGGCTGCCATAAAACGGAAAAATGTCCGCCGCCCCACAAAAAACCGCCCGCGACGCTGCCGACAACCACCAGTAATCCGACCAAAGGAAACATCAAAGACCTCCTGTCTTGGCTTTATTTTTTAAACATTCTGAATTATATATATTCGAAACAGTCAAAAAAGGAAAGTTAATAATGATTCAAAACGGCATATCCGATTCCCTGTTTTTCGATAAAATCGACCGCGACGCCGCCGTCAAGACCGTGCAAAACACGCTGGCGGGATGCGACGACGGAGATTTGTTTTTGGAACATTGTCTCAGCGAACACATCACGCTGGACGACGGTAGAATCAAAAGCACGGCGTTTAACGCTTCGACGGGATTCGGACTGCGCGCGATGGTCGGCGAAACGTTCGCGCACGCCATTTCAAACGATATTTCCGAAACCGCTTTGAAAAACGCGGCGGCTGCCGTCGCTCCGATAAAACAAGGCTATGCGGGAAGCTTGTATTTGCCGCCCGCCAAGCCTGCGGTCAAGCTGTATACGGACGAAAATCCGCTGAATCTGCTTTCTTTTGATAAAAAAGTCGCGCTGATGCAGGAAATCGACGCGTATGCCCGCGCCAAAGATCCCCGCATTGTGCAGGTTTCCGCGTCTTTGTCCGCAGAATGGCAGGTCGTTTGCGTTATCGGGGCGGACGGGCGCGAAGCTTCCGACATCCGTCCGATGGTCAGCTTGCGCATCAGCGTCGTTGCAAAGTCGGGCGACAGAATGGAAAGCGGTTCGTTCGGCGGCGGCGGACGGTATTTGTACGACCGCTTGATTGCCCCCGAAGTCTGGCGGAATATGGCGAACGAAGCGGTGCGCGAAGCGTTGCTGAATCTGGATTCCGTTCCCGCCCCCGCCGGAGAAATGCCCGTTGTGCTGAGCGCGGGCTGGTGCGGCGTTTTGTTGCACGAAGCGGTCGGTCACGGACTGGAAGGCGACTTTAACCGCAAAGGAACGTCCGTTTTTTCGGGAAAATTGGGCGAACAGGTTACCGCCAAAGGCATTACGATTGTGGACGACGGCACGATTCCCGACCGCCGCGGCTCAATCAGTATCGATGACGAGGGAACGCCGTCCGAACGCACCGTGCTGGTCGAAGACGGCATCTTGAAGAACTATATGCTTGACCGCATGAACGCGCGGCTGATGAACCGCGCCCCGACGGGCAACGGGCGGCGCGAATCCTATTCCTGCGTGCCGCAGGTGCGCATGACGAATACGTTTATGACCGACGGCGACAAAGACCCCGCCGAACTGATTGCTTCGGTGAAAAAGGGCGTGTTCGCCAAAACGTTCCACGGCGGTCAGGTCGATATCACTTCGGGCAAGTTCGTGTTCACGTCCGCCGAAGCGTACTTGATTGAAAACGGCAGACTGACCGCGCCGATCAAGGACGCAACCCTTATCGGCAGCGGAATCGAGGTAATGAACGCGATTGACATGGTGGCGAACGATTCGTGTCTGGACAACGGCATCGGTTCGTGCGGCAAAGGCGGGCAAATGGTTCCCGTCGGCGTCGGTCAGCCGTCCGTGCGCATTTCCAAAATCACGGTCGGCGGCTGCGGCTAAGCCTGCTTTTCCGCTGGCGGCGTAGTTTCCTCGGGCTGACTCAAATCCAGTAATTTCGCCAATCCCGCCAAAGAACGCCCTTGGAACAGCACCGATATGATCACCATAAAGAAAATCAGATTGAACAGATACCCTGCGTTTTCGATTCCCGCCATCAGCGGATAGGTCGCCAGAATAATCGGCACGGATCCTTTCAAGCCCGCCCAGCTGACAAAGATTTTTTCGTTTGTGGTGTATTCGCTTTTTATCAGGCACAAAAACACCGCCAGCGGGCGCGCAAAGAACACCAAACACACCGTTGCGTCCAAGCTTTGCCAAAACACGGCTTTCAATTCGCTGGGATTGACCAGCAGTCCCAGCGTCAGGAACATTGCGATTTGCAGCACCCACGCCAGCGCCGACTGAAACTGAATGAACGGATTGCGGTACGGATAGGACGCGTTGCCCATGATAATGCCCGCCGTATACAAAGCCAAATAGCCGTTGCCTTTCAGAATTTGAGTCAATCCGAACACCAGACACACGACCGCCACGCCGAACACGGGATACAGCCCTTGATACACGAACGACCATTTTTTCAGCATCAAAAGGGCAAGCTTGCCGAACACAATGCCGCAAACGATGCCCAAAGTCAGCTGCAGAACCAAATTCAGCGAAGCCGCCGCGGCATTGACGTCCCCGCCCGTCAGCATAGAGATTGCAACAACGGACAAAATCACCGCCATGGGATCGTTGCTGCCCGATTCGAATTCCAAAACGGACTTCATACGGTCGTTTTTCAAATACAGATTGTTGGAACGCAAAATCGTGAACACGGCGGGTGCATCGGTTGACGACACAATCACGCTGATCAGCAGCGACATCGTCATCCCCAAATGCAGCAGGTAATAGCTGAACACGAACATAAATCCCGCCGTCAGCACCACCCCGACGGTCGACAGCAGCGTGCCGCGCGCCAAAACGGGTTTAACGGATTTCCATTCGGTTTCCAACCCGCCGGAAAACAAAATAAACGCCAAAGCGACCGTGCCGATGTCATTGGCGGTTTTTGCGGAATTGAAATGAAAACCCGCGCCGTCCGATCCCGCCAGCATCCCGACGGCAAGAAAAATCAACAAAGAAGGAATGCCCAGATTGCTGGAAATTTTGTTGGCGAAAACACTCATCAGCAGCAACGCGCCGCCGACAGCCAAAAGTACGTTCAATTCCATGGCTTCCTCCCGTTTCTGTGTTGCGTATGATTCAAGGATACAGAAACAAACGGCGTTCTCAAAGCTGTTTTTTCAAATCGGGGCAAAAAAGTTTTTATAAAATCATACGGTTATATGCGTTATCCACAGTTGACAAACTTTCGGTCGGCTGATACTGTGCTTTTGTTCCGCCGCCGGGTGGAACGGACAAACACCTTATTTTCCGCCGTTAGGCCTTTGAAGACGGAAAATGCGGTGTTTTTTTTATGAAAGGATGAAAAAAATGGCTTGGCTGAATTTAATCATCGCCGCCGCGTTCGAAGTCGGCTGGCCTTTGGGAATGAAACTGGCGGACACGACGGCGCACAAAGTTGCGTGGCTGGTGTTTGCGGGCGTCGCCATGGTTTTAAGCGGCGTGTTTTTGTATCTGGCACAAAAGGAAATTCCCATCGGCACGGCTTACGCGGTGTGGACGGGAATCGGAACGGGATGCACGTTTTTAATCGGTGTGCTGTTTTTCAACGACGGAATGACGCTGATGCGCGGTTTGGGCGTTTTGCTGATTACCGCAGGCGTGGCAATGCTGAAGTACGGACATTGATTCAGCGGAAAACGGCTACGCTTCGTCCGCCCATTGATAGGTAAAGCCGCATTGCGCGGGACAATCGGAACATTTGTGTCCGCACGCGCAATTGCATGCCGCGCCGTCGGGATGCAGCCGTTTGATTTTGCCCTTGCGGATCCAATGTTCAACCATTTCTTCCGCCGCCGATTCGGGCAGATCGAAGTGAATGGAAATGTCCTTCAGCGACACTTGCTTTTGTTCCTGCACATAATCCCTGATGTCCGACAAAATCATAGCTGTTCCCCCTTGTTTCCCAAAAAACGCAACAAAGCGTACACCGCGATTTCCGCGACAATCACGCCCGCTATCCAGCACAGCGAAAACGTCATGTGTCTGTTCATTGTAGTAGCTTGATAGAACAAAGTCGACAGCGCATACGCCTGCCCCGTCGTCCACAACACCGTAAAGCCGACCCATTTCGCGCCGAACTCTTTGCCGATTGCACCCAAAGCCGACAGACACGGCACATACATCAAAATAAACAGCAGATATGCAAACGCCCCGATTTTGCCGTCGAAAAATTCGACCAGCCGTTCGCCCGCCGTGTCCCCGTCGCCTGTCGCGGCATACAAAGCGTCCAAAGAACCGATAACGGCTTCTTTCGCCATGACGCCCGTAAACAGCCCGACCGTCGCGGGCCAGTTTTCATCGGCAATGCCCAAAGGACGGAACGCGGGCGTTACCGCTTTGCCGATGGACGACAGCACCGATTCGTCGGCGGGAACGGCGTTGCCCTTGATGTCGACGGCGTTCAAAACGTTCAGCACGATGACCAGCGGCACAATCAGCACGCCCGCGCGGACGATAAAGCCGTGCAGTCTGTCCCAAGTGCTGCGCAGAATATTCTTCAGAATCGGCAGATGATAGGGCGGAATTTCCAAAATCAGCGGCACGGGGTCGCCTTTCAGCAGTGTCCTTTTCATAATCAGCCCCGTGCAAATCGCGACAACCACCCCGATAAGGTACAGCAGAAACACGATATTCGAACCGCTTTTGGCAAAAAACGCCGTCGCAAACAAAGCGTACACGGGCAGCCGCGCCCCGCAGGACATAAACGGCGTCATTGTCAGCGTTACCAAACGGTCGCGCATGCTGGACAGAATACGCGTCCCCATGACGGCGGGAACGGTGCAGCCGAACGCCACAATCATCGGCACGAACGCCGTTCCGGGCAAATTGAAACTGCGCAGCATTTTATCCATCACGAACGCCCCGCGCGCCATATAGCCCGAATCTTCCAGCACCGACAAAAACAGAAACAAAAACCCGATGGGCGGAATGAACGTCGCCACCGTGCTGATGCCGCGCCCCACGCCTTGGGACAGCAGAATGTTCAGCCCCTCGGGCGCGTGCAGATACGTCAGCAAATTCGAAAAACCGCCGACCAGATACGTTTCGCCGAATTCGTCAATCGGGTCGATAAGCAGCCCGCCGACGGTAATCGTCCAGACGAACATCAAATACATTACAACCAGAAACAGCGGAATCCCCGTATACTTGCCCAAAGCGATCTTGTCCAGCTTTTCGGACAGGGAACGCGACAAGCGGTCCTCGCGCTTGATGACTTTTTTCGCCAAACCGTTAATCAAGCCGTAGCGCGCATCCGCTATCAGCGTGTCGGTATCTTCGTCGAACCGCGCGGCGTATTTGCGCACAAAGTCGGGATTCGGCGTCAATTTCGCGTCGTTGTCGCCGTCCAGCAAATGCGCCGCCAGCCACCGCGCCGACCACCCGTTTTTGTCCGCCAAAGGCTGCAGCTCGGGGATCATTTCACTCAGCACTTTTTCAACTTCGGGCGGATAAGGAATGGTAAAGTTTTCGTGAATTTGAACGGTTGTTTCCGCGATTTGACGCTTCAGTTCGTTCACGCCGCGCGCCCTTGACGCCACCATCGGAATCACGGGCGCCTGAAACGCGTGCGCCAAAGCCAGCACGTCGACCTTGACATGCGCCGCCGCCGCCGCGTCCATCATGTTCAGCACCAAAATCACGGGCAGCTTCATTTCGAACAGCTGCACCGTCATATACAGGTTGCGCTCCAAATTCGCCGCGTCCAAGACGTTGACGACGCAATCGGGCTTTTGATACAGCAAAAAGTCGCGGGCGATGCGTTCGTCCTGCGACGACGCGGAAATCACACTCAGCGAATACACCCCCGGCAGATCAACGACTTCGATTTTCTGCCCGTTGTATTCAAAAAATCCCGACTTGCGTTCAACGGTCACGCCGGGCCAGTTGCCGACGTATTGGTGCGCGCCCGTCAAAGCGTTGAAAATGGTCGTTTTCCCGCAGTTCGGATTTCCGATTAAAGCAACTGTCTTCGTCATGACTTTACCACAATGATGCCCGCGGCTTCCGCCCGACGCAAAGAAATCGAATATCCGCGGATTGAAATTTCCAAAGGATCGCCCAAGGGCGCGACCCGCAGCACCTCAAACGCCGTCCCCGGCGTCAATCCCATCGCCAGCAGTTTTTTGCGGTACATCGGACTTTGCCCTTTTTCAAAAGCGTCGATAACCCCGCAATCCCCCGCCTTCAGCGCGGTAAAGTTCACTTTTTCGCTTGCCGTATCCATAAAAGTTTTCCCTGTCAAACTTTTTACCTGTCAGAAAATTACCATACCTTATATGGAAAGGAAAGACATATTTTTCCCCCTTCAAAAAAGGGTATCGTTTTTAAACTTTCGGCATTATACTGGTTCGGTGTTTTTTATCGACGGGGACAAAATGTTTATCGAACTGGCGCATTACACTTTGCTTTTCGCTACGGCGGTTTTGGGACTGCAAACCGCGCTTTTGATGCCGACGCTGTGGTCGAAAGGCGCGGCTGTCGCCATCAAGCTGGGATTCCGCGGATTGGTGTTCGGCGTGTGTCTGCTGCTGGCGTCGCTTGCCGTTTTGGCGGCGGGATACGCCGCGCGGGATTTTTCGGTTGCGATCGTGTTCGAAAACTTTTCGTCGCAAACGCCTTTAAACCTGCTGTTCCCCGCAATCCTAGCCGCGCGCGAAGGCTATTTCTTTGTGTTTTTGGCGGTGCTGGGATTGTGCGCTTTGATGAATTTTTCCAAAACGGATCTGCCGACGTATCAGGAACGCGGACGGTATCTGTTCGCCTGCGGCGGCATTTTGTTTCTGATGACGGTTTTGATGATTATGACCGCAAATCCGTTCATCCGCATCGAAAATCCCCCGCTGGAGGGCTTGGGACTGAAAGGCGACGCTTTGAACGCGCCGTACACGCTGAAACGGGTGTTTCTGTTTTTCGCATTCGGCGTTTTGACGACGGGATGGGTCAAAGCCGTTTGCATGGCGTCCAAAGCGCGACCGTTCGTCGCCCCGCAAATCCGTTCGACACAAACCGCGCTGATGCTGATGCTGGCGGCAAGCGGTCTGGAGTTCATAAACCGTTTGGTTTCGACGGACAGATCCGGATTTTTCGGATGGCTGCCCGCCGCGTCGCTGGAAACAGCCGCCCTTGTTTTGGCGGCGGGACAGCTGCTGATGCTTTATTTTGCCAAGCTTTCAACCGTGTTTTCCCGCTGGATTGTCGCGTTCGGCGTTGCGCTGACGTTTTTTTTGGGAGCGGATTTTTTTGCCGCGGAATACCGTTTATTCGCCCTGAATACGTTTGACGTCTATTTCCCCAATCCCGTCACAGCGGTATGCGGACTGTTCGGATTGACCAGCTTTTTGCTGTTTTTTATGGCGGCTTTGTCGGGAAAAGCCGAAAAAGACGCGCCGTTTTCCCTGTTTTCGCGGGAAAGCTTCGTCGGTTTGGCGGCGGCGTCCTGCCTGTCCGCGGGGTTAAGCATCGGGCTGATTGCCCTGCTGCCCGCGCTGTTTATGTTCGTTCCCGATCTGCCGCTGCGGCTGCTGCCCGATTTGCTGCGGCGGGTTTTCGTCGTTCACCTGTTTTTGTTCGCCGTTTTCGCCGGCATCGCTTTTTTGCGCAAATCCGTGCAAAAAGGCTGGACTTTGCCGTCGGCAAAAGGTTTCGCGGCGTTTTGGGGAACAGTCGGCGTCTTTACGCTGTGCCTGCCCCCCGAAAAACGCGCGGCGGTCCTGTATTGCCTGCCCGCATTGATTTTGCTGCGCACCGTTTTGAAGCTGTTTCGCTTTCGAAAAATCGGCGGCTTTGCCGAAATGGCGCAAGCCGTCAAAAAAACGCCGCTGTTTTATTACGGCTTGACGCTGTGCGCCGTCGGCTTTCTGATTCTGTCCGCAGCGTTTTCGACTTCGCTGCTGTTCGCTCGCGAATCCGAAAGCTCGGCTGTCGTGCAAAATGAAATCAACTTGGAAAACGTCGTACTGCGTACCGAAAAGCTTGCGGAAAAAACGGAAGACGCGCCCGCCGACCGCCGTTTTTACGCCTTTGCGAAAAAAGGGCGCGCGCATGCCTTGAACAATGCGGACAAAGTTCCTATGACGGTTCTTCATTCGGATTTTCCGACCGTTTCGCTGATTCGAATCGACCTTGACGACGAATCGTTGAAAATCAAAACAATGACTTATCCCGGAATCCGCCTGATCTGGGACGGACTGCTGCTGATGATTGTCGGCTTGGGTATTATGACTTGGTGTTGGAAGCGCGAACGATGAAAATTTACGGTTTTGCGGTTTTGTTTGTTTTAACGGCGGTGTTGTCAAACCTGTTGAACGTGGTCAGGTTGGATTTCCGTACGGAAACGGCGCTTGTTCCCCGCGTTTTGGAAATCCCGAGGGCGGAAATTCCGCTTTACGGCGCCGACGGCGTTTTATCCCTGCCCGACCGTCCCGCGATGATTGTTTTCTTCGGTTCGTGGTGCAAACCGTGTCTGCACGAATTGCCCGTGCTGGCAAAAATCGCCAAACGCAAAGACCTGCCGTTAATCGGCATCGCCGTCCGCGACACGCCGCAGCGGCTGGACAAGCTGTTTCAAAAAACGGAAAATCCGTTCGACACCGTTGCGCTGGATGACAATTCCGAATGGACGAAAGGGCTGCGCGCCTGGACGGTTCCCGCAATCTATCTGACCGACGGCAAAGGCATGGCGGTCTACGAGATTGGCGGCGTTCTGACCGAAGATTTTTATTTGCAAAATGTCCTTACCCCGATACGGGAGCTTCAAAATGAAACAAATCCTTAATTTGCTGCTGATTGCACTTTGCGCCGCCCTGCCCGCCCGCGCCGACGACTTTGCGTCCGTCGAAACCGAAGCGCAGGAAATCGCGGAAAGAATCCGCTGTCTGGTTTGTTCCGATGAAAACATCGAATCCGCCTCTGACGAAACGGCGAAAGACTTGCGCCTGTTCATCCGCCGCCACTTGAACGACGGCAAGCCGCAAGATCTGGTCGTCAATCTGGTTTTGGCGCAATACGGCGACATGGTTTCCCCCGAAGAAGCCCCGCAAGGATCATCCGACGAAAACGAACGGCGGCTGATATGGCTTTGCAATCTGCTGAGTTTCGGCGCAATGGCGTTTTACATTTTCCGCCGCGCCCGCCTGTTCAAACCTCGGGAGGATAAAGAATGACCGTTTTTTTGATCGCCGTTTTGCTGCTGACCATCGGCGCGCTGAGTCTGTTCATCTTTCCGATTCTGCCTTTTCACCGCGAAAGAAAAGGATTTGCGTGGCTTAAACGCGGCTATATCGTTTTTGTGTTTTTGATTTTCGCCGTTTTGGTTCCCGTGCTGTACACCCGTTTCGGCGCCCCCGTCATGCGCGATTATCCTTTGGCTGTCCGCGACACGCTGGAAGCCGAAGAATCCCCCGCCGATATGGCGCAAGTCCGCCGTTTGGAACGTTATTTGGACGCGCATCCCGACGACGGCGCGGTGTGGGAACAGCTGGGCGCGGCTTATCGTGACGCCGCCCTGTACGACCAAGCCGTCGTCGCGTTCCGCAACGCAATCGAATGGGGCATTCCCGAAGACATCTCCAACTGGCACGCTTTGGCGGAAACGCTGATTCGCGCGCACAACGGACGTATTTTGGGCGAAGCGCAAAAAGCGTTGGAAAACGTCTTGCGCTACCGTCCCGACGACCCGAAAGCCATTTATTTTCTGGGATTGGCGCGTCTGCAAAACAAAGAGCCGCAAAAGGCGTTGGCGCTTTGGCGGCACTTGGAACAAATTTTATCCGCGGAAGACCCGTGGCTTGGCGTCATTCAGGAACGCATCAAAGAACTGGGACGGGATGCGAAAATCAATCCCGCTTCGGTTAAACCGAAAGATCCCGTCCCCGTTGCGCGTTAAATGCTCGGCGCGGTCGGCAGCGGCTGGTTGACCGTGTTTTCCTGACGCAGAATCGCCGCCGTTTCTTTCAAACGGACTTCGTCGCCGCCCTGCATGATAATCGTCGCCGCCGCCAAACGGATGCCGCATTCCTGCGTTTCGGAAATAACGCCCGTTGCCCCCAGTTTGGTCAGCTCCATCCAGCGCGTATCGTCGTTGCAGCGGATGAACACGGGAATGTTTTGATTGATTTCACGCACCGCTTTCAAAACGCGAATCGCCGTCGGCAAACCGCTGATGCAAATCAAAACGGATTTGGCTTTGTTGATGTTCGCGACATTTAAAATCTTTTCGTTCGCGGCACTGCCGAACAGGCACGGACGACCGTTCTTTTTGGCGCGTTCGATATGCTGAACGTCGGTGTCGATGACAAACAAAGGAAGGTCGTTGCGCGCCAGCAAACGGGCGGCGGCTTGACCGACGCGGCCGTAGCCGATAACCAAAACATGGTCTTCCATTTCTTCTTCCTCGCGATCCTCGGCAACGCTGGAAGCCGCGTCTTTTGCCGCCGTCAGCGCGCTTTGACGTTTGTCGATTTGCTTCAAAACATAATTGCTGACAAACGGCGTCAACGCCATGGACAGCGCGACGACCACTTGCAGCTGGGTCGACGTGGTCGGGCTTAAAATCTTGTACGACTGCGCCGCCAGATTGAAAATAACGAACCCGAATTCACCCGCTTGGCACAGGAAAATAGCCGAAGTCGCCGCGCCGACTTTGGACACGCCCAGCCTGTTTTCCAAAAAGAAGATAACGCCGAACTTGACGCTCATCACCAAAGCGGTCAGCAGCAAAATCTGCGGGATGTGTGCAAACGCGTACTGCACGTCAATCATCATACCGACCGACAGGAAGAAAATCCCCAACAGCAATGAACTGAACGATTCGACTTCCGCTTCGACCTCGTGGCCGAAATCGGTTTCGGCAATCAGCATGCCGCCGATGAACGCGCCCAAAGAAACGGACAGCCCCGCCATGTTGGTCGCCCATGCCGTCGCCAAGAAAACCAAGAAAATCAGCGACGTGAACGCTTCGTGGTTTTTGGTGCTGGCGACAAAGCGGAACAAAGGCTTCATCACCATGCGGCCGATCAGGATAATCAACGTAATCGCCCCGATGGCGCGCAAAAAAGACTGCGACAAATCGTCAAACACGGACGCGCCCGAATTCGCCGCCATACGCGGCAGCAACACCATGGTCGGGATGACCGCCAAATCCTGCAACAGCAAAATACCGACCGTCGCGCGTCCCGCGGGCGTGTGCATTTCGCCGCGCCCCTGCATCAAACGCAAAGCCACCGCCGTTGACGACATTGCCAAAGCAACACCGATGATAATCGCTTCGTTAACGCTTTTGTGCAGCAGGTAAGCCACCGCGCCGAAAATAACCGCCGTAATCGCCATTTGCGCCGCGCCGTAGCCGAAAATGTATTCGCGCATGGCCTTAAAGCGGTGGAACGACAAATCCAGACCGATGGAAAACATCAAAAACAGCAACCCCAATTCGCCGACGTTATCCGCGACTTTCATGTCTTTGATAACGCCCAAGCCGTGCGGTCCCAAAATCACGCCCGCGGCAATGAACGCCAGCAGCGGATTGACCTTGAAACGGTAGAAAATGGGGATGAAGATGACGACTGCCGCCAAAAAAGCGATTAATTCCCAGATTTGATCTCCGGTCATGGCATTGTCTCCCAAAAAACAAGTTACTTTAGGTAACTAAGACTTATATAACTTTTTTCATCGGATTTCACTTAAAATATTCCGCATCCCCCTGATTTTTTTGAATTGAATTGACGGGCGCGCCGAAATTTGGCATTATATCGGCTACGCTTAAAGTTTCATCGGAGGATTAACCATGACCAAATCCGAATTGATTGCCCGTATTGCAGAGCTGAATCCGCATCTGTACCAAAGCGACGCGGAAAAGATTGTTTCGACCGTCTTTGACGAAATCGGCGCGGCGCTGGCGAACGGCAACCGTGTCGAACTGCGCGGTTTCGGCGTGTTTTCCGTCCGCAGCCGCAACGCCCGCGCGGGCAGAAATCCCCGCACCGGCGAACAGGTCAGCGTCGAAGCCAAAAACGTCCCGTTTTTCAAAGCGGGCAAAAAATTAAAAGATATGTTGAACGCGGACGACGAAAAATGAAGATTATCCGTTTTGTTTTCAGCTGTGTCGTTTTGTTTTTCACCGTTTCGTTCGCCGTGTCGAACAAACAGCAGTATCCGCTGACTTTGTGGCCTTTTCCGTTTGAAATCACTCTGCCGATAAGCTTCATCGTCCTGTTTTTCGCTTTGCTGTTTTTCATTTTTGGCGGCATGTACACTTGGATTCAAACGATTCCCGTACGCAACGAACGCTGGCGGCAGGCTAAAAAAATCCGCGAACTGACGCTGAAAATCGACGATTTGAAAAAAGATGATTCAATCGTTTGATTTTTTTTTCGCATCCGTTATAAATTGATATCCTGTTGATTGATTGAAAGGGTGCCATTATGAATTGGTTGACTAACTACGTTCGCCCGAAACTGCAGGGTTTGGTCGGCGCAAAGGAAATTCCCGACAACTTGTGGGAAAAATGCCCGAACTGCGGCGCGATGATTTACCACCGCGAACTGGAACAGAACAGTTTTATCTGCAACCAATGCAACCACCACATGCGCATCAATCCGAAACAGCGTTTGGAAATGCTGTTCGACGACGGGCGGTACAACGAAATCGAACTGCCGCAAACCAAAGACGATCCTTTGGATTTTTCCGACTTGAAAGACTACTCCGACCGATTGAAAGACGCCCGCAAAAAGACTCAGCGCCGCGACGCGATTGTGGTTGCTTCGGGTACGATGGACGGACAGCCCGTCGTTATCGGCGCGTTCGACTTTGCGTTTATGGGCGGCTCGATGGGAACGGCAGTCGGCGAAGCGATTATCGCGGCGGTCGAACTGGCGATTTTGCAAGACGCGTCTTTGATTTTGGTTCCCGCTTCGGGCGGCGCGCGCATGCAGGAAGGCATTTTGTCCCTGATGCAAATGGCGCGCACGACTTTGGCGATTCGCAAGCTCAAGGAAAAAGGACTGCCCTACTTTGTTTTGTTCACCGATCCGACGACGGGCGGCGTTACGGCGTCGTTTGCGATGCTGGGCGATATCGCGGTGTCCGAACCGGGCGCGCTTATCGGATTTGCGGGCGCGCGCGTAATCGAGCAAACGATTCGCGCTCAACTGCCCAAAGGATTCCAGCGCGCCGAATATCTGCGCGAACACGGCATGGTGGACATGGTGGTCGACAGACGGCAGTTGCGCCCGACGTTCATCCGTTTGATAAGCATGCTGCGCGCGCCGCGTCCCGCGGTTGAACCCGTTCCTTTTACACGCAAGAACTGACAGGTGTTTTCCATGAATTCAAAACCGTTGGCAGGGATAAAGGTCATTGACATGACCCACGTCCTGACAGGACCGTACTGCACGCAAATGCTGGTGAATCTGGGGGCGGAAGTCATTAAAGTCGAAGCCCCGAACGCAGGCGACCATTCGCGCCGTTTCGCGCCGTTTTACAACGGCAAAAGCCTGTACTTTGAAATGATTAACGGCGGCAAGAAAAGCGTTGTTTTGAACCTCAAAGACGCGGGCGATTTGGACGTTTTGAAACAGCTGATTGCCAAAGCCGACATTCTGGTCGAAAATTTCCGTCCCGGCGTGATGGCAAAGTTCGGCTTGGGCTACGAAACTCTGCACAAGGAATTTCCCCGCTTGATTTACGCGTCGATTTCGGGATTCGGACAAACGGGTCCCGACGCTTTAAAGCCCGCTTACGACATTTTGGCGCAGGCGCGCGGCGGGATTATGAGCTTGACGGGGCAGCCCGACGGCGACCCGACTTTGGTCGGCGTGTCCTTGACGGATTTGCTGGGCGGCATTTTTACGGCACAAGCGATTTCAACCGCGCTTTACCAGCGTGAAAAAACGGGCGAAGGTCAGCTGCTGGACGTTGCCTTGCTGGATTGCGAAATCGCGATGCTGGAATGTTCGATGATGCGCTATCAGGCGACCAAGCAAGCCCCGAAACGCGTCGGCAACCGCCACCCCAGCGAAGCCCCGTTCCAAGAATTCCGTTCCGCCGACCGTCCGTTTGTGATAGCGGCGATTGCGGGCGACGAAATGTTCGTGCGCCTGTGCGCCGTCATCGGCACGCCCGAATTGGCGCAAGACCCGCGTTTTTCAACGACCGAAGCCCGTCACGACTTTGTGGACGAACTGGGTGCGGCGCTGCAGAAAGTCTTTGTCGAAAAGCCCGCCGCCGAATGGATAAAGCTGTTGGAAACGGCGGCGATTCCCGTTGCTTTGGTGCAGGATTTGGCGGAAGTCGCGCACGACCCGCAAGTGATGGCGCGCAATATGCTGATTGATTCCGAAGACCCCTCTTTGGCAGGCGTTCAATTTATGGGATTGCCGATTAAGATGTCGAGCTTTGCCGACGAAAAACTCGTACATCAAAAAGCGCCGACCTTGGGCGAACACACCGAATCCGTATTGGCGGAATGGGGCATTAAGCGCAAGTCATAAAAACGTCACGTTTTTACGTTGCCGACAGATTCTTTTTTGTCTAAAATAAAACAAAGGTTTATTTTGGAAAGGGCTATGTTATGGCTTCGTTTTTGCAATCGCTGTTCGGCGGAAAGAAAAAAGAATTCGTTTCCAGTTCACAAACGGTGAAAATCGAAAAAGATCCGAACGATCCGGAAAAGGAAATTCTGCGTTTCGGCGACGGAAAAGACGATTATTTTCCTGTCAAGGGCGATAAAGAAGACAAAGAAGCTCTGCGCGAAATCTTGTCCAAAGTCATCGAAAGCCCGACTCAATTAAAGAAAATCCGCGACCTGCCGTTGGAAAACCGCCCGATACTGATTCGCAATCATGCCAAAACGGATTGCGGCGGTTATTGCAACGGCGCGGCTATTTCCATCACCCCTTTATCCGGAACGGGCTATGAGGCGGCGGGAATATTCTGCCATGAATTTCAGCATCAATATCAGTATGTCAAAGGTGATTTGGACGAATGGAAATGCTCGGGACTTACTCTATCCGAATCCATTTTAAACGATCGCATGTATGAAGCGGCGGCGGATACGGCAAACTATCAATATATGTATGAAATGAAAGACAGGAATAAAGACGCCGCCAAAGCGTTTGACACCGTAAAGAGTTATAGCCCCGGTTTGAAAACTTATGCCGCGGCAATGGACGCAGGAAAGCCTGAATTGGACTGCATTCTGGCGGGAATGAAAGGATACGCGTCCAGTTATACGAAGGCGAAATGTTACGCGGATCACTATCATGGCTACGTCAAGGAAGAAGACGCCTTTTCTTCGGAACGGTTCACCGGAAACGTTCAGTCATTCGCCCGAAAAGTCGAAAGTCAGGCGACTGTATTTATGAATGGAAAAGAATTGAACGATGTTGAAGCGTTCAAAGCCCACACCATCGGTATGCGGAAAGAAGATGTAGACGAAATCAAAGAAATGAAAGTTCATTCCGCTCTGCGCATGTACGATTTCAATTATGTGACGCCGACAATCGCCCGCGCAATAACCCGCTGGACTGAAAAGTTGAAGAAAAACGGCGAAAAAACGACGGAAAATCCGGAAAATCTGTGGGTCAGAACGGCGTATGGCATAACGAAAAACAAAGAACGCGGCGGTTTCGCGGGAATGATGTTCCGGGCGAAAACGAAGCTGCTGTCCGCAAAACAAAAACTGAAAAATTTTTTGAATCCCTCCTCTAAACTGGGGGCGATGAAACAGTATCACAGCTTCGGAAAAACGGATTTGTACGTCGCATCGGACAAAGACGGAAAGGTCACCGGGAAAATTCCGTTTCAAGCCCAGCGCGGTATAGCGGAAGAATCTAAAGCGAAAAAAGAAATCGGGGAAAAGGAAGTCAAAAAACGCACCCTGAAAGCGCAAAAAATGATGGCAATCGTGATGGAATCCCCGTACGCCAGAAAAAAAATCGAAGAACTGACCGCGGCGGGGCAGGAAATTACGCTGGCGTTTCACGACAAAGCCGGCAAAAACGGTTTTGCGTTCAAAAAAGAACGGGTAATCCTTCTTGATCCGTCTAAATCACCTGAAAAACTGGCAAAAGATTTCAGCAACTTTTTCCATCCGATGGCGAACGATTTGTTGAAAAAGATTGAATCCGAAAAAAGCGTTGAAAATCAGACCGCCCCTAAAACAACCGAGCAGCAGGCTGTTCCACAAACCGCCGAACCCAAAGCCGAAGTCAAGCAGGCGGAACCGAAAACGGCGGAAGTCAAGCAAACGCCGAAAACCGCAGAACCGCAGCAACCCGAAATCAGCGGCGAAGTTTTGCTGAAAATGGTGGATCAGCTGGCATTCCGCGCGTCGAAAACGGCAAAGGCGGAAACGTACTACAAACCGACGGAGCAGGAATCTCAAATGGCGCAACAGCTGGTTCAGATGTCCAAAGCCGCAGTAAAATTGGCTGGAGTGGACTACCGTTCGGTACAGGCAAAACCGATACGGGCAAAAGCTTTGGCGGACTATGCCAAAACGCCGGACGGCAAATCCGCGGTAGCGTCGCTGGTGCAGTCTTATGGCAAAATGAAAGCGTTTGAAAAGCCGCGCGCCAAACAGCCGCTGATGCAGACATTGCAGCAGGGACAGGCAAAACAGCCGCAGCAGCCCGCCAAACAGGCGGCAGCCGTCAAGCAGGATGCCCAAGGGCGCTAACTACTACTGCCCGTACGGGCAGTACCCCCGTGCGGGCAGCACCTCCTAATGGGCAAGCGTTATTGCGCCGCTTCGACCGTATTTTCCAACAACATCGCGATGGTCATGGGACCGACCCCTTTGGGGACGGGAGTAATGGCGGCGCATTTGTCGAAACATGCATCAAAATCCACATCGCCGCACAGTTTGCCGTCTTCCAATCGGTTAATGCCGACATCAATCACAATCGCGCCGTCTTTGATCCAATCGGCTTTGACGGTTTTGGGTTTGCCGATCGCCGCGACAACAATGTCGGCGGTACGGCACAAAGCAGGTAAGTCCCGCGTTTTGGAATGCGCCATGGTCACCGTGCAGTTCGCGTTCAGCAAAAGCTGCGCCATAGGCTTGCCCACAATAACCGACCGTCCGATGACAACGGCGCGCAGTCCCGTCAAGTCTTGCTTTGCCAGCCGAATCAGTTTCATACAGCCTTTGGGCGTGCAGGCAACGGGGGCGGGTTCGCCGATCAGCAGCTTGCCCAGATTCAGCGGGTGAAAGCCGTCAACGTCTTTGGCGGGGGCAATGGCTTGCAAAACCGCGCGTTCGTTCAGCGGCGCGGGCAGCGGCATCTGCACCAAAATTCCGTCTACGGAATCATCCGCGTTCAACCGATTGATTAAAGCAATCAATTCGTCTTGCGTTGTCTGTTCGATACGGTAAACCAGCGATTCGATGCCGACCTCGGCGGCGGCTTTTTCTTTGTTGCGGACATAAATCGCCGAAGCAGGATCGTCGCCGACCAAAATGACGGCAAGCTTCGGCGCACGCGGCATCGCTTTGACCTGTTCCGCCAGTTCCGCGCGGCATTGTTTCGCCAATTCAAATCCGTTCAGCAATAAAGTCATGGCAATTCCTCCAATTTTTTGGCGATCGTTTCAATATCGCCCTCTATCAGCAGCGTTTTCGCCCTGTCCGTCGCACCCGCAATCAAAGTAATCGAGCTTTTGGCGATTTTCAGCTGTTTGGCAAGCGTTTTAATCAAAGCTTCGTTTGCCTTGCCGTCGACGGGCGGCGCATTAACCGCGATTTTCAGCCGTTCCGAGCCGTCGGGGTCTGTGTAAACGCCTTCCACGCCCTCGCGCTTTGCTTTGGGGGACAAGCGGACAAACAGCTTGATCCCGCTGCCGGTTGCGGCAAAAAACTTACAGTGATTGGGCAAGGACATACAGCATCCGCGGAATAAACTGCGCCGCAAAATACAACACAAACAACGCCAGCAAAGACGATACGTCCACCATGCCGACGGGGGAAATAAAGCGGCGGAAGAAGTTGAAATACCAGTCCGTCAAAGAATGAATGACATCCGAAATCACGCGCACGACTTTGTTGTAAGTGTTGACAATGCCGAACGCTTCCAGCCAGCTTAAAACAATCGCGGCGAAAACCACTTTGATGTACAAATTGAACACCATAATCACAATGGGAATCAAAGAAAGCAGAAATTGTTGCAAAACAGCCATTTACATATTCTCCAAAGCGGTTGCCATCGCGCAAAAATCGTTGACGGAAAGTTCTTCCGCGCGGGCGGTTGACGGAACATTCGCGGCGTCGCACAACGCTTGCGCGTCACACAAACATTTCAAAGACGACCTTAACATTTTTCGACGCTGATTGAAAGCGGCGGAAGTTACTTTTTCCAGCAAGTCCAGCCGTGCCGGAGCCAGCGGTTTTTCCCGCGGCTTCAAATACACAATCGCCGAAGTGACTTTCGGCGGCGGCGTAAAGCAGGACGGCGGCACGGTGAACAGAATTTGCGCTTCGCACAGCCATTGCGTCAATATCGACAGCCGACCGTAATCGGATGTTCGGGGAACAGCCGTCAAACGTTCCGCCACTTCCTTTTGAAACATCAATGTAAAGCCCGCAAAATCGCGCGCGCGCTTCAGCCATCCCGTCAACAGCAGCGTCCCGACGTTATAGGGCAAATTCGATATGACAACGCGCGGAGCTTCGCCCAGCATCGCCGCATCCACCGTCAAAGCATCCGTGTTCATCACGGTCATGCGGTCGGGATACGCGGTTTGGATCTGTTCCAAAATCGGCATGCAGCGTTCGTCTTTTTCAATAACGGTCAAATGCTTCGCACCGTTTTCCAAAATCGCGCGGGTCAATCCGCCGGGACCGGGACCGACTTCGATAACCGTGCCGTTTTCAAAAGCGTCCGCATTGCGCGTTTTGGCGGCGCGGACAATCTTGTCCAGCAGGTTGGTGTCCAAAATAAAATTCTGTCCCAGCGTTTTTTTGGCAAACAAGCCGTTTTGGGCGATGACTTCCTTTAAAGGCGGCAAAATCATGGGCGGATCTCCGTTACGGCTTCGCGGCGCAGTTCGCGCATACGGCGAGCGGCGGCGTTTTCCAGCGCGCGGGTTTCCAGCTGGAGCTTGATCGTTTCTTTGGACGGCAAAGGCGACAGTTTTTCAAAGGCGCAAGGCATCAAAATCAAATCCCCGCCCTCTGTTTTTATCGGTGCGGTCGGATGCTGCAGCGGCGTTTTTTGAAGAACGGCGGCAATCGGCGCAGGCAGATCGGAAAGCGGCACAACGCCCAGTTCGACACGCGGTGTCGTGTTCAGCCGTCCGCTCAAAGCCGCGAATTGCCGGCAAGATCCTTTTGTCAGCGTCAGTTCGCGCAAAACGTCCGCGCGCTTTGGAAAAGCATCGGGCAAGAACAGCTGCGCCAGCCGCACGCCGTCCTGTTCTTTCATTTGTTCGGGATCGCGCACGGCACGCAAAGCCAAAATCAGGTACGCGTTCTTGACCCGAACGGGCGCACTGAGCTGTCCCGCCTGCATCAGTTCCAATTCCTCCCGCACGGCATCGTCCAAAGCTCGTTCGGCAACCCAGCCGACAAAACCGCCCTGCGCCGCCGAAGCGGATTGCGAATACCGCGCCGCCAGACTTTCAAAATCCGCCCCGTCGCGCATTTGCATGATCAGACGCATCGCTTGCCCGTAAACGGCGCCGTCGTCATCGGGATTGCTGACGGGCAATTTGATTTCCGACAGCAGATATTGCTTTTCGGCGGTTTGCGCGGTCAATTCGGCAAGCTTCGCATCAACTTCCGCCTGTGTCGGTTCGCTGCGGCGGGCTTCCGTTTTGCGAATCGCGCGAACAAACAGCAAATCGCTTTCAATCTGCTGTTCCAATACGTCAGCCGCCAATCCGCGCACCGCCATTTTCTTTTGAACATCGTCGTAATCCAAGCCGTTTTGCTTCAAAGCCTCTTTCAAAGCCTGCTTGACTTCGGCTTTTGAAACGGACACTTCGGCACGGGCGGCTTCCTGCCGTTTCAGCTTTTCATCAATCAGCTGGTTTATCAAACGGCTGCGAATCTCTGCGGAATCCGTATCAACCTTGTCCGTAATGTTCAACAGGCTCAGGCGTTGTTCGAAATCGCGTTCGGAAATGATGTCGTCGTTGACTTGCGCCGCTATCCGTGTTTGCGCATGGGCGGGAAAAACCGCCGCCGCCACCAAAAAGCCAAGCAAAAACAGCCGCATGGAAAGTCCCCCTTTACAGGTTGAATACGCCAAACGGTTTGAATTCCAGTCCCAGTTTGAACGTCAACCCGTTTTCATAATCGCGGTCGCGGGTGTATTCTTTTTCCAATCCCGTTTCGATCGCAAAGCATTCGTCTTCATAACGCAAAGACCCGCCCGTTTCCAAAACGCCGCCCCCGTCGGACAGATTGACGCGCTGATAAAATTTAGCCATCCAATACCGCGTCAAATGCGATGTCAGCGTATAGGTAATCTCTTCGCGCGTATCATAGTCGGAATAGCTGGACCGGCGGCTTTTCAAATACAAATACGACACGTTCGCCCGAAACAAAGCGTTTCCGACACCCAAAGACAGATTGCTGCGGTTGATGCCGAAATTCTGTCTGTCCAAGCGGAACGCGTAGCTCAGTCCGATAAACGAATTGGGATGAAGCGTGATTCTGCCGACATAATCCGATGCTTGTTCGCTCAGCCCCGAATCGATGGGGAACGTTTCCCTGTTCGAAAAACGGTAGCTCTGCCCGACCAAAACGGACACCGATCCGCCTTTTTTGCCGTAAGCGCTCCACTGCATGCCGTAATTGACGCGCGATCCCGATTCGAATCTGTCGTAACCGACGAAACGGTTTTCGCTGAACAGGTTTGTGTCGTCAAAATCCAAATCGTTGCTGTCTTCGTTCGGAATTTTATCCGACGGACGGGTGTTCGGCGCCAAAATCCCCATGGCGATGGGTTCCAAAATTTGCGTTATTTTTTCGCCGACGCTGACGAACGGATACGACACTTTCAGCGACGCCTGCGGATGAAAAGACATCACTTCCCCGTCAAACGTTTTCAGACTGCCGTCCTTGCGGTAAGTGTAATCGGCGATTTTGTAGCCGTTCAAAACAGCGGTTGCGTCAAAGCTGTACACCGCCCCCCAATCGGCAATTCCCGGCAGATGATATCCGCTTTCCAGCGACAGTCGCGAACTGTCGTCCCCGATTTTGCGGGTCAAAACGGCGGATGACGCGCCGAAGCTCCAATGCCCGCCCAAGGCGTCGTTTGCGGTCGCCGTCGAAAACGTCATCAGCGGCAAAACCTGCGGAATCGTTTTGTCGTTGACGTTTGCGCGCATATTTTGGTAATGGATGCCGCCCAAGTAAAAATAAGTGTCCGAAGTCAGCGCTTCGAATCCCGCGTCCGACGTCAGCCACGGCGCGTAATCGTCCCGCAAGTCGTAGCGGCGCAGATATGTGTCGTCCGACGCGTAATCGACATTGGCTCTGAACCGCCAGACATCCGTGATATTGAACATCAGATTGCCGTCGATATTGTAGCGGTCGTCAATGTACGACCCTTTCAGATCGATTTTTCCCGTTTCGAAATTGTGCCTGATCTCGCCCGCCCACAAAATGCCGTTTGCGGCGATCCACGGCGAAAACGTAAAGTCCGTATACGGGTTGATTTCCCAGTAATACGGAACGACCACGCCCATTCCCATGGCGCGGTTGGATTTGATGGCGGGCATCAACAGCCCCGAACGCCGTTTGACCGACGGATCGGGATAGGTGAAGTAGGGAATATACATCAGTGGCACGTCTTTGACGGTCATCACGGCATGATGCGCCGCCATATCGCGCTTTGCTTTGTCGTGCGTCATTTTGTCGGCTTTGATTTCCCAAAAACGGCTGCCGTCTTGGCAAAAGTCGCACGAGGAGTAAGCCACATCCTCGAATTGGGTGAACGTTTCCCGAATATGCTGAGCTTCTTTGGCTGTCAAAACGGATTTGTCCGCCAGCGTGTAGCGGATTTGCCGCACCAGCCCCTCTTTCATTGCGCCCGACAATTTGGCATAGTTCGCCTGCATCAGCCCGCCGTCGGGGGTATAAATCTCGACATTGCCCGACGCGATGACCACGTTGTCGGACGGGCTGTAGTTGACATGATCGGCTTTCAGCGTGGATTTGCCCTGCCGAAAAGTAACGTTGCCCCGCGCGATGACCAAATTCAGTTCGCGGTTGTAAGTGAAATCGTCCGCCGAAAAATCAACGGGCAAATCGGTATCGGCGGCGCGCGCCGTCCCCGCGAAAAACAACAACAGCAAAAACCAAACCGTCCGAATCATTTTTTGGAATGTTTCCTTTTGCCGCGCAGCCATTGCGTAACTTTACGCAAAGCCTCCGCCCGTTTTTTCAATCCGTCGAAATGGAGCATCCCCGCATTTTTCAAAATATAGGGACACACGAAAACGGGTCCCGTCGAAAAGAAAAACAGCAAAGGAATAAACCGCAAATCACGCCCCGCAATGTTTTCGGCACACAGTCCGCCGACCTGAAACGCCGCCATAATCAAAACGGTGACGATAACGCGGCGGTTGTTGCCGCGGCGGTTGAACACTCCCGTCAGCAGTCCCGTCGCCGCAATCAGCATGAACGACAGGTTGTAAAAAGGCATGGAAAGCCGGCGGAACGCTTCCAGCCTGAATCGGCGGTACGTTCTGTTGTCGGGCAGCGTTTTTTCGGGCGCAAACAGTTCGCGCATGCTTGCTTCGGTTTGTTTTTTCGAACGCGCGGCATTTTTTTCGGCTTTGGAAAAAAAGTCCATATTGTACGAATCGAAATACAAAATCGAAAACCGTCCCGATTTCGCGACAATTTCCTGACGCGACCCGTTTTGCATGGAGATTTGCGGCACCCCTTCGTGATACGCGATGGTCCCCCGTTCCGCCAGCAAAGTAACTTCGCTTTTCGGGGAATGTCCGTCGTGCAGAATGATGCCCTCCAGCGCGCCGTCGGCGGCTTTGGAGCGGATGTAAACGGTAATGCCCTTGCCGACTTCGTTAAATTCGCCCTCTTGCAGCAGCAAATGGGAAACATCGTGCTGAATCTTCCAGCGCAGGGAACGGAAGTCCGACGTCGCGGCGGGAACCAGAACGATGGAAATGTAAAATCCGACAAGTGTGAAAATCGTGCCGACGGCGATCGCGGGCTTTGCCAGCTGCATGGGACTCATCCCCGCGGCGCGCAGAACGATCAGTTCGCGGTCGGCAATCAAACGGTTGTAAGTGAACAGCGTTACGGCAAACAGCGCGATCGGCGAAATAATCGACAGATAGCTGGGAACCAGCGTCAGCGTCAAACGCACAAACAGCCCGATGGAGACTTTGGAGTTCAGCAAAATCTCGAACAGGCGCAGCGATTGCGACAGCCAAACTATCATCAGCAGCCCCGACGTTATCAGGACAAAGCCGAAAAGCATTTGCTGCAAGATGTATTTCGTTATAATTTTCATAGGCGGGATTATAGCGGGTCAAAAGCCTTTCGTCTTCATTTTTTTAAAATTTCCGACAAAAAGTTTTCATCCGTCAGCGGATGGCTTTTTTCGACGGTTTTTTTCAGCCGGTCGTCCAAGATGTGGGTGTAGATTTGCGTGGTCGCGATGTCGCTGTGTCCCAGCATTTGCTGAACGGAGCGCAAATCCGCGTCATGAGCGACCAAATGCGACGCGAACGAATGGCGCAAAACGTGCGGCGACACGCGCGACGGCAAAATTCCCGCCGCCAGCGCCAACTGCTTCAATTCCTGATAAAACGCGAAACGGCTCAAATGCCCTTCTTTGTTTTGGGCGGGAAACAGCCATTTCGACGTGCGCCCGTTCGGCAAATGAAGTTCACGCATGCTCAGCCAGTCTTGAACGGCGCGTTTGGCAATATCGGTCAAAGGAACCAGCCTGTCTTTGCCGCCTTTGCCGCACACGGCAACGGTGTTTCCCGACGCATTGGCGACGGACAAAGGCAGCCCGACCAGCTCCGACACCCGCAATCCCGACGCGTAGGCAATCTCCGTCAAAGCGCGCATGCGGGATTGTTGATAATCCGGCAACTGTTTCACCGCGTCGATCAGGCGGGCGATTTCCGCTTCGGACAGGTATTTCGGCAAAGGACGCCCGAGCTTCGGCGAATCAAGGCAGTCCGTCGGATTGTCCTTGCGGATTTTTTCAGAATACAAAAACTTGTAAAACTCGCGCAGCGCGGACAGCCGTCTGCTTTGCGTCCGAACCGCAAAGCCGTTTTCCGTCAAATTCGCCAGATACGCTTTGAAATCGGCAGGCTGCGCGGTTTCAAACGACTTTTGACGGGCAGTCAGGAAATCCTCAAAATCCCGCAGATCGCGCGTGTACGCCAAAACCGTGTTTTTTGCCGCCCCGCGTTCCGCCTGCGCCATTTCCAGAAAAGACAAAATCAGCCCGTTCACGGCAAAATGTCCGCTTCAACGGCGATTCTCAACGCTTCTTTTTCGAAACCGAGCCGTTTCAACGCCTGCAAGCTTTGCAAAACGCCGTCCCGTCCTTTGGTCAAAGCGGCAAGGGCGTTCAATTCGTTTTCGACAGCCGTGCCGTCCAGGGACAGGGCTTCGGGCATTTCGCGCGCGGACAGATTCCAGTATTCGCCGTTCGGCAGCAAATCCAGCGCCAAAAAGACCGCCATAATATCATCCAGCCGTTCGGCGGAGGTGTCGCGGTCGATCATCGGTTTCAGACGGAACGAAAAATAATGTTCGTCTTTCGGCTCCAGCTCCGTATAAAACCAGCCGTTTTCCACCGTCGGCGAATCGGGGTGCAGTATTTCGGCTTTGTCAAACCAGTCTTGCGCTTTGGCGGACAAACCCGCCGCCGTCAGCCCTTTGACGACCCATGCCGAATCCGCCAAATTTTCGATTGACGGTTCCAACGCCGCCCAGCGATCCTTTTCCGCCAAAGCGAACGCCGCCGCAACGCCCCGTTTTTCGGCGTTTTCGAAATCCGTTTTCAAATCCCCCGTCAAAAATTCCGCATCGTCGTACAGCCGTTTCAAAACCGCGGGGGACAGCAGTCCTTTCTGCGCCAGTCTTTCGGCAAAAGGCAGGCGTTTTTCGGCAGGAATGCCCGCCGTTTCGACAAACGCTTTTTGCACCCACAGCGGCGAACGCTCCGACACTTTTTCGGAAAAATCAATGCCCGCCAGCCGCAAAACGGCAATGTTCAGCGGGGAAAGCGCAGGCGGCAGAGCCGTAAAAGACGCTCCCGAAACAAAAGCTTCCGCCGCTTTGACGGTGAAATCGTCGTCCGCCTGTTCCCTGACGATTTCGATTTGGCGGAAAGTTTCGTCTTCGTCGCCGTTCAGCGCGCTGCAGATCAATCGGATTTTTTCCGTGTTGTCGGCATCAAAAGCGCAGGCTTTTTGAAAGTCCGTCAGCAGCAGCGCATTGACGATAACGCCGTTTTGCGCCGCGGAACGCACCGTCGGCGGGATTTTTTCCCCCAGTTGAGCGACCTCTTTGAACAATCCCCAATCGAACAGCTTTGCCATTCGCGCGTTCAGCCATTCGAACGGCGGAGTAAAGGCGGGCGGCTGAGCCGTCGACAGCAGAATATCCGTTTGCATTGCCGTTGCCGCCGGGGAAAAGGGCTTCATTTGCCCGATAAGGTTTTTCGCGGCGGGAAAAGCGACGCGTTCCCACATCGCTTTGTCGCGCGGAACCGTCAGACCGTACGCATCGGGGGTAATCCTGTGCAAAGCCGTTTGCCGCACGGCGGGAACGTCCGCGCGGGCGGGCAGAACCGCCAGCCACAAAAACAGCAGACTATTTCTGAAGGCGCGCATAGGGGATGTCTTTTTCAACATCGGTTTGCGGCACTTGGTAATCGTGCATGGCGATAAACAGCCCGAATCCCGCGACGGCAAGGATAATCGGGTAAATGTACCAACGGGATTTGCGACGCATAAAAACACCTTTCAGTTAAAACGGTATTGAAAGTTTTATTATTATGTCATAATCAAGTTAAAAGAAAGTTAGAAATCAAAGGAGCATGAATGCCCTACCGTTTGAACACGATTTTGCATTTTCCCTATCCGCTGACCAAAACGCTGATGCTGGTCGGCATGCCGGGGGCGGGGAAAACCAGCATCGGCAGCCGATTGGCGCGCATTTACGACATGCCGTTCGTCGACGGCGACGCTGAAGTGGAAAAAGCGGGCGGCAGCTCTTGCGCGGACTTGTTTGCCCGATTCGGCGAAGCGGAATTTCGGCGCGGCGAAGAACGCGTCATGGAACGTCTGCTGAACGGCAAACGGTGCATCCTGTCGTCGGGCGGCGGCGCGTTTCTGTCCGAAAAAACACGCGAAATCGCCAAACAGCGGGCGATTACCCTGTTTTTGGACGCGGACGCGGCGGTCATCATCCGCAACACGGCGGGACGGACGCACCGCCCTTTGCTGAATACGGAAAATCCCCAACAAGTGATATTCGATTTGATGAAAGACCGGCGTCCCGTCTATGAAACGGCGGATATCGTTCTTAAATACAATACGGAAACTTTGGGACAAGTGCTGCGGCGCGTCGTGGCGGCGGTGAATGATTATGCAAGACGTTAAAACCATAACAATCGATTTGAAAGAACGAAGCTATCCCGTTTTTATCGGCAAAGGTCTGCTGACGGACATCGGCGTTCTGCTTCAGCCGCACTTGCGCGGAAAGGCTTTCGTCGTTTCGGACGAAAACGTCGCGCCTTTGTATTTGAAAAACGTTGCGAAGGCTTTGAACGCCGAAACGATTGTCATTCCCGCAGGCGAACCGTCCAAATGCTGGCAGACCGTCCAAACCGTAACGGACGCCGTTTTGGAAAAAGGCTGCGACCGCCGTTCGGCTTTGATTTCCTTAGGCGGCGGAGTGGTCGGCGACATAACGGGCTTTTGCGCGTCGATTTTGGAACGCGGCATTGATTTCATTCAAATTCCGACGACGCTTTTGGCGCAAACGGACAGTTCGGTCGGCGGAAAAACCGCAATCGACACGCGGGCGGGAAAAAACTTAATCGGAACTTTTTACCAGCCGAAAGCGGTCGTCGTCGACACCGATACTTTGAAAACCCTGCCCCGCCGCCAGATTTTGGCGGGCTATGCGGAAGTCGCGAAATACGGTCTGATAAAACGCGCGAATTTTTGGGAATGGCTGGAACAAAACGGCGAAAAGGTCGCCGCTTTGGACGATGCCGCCCTTTCCTATGCCGTCGAGCAAAGCATTCTGACCAAAGCGCAGGTCGTCATTGCCGACGAACGCGAAGAAACGGGCGAACGGGCTTTGCTGAACTTGGGACACACGTTCGGACACGCGTTCGAAGCCGCCTCTCAAATGAAAATCCTGCACGGCGAAGGCGTTGCCGCAGGCTGTGTTTACGCGGCGAAACTGTCCGAAAAACTGGGCTTGAGCCATCTTGCCCCCCGCATTGCCGCGCATTTCGAAAAAATCGGACTGCCCGTCAAATTCGACGGGTACGAAACGGCGGGGTTGATTGCCTTGATGCGCAAAGACAAAAAAGCCCTGTCCAACCGTTTGAACTTTGTTTTGCCGACTGCCGTCGGACAAGCCCGCGTTGTCAAAGACGTTGCCGAATCCGATGTCGCTTCGGTATTGGAGGAATGAATGCCGCTGCCTGTTCCCGCCGAACGTGAAGAAGTCTATTTCCGTCATACCGCCTGCACGGGGTATCGGCGCAGCGACGGTTTGTGGGACATTGACGCCCGTTTCGTCGACCGCCGTCCGTTCGACTATCCGTGTTTCGACCGCGGAGGAATGGTTCCTGCGGGCGAGGCTTTTCATGATTTGCAGCTGCGCCTGACCGTTGACGACGATTTGGTCGTTCGCGGGCTGGATGTCAAGCTTGACAAATTCCCTTACAAGCAATGCCCGTGCGCCGAAGCCGCATTCAAAGCCGTTGTCGGATTGAAAATCTGCGCGGGCTTTTCCAAAGAAGTTCACCGCGCCATTCCCGCAAAATCGGGATGCGCGCATTTGTTCGGCTTGCTGGTCGAAGCGGCGGGCGCGGCATTCCAAGCCGTCAGTCAGGTCCGCTTGATGAAGTATTGCCGCGGCATCAAGCCCGATCCGTTGGATTCGTGCGTCGCATGGGACAGTTCGGGCGAAATGGTCAAACGCCAATGGCCCGATTGGTACAAGGAACAAGACGATGGGACGGCGGGCTAAGTTCACTTATTCGTCATGGCGGCGCGAACCGGAACCGCCAAAACGCCCGTGCGATGTGCCGGGATGTCCGTGCGCGGGCGAATACCGCGCGCCCAAAGACAAAACTTTGAAAGAATATTACTGGTTTTGTTTGGAACATGTGCGCGAATACAACGCCAAGTGGGACTATTACGCCGATATGACCGAAGCCGAAATCGAACAGCAGTTAAAGGACGATTACGGTTGGGGGCGTCCGACTTGGGATATGGGCGAACGGATTAATTCGCGCCTGTTTGCCGATCCGCTGGGATTGAAGCGCGAAGCGTTCGGCGGCGAAACGGCAAAACCGAAAACGGCGCAAAAGCCCTCTGTCGATCCTGCTTTGACGGCGGCGGCGCGGATTTTGGAACTGACGTTTCCGTTGGATAAACAGCAAGTCAAAACAAACTATAAACGGCTGGCAAAAATCTGCCACCCCGATTCAACGGGCGGCGATAAAAAACTGGAAGAAAAATTCAAAGATATCACCGAAGCCTACCGTCTGATTATGACCGTTCTGACATAACGACACCGCTACTACCCGTAGGGGACTACTACCCGTAAGGGGGATATTGCCCGTACGGGGAAAGACAACAAACTTGAATTTGCGCGGCGGACCTCAACTCAGGCTGTCACCTTGCGGCGTTTTTCTGTTTCAGGGACGCCAACATTGCCGCATTGGCTTTTCCGTTTTTCTGCGCCGTCAGTTGTTTCTTCATCATTTTCAACGCAAACAAAGCCTGCTTGGCTTCGGTGTAACGCACCAAATCTTCCGAACGTTTATCCGCTTTGTGCGGGGAATTTATTTTCATCAAAGCCGACCCCGTCCGCGCGACGCCCATCAGCCCGACAGAGCAGACGACCGATTTTACGATCAATTCCGGGGAAGCCCCGTTTGCCGCCGCGATAACGCCGCCGACAGCCCCCGCCGCTCCGTACAGCAGCGTGTCTTTTAAAATCACCGATTGAACTTCCCCAAGCGCATAGTCCATTTTGGTCCGAATCGGAGCTTTTCGGGTTTCCTGTTTGTAATAATCGGCGGCACCGTCAATCAGCTGTTCCGCGGCAGCCGTATTTTGAACATGCAGCGGTTTGGCTTTCATATATTTCAGCGCTTCTTTGTGTTCAACCGTGCGATTCGGGATTTTATCAAAGAATCTGCGGGCGCTGTCGATTCGGCGCATGGCTTTGACGGCACCCTTTAAGTAATCACCGATCAAACGGGCGGTGTTTTCATGCGGGGCGGTTTTGTGTTCAACGGCAATATTCAAAGACATGACACATTCCCTTTCGTCAAAAATCCTTTTAAAAGAGCAATACCCTTTTTTTATCCGAAATTCAACGTGTTTTTGTACAAAAGCAAACTTTCCCGCAACAGAAAAAGGGGCGAAACCGCCCCTTTTTCCAAATCCGTCAGCCGATTAACGGTAAACCCAAGAAATAGCGGCGTTATTGTCGGTATCGCCTTTGCAAGCATCAACCGCATCGGTCAGTTTCAACGGCAAATCGCCGTCAGCCGTTTCAAAGTTTGTTGTTCCAGCTTTTGCTTTGCTGTCATCCTGCTCCGATCCCGTCACGTTCAGCCCAACCAAACCCGACGACGAATCGCCCCAGTCGGACATGGAAATACGCGTGCAGGCATCGCGCGACAAACCGTTGTAAGTAATAACAAAATAGTGATCGTTGTTTGCCGTGTTCAACAAAATCGAACCGCCGTAGGCGTTGGAAGCGCTGGCTCCATCCCAGGTTTCATCCGTCAAAATGCCCATTGTATATGCGTTTTCGGCAGTCAGCCCCGCATAAGTGCGTTGTCCCGCGAACAACGTGCGAATGTTCGTCACCATAGTTTGGACTTGATCGGTCGTTTTCGACACTTTGTATTTGGACATCGCCTGCGAATAGCCCGCGATACCGCCGACCGACAAAACGCCGATAATTGCCAGAACGCCCAGCATTTCGATCATCGAACGCCCGGCTTCGTGTGTGTGTTTCATAGTCATCAGTTTTCTCCCTTGCTGAATGTCTTTTGGGAGTCATCTTACCCCCCCCCC
>DEDN01000031.1 GCA_002349565.1 Alphaproteobacteria bacterium UBA2903 | reverse complement strand
CGGCTTATCCGTCGTCCGTTTTGATGAACGCGATTCCTGCAAAAGTGGCGGGTGTCAAGCGGATTGTAATGGCGGTGCCGACGCCCGACGGAAAAATTAATCCGCTGGTGCTTGCCGCCGCGGACTGTGTCGGAATTGACGAGATTTACAAAATCGGCGGAGCGCAGGCGATTGCCGCTTTGGCGTACGGGACGGAAACGATTGAACCCGTCGATATGGTGGTCGGTCCGGGGAACGCTTATGTCGCGGCGGCTAAACGGCAGGTGTTCGGCAAGGTCGGAATCGATATGATTGCCGGACCGTCCGAAATCATGGTGGTCGCCGATCAATCCGCCAATCCCGAATGGATTGCCGCAGATTTGCTGAGCCAAGCCGAACACGATGTTTCCGCTCAGTCGATTTTGGTTACAAACAATGCCGACTTTGCTGAAAAAATCAAAGCGGAAGTCGAAAAACAGCTGCCGACTTTGGCGCGCGAAAATATCGCCCGTCAAAGCTGGGAAAATAACGGCGCCATTATCGTGACAGATAATTTGAAAGAGCAGGCGGGGGCTTTGGTCGACCGCGTCGCGCCCGAACATTTGGAACTGTGCGTCAAAGAACCCGAAGAACTGTGCAAAACGGTGCATCACGCGGGGTCAATCTTTTTGGGGACGTACACGCCCGAAGCTGTCGGCGACTATGTCGGCGGACCGAACCATGTGTTGCCGACCGCCCGCAGTGCGCGGTTTTCGTCGGGATTGGGCGTGCATACGTTCATGAAGCGGTCGACGATTTTGGCTTGCACCGCGGAAACGCTGGATGAAATCGGTCAAGCCGCCGTTTTGCTTGCCAAAGCCGAGGGGCTGACCGCGCATGCGGCTTCCGTTGAAAAGCGGCTGAATGCTTAATTGGAAGGTTTTTCTTCTTTGATTGCGGGGGCGGGAGCGGATTCCGTCCCTGTTTTTTTCGGCGGCTGTTGTACGGACGGATATTCCCGCCCCGTCAAGAGGCTTTTGACCTGTCCCGCCGCCATGAATTGTTCGTACAATGAAACCATTGATTCCGTCCTGTTGTCGGAATCAGTATCCGCTTGTTTCGGGAAAATGTCTATAAATCTTTTTTGGACAGGGCTTGGGGCAGGGTGTCGATAGCGTGGTTTAAAAACGCTTTGCCCGCTTCGCCGCTTAATTTTTCGCGCAAAATCTTTTCAGCCGTTTTCAATGACAAGGATACGGCGGAATCGCGTATTTCTTCGGATGCTTCGTCCGTTGCACGCTTCAATCGCATTTCCGCGGCGGATTCTTTGTTTTTCAATTTGGCGTCAAAGTCCGCTTGGATGTTCTTTTTCAGATGTTCGGCGTCGGCGCGGGCGCGTTTCAACGCGGATTCGATTTCCTGTTCCGTGTTTTGATGTTTTTCCCGATAGTCGTCGAGCATTTTTTGCGCGTCCGTCCGCAACTGTGACGCATCGTTCAGTTTGCGCGCAATGGTGTCGGCGCGCGCCTGCAAAGCGGCGGAAATCGACTTGCCCGCCAATTTGACCAGCAAAGCGACCGTCAGGCAAAACGCCAGACCGACCCAGAATGTCGGGTCCTGAAACAGGCTGCCGTGATGGGCGGCGGAAGCTGTTTCTGCGGCAAAAGCGGGGGAAATAATCATTTGCTGTTTTCCTTTAACACCGAATCGATGGCTTCGGTCAATTCAGCCGCCGTCGGAACGGTCGCCGTGATTTTCTGCGTGATTTCACCCGTCAAATCCGCCGCGATTTGCCGGACGCTTTTCAACGCTTCGGCTTTCGCTTCTTCCAGTTTTTGTTCGCCTTCGGCAAGATGCGCCGCCAGACGGGAGTCGAAATCTTTTTCGGTTTGAGCCAAAGACGCGGTGATTTCCTCCTGCGCCTTTGCCAAAATGGTTTGCGATTGCTTTTTGACGTCAGCCATCGCGGTTTCATACTGTTTCAAAAGGGCTTCGGCTTGGTTCTTCAAGTCCTCCGCCGTCTTTAAATCCGTTTCCAATCGGGTTTGCCGTGCGTCGACCGTCGCGCGCATCAACGGCATGACAAAACGCCACACCACGACAAACGTCGCGCAAAACGTAATCAGCAGCCAAAAACTTTGGGACGCGTACCACGTCGGATCCAGTTGCGGCAACATCGGCAAACCTCGATTTTCAAACGATTACAGAAACAGCATAATCAGGGCGATTACCAGCGCGTACAACGCAATCGCTTCCGTCGCCGCAAAGCCGATCAGACCGAACGCGTTGACGTCGTTTTTAACGGTCGGATTGCGCCCCACGGTCTCAATCATGGTAATCCAGATTTTGGACACGCCTTCCGCCGCGGTCTTCATGCTCAAAGCGCACAACGCCGCCGCAAAAAACTTCGCCGCATCGGCGATATATTGCATGTAATTGCCTTCCATTTTTTTATCTCCTTAAAAGCACGGATTACAACGTCGAATCAATGCGCGTGCAACGCATCGTTCAGATAAACACAGGTCAAAATGGTGTAAATGTAGGCTTGCAGCACGGCTATCATCATTTCAAACAATGTCAGACAGCCGATGAACGCCAACGGCAACCATCCGCCCCAAAAGCTCAAATCGTAAATAAAGCCCGCGATGACTTTCAACATAATGTGTCCGACCATCATGTTCACCGTCAGACGGACGGTCAAGCTGAACGGTTTCGAGCAAAACGATATGATTTCAATCGGTATCAAAATCGGCGCAATCGCCCACGGAGTCCCGTGCGGGAAAAAGTTCGTGAACCAATTCAATCCGCGCTTTTTCAATCCGATGACGACCGTTATCAAAATCGAAAACACCGACAGCGCCCCCACCGCCGCAAAATGGCTGGTGTAGGTAAAGCTGTACGGCAGCAACCCCAACAGGTTGCCCATCACGATAAACGTGAATATCGTAAAAATGAACGGAACGTATTTGCGCCCCTCCGAACCTATCATTTCGGACACCATGCCCGTAATCAGTTCGTAGACCATTTCCGCAACGGACTGCAGTTTCGACGGAATCATCTGTTTTTTATGCATCGCCCAGATGAAAAACACCGCGGAAACCGCGACGCCCAACGCCATAAACAACGATGAATTCGTAAACGACAAATCCACGCCGTCGATTTTGGGCAGGCGGATTATCGGTTTGATTTCAAATTGTTCTATCGGTCCGGACACAATTCTTATTCCTTCTGCGATGCGCGCGATTCTTTTTCCATGCGGCGCCGTTCAAAATTTTTCAAAAAACGAACGGCGTTCAAAAGCCCCGCGGCACATCCTAAAATCAAAAACACGGCAATGAAAACGGGACGAGTCTTCAGCCAGAAATCCAAGCCGTAGCCCAAAGCCAGACCGCAAACCACGCCCGCAATCAAATCCGAAACGACGTTGAACGCTATCCACATCAACCACCCGATTGCCGCCCCCGTCGATGAAGACGAGGCGTGTTTCGGGGCGTTTTGCGCTTTCAAAACAGTCAGCCTGTCGGCAATGTTTTGCAGTCGTTCATGTTCGTTTTCGGACATGGTTGCCTGTCGGTTAAGATACGAAGACCAAACAAAAAAGTCAAGAAAAGTTCGACTTAGTGCTTGTGTTCGGGTTTGGGCGGAACATAGTTCGGATCGGTCAGCTTTTTGACGGCTTCCGCGACATCCTGCATTCCGGGCAGACCGACCAGCATTTCCGTTTTTTTGCCAAAGCGGACAAGCAGAGTCGGCGTGGCTTGGATTTTGTACTGCATGGCGTTCAGGTTGCGGATGCGCATCAGTTCCTTGTTCGCTTTTTCATCCGAAGCGCAGGCTTTCATCTTGGCTTCGCTCATCCCCGCCAATTTGGCGTAGGGGGCGAGCGCTTCGTTCAAATCGGGGGCGACCGCCCATTGCATTTGGTGTGCAAACAGCGTGTCGATAAAGGGCAGGTATTCGTCCTTGGGCAGGCAATGCGCAATCAAAGACGCCGCCATGGCGCGCGGTTCAAGCGGGAAGTCCATGAAAATAATCTGCGCGCGGTTGGTGTCGGCGTATTCCGCTTTCAGCATCGGCATCAAATTCAAGTGCATATTCGTGCAATGCGGGCAGGTCAGCGACGTGAAAACCAGCATTTTCAGCGGAGCGTCGGGCGCGCCGATGCTCTGTTCCGAAAAATCGAACGTCGGAGCGTTGGGATTGGCGGGCGTTTGCGCCGCTTGCGCCGATTCGGCGACGGCTTCGGTCTGAACGGGCTTTTTGGCGAAGAACGATTTGATTTTTTCAATGAAACCGCCGTCCGCGAGGCAGGCTTGCGTTCCCGCCACAGTCAGCAGCGCGCCGATTAAAAAAGATTTGCCGAAGGTTTTCATGGTGGTTGTCCCTTTAAAAATGAATTTTATCCCTTTTTATAACAGATTTAAGCGGCGGTAAACCGTTATTTTGCGTCTGGCAGAAACGATCCGAGTTCTATCAGGGCTTGTTTCAGCGCGTCGTCCTTGATGTTTTCCGTCAGCTGTTGGGCGGCGAGCTGTTTTTGCGCGTCGGGCTTGGGGCGTTTCGGTTTCGGCGGCGGAGGAGGGGGCGCGCCCTGCACAATGCGCAGTTCCGCAACGGCGGGATAGCCGAAAAAAGCGTTGATGCGCGACAGAATTTCGGGGGTTTGCGCCGAAAAAGCCATGGCGAACGCGCCCGAAACCGCTTTGACGTGCAGAACGGCGTCCTGCTGTTTGCCCTTGGGGAAGCGGATGGAAAACGGAAATACGCCCTGCGCCAGAGCGGAGCCGAGAATATCCTCCCAATGGGCGAGCAAATCGGCTTGGACAAAGCCGCAGCTGCCCAAAATCGGGGCGATGATTTTGCGCGCGTCCGATCCGAACAAAGCCGGTCCGTTGCGGCGGCGCTGTTCGGTTATCGGCGGTTTGGTCATGAAAAGTCGCCTTTTGCAAACTCGTCCAGACGATCTTCGCGAATCGCTTGGCGGATGCCTTGCATCAGGTCTTGATAATAGGTCAAGTTGTGCCACGTCAGCAGCATTGCGCCAAGAATCTCGTGCGCGCGGAACAAGTGGTGAATGTACGCGCGGCTGTAGTTGCGGCACGCGGGACAGCGGCACAGCGGGTCAATCGGGCGGTCGTCGTCGATATGGCATGCGTTGCGCATATTCAAAACGCCGCTGCGGGTGAACGCTTGCGCCGTTCTGCCCGAACGGCTGGGCATCACGCAGTCGAACATATCGACGCCGCGCAAAACCGCGCCGACGATGTCGGACGGGCGACCGACGCCCATCAGGTAGCGCGGCTTGTCGTCGGGCAGGTGCGGCGTGGTGAACGAAATCGTGTCGAACATCAATTCCTGTCCTTCGCCGACCGCCAATCCGCCCAAAGCGTAGCCGTCAAAGCCGATGTTTGTCAGCGATTCGCACGATTCGATTCGCAAATCCTCGTGAACGCCGCCCTGAACAATGCCGAAAATGCCGTATCCGTCGCGGTCGACGAACGCGTCGCGCGACCGCTTCGCCCAGCGCATCGAACGGCGGGTCGAATCGGCGACGTACTTTTTATCCGCGGGATAGGGCGGGCATTCGTCGAAGCACATCGTAATGTTGCTGTCCAGCTTGTATTGGATGCCGATGGAAATTTCGGGCGAAAGGCGGTGCAGGCTGCCGTCCAGATGAGAACGGAAATCAACGCCGTCTTCGGTGATTTTGCGCAGTTTGGACAGCGACATGACTTGAAAACCGCCCGAATCGGTCAGAATCGGCTTGTTCCAATTCATAAATTTATGCAAGCCGCCCAGCCGCTGAACCCTGTCCGCGCCGGGGCGCAACATCAGGTGATAAGTGTTGCCCAGCAAAATCTGCGCACCCGTTTCGGCAACCGATTCGGGCATCATCGCTTTGACCGTGCCGACCGTGCCGACGGGCATGAAAGCGGGCGTTTCGACAACGCCGTGCGCCGTGTAAAGTTTTCCCAGACGCGACCGTCCGACGGTTTTTTCAACCTCAAATTTCAGCATGAACAGCTCCTTTTTTCGTCAAGTAAGGCGATTAAAGCGTTTGTCGGAAAAAAGTCAAGGATTTTAAGATTATTTTGCTGGACATCGTTTTTGTGAAAATGTACAATCGTTGTCAGAAATAAACAAAATTTTCGACAAAAGGGCAGAAAAATGGAATATCCTATTATCAAAGCCGAAAACGAAGAAGAAGCATCCCGCATCAAAGCTGTTATGGACGAACTGGCGAAAAGCAAAATCGGCAAACAGCTGATTGAGGACGCCGTTGAACACAAAACGACGGTCGCTTTCGACGGGGCGATGCGCGCTTACGGTTCGTATGACGAGGTGAAAAACCATCTGCGTTTGAATCCGACCAGCTCGCACGACCGCTTGATCGGAACGGCGGCGCACGAATTGCGCCATGCCCAGCAGTTCCAAAAAGGCATTTTGCTGGACGCTTTGCTGGATACGCCGAAAACCTACATCCAGAACCAAGCCGCCATTGAAGCCGACGCGTCGGCGACGTCGTGCGCCGCTTGCTACGAACTGGCTTTGCAGGGCAACGACAAACCGTTGGAAAGTCTGCGCGAAAAGGATCCGCACTTTGTCAATCCGTTCCAAAACGCAGCCGTTCAGGGCGGTTTGGAAAACGGCGAAGCGTACAAAGCCGCTTTCAAAGGCTGGTTTACCGATTACTGCACGCGCGACAGCTATGATTGCCTGTATATCAAAATGGTGCGCCAGCGCAAAAGCAACTGCACGCGCGAAGAGGAAAATCAGGCTTTCATGCGCGAAGTTCCCGTAAACGACGTGGTGCAAAAGGTTTGCACCTGCAACGGCAAACCGTATTTGTCCGAAAAGGAAACGCAGGAATTTTTCAGCACGGACGATTCCAAAACGGTTTCGTTCGAACGGTTCAACAACATCTACGCCAACTGCTATCGTCCTTACAAGCTGGATTTTTCCAAACCTCAGGAAGAACAAATGAAAGAAAAGCTGGATTTGGTGATGCGTCCGCACTTTAACTATATGCCGAAGCGCGTCGTTCCCGAACCGCTGCCGTTGCCGACGGTTGAAAACCGTCAGGCTGCCGCTGCCGAAAAAATCGCGGAAAAGAAAGAAAACAGCGACAAGAAAACCGTTATCAATCCTGCGGTTTTGAAAGCCAAAGCGGGGATGAGCAAATAAACTATAACAAAATGTATTGACAATCTGAAAAAGTTATGACATATTGTTAATACAATGCGTTAAATCCGTATGAAGACGTCTGTTTTTACAGGCGTCTTTTTTTTTATTCAAGGAGGAAAAAATGAAACTGAAAAAAATTGTCAAAAAAATCGCAAGCAATGCGATCAATCCCGCAGCGGTTTTGGGAATGAATTTCCAAATGGCGGAATCGGCGCGCAGAACGCTGAACGACATAAAAGAAGAGCGGCAAACCGAACAGCAGGAAAAGCGCGCGGCGGCGGAACAAGCTGTTGAAGCGGAAAAAAACGACTTTTTGAATCAATTGGACGAAAAGCGTCGGCGGGGCAAAAAGTCAAACGTGATTTTTGCGGGACTGCTGGGCGGCAGCGGCGCGGTCGGTTTGGGCGGGCGCAAAAGTTTGCTGGGGTTGTGAGATGGAACGGATCGTTTCTTTGGCAAGGCAGATAATCGATAAGGTTGCCGCCTTGAAAAGCAATCGAATGAACTTTGAAAAATCGTGGCAGGAAATATCGGAATTGGTCTTGCCGCGAAAAGCCGACTTTACGGTTATGCAAACGGCGGGAAGTCCCAAAACGCGCAAACTGTTTGAAACAACGGCGGTCAATGCGGCGGAACTGCTGGCGGCGGGACTGCACGGGCTGATGACCAATCCCGCAGGCAAATGGTTTGCTTTGCAAACGCCGAAAGCGTCGGAAAGCAAAGCCGTTCGTCAATGGCTGGAACAGGCGGAACGGGTTATTGCCGATGAAATCGCGCGCCCCGCGGCGGCTTTTGCAACCAATATCCACGAAGTCTATTTGGATTTGGCGGTATTGGGAACGGCGGGGCTGTATGTCGGCTGGAACGAGGAGAAAGACTGTCTGCTGTTTCAATCCCGCTTTTTGGGCGAGCTGTTCATTGCCGAAAACGCGGCGGGGCAGGTGGACGAGGTTTACCGCGTGTTCCGTTTGTCCGTGTCGAAAATCGTCAAAACGTGGGGCGAAAGCGTATTGCCCGAACGGCTGAAATTTTTATACAAACAGGGCAAAGACGAAGAATGCGAAATCATCCATGCCGTTTTGCCCAATCCTTTGTATGAGAAAGATGCCGTTTTTCAAAAACCGATTTTGTCGGCGTATGTGCTGAAAGACGGGCAAACGGTGCTGTTTTCGGGCGGGTTCGAGGAAATGCCGCTGCCGGTTGTGCGGTGGAGCAAAGCCAGCGGAGAGGTCTATGGGCGGTCGCCCGCTTTTTCGGCGTTGCCCGATATCAAAATGCTGCAGGAAATGATGCGCGAAACGCTGATTGCGGCGCAACTGGCGAACCGTCCGCCTGTGCTGGTGCGTGATGACGACCAGTTTTCGCCGCTGGCGACCGTGCCGGGCGGAGTCATCCGCTATAACGGGGAACCGCCGAAGCCGTTTTCTTCGGGGGCTAATTCGGGCATCGGGCTGGATATGATGAACGAAATCCGCGCCCGACTGCGCACCGCTTTTTACAACGACGTTCTGATGACGACGAAAGACGCGCAAATGACTGCGACCGAAGTCCTGCACAGAACGGAAGAAAAAATGCGGCTGCTGGGTCCCGTGTTCGGGCGGATTCAAACAGAGCTGCTGAATCCAATGATGGAACGTGTGTTCGGTTTGCTGATACGGCATGGAAAGTTGCCGCCTTTGCCCGATGTGCTGCGTGGAAAAACGCCCGCCGTATCGTACTTGTCGCCGTTGTCTTTGGCACAGCGGCAGGTCGAAGCGCAGGCGATGGTGCAGACTTTGGAACTGGCGGAGGGCTTTTTGAAACTGCAGCCTGATGCGGCGGCGGTGTTCGATGTTCCGAAAACGGTGCGTAAAATCGCTGAAATGTACGGCATTTCGGACGATTTGCTGCATGCGGAGCAAAGGGAAAACGACGATGTTTGACAGACGGGACAAAGCCAAAAAAGCCTTGGAGCTGATGCAAGCTTACAAGGCTGTTTTCTTATCCGAAAACGGACAGGCGGTTTTGGAGGATTTGGCAATCAAATGCCACATGCTGACCCCCGTAACCGACGTGTCGGGCGCGGCGACCAGCGCGTTCTATGACGGAAAGCGCGCCGCGTTTTTGGATATTTTGAAGATGACCGCTTGCGATGAAAAGCGGTTGGTTACTTTATTGCAACAAGCTGAAAGGAAAAATAATGAGTAACGCAAACGACTTTATTGATGACGAAGACAAAGCCGAATTTCACGATTTGGCGGAAAGTCTGGGCTTGGACGAACGGCAGGAGGCGGGCGTTTGGGACTGGATTGAAAACGGCGTGCGTGAATTTGCCGAAGAACTGGACAATGCGTCCGAAACGTACGCGGACGAAGCGGAAGCCGATTTGCGCCGTCAATTCGGACGCGATTTCGACCGCCGCCGTCAGGGCGCGGCGGAGCAGGTGCGCAAATACGGCGGAGACGGCTTTGTCGAATTTTTGAACGAAACGGGCTTGAGCAACTGCCGCGAAATCGTCGCGTTTTTGATGCGGCTTGCCGATGCGGCGGGGGAAGACCGAGGGCTGGTCGGTGAAAAATCCGCCGCTGTGCCGTCCGCCGACAGGCTGAAAGCCGAAATCGCGGGTTTGACCGCCAATCCCGCCTATATGCAGGCGCAGCATCCCGATCACGCCAAAACCGTGCAGGCTGTTTACGCTTTGCGCAAGCGTTTGTTCAACGAAGATTGATTCCGAATAAACGCTTTTTTGAAAGGCTCCGTTTGAAACGGGGCTTTTTTTGTTGATTGAAAACTGAAAGGAAAATTTAAATGAGTACACAGATTACCACTTCTTTTGTTGACCAGTACAGCGCGAATATTCAGGCTTTGGTGCAGCAGAAAGGGTCGAAATTAAGAAACCTGGTCGGATTTGAAAGCGTGCGCGGCAAGGCGGCTTTCATTGACCAAATCGGGCAGGTTGCCGCGGTCAAAAAGACGACGCGCCACGCCGCGACGCCGCAGTCGGACACGCCGCACAAACGCCGCCGCTTGAGCCTGGACACTTACCATTGGGCGGATCTAATCGACAACGACGACAAAGTGCGCATGCTGATCGACCCGACGAACGATTACGCGAACGCCGCCGCTTGGGCGATGGGGCGCGCGATGGACGAAGCGATTGTCGAAGCCGCTTTGGGAACGGCGTACACGGGCGAAACGGGCACGACCGAAGTCGCTTTGCCGGCTTCGCAGATTGTCGATGCCGCGTGCGCTTCCAAATTCACGTTTGACAAACTGCGCGAAGTCAAGCGTTTGTTCGATAAAAACGATGCGCCGTCCGAAGGTCGCTATATCGTTCTGTCCGCTCAGCAGTTGGACGATTTGCTGAGCGAAACGAAAGTGACTTCCGCCGATTATGCCGCCGCGAAAGCTCTTGTCCGCGGCGAAATCGAAGAATTTATGGGCTTTAAGTTCGTTCAGCTGAATGCGAAAAAAGCCGACGGTTCGCTGATTTTGCCGACGGTGATGTCGACGGGCGACAGTCCCGCCGCCGTCGGGCGTTCGTGCTTGGCGTTCCAGAGCGAGGGCGTCAAACTGGGCATCGGCGAAGACATCGTTGGCAAAATCACGGAACGCGACGACAAATGCTTTGCAACGCAGGTGTATTACGCAATGGCTATCGGCGCGACCCGCATGCAGGAAGAGCTGGTCGTCAAAATCAACTGCAAAGAATGACTTTCATCAAGCGGCGGGGAGAAATCTCCGCCGCCGTTTTTTTATTACAGGAAAGGAAAAAAAAGATGACTTCGATCGTTGCTTTGTGCAATCGCGCTTTGTCGAAGATCGGCGATGAACCGGTGCTGTCGTCGCTGAATGACGATACGAAAGCCGCCCGATACTGCAAAGCGTTGTATGCCGATACGCGCGACTTTGTGCTGCGGTCGTATCCGTGGCGGTTCGCGCTGAAGCGTTACGCGTTGGCTCCGCTGAAAGACAAGCCGCTGTACGGTTACGAATACAGGTTCGGGTTGCCCGCCGACTGTTTGCGCGTTTGGCGGACGGAAGACGAAGAACCTTATCAAGTCGAGGGGCAAAACGTTTTATATAACGCGCCGATACTGCGCTTTGTCGGTATTGCGCGCGTTGAAGACACAGCGTTTTTCGACCCGATGTTTGTCGAGGCTCTGGCTTTGAAGCTGGCGGCGGAGCTTGCCGTTCCGCTGACGGCATCGGTTGCTTTGAAGGAAACGCTGAACAAGGAATATCAGGCTTTTGTGCAGCAGGCGAAAACGGCGTCCGCCATGGAAGGCGCGCAGGACGGCTATACTCAGCGCGGCTGGCTGGAAGCGAGGATATGATGTCGGATACTTTGGGATTTGTCCGTTTCAATACGGGCGAAATTTCCGCTTTGATGAGCGGGCGCATCGATACCGAAGAATACGGAGGCGCGTGCCGAATCTTGCAGAATTTTATTCCGTCGGTGCAGGGACCCGTTTCCAGACGCGGAGGGACGCGCTTTGTTTCCGCCGTCAAAAACAGCAACAAAAAAGCACGTCTGTACGCTTTTCAGTTTTCTGTGACACAGGCGTATTTGCTGGAGTTCGGGGACAAGTCCGTTCGTTTTTTCAATCACGGGCGGGCGGTGGCAAAAAACGGCGTTCCGTATGAAATTGAAACACCGTACGCGGAATCCGATTTGGACGGATTGTACTTTTCCCAGTCGGGCGATGTTGTCTTTATCGCGCATAAAAATTTTCCGCTGAAAACGTTGACCCGCTATTCGGAAACCGATTGGCGGCTGGCGGATTTTACAATGATTGACGGTCCGTATTTGCCCGTCAACGCAGGCAATATTTCGATTACGCCGTCGGCGGTGTCGGGATCAATGACTTTGACGGCTTCGGCGGCGCTGTTCAAAGCGACCGATGTCGGACGTCAGGTGCGTTTGATGCATGCGAACAAACCCGATGTGCAATGGGGCTGTGCGACAATTGCGGAATATGTCAGCCCAATCGTTGTCAAAGCGGTCGGGACGGACGGTTATCCTTTTTTGGCGGCGTCGGCGACAAAGTTTTGGCAGTTGGGCGTGTTTTCACAAACGACAGGGTACGCAAACGCGGTGACGTTTTTTGAACAAAGGCTTGTTTTGGGAAAGGGAAACGGCGTTTACAGGTCGAAAGTCGGACAATACGAGGTCTTTTCCCCGACCGCCGCCGATGCGAGCGTAACGGCGGAATACGGTTACGGATGCGAATTGTCGTCAGATCAGATCAACGATATTTGCTGGTTGTCGTCGGGGCGGGCTTTGGCTATCGGCACGGTCGGCGCGGATTTTACGCTGACGGCGACGGGCGGAGATTCGTCGCTTCCTTTAAACGTCAAAGTGCAGAGGCATTCGACGTTCGGCAGCGAAGCTGTTCAGCCCGTCAAGGTCAGTCATGCGACTTTGTTCGTTCAGCATTACGGCAGAAAAGTGCGCGCCTTTCAGTATGACAGCAATTCGGACGACTATGTTGCGCGGGATGTAACGACTTTGGCGGCGCACATGACGTTCGGCGGCATCAAAGAAATGACTTTGCAGCAGGAACCTGTTCCCGTGGTGTGGTGTTTGCTGAAAAACGGCAAGCTGGCGGGGCTGACTTACGAAGCCGAAGAGTCCGTTTCCGCATGGCACACGTTTCAAACGGAAAACGGAATTGTCGAAAGCATTGCGGCTTTGCCGACCGCAAACGGTGAAAAAGACGAGCTTTATCTGATCGTCCGCCGCGTCATCAACGGGCAAACCGTCCGCTATATCGAGGTTATGGAAACGGGACTGCCCGAAGACGCGCAGGATTCCAAGGAAGCTTTTTTCGTGGATTGCGGCGCGTCCTATCACGGCGACAAAGTGTCCGTCATTTCTGGGCTTGAATACTTGGAGGGGCAGACGGTCGCCGTTTTGGCGGACGGTGCAGTGCAGAACGAAAAAACGGTCAAGGACGGCAAAATTGCATTGGATACGGCGGCAAGCGTCGTCCATGTCGGGCTGCCTTTTGCGTCGGTGCTGCAAACGATGCCTTTGTCAAACGGCGTCGAGGGCGAAGCCGCCAAAAAGCGCGTCGTTGCCGTGCTGGTGCGTTTGTACAAAAGCATCGGATTTGAGATCGGTATTGAAAAAGCGGGGGAACGGCAGTCTTTTCGCCAGACGAACGATGTGATGGGAAAAGCTCCCGCGTTGTTTACGGGCGACAAAAAGGTCGCTTATTCCGGCGGGTGGGGGAACGGCGTGTCTGTCCGAATCGAACAAAAACAGCCGCTGCCTTTGACGATTCTGGGCGTGTTTCCCGCGGTGGCGGCAAGCAAAATATAGGAGGATGAAATGGATACGAAAAAAATAAAAGAAGCGGTCGGAACAACATCCAAAATTCTGACCATTCGGCAGGATTGGAAAAATGCAAAGCTTGCCTACCGCGATGCACGGGACGAAGCCCGATCCTTGCTGGAAAAAAATGCGTGGGACGAAAAGAAGTTGCGCCGCGAAAACGCCGAAGAGCGCGGCAGAAATTTGGCAAATATCGGGGCTTCGGGCGTTACGGCGGCTTCCTATGACGACGCGCTGTTGTACAACGATTTGAAAACGGAACAAGAGGCGGATTTCAACAAAAAACAAGCTGCTGACGAAGCGCGCAGAACTTTGCGCAAGGCAAGGGCGGAGAAAAAAGCGGCGCGGCTGAAGTATTCTTTGTCTTTGTTGGATGCGTTTATGTAGGGGAGGGGAAAATGCAAAATGTCAAAGAAGCAGGCGCGGTCGGCATCGGATTGACCGCGCCCGCGTGGATTGGCGTGTTTAACGAATACGTCGGTTTCCTTATCGGCATAGCGACGCTGGTTTATGCGGTCGGGCGCGTCTACTTTCTGTTTAAAAATCAAGGGGAACGCGCGTGATAAGCAAAAAAGGGCTGGCAATGCTCAAAACGTTCGAAAGCTTTGTGCCGCTGGAATATACTTGTGTCGCGGGCAGGCGCACAATCGGCTACGGTCACGTGGTCAAAGGCGGCGAAAGCTTTCCCGCGGGCGTCAGCGAAGAAAAAGCCGAGGAATTGCTGCGTCAAGATGTTGCCGAAGCCGAAAATGCGGTGGCGGAACTGGTCAAAGTGCCGCTGAAGCAATATCAAAAAGACGCGCTGATTTCGTTTGCTTTCAACATCGGGCGGCGGAATTTCGCGGGTTCGACCTTGCTGCGCGTGCTGAACGGCGGGGCTTACGACAAAGTGCCGCAAGAGCTGATGCGCTGGGTTTACGCGGGCGGCTATGTGTGGAAAGGCTTGAAACTGCGCCGAAAGCGCGAAGCCGAATTGTTTGTGACGGGGCGGGTTGATTTCCGCCCCGATTTATTGTTACACGAAAGGAAAAAACATGGAAAACTTGGGACAAATCTTTGAAACGCTGCTGTTTTGGTTCGGAACGGTTGTGGCGGCGGCGTCCGTCATCGTCAAAGCGACGCCGACGCAAAAAGACGACGCCGTATTGGCAAAAGTCGTGAAAGTGCTGGACGTGCTGTCCATCGTCAACGCCAAAATCAGCGACGGTAAGCAGACAAATGTCTGATTTGACCGTTGTTTTGACAGTTCAAGCCGTCCTGCTGATCGGCGGAATGATTTTCGCTTTTCGTGCGGGACGGCAAAAGGAAAAAAATGAAACAGCCGACAAAAAATCAAAAGCCGAGGCGATGGCGCGCAAAGCGCGTGCCGATTTGGACAATCCTGCTGCTGTCAAGCGGCTGCACGACACTTACAGGCGGCGGGTTTTGTGAGCTGTATCTGCCGATTTATGCCGATTACGACCGCGACACCGCGCAAACAATTCGGCAGATTGATGCGAACAATATCGTGTATGACCGATTGTGCGCACGGTGATCCCGTGCAAATATCGGCACCCGTGCCGACCTATCCCGAGATTGCTTCACCCGCCTTGCGGGTTCGCAATTGCGATTCTTTATTTAATATCAATATAATATCGAAATCACGAGGAGCGGCGAAGCCGCGACGCAGTGATCCCATGCAAATATTGGCACCCGTGCCGCGTCCCTCCCACCTGCGACACTCTTCGCAAATTCGTTCTAACATCAAAGGGACCATTGTCGACAGCCGACAGGGAATTGTTTGCACCGTCCAAAACATACTGTTCGGATGCATTGAACGCGATTTCATTGACAGATCGAGAAGTGTCAAGCGTTGAATTGTTATCCACAATTATCGTAGTGTCGTTGAAATTTAAATAGGCGTTTGCCGTCTGCGGCATCAGCGCGCCCGCAAAAATCATCATATTCATCAGCGCGCATTTCATCAATACAGCACGGTATTTCGCGGACAGTTCACGCAAAGCGGTTTTCGACAGCTTCATGGATTTTTCCCCTAATAAAACAAATGGACGCTAAATTTAAGGAAAAACAAAGAATGTATTTGCAAAGAAAACCGCGGAGTGCTATGCAAAAAGTCTAGCGTCCCATAAAAATTTCGGGGAACGGCACTCTGAAAAACATTACGATGATCGGAACGGTCACCGGCGAAGGCGACAACACAATGACCGTCGCCGGAGATGTCACATTCGACGCCGCGACGGTTTCAAATATCAACCTTAATATTACAAACGACGCGAACCTCGTTATGAACGGCACGATGCAGGGCGGCGCGCTGTCGGGTCGTTCAAATGCCAAATTTACAAACGGAATTCTGGACAATGTGAATACAGCATCGTTTTCAGGCGTCGCCAAGGACGTGACCTTTAAAAATTACGGTTTGTCGTTTGTGTTTAATAATAACGTAAGATTTGACGGAACGACGACGATTTACGCCGACAATGTTTCCGGGGTTTACAGAACCGCGTACGCCCAGCCTATAAAAACAGAATTTATACCGATGAAAAACTGATTTTGAAAAGCTCCGACGGCAGCGGTGCTGGCACATGGAATTTGGAAGACAAAGAGCTTTGGTTTTTGGGTGGAAGCGTTCAGGGAAACCTGCAAAACAGCAAACTTAGTTTCTATGACAAAGATTCTGTTTTTTCTGGTAGTCTGAAAAACGTCACAATCGAAATGCCGGCGGCGGAAAGCTGGAATTGGAACGGAAACATTCAAATCGACCAGTCGTCGGAAAATGTCACGCTATCCTTGGGCGACGGGAGTGCCGAGGCTCGTCCGCGCACTTTGAACCTGACGGTTGATGCGAACAACATATCGAAAGTTGCTCTAAAAAGTAATATGACCGTCAACGGGGACGGACACACCCTGATGGCTAATGAATTGTATCTGAGCTGGTTCAACGCCAGTTTCGACAAGGTTAAAATCAAATCAAACGGCAATTTTTCCGTAACGACCGGAGAAGGGTACAACGGGAATGTGTTGAACCTGACCAATTCAACGCTGAGCGCGGAAAATTCGATTACGGCGACGAATATCAACGTGAACGGCACGCTGGACGTTGATCTGTATGCCGCCAACGGCGACACCACTTTTTCCGTCAACCAAATTACGGGCGCGAACGGCTCCGCGGTCACTTTCCGGACAAGCGGAAAATCATCGGACGGAACCGTGTATTTCAGTGGAAACAAGGCATATCAGATAGAAATCAAGGACGTTTCTTTGAATTTTTCGGGAACGAAGGCTTTTTTTCACAACGATGTTGATTTTACAAACGCCAGAATATCGACGACGCAACGGGATACCGCGTTTGAATTTCAAGGTATCGCTTCAGCTACTTTCAACGGGGAAAACACCATTGTCGCCGATAATATTAAAGCAAATGATATCGGTCAAATCTCTGTTGATAAAGACGCCAGTCTGACATTGAAAAACATTGACGGCACGGGCAACGGTTTGCTGAACGGCAATTTGAACCTGTACGGTCATTTCACGGGCGACATGAAAGGCGACACATTACTCCTTGACGCTGGTTCCGACTGGTCGTTCAGCGGACAATTGAATGTCGGTGAAGTCGATGCTTTATTGAGCGACAGCGACACCCTCGATATGTCAAATTTAAAATTGGCGGCGGGTTCGTCCATAAAAAAACTGCGTTTGTCAAGCGGCTCTGTATCCCAACAACCAACATCCCATATGATTATCAATTCCGATCTTTCCGTTAATGAAGTGCAGATTGCTAACAGCTTTACCATGCGGATCACCGGAACGGGAACGTTGAAAACGGATAAAATAGTTCCGTACAACGCCGCGTATTTTGACGGGATAAAA
>DEDN01000027.1:5687-111360 GCA_002349565.1 Alphaproteobacteria bacterium UBA2903 | reverse complement strand
AATTATGGCAAATCCGAAAAAATCGAAAAAATTTTACGGAAATGCCACTTTTCCGATATAAAGTGTTGACTTTTGATATCCAAAAGATGCTGAAAACGACGGAATCGTTTCCCCTGCGGTCGTTTTGACGCGTTCACCCAAAACGATTTTCGCCATGGATACCTGCGACGGGGAAACGGCTTTTGCTTTTTCCAATCGGTCAAGCAAGTCAAAAAATCCGTAAAACTTGCCTGTTCCCGCCGCCGTCAGGCGGTATTCCGAATCAAAGCTTGCCGTTCCCGACAACCGAGCCATAAACGGCTTCCAAATGATTTCGCACGAAGCGATTTCCAGCAACCCGCTGTTGTTTATCCAGTCGGTTAAAAGCGGCGCCTGTCTGTCCGCCGCGGCAAAATCCGTCGCTTTTCCCGATACAGTCCAATAATCAACCGTCGGCGGCAGCTCTTTCGACGGCAAAAGCATTTTTTCGACGGTCAAGGAAAAATCGCCGTTTGTTGCGGAAAAGTCCGCGGAAACATCGCCGACGGAAAATCCCGCCCATGCTTGGGGCGAGGCGGCGCGGATGTTTTTCAAACGCAGTTCGACGGTTTGGTTTTTGCCGATGGACAGCTTTCCTTTTTCAATGGTAAAGCGGGCGTCGCCGACGGCGGCGGTTTGCAGGGCGTATGTGCCGCTAAGCCCGATGCGGACGGTTCGCGAAAAAGGGTTTGCGCCGACGGTGATGCGTCCCGCTTCCAACCGCCAGCCGCCCATTTGCGCGGGCGCCGTCAACACAACGTCATCCAGAAACAGCCCGCCCGTAAAATCCGCAAGCGACGATTTTTGCCGATAGGACACGCCGAACCCGTTTGCGCCGATTTCTTTGAACACGGCGTAAACTTGCGCTTTCAAACGGCGTTCGCAGTACAGACACAGAATCAAATACAGCAAAAAAACAACCAGAAAAGCCGCGTATATTCCCCGGACGCCCGACAGTCGAACGGAAAGCTTGTGATTCCGTTTGTTTGAAAAGCCGTTCGATTGCAGTCGGGGCAGTTTGTCGACGTCAAGCATTTTTGTTCTTTCGCAAAAAAGTTTTCTTTCATATTATACGGTTTATTTGAAAAGCGAAAGGATGAATTATGACGATCAAAGCAATCGTTTTTGACTTCGGTGGCGTTTTAATCGAGTGGAACCCGCGCAATCTGTACCGCAAAATTTTTGCCGACGAATCGGAAATGGAAGCTTTTTTAAGCAATGTCTGCACGACGGAATGGAATTTGTCGCTGGACAAGGGCAAGCCGTTCAAGCAGGCGGTTGCCGAAAAGATTGCCGAATTTCCGGAATATGCCGATGAAATCCGCGTTTTCGATACCCGGTGGGAAGAAATGCGCGGCGGCGCGATTGAAGCAAACGTTGCTTTGCTGAAGCGGCTGGCAAAACACTATCCCGTGTACGGATTGACCAACTGGTCGCAGGAAAAATTCGCTTTGACCGAGCCGAAATTCGACTTTTTCAAAATCTTTAAAGGAATTGTCGTGTCGGGCATCGAAAAAGAAGTCAAACCCGAACCGAAACTGTTTCGGATTTTGCTGGAACGCTACGGATTGAACGCGAAAGAATGCGTGTTTATCGACGATTCCGCGCCCAATGTGGAAACGGCGGCGAAATTGGGCTTTGCAGCGTTCCGCTTTACAACGCCCGAACGGCTGGTTGCGGATTTGCATTCGGTCGGCGTTGCCGCGAAAACATAAAATCGAAATTGCGAGGCGGATGCAATCCGCCGCGGCAATCTCATGATTGGTCGGCACGAAACATATCCCCCGTAAACGCCCGTCAAAGACTCGTGACGGGCGGTGATTTTTGATGACTCCCTCCGAATCAAGTGTGCTTAAAGGACTCTCTGCAGGCTTTAAAACGTTTTTTAGAGCCTTTTTATAAAAAAGACTTGAAAAATACATAGGGGGGGGAGGGTAAGATGACTCCCAAAAGACATTCAGCAAGGGAGAAAACTGATGACTATGAAACACACACACGAAGCCGGGCGTTCGATGATCGAAATGCTGGGCGTTCTGGCAATTATCGGCGTTTTGTCGGTCGGCGGTATCGCGGGTTATTCGCAGGCGATGTCCAAATATAAAGTGACCAAAACGACCGACCAAGTTCAAACCATGGTGACGAACATCCGTACCTTGTTTGCGGGACAGCGCACATACAGCGGATTGGAAACGGCGACGACCGCGTACACGATGGGGATTTTTACAGACGAAACATACAATAAAGATTCCGCCAAAGGATCCAACGCTTACGGCGGCGATATTGATTTGACGGTATCGACAAATGGTCGCAAATTTGCAATTTCTTACAATAATATTCCGAATGATGACTGTGTTCGTATTGTGATGTCCGACTGGGGTGATGCTTCGTCAGGGTTGGATGGTCTGGTCGTTGAGGCTAATACTGGTTCTTCAGATGCGAATGTTGCGGCAGATTCCATAACTTTTTCAACGGTTAAGCATGGCGAAGCCGGAGGTTTTCCTGTCGGATTGGGAGCAGCTGTCGAAAAGTGTAATAATGATGATTTGAACAGAATCACTTGGGTTTACCGTTAATCGGTTGGCGGATTTGGAAAAAGGGGCGGTTTCGCCCCTTTTTCTGTTTTTCCGCGCAAATATCGGCACTTGTGCCGACCAATCACGGGATTGCTTCGGGCTAAAGCCCTCGCAAATTCGGGATTTTTTTCCTATTTTATTGAAAAATAACCAGAAAATCGCAACTGCGAACGAAGTGAAGCAGTCCCGTGCAGGCATTGGCACCCGTGCCGCCCCCCATCCGTCTTTGCGAGCCGCATCGCAGATGCGCCGCGGCAATCCATTTGCAAACTGCTTCGCCCGCTGACGCGGACGCGCAATGACGATTTTTTTTCCGTTGTGCTGAATATCGCTTACGGCATTAATTTCGGGGACAGCAGCCACAAAAGCCCTGCCGCCGCTGCGCTAACGATGCCCAAGGCGGCAAAAATCCACAACGCGCCCCAATCGTCCATAAAAGACCCCAAAATTCCAGCCGCGAAATTTGCCAAAGCCGTAAAACAGAACCAAATTCCCATCATCAGCGACAGACGCCGCTGCGGGGCAAGCCGCGCCACCATGGAAAGTCCCGTCGGCGACAGGCACAATTCTCCGATTGTGTGGAAAAAGTATGTGCCTATCAGCCATATCATTGATGCTTGTTCGGCTTGTCCCGCCGCCGCCGTCATCAGCGCGAACCCGATTGCCGAAAAAGTCAGGGCTAGGGCGAATTTTGCGGCAAAAGACGGGTCTTTGTTTCCCAATTTTGCCCAAAGCCATGCGAACACGGGCGCCAATACGATAATGAAAATCGGATTCAAAGCTTGGAAAAACGCCGTCGGAACGGTATAGCCCGCAACCGTTCTGTCAATCCGTTCGGCGGCAAACAGGTTCATCAATCCGCCCGCCTGTTCGAACCCCGTCCAAAAAACGACCGAAAACAGTCCCAGCGTCAATATGATCCGCAAGTGTTTCTTTTCCGATTCCGAAAAAGCCCGAGTTTGTTCGCGGGCTGTTTTTGCGGCGGGAACCGTGCCGATGCCGCCCAAATATTTGCCCGACAGAAAAGCTTGCAGGCTCCAAGCGGCGACCATTCCCAAGCCCGCGACGAAAAAAGCGGCTTTGAACGACCAGACCGTCGACACAAAGCCCGCGACGATGCCCGCCAGAGCCGAACCGATGTTGATGCCCATGTAAAAAATGGTAAACGCGCTGTCCCTGCGCGTGTCCGTCGGGGAATACAGCGCCCCGACCATGGTTGAGATGTTGGGTTTGAACAGACCGTTGCCGCAAATCAGCAAAGCCAAGCCGAGATACAATCCGAAACCCGCCGCCAAAACGAATTGACCCGCGCCCATCAGTACCGCGCCGATCAAAACGGCTTTGCGCTGCCCGATTTTGTTGTCCGCCAGCCACCCGCCGAACAGCGGCGTGATGTAAATCAGTCCCGTGTAAACGCCGTACAGCCTGAGAGCGTCCGCTTTGTTCCAGCCCAGCCCGCCGTCAATCGTCAAAGCGGTCAGATACAAAACCAAAATCGACCGCAGCGCGTAAAAGGAAAAGCGTTCCCACAATTCCGAAGCAAACAACAGAAAAAGCCCTTTCGGGTGACCCAGAAAATCCGTTTGCGCCATGAGCGTCCCCTTTGAATCCGTGTGACGAAAGAAGCCTTCGATTTCTCGAAGGCTTCGGTTTTCGGAAATCAGAACGACCAGCGGATGCCGCCGTAAAATTCGTTCGATTTGATGTCCGCGCCCAAATCAAGGAAGCGGTAACCGACGTCAAACGCCATATCTTTTGCGAAGTTATAGCCGACGCCTACGCCGCCGCCCCATGTCATACGGTAGTTGTTTTTCGATTTGGATCCGTTCTTTTCATGTAAACGCGACGCGCCGACGTTCAAATTCACAAACGGCGTGAACGCGGAATTCAGATCAATGTCGTAATATCCGTTCAGCAGTAGAGTTTGCGCGCCGATTTTACGTTCCAGTCCCGCGTGATGTCCTTTGACTTCGCCGCGGTAGGTGTATTCGCCTTCAATACGGAACGCGTCCATTTTCGTGCCGACTGCCAGCGAAGCGTCCCACGCGTTTTTGTCAATGTGGTCTTTGATCATCGCCAATCCGCCGCGAACCGCCACATAGGGTTTGATGCCGCAGGGCTGTTCTTTGACGCCCGCGTTCGCATTCGAAACACAAGCCGTGAAAACAAAAACGGAAGCAATGCTTCCCAACAGGATTTTTTTCATAGACATAGTTATCTCCCTTTTCGGTTTAAATACATATATGTACTTAAGGACTGTTTGAAAAAATAATTCAAATCGCCCCTTCACACCACATATATTATGCGTTCAATTCAGGAAGTCATTATGCCTTTTAAGGTAGAAACGCCTGCTCTTTTGTTTAACGATTCGACGGATAACGGCTTTAATTTCAATTCGATTGCGATTTTATTCAATAAAACGCAATCGATTTTCTTGTAACTTGAAAAGCCGTATTGTTTGCGCAGCCGCGCCCATACCGCGTTCGGATGCCGTTTTTCACTCTGCGCCGTTTCTTTGACGTACAGGCGCAAAGCCTCGATCAGCCGATAGTCGAGTATACAACTTTCGGATGATGGGGGAGGAGTGCCAACCTTTTTACTGGAGGGTGTTGCGAAAAAAAGAGAAGCGTCGCGATAATGACGGCAAAATCGCGTATTTTCAATATGTTCACGCCGTTTTGCCGCATAAAGCCATGCAAAGCGATATTGTTGTTATTGCCCGAAACGTACAAAACGGACGGTGTTTCGTCCGATTTTTCGGATGCGGGCGCATCCGTTGCTGCGGGTTCCGTCAGCAAGCCGCGCAGTTTTGCGAACTTGTCCGCCTCGGTTTGGGGAAAATGCCCCGGTCGATTGTCTTGAGTCATGCCACAGCCTCTATAACCCAATCAATGGCTTTTTGAGCGTTTTCCGCGGATTCCGACAACACAATGTCATAAACCACGGAAATGATGCGGGCGGATTGTTCGGCGGAAAAGCTTTTGCGATGTGCGGTTTCATACTTTTTCAAAAACAAAATCGCGGATTCCAATGCGGTCTTGTCGATCTTCAAGCCTGCGGGGGAGTTTTCTTCAAATCCGAACAGGTAATTCGGCGTGATGCCGAATGTTTCGCAGATCTTGCACAGCATTTGCGAATCGGGTTCGCGTCTGTTTTTCAGGTATTGGTTCAATCGGCTTTGGCTGATTCCCAGACGGTCCGCCGCCCTTTGCTGGGTTAATCCGAGTTCGGAAAGTTTTGAATTCAAACGCTCGCCAATCATGAAAGGGTCCTTTGTTGTTATCGAATTAACCTGCGCTGTCATAGTGGCATACTTTATAACGGAAAAAAATAAACTATTTGTGATTTACAATGATATCGAATTGTGATAAACAAGAGCGAACTTTGACGAAAGGAAAAAGCGATGAAACACAAATCGGAAATTGTTAAACTGTACGAAAAAGGAAAATTGGGAAGCTTCCCCTTGGGGACTTTGCGAATCGGGGCGGCTTTGAGGCTGATGCGCGATTATCGCTTTTCGTTATTTTCAGCCAAGGTAACGCGAAGCTATGACGGGACGGGCGGCGTAAAAGGAAACGCCGCGGCGCGTTTCGCCGATTCCAGACAGGATGCCGCCGACAGATATTTGGGGGCGGTCAAAGCGGTCGGCAAATACCAAGTCTATTTGCTGCATTTTTTGCGCGACGACGAAAACGTGCGCGCGTTCGTTTTGAAAAATCCCGTCTTGAACAAAGGGGCGAAAACGACGTATAACGCTGTATACAAGGCATTGAACGAAATGCTGGATTTGTTGATTGCGTATTACGACGGATTGCGGATGTGAAAAATTTTTTCAAAATACTGTTTTTCGGAACGTCGGACGAACCGACGATGGCTTTGCACAAAGGAAAAGAAACCGTCAAAGTGCCGTTCGGATTCAGCTGGTCTTTGCTATTGCTGTCGACTTTTTTCGGGATGCCTTTGCTGTCGCGGCGGCTATGGGGGTGGGCGGCGGTGATGTTCGGACTGTCGAGCGCGGAAATTTTCGGAATAGTCCGCCGATTGTCCGCTTTGTTCGAAATATCCGATCTGTCCCAAATCGACGAAGCTTTGCAAATGAGCGTTTGGGATAACGCGGTGGAAAACGGACTGCTGGCTTGTTCCGTTGTTTTGGCGTTCAAAGGCAACGAATGGACGGTCAAAAACCTGCTGAACAAAGGGTGGAAGTTTGCTGATCCCGAGGATGCTTTGGTGCGGAAAGCCGCTGACAAATGGCGGCTGCCGAAGCATTTTTTGCAGCACAAAAAGCCGCTTTAGTTTTGAGTGGCGGCTTGCTGCCAAGTGTTTAGCGCCGCATCGGGATAGTTCAGATTGCGTCTGTAAATATGCAGATTTTCCAAAACGCGCTGGACGTAGTTGCGGGTTTCGTTGAACGGAATGCGTTCGATCCAATCGACGGCATCAATCTGTTCGTCCGGTTTTCCCAATGTTTTCATCCACTTGCGGACATTCGTCGGTCCCGCGTTGTACGCCGCGACCGCCAGAATGTACGATCCGTCGAACCGTTTGAGCATGTCCGCGAAATAAGTGCTGCCCATTTCGACGTTAAAGTCGGGGTTGCTGTTCAGCTTTTGCGGTGAAAAGGATTTCTTTTTCCGGCGGGCGATTTGTTTTGCCGTCGACGGCAATATCTGCATCAAGCCGCGCGCGCCTGCGGGGCTGACGGCTTCCGTCGAAAAGTTGCTTTCCTGCCGGATGATGGACAGGACAATCGCTTGTTCGGCGCGCTCGTCATGCTTCAAATCCCAGACGGGATATCCCAGCGACAAGATGTAAGTGCCGTTCGAACGGGCGCGGCGCGCGATATTGACCGCCAGATCGGGACGCTGCAAATCTTCAGCCAAAGCATACGCCAAAGCCGTCGTTTTTTCGGGCGTTGAAGCGTTCGCAATCAGACGGGCGGCGAACACGTCAGCCAATTCGCTTTGCCCCGCCTGCTGAAGCAGTTTGGCGATTTGGAACAGTTCGCTTTTGCGGATTTCCTCCATATCGCTCAGGGTCGGCGCGTTTTCCGCAGGCAAAGAGGGCAAAACATCCTTTGGCAGGCGCAGCGCCGCCAGCTGTCCGTAGATCGTCGTGATGCGGTTTGCCGCTTTACGGTACCATTTCACGGCTTCCGATTTGTTTTTTGCGTCTTCGAACGCGCGCCCCATCCAGTATTCGCCGCGCGCCAGACTGACGGGCGATTTGACGGAAGACAGCATTTTCGAAAAATGTTCGCGGGCGCGCTTGTTTTGTTTGAGATTGCGCAAAGCGATCCAGCCTGCCAGCCATTCGGCGTCGGCAAAATCGCCGCCCTGTTCCAGCGAATGGTGTTTGACCAGATCATACGCCTGATGCGCGTGTCCTTCGTTCAGCAGCTGGCGGGCAACGGTAACGCGTTCGTTCCACCAGCGCGCGCCCGTTTGCTTGGAAAACGGGACTTTTTCAAGCATTTTCGCGGCGTCGGCATACTTTCCCCTGATGCGCAGCCAGCGCAATTCGTCAAACAGCAGCCCCGCGTTTTGCCGCTGCTCCGTCGGCAAATCCTTGATTTTTCGCGACGCGTGATCGGCGTTTGTCATCAACCCGATGCGGACGTTCGCCAGTTTGCGTTCTTCATCGTCCACCGAAGGAAGCAGTTTTTTGGCTTGCTTGGGTTTGCGTTCGTTCAGCAGCGTTTCGACACGGGCGGCGTAATCGTGCGTATCCAGCAAAAGCGACAGTTTTTCAGCGGCTTCGGTTGTTTCGTCGTCGGAAAGTTCCCCTTTCGCCCACAGATTGTAAAGCATGGGGAGGGCGCGTTCCCATTCTTTTTTCGCCAGAAGCAGCTCGGCTTGCTTCATAACGGCGGCGGGGGAAACGGGCGGATGCTTTTTGAACCATTTTTCCAAAGCGGCGTTGTCGCCTTGTTTCAGCAAAGCCGTTTCGGCGTTGCGGCGGATGACATAGATGCGCGGAAAATCCGCGTTGTTTTTCATAAAGCGTTCCATGTCGGCAAAAGCGATGTCGTCCTTGCCGCGCGTCAAGCGCAGCCACTCCACCAGTTTGACGACTTTCGCGTCGGCTGTTTTTTTTGCCAGCCGCGCCGCTTGCTGCCATTCGTCGCGCATCGCGGCGTCAACGGCGGCTTTGACCGAAGCGGAACTTTGCGGCTTTGCAGGCGCATGCGCCGCCGCGTCCGCCGAAAACAGGCAGACGGTCAAACACACGAAAATGTTTGCGAAACGCAACACGAAAAAGGCGTCCTTGCATCAAAAAACGATAGATAATTTTTATTCTTGTGCTATTTTTTTAAGATACGGTTAATTAAGACAGGTTTTTAAGGAGGCAGTATGTTCAAAGGTTCTTTCACCGCTTTGATTACGCCGTTCAAAGACGGAAAAATCGACGACGGCGCTTTTGCACGCTTGGTCGACCGTCAGATTGAACAGGGGACGAACGGGCTGGTTGTGTGCGGCACGACGGGCGAAAGCGCGACGATGACGGTCGAAGAACGCGAACATGTCATCGGGCTGTGCGTCAAAACCGCCGCGGGAAGAATACCCGTCATTGCGGGAACGGGAACGAACGACACCGCCAAAACAATTGAAGCCACGGCGCGCGCCAAAACGTTGGGCGCCGATGCCGCTTTGGTTGTAACGCCGTATTACAACAAGCCGTCGCAAGAGGGGCTTTACCGCCACTTCAAAGCCGTTCATGACGCCGTTGATTTGCCGATTGTTCTGTACAACGTGCCGGGGCGGACGGGGGTGAATCTGGCAATCGAAAACATTGAACGGCTGGCGAAGCTGCCGCGAATCGCGGGCATCAAGGATGCGACTCCCGACTTGCTGCGTCCGATTCAGATTCGCCGCGTCGTTCCCGAAAGCTTTTCCGTTTTGTCGGGCGAAGACGCGACCATCGTTGCTTTTCTGGCGCATGGCGGGGACGGCTGCATTTCGGTGACCGCCAACGTTGCGCCCAAGGAATGCGCGGATTTGCACAAGGCATGGGCGCGCAAAGATTGGGCAGAAGTCGCCCGTTTGCGCGATTCGCTGCTGGATCTGCATCTGGCGATGTTTGTCGAATCCAATCCGTGTCCCGTGAAATACGCGGCGTCTTTGCAGGGATTCGGGGACGGGTCTTTGCGGCTGCCGTTGTGCGAAATTTCGGACGCGTCGAAACAGGCGGTCCGAAACGCGATGAAAGCCGTTTTGGGGGAATAAATGAGCCAGAAACGTTCAACCATGATAACGCAGGGAACGGTTGCCAAAAACCGCAAGGCGTCGTTCAACTACGCCATTGAAGAAACATTCGAGGCGGGTATCGTTCTGACGGGGGCGGAAGTCAAATCCCTGCGTTTGGGGCAGGCGAGCATCAACGAAGCTTACGCAACCGCGTCGGACGGCGAGGCTTTTCTGGTCAACGCGTCGATTCTGGAATACGGTTCCATCGGCTATATGAAGCATGTTGCCGCCCGTCCGCGCAAGCTGCTGCTGCACAAGCGCGAATTGAAACGCTTGTCGGGTGCCGTCGCGCGCAAGGGATATACGTTGATTCCTTTGGAAATTTTCTTTAATGCGCGGGGAATTGCCAAGCTGAAGCTGGGACTGGGCGTCGGGAAAAACAAAATCGACAAACGCGAAGACATTAAAAAACGCGACTGGAATCGCGAAAAACATCGTTTGTTGAAAGGCGGTTAGCAGGTTTTGGCTTGCGTTCGCGGGTTTTTTGTGCTTTTCTGTAGTATCTTTTGACAAGGAGTCTGGAACGGAAAATGCTTAAGATTCAGGAAAAATTGAAGAATTTTCTTCTTTTGTCGGATGCCGATGCCGCTTTGCTGCTGCGCGGAGATTTTAAAGCTTTGCTGATGCGAAACAAAGAGGCGTTTATCCGCGTCGCCGTTTGCTACGGCATTGTGTTTGCCGCGTTTTTATTGTATTTAGCGATGTTTTCCGTTTTCGGCGTGATGATGAAGCTGATCATGGCGGGCGTTTTGATCGCGGTTGTCGGCGCGGCGGTTTACGCGCTGGGCGCCGCCAATGTCGTTAAAGCCACCCGTTCCCCCGCGATTTTGTATTTTCTGCTGCTGATGTTCGGGATGATTTCCTTGTCCATGCTGTCCGAAGTTACGGGCAACGGTTCGTTTATTTCCGAATTGTTCGCTTTGCTGGTTTTCGGCGGGCTGGCTTACGGCGTTTACATGGTTCGCGGGCGCGCCGCGAAAATGGGCTGTTCGCTGACGCAAATGATTGCGGCGTGCTTGATTGTTACGTCTTTCACCCTGTCGGTGCAGGCGGCTTTCATTCAATTCGGCGTCGAACGGGAAATCGCTTTCGCCAAACAGCGCGAAGAAGCCAGACGTTTGCGCGATGCCGAAAATATGCGCCGCTCGATGGCGGAATCCAAGCCCTGCACGAACGACGAAGAATGCAAGAAAATGAACACGAAAAAGAATTCCTATTATGCCGAACACGAAGAAGTGGCTCAGGAAATTTGCGAACAAGCCGTGTCCAAGGAAATTCCCGACCGCTTTGAATGGACGGTCGGCGCCAAAGAATACAAATTCACGTCGTATCAGGTTGACGTTTTGCAGGATTTGATCGTTTTGATGGGGGATCGCGCCCAGCTGATCGACAGAAACGGCATCAGAACAAAACTGAACTATTCGTGCAAATTCAACGTCAAACGCAAAACCGCGACAGCGACCGTTGTAAAATAAACCACTTTAGATTCCGGAGGAAAAAATGGCGCAAACAGCAATTGAAAGCGAAGCCTATTATGACATTCTGGCGAATGCAGACGGCGAGTTGTTGTTTTGTTTGAAGGCGCGCGAAGGCAGTCCCGAACGTCCGCAGATTTTGTTTAACGGCGAAAACCATGCTTTGTTTTACCGCACGGCGGATCAGATGATCGTTTTGGATTACATTCATCCCGATGTTGCGCCGTTGCTGTCGAAAGTCGATAGCGTGCTGGTTGCGGAATTTAATGATCCCGTCGGCGACAATCCTCAAAAAGGAATCGTTCGCGAATATATGGCGACCGTTCGCCATGTTTCCAAATTGCCGCTGTCCGACATCAGAAGTTTGTGATTTTGTGTGGATTTAAAAAAAGGGGGAGCTAAAGCTCCCCCTTTTCGTTATTTGTATTCTTCGTCCGAAACGGGTTCCAGCCATGTGTTGACGTTAAAGTCGGGATTCGTTTCAACGGCGATGTGTGAAAACCAGCTGTCGGGCGCGGCGCCGTGCCAATGTTCGACGTTCGGCGCAATACGGACGACATCGCCCGCTTTCAGCACTTGAACGGGTTTTCCGCGTTCCTGATAGCGTCCTTCGCCCGCCGTGACCAGCAGGATTTGCCCGCCCGTGTGTTTGTGCCAGTTTGTACGGGCGGCGGGTTCGAACGTAACATTGCCCAGCGATGTTTTGAATGTTTCGTCATAAGCGTTCAAACGGGTCAGATACGTTTTGCCCGTAAAGAATTTGCCGTACGGATTGGGTTCGCCGACAGGGAAAACGGGAGTAATGTTCATAGCTTTTTGTCCTTTGGGTAAAAGTTGGATGAAAGTGATTTCAGACGGGGCAAGGAAACGCATTTGCGGTCCCCATTGACCCGCGCCGCGGGTGACGTAAACGCCGTCGTAGCCGCCCGCCAAGTATTTGTTCGCCAGTTTGACCAAAATATGGAACGGGAAAATCTGTCCGCCGTGGGTGTGTCCCGAAACGGTCAAATCGGCGGATTTGAACGCCGCAGGCGTGTGCGACATCAGCAGTTTGAATTGAGAAGCGGAACTGTCCGCAAACGCTTTGTCCGCATCGACGGAAAAGCCGTAACGTTTGCCCGACATATCGGGAACGCCCGCAACGAACAGGGAACCGCTGACTGCTTCGCCGCTGTTTTCAAGGAATGTAAAGCCCAGTTCTTTCAGAGCTTCGGTTGTTTCCTTGTAGCCGACGTAAAATTCATGATTGCCCGTTGTGAAATAGATGCCTTTTTTGGCTTTCAATCCTTTGAGCAATTCGGCAATCGGTTTGATTTTTTCCACATCGTCGTCCAAAATGTCGCCGTCCAGCAAAATTACGTCGGGATTCAGCGCGTTCGCGCGTTCCACGATTCCCTTGATTTTTGCGGGCGAGATTGTTCTGTGAATGTGCAAATCGCTGAGCAGCACGACGTTTTGCGGGACTGTGATTTTATCCGAAACAATGGAAAGGGTTTTCACATCGGGAACTTTCAAGCCGCTGTAAACGGATGAAAACGCCGCAATCAGCGCCAAAACGGCAGTCGCCGCGTTCAGGCGAATCGTCCAGACTTTTTCAAACGGGGAAACGGCAACGCCCGCTTTGTACAGCACCGCCCACACGACATCGCGCGCAACCGTAAACGTCAGCAGGATAATGCAGAAAACGTACAAAAACCAAACCGTCGCACGCCAAGCGGGATAGGCGCATCCCAAAACATTGGCAAGCGAAAAATCCGACAAGAGCGGCATGCAGCCCAAAACCAGAGCCGTGAAAAACAGCCCGATTCGCTTTGCCGCCGTCAAATCCAGAAAATAAGCGTATCTGAAAAACAGCGGAACTGTTACCAGACAGCCCAGAAACGAGGTGATAAACACGCAAGCAATCATAAAAAGCCTCCTGTTTTTAAAATTGTTCTTGATATTTATAAAATTTAGAGTTAGCTCTAAGTCAAGAACTTTTTTCAAGGAGGCTGTTATGGGATATTCCATCGGACAAGTTGCCGAAAGATGCGGCATTTCGACGTACACGCTGCGCTATTACGACAAAGAAGGCTTGCTGCCGTTTGTCAAAAAAACGCCGTCGGGACTGCGCGATTTTTCGGATCAGGACATTGAATTGCTGCGCATTATCGAATGTTTGAAAGGCACGGGAATGCAAATCAAAGACATCCGCCAATACATCGTTTGGCTGATGCAGGGCGATTCGACTTTGCAGCAGCGGCTGGATATGTTTGAACGGCAAAAGGAACGTTTGCAGATGCAAATGCGCCAATTGATGGATTTTATGGATAAAATCGATTTCAAGATCGACTTTTACAAAGATGCCGTTGCGCATGGCGACACGAACGTTTACGAACGCAATCCCGATCTGGTCAGACGCAAGAAAAAGCTGTTCGGATGCTGTGCCGCCGCGCCTGCCAAAAAGGCTAGGAAAAATTCGACGCGGCAAAGTCCCAATTCAGCAGATTGTCAATGACGGATTGGACATAATCGGCGCGCTTGTTTTGGTAATCCAGATAATACGCGTGTTCCCACACGTCAATTGTCAACAGCGGTTTTTGCCCGTGAATCATGGGCGTGTCCGCGTTTGATGTTTTGACAATTTTCAGCGTACCGTTTTCCGATACCAGCCACGCCCAGCCGCTGCCGAATTGGGAAATTGCGGCGGCTTTCAATTCCGCTTTCAGGCTTTCCAAGCCGCCGAACGTTTTGGACACGGCTGTTTTGAACGCGCCGTCGGGAATTTTTCCGCCGCCGTTCGGGAGCATGCTTTTCCAGTAAAACGCGTGATTGAAGTTTTGCGCCGCGTTATTGAAGATTGCCGATTTTTCGGGCTTTCCCGCCGTTTCGAAAATGATTTGCTCCAGCGTTTGGTTCGCCAAAGCCGTATTGCGAATCAAATTGTTCAGATTCGTAATGTAAGTTTGATGATGCTTGCCGTAATGAAAATCAAGCGTTTGCGCGGATATAAACGGTTCAAGCGCGTTTTGTGCATAGGGTAAAACAGGTAATTCAAAAGCCATAGATTCCTCCTTTTTTCAAAAAAGGTATCGCTTTTGAAATTATCGGTAAAGATAGCAATCAGAGCAGGTCTGCCGCCGTTTTGCCCGAACGCGCCGCGCCCTCTATCGTGCAGGGCAATCCCGTGTCCGTCGCATCGCCCGCCAAAATCAAGCCGTATTCGGAATCGGCGGCGGGGCGTTTTGTTTTGCTTGTCTGCAGCAGGGTTGCACGGCGGTCGGCGATGACGCGGTTGGGCGGAGTCTTGTCCAAAGAATGAAGCAGAGGACAAAGATCGTCCCAAACCCGATCCGCAATATCGGTCGTATCCAAGCCGTTCGCCGCACTGATGGTAACGGATACGATGCCGTTTTTGCAAAACGCCCAATGCGGCAGCATGTCGATCAATCCGACGACGGGCAATCCGTCGGGCAGGGTCGCGTCCGTTTTGTAGTGGATGTTGACGATTGTGCCGAACGCGGCTTTTTTAGGCGGGACGGTCGAAATTATTTTGTCGTCGGGCGAAATCAGAAAATCGACGGAATCCGACAAAATGCGGTCAACTTCGATGCCGCGCGCGGGATGTCCGAAGTAAAATTCAACTTTGTCTTTCAAGTATTCGTAAATCGGATTGACGACCGACTGCATCAGCGACGGATTCGCCAGATAGATTTGTTTGTCCCGCGCCGCAAAGCACAATTTCGCCGTTTTGAACAGCAGGGCTTTGTCCGCTGTTTTCGCGGGGGTGTTCAGCACCGATTCCGCCAGCAGTTTATACAGTTCGGGCAGATGAAACAACGCTTTGACGGGATGATTCAAATCCACCGTAAAACAGCTGAGGTTGCGGCGGTAAAACGTCAGGCTTGACCCAATCGGCTGCAAGGGCGTATCGGTCGGGCATTCGCGCAGGATTTCCAGCAGGGCGGTGTTGGCGCCCATCATCATGTGCGTGCCGTTATCCAGCATGCAGTCCCATTCCTTGTCATAGTAGGAATAGCATCGTCCGCCCGCATGATTGGCGGCTTCCAGCACGACGACATGGTGTCCCGCTTTTTGGGCGTGAAAAGCCGCGCTTAATCCCGCAATGCCCGAGCCGATGACGTAAACGGTCATAACGCCTTACCTGCCAATCAGCCAAATGCGCAAAGCCGTCAGCAGCAACGCCGATTTCGGTGTTTTGATGCGCGGGCGCACAACATTCCAACCGCGTTTTTGCATCGCGTCAAAGATTTTGCGGTAGGCTGCCTGCATAATCACGGCGGGCTTCATTTGCTTGGCGTTCAGTTTTGCCAAAGCGGCGTCGGCTTCCGCATATCGGAGCAGAGCCTGTTCCGCCAAAGCTGCGCGGGCAATGCCCAAATTCGGGTGGTTCAGAATTTCGCTCAAATGCGTGTTGTCGGTGACGACAATGCCCGCTTTGTCCAAGCATTCTTTGGGCATGTACAAACGCCCAAGCTCCATATCTTCGTCCATATCGCGCAGAATATTGGTCAGCTGCAAAGCTTCGCCCAAAGTAATCGCAAATCTTTGAGCCGTTTCGGAAAAATCGCCGAACACGCACACGGACAGCATGCCGACCGCCCCCGCGACGCGGCGGCAATAAAGCTGAAGCTCGGTCATCGTCGGCGCGCGCATGCCGTCGGGAATGTCCATTTCCATACCGTCAATCAGGGCGACAAATTCGTCCTTGGGCAATCCGAACGCCTTTATCGGCGCAATCAGCGCTTCGGCGATTCTTTGCGTCGGCTGTTTGCCCGCGTAAATTTTATCCAAATCGTCGCGCCAGACCTGCAAAGCCCGCTGTTTTTGTTCCAACAAAGCGGGTTCGTCGGCGATGTCGTCGATTTCACGGCAAAACGCGTAAATCGCAAACATGGCGTCGCGCTTTTGTTTGCCCAGCAGCCGCATCGCCCAGTAAAAAGAGCTGCCCGATTTTTTGACGACGGCTTCTACTTCGGCGGCAAGAGGTCTTGTTTCTTGATGCATTTGATTTTCTTTCGTGTCAGTCCGTCCCAGACGCCGCGCGCTCCCGCCAGCATCCAATCCGTTTTTTCCAAAGCGACTTTGCGTTTCAAAATGTCGCGTTTTTTCAGTTTCTTCAGCAGTCTTTGCGCCAAACGGTAAATGACGCAGACTTCCATCCTCAACCCCCGATGCTGAATGACGAGGGGCAGGGGAGAGCCTTCGACCAGCAGGCTGTCGATTGCCGCCGCCATACGGTCGAACACGCGGCGCAAGGCGTCGCAGGTAATGCTGTCGCTTAAAGCTTCGTATTTGATTTTTTCGTCGCTGAACCAGTCGCGCGGGATATAGACGCGCTGGCGGTTCTGATAGTCGTCTTGGCAGTCCTGCAAGTGGTTGTTCAGCTGCAGGGCGGCGCACAAAGCGTCCGACGGCCAGTAAGCCGACGGGTTTTCACCGTGCAAATCCAGCATATAGCGCCCGACGCTGCCCGCCGAATTGCGGCAGTACGCCATGACGTCCTCCCACGTTTTATAGGTGAATCCGATGGCGTCCTGACGGAACGCTTTCAGCAAATCCAAGGCGTGCTGATTGGTGACGCCTGTTTCTTCCAAGCTTTTGCGCAGGGTTTCGGCGCATTTCGTATCTTCGTCCGCGTCGCGCAGACCGCGCAAAACGGATTCCAAAGCGTCAAGCCGCTTCAGTTTTTCCATGCGCGGCAAGTCGGAATCCGCAATGTCGTCCGCCGTGCGGGCATAGTCGTAAAACGCCATGACGTGCGGGCGCAGCTTTGCCGGAATCAAGCAGGACCCGACGGGGAAGTTTTCGCCATTCGCGTCTTTGGTGCGTTTGATGTCGTGCGTCATTTCAAACCTGCCTGTTCAATCCATTGCGTTAAAGCGGCAACCGCCCGTTCGCTTTGCGCGCGTTTGCGGTCAAGCCCTTTGATTTTGCGTTTGCCCTCGGGGACGGGCGGGGGCGGCATCAGACCGAAGTTGATGTTCATCGGCTGGAACAGTTCGCTTTCCGCCGACACGGTGATATGGTTCAGCATCGCGCCCAGCGCGGTTTCGGGCGGCGGCAGGACGATTTCCTTGCCCTGCATTTCCCACGCGGCGAACAGCCCCGCCATCAGCCCGACGGATGCGCTTTCGACGTATCCCTCGCATCCCGTGACTTGTCCCGCAAAGCGCAGGTTCGGGCGCGCTTTCAGGCGCAGAGTTCTGTCCAAAACGGTCGGCGAATGGATGAACGTGTTGCGGTGAATCCCGCCCAAGCGCACAAATTCCGCGTTTTCCAGTCCGGGAATCATCTGGAAGATTCGCTTTTGTTCGCCGTACACCAGCTTTGTTTGAAAACCGACAAGGTTCAGCAAAGTTCCCTGCTTGTTTTCCTTGCGCAGCTGAACGACGGCGTACGGACGCTTGCCCGTGTGCGGGTCAAGCAGACCGACGGGCTTCATCGGACCGAACGCCAGCGTTTCCCGTCCGCGTTCCGCCATGACTTCAATCGGCAGACAGCCCTCGAAGTAGGGGGTGTTTTTCTCCCAATCTTTGAACGCGACCTTTTCCCCCGACAGCAAATTGTCGATAAAGGTGTTGTATTGTTCTTCGTCCATGGGGCAGTTGATATAGTCGTCGCCGTCGCCTTTGTCGTAGCGGGACTGCTTCCACGCTTTGGTCATATCGACCGAATCGGCTGTGACAATCGGCGCTATGGCGTCGAAAAAGTGCAGAATGTCCCCGCCCGCGACGGCTTGGATTTGTGTCGCCAGACTTTCGGACGTCAAGGGACCCGTCGCAATAACGTACATGCCCGAATCGGCGGCGGGCAGTTCGGTCATTTCCGCGCGTTCGATTGTGACGAGCGGGTGGCTTTCCAGAGCTTCCTCAATCGTTTTCGAAAAAGCCGCGCGGTCGACCGCCAAAGCCCCGCCCGCGGGAACTTTGTTCAAATCGGCGGAACGCATAATCAGCGAATCGCAGCGGCGCATTTCCTCGTGCAGCAGCCCGACGGCGTTATGTACCGCGTCGTCGGAACGCAAAGAGTTCGAACACACCAATTCCGCCAGTCCGTCCGTGCGGTGCGCGGGCGTTTGTTTGACGGGGCGCATTTCCTTTAAAACGACGGGAATCCCCGCTTTCGCTATCTGCCAAGCGGCTTCGCTGCCCGCCAATCCGCCCCCGACGACGGTGATTGCGTCCTGTGCCATAAAAAAGCTCCTTTAAAAAATCTTTGCAATAGAATATCCTTATATTCTACAAAGACAAGTGTATACCACCAAATCTTTTTTTGTAAGGGGCGTTTGTAATGAATAAGTTTGCCATCGGTCTGCTGGTCGTCGTGTTTGCGTATTATGCGGTTGTGCATTTGATTCCGGCTTTGCGGCGCAAGATTCGCGGAAAAAACGCCGCCTTTATCGCGCCTGCCGACTTGGAAAAGAAAATCAAAAAAGACGATATGTTGGTCATCGACATTCGCACAAAATCCGAATTTTACAATCTGTACGGTCATATCGACCGCGCGATCAATCTGCCGTGCGCCGAATTGAAGCTGAGATTGGCGGAAACGGCGGACCGACTGGCGGGCTTTAAGCAAACTCCCGTCGTCGTTGTCGGACTGCGCGACGAAAAAGCCGTGTATGACGCTTACGACGCTTTGAAGCAAAAAGGGTTTTCCGATGTCGCCATTTTGGACAAGGGTTTGGCGGGATGGCTGCGCGCGGGATTGCCTACGGTTGAACGCAATGTCAAAAAAGTCTAAACGATTTTTGCTGTCAGTCGGCGGAGTATTGCTGACCTCCGCCGTTATCGCCGCTGCCGTGCCGAAAAACGTCGTGGTGTTTTTTCTGCCCGTGTCCGATTTGGCGCACACGGATTCCATTCACGAATCCAAAACGGCGCCAACGAGGTCGGGGGCTTTGACCAGCACGGTGACGAACTCGCTGCCGTCGGACGCCGCGCTGAAGCCCAATCCGCGCGGCATTGACGCAAGCGTCGGCGTTTCTTTGTACGACAAGCCCGCAAAGTGGACGAACAATCAAGCCGCCGATGCGGTTTTATCCCCCGCAAAGGTGATGATTCTGCCCCCCGAATCCCTTAAAACCGCACGGAAATCAAAAGTTTTTTCCAAACCGCGGGAAGAAGTCAACGGCGTACAGGTGCGAATTTATCCCTTGGTCAAACCTGCGGAAGCCGTCAAGGCGGAAGCAAAAGAACGCCCGATCATCGTTACCCGATACGTTTATAAAGATCCTCCCCCCGAAATTGACGAGGGACGTCCCAAAAAACAGGAAGAATGGACGGATTGGATTCTGGACAGGCTTAAAAGCTGCAAAGGCGACAAACAGACCGTTTTGCCGACTTTGTATTGGATGATGGCGAACGACAAGCTGGCGCAGGGCAAATCCGTTTGCGTGATGAAGCACGCCGTAGCCGATTATTTGCGGAAATGCCATCCGTGGACGCCCGTTTACTACACGCCGTTCAACAACGACGTTCCCGTCAGCCGCCCCGTTCAAATGGGGGTGGAGATTATCGGAACCGATTTCGATAAAATGGATTGTTCCTCCATTGATTTGTCGAACGTCAACTTTGAAAAAGCGGATTTTGCCGCGTTGGATATGAAAGGCGTGAATTTTTCGGGATCGTTTTTCAAAGAAGCTTATTTTCTGAACGCCGATTTTTCGGAAACGGTGTTCAAAGGGGCTTTGCTGGAAAACGTTTTATTCAAAAACGTTGATTTGACGGGGGCTTTTTTCAAAAACGCGGAAATGCGCTTTGCCCATTTGCACAGGACGGTCGCGCCGATGACAAACTTTGACGGCGCGGTTTTGAGCAATACGCAGTTTCGCAATGTCGATGTGTCTTTGTCGTCGTTTCGAAACGCCAAAATGGACAATACGGCGTGGCAGGACGTATTGGCTTACAGGGTCGATTTGAGCTTTGCCGATTTGCGGCAAGCCGCTTTCGACAACGTTTTGATGGAAGCCGCGATTGCCGATCGCGCCGTAATGCCCGAACTGTCATGCAAAAAGTGCATGTTCAAATACTTGAATTTGGAGCATGCGGCTTTGCAGAAAGCCGTTTTTGATGATGTTTCGTTCGAAAACGCGAATTTGGAATACGCCGATTTCAGCCAAGCCTTGTTTACGGGAAAAACCGTTTTTGACAAAGCCCGATTGTACCGCGCCGTTTTCGACGATGCGGACATTCGCGGCGTTTCGGATGTGCCGCTGGACAAGATCAGAAAAATCGTTGTGGACAAGAAAACAAAAACGCCGCTGGTTTATCCCGATTTCGACGCCGCTTTTTATGACGAAAAGCTGTATCGTGAAAAACTTGCTTCCGCGCCGTTCTTTTGTTCGCGCGCCGTATGCGACGATGTGATGCTGGGGAAATCAAGCCCTCATAACATGACGGTGCGCGCGATGACGCTTTTGTCCTATCCGCCGGGGGATATGAACGATAAATTGTGGGCAATCTGCACGCTGGGCTGTGTGGCGGCGCATGACAAAAAACTGGAAAACGCGGCAATTGACATTTTGGCGGAATATGTGCGGAAACGCCGCCATTGGTCGGCTCGGGAAAATCTGTTCAAGCCCATTGAACCGATGACCGACGATGTGGATCTGGCTTTGCGGACGCTGACGAATCCTTTGCTGCGGCGTGACTTGGGGCATCAGATCGATTTGCGGATGACGGATTTGCGGCTGGCGGATCTGGAAAATGCCGATTTGCGGAATGTGAACTTTGCAGGGTCGTATTTGGGCGGCGTCAATATGAAAAACGCAAAAACGGATGCCGAATACGACAACTTCGACCAAACAGTCATAGACGAGTTTACGCGGCTTCCCGACGGAATGGCGGCTTTTCAGCCTTATTCTTTGCCCGATTCCGAAGTCCCCGACTGGTGGAAACCCGCGACGATACGGGTTTTGGAACATGGGTCGCACATTTGGAATCAAATCACGCAGGATATTCCGTTCGTCGATGATTATGTGGCGAAAGTTCGGGAAAAATCCGAATGAAAGCATGTTTGATCGCCGCATTGCTGTTGCTGCCGTCGGACGGCTTTGCGTTGTCGCCCGCGGAAGCTTTTGAACAAGCGTCGGCTTTGGATCGTGCGGGAACGAACGCGGCGGAAACGATTCCTTTGCTGGAACAGGCGGCAAAAGGCGGCGTTGTTCAAGCCCAGCTGCAATTGGGAAAAATTTATCAGTTCGGGCGTCGCGGCGTTGCGAAAAACAGGGAGCTTGCCAAAAAATGGTACGATATGGCGGCGGCACGCGGATCGCAGGAAGCAATGACTCAACTGCAGCTGATTTATTTGAAGTCGGGACATGATTATTTCAACGGCGTGCGTGCGGACGAAAACGCCGAATGGCTGGCTTTGCAGGCGCGGCAAGGAAATGCCGACGCGGCGCTGAAGCTGGGGCTGCGGGCGGAACGGGAAAGCCGCGACTTCAAGCGCGCCGCCGAGCTGTACGAAACGGCGGCAAATGCGGGGCTGACGCAGGCGCAGACCCGCTTGGGCATGCTGTATGCGGACGGCAAAGGTGTGCCTCAAAGCGAAGAAAAAGCGGTCGAATGGCTGACCAGGGCGGCGCAGCAGGGATATGCCGACGCGGGCAGAAAGCTGGCGATGCTGTATGCGTACGGTAAGGCGGAACCGCCGAAAGCTTATGCATGGCTGGTGCTGAGTTTGTCCGAACTGTTTCCGAACGTGCAAAATTTGGTAGAAGTGTCGCCCGATTTGGAACGGCTGTTGAACACGATGACGCCGCAGCAGATTGAGGAGGGGCAAAAACTGGCGTCGCAATATGCGGAAATCATCCGCGCGAACAAAAAAGCGCAACGCCTTAAAAAAAGTCCTTGACTTTTTGTTAAGAAGTCCTTATACAGAAATCCGTGCCGTTAAACGGTGCAAGTTTTTATCGCGGGATGGAGCAGTCCGGTAGCTCGTCAGGCTCATAACCTGAAGGTCGTGAGGTTCAAATCCCACTCCCGCACCCAACTAAAAAAGCCACCCCAAAGGGTGGCTTTTTTAGTTGGGTAATGAGTTCGGTGAATGAACCTCTCAGGTTCAGCCGAAGCGAAGCGCAGGCAACGCCGGAACGGCGGCCCCGCAGGGGTGAGGGGCGACAGCCCCGAATAAATCCCGCTCCCGCCATAATGTGATTTCACCCCAAAGGGTGGCTTTTTTAGTTGGGTAATGGAGTTCGGTGAATACTCCCTCCCTCAATTTTGATTGTCGGATGTCGTCAGTTTGATAAAACGGTGCAGGGTCATTTTATCGACGCCCAGCATTCGGGCGATTTGGGCTTTGGGAACGCCTTTGTCCAGCAATTCAAAGATTTTAAGCTTGTTTTTCGACAATTTGAGATTTCTGCTTTTCGCCCCCAAAGGTCGCCCCAGTTTTACGCCGTCGCTTTTCAATTTGTTAAGCGACATTTTTGTTCTGTCGGAAATCAGTTTTCTTTCGATTTCGGCGGAAATGCCGAACGCGAACGCCAGCACTTTGCTTTCCAGATTGTTGCCCAAGCGGTAGTTTTCCTTGATGGCGCAAACCATGCAGTTGCGGTCCAGACACTTTTGCAAAATGCTCATGATTTCCATCAAACTGCGCCCAAGGCGGGATATTTCGGTTACAATTAAAGTGTCGCCTTCTTTCAGTTTTTTCAATACTTTGTTGAGTTGACGCTGTTCAAGCGGTTTTCTGCTGGAAACGGTTTCGGTAACCCATATTTCGACGGTCAGTCCGTTTTGTTCGGCAAAGCTTTTGATTTCAAATTCCTGATTGTCGACGGTTTGCTTGTCTGTTGAACATCTGCAGTATCCATAAATCATTGGCTGAATCTCCTTGGTTTGTTTTCGGGTTGTTTATCAGAATTGGGGTGCGAACGTATGCAAATAAAGGGACGTTTAAATCAAGACATTTTTTGCTATAAATTGTGCCGCGTCCTATAAATCACGAAATTATGAATATTCTTTTAAAACAAGGAGTTTCGACTTTTTTTGTTTTTGCGGGAAACGGACGGCGAAACGTATCACAAACGTCCGTTTCTGATATCAATTCCCCGTTGGATGGACGTTAAAGATGGTAATTCGTAGTGGTTGCTGACAAGGAAAACAGGGCAAAAGTCGCGGTTCACCTGCATTTGTATTACACGGATATGTGGGCGAAAATAGCCGACAGTCTGTCAAATTTGGATGTATGCGATTGGGATTTGTTTGTAACGCTGACGCAATCGGATGCGCTGTTAAGCAAACGGATTTTGGAATTTTTCCCGCAGGCGAAAATTTTCGTCGTGGAAAACCGCGGCTTTGACGTCGGACCGTTTATCTATTTTCTGCATCAAATCGATTTGTCCGATTACGATTTTGTGCTGAAACTGCATACCAAAAACGATAAGAGCGGCTGTGACAGTCAAATCAACAAATATTGGCTGTCCCGCGAAATGTGGACCGGTCTGATGTATCAGTCTTTGATTTCGGACAGGCGGACCGTTTTGCGCAACTTGCATTTGTTTGACAAAGATGCGGATTGCGGGATGATCGCGTCCCGTTATTTGATTACATCGGATTTTGGAGCGTCAAAAAACGTTTGCCGCGGCGTTTTGTCGGCGATGAAAAATTTGACGGGGCGATATCCGCCGAAAATCACTTTCGCGGCGGGAACGATGTTCGCGGTCAGGGCAAAGCTGCTGGAGCCGATTAAAAACGCTTATTCTCTGCAGGATTTTGCTTTGTCCGATTCTGCCGTTAAAGACGGCACTTTGGCGCATGTGCTGGAACGGGTGTTCGGGTGCATGGTCGTCGCCCAAGGCTATAAAATCAAAGGCTCCAGTCATAATTGGAAATTTGAAACGGCTCAACCGCTGAAACGGCTGAAACATTTTGTTTGGAACACGAAAACAACGGCGCGCGGGTATCGGCTGGTCAAAATCTGCCGCATACCCGTTTATCACAGAAGGGTTATAAAATGACACGGGGATTTTTGAAAACTTTACGCTTTTTTCATCTGATTAACAAAAAAGCATATAAAAAACGGATGAAAAAATACGCGCCGGAATATCGCGCGATTGCAAAATCGCCGCTGTTTGACGCCAAATGGTATTTGGAACACAATCCCGATGTCGCCGCCGCCAAAGCCGACCCCGTGGAGCATTACTTGACAATCGGGTGGAAAGAAGACCGCCCGACAACCCCGTACTTTGACGGCAAAGCCTATCTGCAGATGTATCCCGATGTCGCCAAAGCGAATATGAATCCGCTAGCGCATTGGCTTCTGCATGGACAGTTTGAGGATAGATATGCGGATATCCATTTGCAGGAAAAACGTCTTGCCCCATTTTTAAGTGTAAAAACAGCAATAAGAAATATTGTGACATATCCGAAATCTACTTTAAATGTTATGGTGAAACATAATGTAGATAAAAATAACAAACATATTGATGGGTATTTAGAATTAAAAAATTCAAGTCTGTTCGATTGTAAATTTTACAAAAAAAATAATGCTGAAATTAAAGAATGTAATATTGATCCGATTGAGCATTATTTAATGTACGGATGGAAAAACAATAGAAACCCAAGCAAAAAATTTAACAATGCGGCGTATTTGAATATGTACGGGGACGTTAAGAAAGCTGGCGTATGCCCATTGTTGCATTATATTAGGCATGGAAAAAAAGAAGGAAGGAAGATTGATTATAACAAATTTTCTTCTATGCAAAAGAAAATAATTAAATTTTTTAAAAAGAAAAATAATTCTTTTAAAAGAATACTATGTATTTCTCATGAAATGACTTATACCGGAGCTCCTATTTCGTTATTACAGTCAGCGGAATGTTTACAGAAAATGGGGTACAAAGTTCGAATTATGACATTGAAAGAAGGACCTCTTTCAAAAGAGTTTGAAGAAAAGGGAATGAAGGTTCAATTGATAGATCGGAATATGTGGAGTTTGTTAAGAGGGATGCTTTGTTCGGATGTTGTGATTGTTAATACAATAATTCCGTATTATGAAGTTGAGCAAATTTCATCTCTAATGCCGACAATATGGTGGATCAGAGAAGGTAGTAATTTTGCTGATGATAATCAAGATTTAAAACGAATTTTGAAAAATCAAAAATCAATATATGTGATGTCTGAATATTCTTCAAATGAGTACAGATATTATAATAGTGATATTAGCGTTTTTCATCATGGAATTCCAGATTCATATAGGGGAATTAAAGCAAATAAAGGTGTTATTAGATTCGCTGTAATTGGGACGATAGGAAACAGAAAAGGACAAGATGTATTTATAAATGCATTAGACAAAATAAAAGAAGAAATTGAATGCTATATTGTAGGTAATGTTGTTGATGGAAAGTTTTATGAAAAAATTAAAAATATGTCTGATCGTGTAATTTTTGTTCCTGAAATAAAGGACAAAACAGAGATGAGAAATTTTTATGAAAAAATTTCTTGTGTAGTAGTTCCCTCTCGTGAAGAACCAACATCAAGAGTGGCGTTAGAAGCATTTATGATGGGACGTCCAGTCATTATGTCTGATCATGTTGGTGCTCAATATGCTTTGACGGAAGGAGAAAACGGATATTTATTTAAGTCAGAAGATGTAGATGATTTGGCTAGATGTATGAATAAAATTATTAATGATTATAAAGTTAAAAGTTTTGAAGAACAATGCAGAAAACACTATATTAAATTTAATTCAATGGAGTGTTTTTCTAAAAATTTAAATACAATGGTGACACATGAAGAAAAAAAATGGTCAAATGAAAGTGATAGAGAAAGCATATCTGTAGTTGTCCCTGTTTATAATGCGGTGAAAGATGTTAAAATGTGCTTGAAATCGTTAAGACAGGCAAAATTAAAAAAGTCAACGGAGGTTATTGTGATTGATGATGCTTCCTCTATAAAAGAAGGAAATTTTGTAAAAAAGTATTGTAAAAAATATAATTTTAAATATATAAGAAATGAGAAAAACCTTGGCTTTTTGAAAACTTGCAATAAGGCTCTTGAAATTGCTAATAATGATGTTGTTGTGTTTTTGAATAGCGATACAAAGATTCCTGCGTTGTTTGATAATAGGGTTGCTGCTTGTTTTAGTTGTGATAGAAAAATAGCAGCGGCATCTCCGCTTTGTACAAATTCTGGATTTTTTAATATTAAAGAAACGCTGTTTTATGATTTTAAAAAAACAGATGCCTTAATTAATAAAAAAATTTCCCCAAAATATCCTTTGTTTACGCCAGAAGGGTTTTGTTTTTGTGTAAGAAAAAACATCGCTAAAACTATAGGTTTGTTTGATGAAGTTTTTGAGTGTGGGTATTGTGAAGAAGATGATTTTGATTTAAGGGCTATTAAGAATGGGTATAAAACTGTCCTAATAGATAATTTATTAGTATATCATAAACGCCACGCATCATTTGGAAGTACAAGAAGAAAAATAGCATTAGAAAAGAATAAAAAGATTTTCAATAAACGTTGGGGAACATTTTTGCGAGATGTTAGAAATGATTACGATATAGATAATACTATTAAGATAATTTATAACAATATAGAAACCATTAAGCGTACAAAAAAGCTGTTGTCATACATTTTATTCCCGTACAATTTGTTACAACGGGAAAAATTAAAACGCAAATTAAGCCGTAAAATGGAAAAATGTGTTGAAGATACTCTGCACACATTCAGATTGGATGTTAAAAACGTTGGTAAGTCTGAAAATGGTATTTCTATAACAGGAAATACTTTATCTGTTGCCGAGCCTGCGTGGCTTTCCAATGCGCAAGGACGTGGGAAAGTTGTTACAGGCAGTTCGTTGGTACAAAAAATGACGGTAAAGGCAATTAAAGACGGTAAATTGTCAATTGTTTTCCGAGGGCAAGACAAACGTGATAAAAGTAATGTGCGTTTTCCTGTTTATATTGATTTCACATCCATCAAAATCAACGGCAATGAACAGTTGAAAATCCCTGTAACAGTCTGGCACGACAAGCCTTTCAAATATGAAATGCCTGTTAAAGACGGACAAGTGGTGCAAATTGCTTTTGAACAATCGCTACACAATTATGCGCCGGCAGATTTGACGGATACACTTAAAAAACTGTTTCCTTCATCGAATTATGTTTTGGGACATATGAACTCCATTGTCAAAACGTTGGTGAAAAAAATGCCAAATCAGAAAAAGGAAGCAAAAAAAACTAATCCCTTGTTCTCTGTTACCAAACAGGAGAACAAGAAGATTTACCGTGTTTTGGGACTGAAAATCACACGGGAAAACCGCTTTGCCGCTTTGTCTGCCGAAATTACTCAAAATCGCGTTGAAAACGGCGAATTGTTTGCGAAATTGCACCAAGCATTAAGCAAACAGATCGTTGATGCACTGTCACGTCAGGACATCGTGAAAAAGGAACTGGGTAATCTGAACAACGAAATCAAAAGTTTGGCGGAAAAACAAACGGGTTTGCAAAAAGCGTTGTCGGAGGCGTCAAATTTGATCGTTTCCGCAATCCATGAAACAGAACGCAATGCCGTTAAGGAAATTACAGATCAAGTAAGCCGCATGTCATCCATGCTGTCAAACGAACTGATGTACAGCACGCGGCAGTCCGAAGAGGCGGCGACGGCATTGGAAAATCAAATGACGTCTTATTGCCAGACTTTGCAAAACAGTTTGTTTGCCAATGCAAAGGCGATTGAACGCATATCGGAAAGATTGTTGTCCGATTTCAAACTGTTGACGGCGGCGACGGAAGCGGCAAGCGAAAAGGTAAATCTTGCCGTTAAAGAGTGTGGTTTGAACGCCAAGGACGGATTGTTCCGCTTGACGGGAGAATTGACTCGTCAAACCGATGAAATCAACGCAAATGTCAGCGAAACTTTGAAAGAGCAAACGGCTGATCTGAAATCTGAACTGGCGGTGTTGTCAAAAGACGTTTCTGTGAAGCAAGAAGAAAACGCGCAGGATTTAAAGCAAAAAATACAAAAGGCGCAGACTGAAGCGCGGCAAAATTATCAAGAATTGAATTTTGCCGATTTGCTTCACGACACCACTTTGCAAACCGCTTGGCTGAAAGACAAATCGTTTACCTGTTTCCGCGGGGCGGCGAATTATGGTTTCCTGTACACGCTGTTCAGAGTTTTGGACAACGCCAATCCTCAAACAATTTTGGAAATGGGAATGGGGCAAACGTCCAAACTGACGACTCAATATGCGGCTTTTAAACATCCCGATGCAAAGCTGGATATTGTCGAAAACGACAAAAACTGGATTGACCTTTATTCCGCACAATTGGCAAAAGGGGACAATATCCGCATTCATCATCAAGAACTGGAATTTTTTACGGTAAACGGGATTGCTTGCCGCAAATATGCCGATATGACGCCGATTGTCCAAGACACGAAATATCAGCTGATTGTTGTTGACGGACCTTTCGGCGCCGATCAGCCGCAGCCGAGGACGAACATTATCGGTCTGGTTGACAACAACCTTGCCGACGATTTCGTCATTATATTCGACGATGCCGAACGGGCGGGCGAACAGGACACTATTCGCAAAACAAAGCAAAGGCTGTCCGAAAAGGGAATTAGATTCGTGGAAGACAAGCGTACGGGCATTAAAACTCAAGTTTTGCTATTGAGCGAAAGCCGTTCCTTTATCAACTTTTTGTAAAAGCGGGAGGCGGCATGAACGTCGCTTTTATACAAGATCAGAACGGCGATGAAGTTGCCAAGCGTCAGCAATCGGCAATTTCAAACTATGCCGAATTGCGCGGGATGCCAATCGACAATTGGCAGAATGCTTCCGCGTTCAATCCCGAATCTTTGGGGCGGGGCGATGTTTTGCTGTTGGAAAAAACGTTCCGTCTGGCAAAAGATGTCGCTTCCATTGCCAAAATGCTGGCGGTGCTGCTGAAAAGGGGTGTTACGGTTTATTCTTGCGCCGACGGCGTGCTGTTTGACGGAAATCTTGCCTCTGCGGCGGTTATGGCGGATATGTTCGAAAAAGTTGCGGCTTTGACGGAGGAACTGCGATCCCGATTGACCAAGGAAAGCTTGGATCTTCGCCGTTCCGCGGGGCAAAAGCTGGGGCGTCCTTACGGCGCGCTGAACAAGCGAACAAAATTGTCGGGGCATGAAATCGAAATTGCTCAATTGCTGCAAAGCGGCTATTCGCGCCGTCAAATCGCCATACGATTGCATGTCGCGCAAAACACGCTGGCGACTTTCCTTAAAAGGACGCCCGAATTGGCGGAGCTGATCGATGCCTAAAATTTCCGTTTTGTTTCCGACTTTCAACACCAAAGAGGAATATCTGCGCGAAGCAATCGAAAGCGTGCTGAATCAAACGCTTGAAGACTTCGAATTTATCATTGTGGACGACGGTTCAACGGGCGGGGATATTGAATCCGTTGTCAAATCCTACGCCGATCCGCGCATTCGCTTTTATCGAAACGAAGCCAACATAGGTATATCGGGGACGCGCAACAGGCTGATTGATTTGGCAAACGGCGAATACTTGGCGGTTATGGATCATGACGACGTGTCTTTGCCCGAACGGTTCGAACGGGAAGCGGCTTTTCTGGACGCGCATCCCGATGTGGGGCTTGTGTCGTGCAGGATTCAAAGATTTCCGCACGGAGATCTGTCAAACTTTCCTGAAAACGACAAGGAAATCAAGCTTGCCATGATGCGCGGCTGTCCGATCGTTCATTCCGCCTGCATGATTCGCAAATCGGTCTTGACCGGCAATGCACTTCGCTACGAGGAAGAGTTTTCCCCGTCGGAAGACTATGCTCTGTTCGCGCGCCTGATGAAAGTCACAAAATTTCACAATTTGCCCGAAGTGCTGTTCCGTTACCGCTGTCATGAAAGCAACACGTCGCTGCTGCAGGCGGATCGAATGGCGCGGGCGACGTTTGCCGTGCAGGCGTTGCTGAAAGTCGAACATCCCGCATTGTACGATGAATTTATACTGCGCGCGGCTTGCGCGGTCAGGGTGAAACTGTTCGGCTTTATTCCTTTGCTGAAAATCGAAACGCAAGGATACAAAACGAAAGTGTATTTATTCGGCAAGCTGCTGTTGTTGAGCTTTAAGCGCACCGCAAAATTGCATGAAAAATAAGGAGAAAATATGCTTAACAAATCCCGTTTAGGTTTAGCCTGTTTTTTTGCAACGGTATGTTGTTTGTTGTGCGCGCGGCTATACAAGACTTCGACGATCGAGGTGGAATTTCTTGCCAAAGGAACGGGCGATTCTTCCATTGCGTTTCAAGTATTTTATACGGAAACGGATGGCGAGAAATTCAACGGAAATAAGGTCGTAACTCAAAAAGCGGTTTTGAATTCTGATTATAGAAAGGTCAAGCTGCTGTTGCCCGTGAAATATATCGAAAGATTCAGACTGGATGTTGGAACCGTTCCCGGGAATATAACGATTAAGAATTTGAAAATAAAAGGCGATAAAACCGTTTATTTGCTGCAAGGAAAAACAGACGTTCATCCAAATCAAATCGATTCGTACAAGATTGAAAACGATATACTGGAATTAAATTCATCGCAAAAGGATCCGTATTTTATTTGGAAAAGACCGTTGAAATTAAAGCACGGAATTGAAATTGACGGATTGCTGCTGTTCAGCGTTTTTGCGCTGTCTTGTTTGGCGGGGTGGCAGTTGGCGGGAATGATTTTAAAAATCAAAACGCGCATTCCTGCGGCTGATGTTGCGTTGCTTATTGTTGTGTGTGCCGTGCTGTTTGTTCCAATGTCGAAAATCGATCGCGCCGACAAATCCGTTACGGAAAACAGAATGTTAGCCAAGCGTCCGTCTTTGATAACGAAAAACGGGATGAATTTGAAATACGGGCGCGATTTTGAGGCGTGGTTTAATGACAGATTTAACGGCAGAAAAAGACTGCAGTCATTATGGTCTGTTTTTAAAAATTTCATTAACAGTCGTATAGAAAATAACAAAGCTATGATGGGAAAAGATGGCTTTATTTTTTTGAAACTTGATAATGGGATTCAAAATTGGCAAAATAAGATTTTATATAATAAAAAGCAGCTTAATTCAATATTAATGTATCTTGATGAAATTAATTCTTTCTGCAAAAAAAACAGAAAGAAATTCTATTTATTTATTGCTCCTGACAAAAATAAAATATATGGAGAATACTTTTCGACTGCTTATAAAAAATTGAACGATGATAGGTTAAGCAGAACATATCAATTAGTAGATTATATAAAATCAAATTCAGACATTAACGTCATTTATCCGAGGGACAATCTTTTATCGGCGAAAAAAGACGGATTATTGTATTGGAAGAATGATACTCATTGGAATCAGTACGGAGCGTTTATCGGATATCAGGCTTTGTGGGATGAAATGAAAAAAGATTTTCCAGAATTGCCGTCATTAAATGTTGAGTTCAAACTCGTTTCGTATCCGAAAGGAGATTTAAATTCAATGATTTATACAAGGAAAGGCTTGTATGAAAATATTAAGTATAAACATTTGACGGTACAAAGCGACAATTGCGTTGATACAAAAAGCAGAGATAGTGTTCACTGTGTTAACAAGGACAATAAAATAAATTTGTTTTCTCTTAGGGACTCGTTTTCAAAATCTATGCTTGATTATTATTATATGTGTTTTAGAGAAAGTGTTTTTGAATGGCGAAGAGAATTTAAACTTAGTGATGAACAAATTTTAAAGCAATCGGATATTATCGTTTTTGAAATAGTTGAACGGTATCTCCCATATCTTGAAAATCAAAAAGTCCCAGATTTTATGAGGAAATAATGCCATGCTTTTTTCATCGATGACGTTTGTGTTTTTGTTTTTGCCGATCGTTGCAACATTGTATTTTTTGTCGCGCCGCGAGCTGAAGAATCATGTATTGCTTGTTGCGAGTATTGTATTTTACGCATGGGGCGAACCCGATTATCTGGCGATAATGATTGCGACGATCATTATCAATTGGGCGGGCGCACTATGTATTGAAAAATACCGCAAAAAAGCAAGGTCGATTTTGTCATGCACGATTTGCGCGGATTTAAGTTTTTTGTTTTATTTTAAATATTTCAATTTCGTTGTTGAAAATATTAATGCGCTGTGTTCAGCGGATATTTCGCTGATTGACGTTGTTATGCCTATCGGCATTTCTTTTTATACTTTTCAAGCAATGTCTTATCTGATTGACGTGTATCGCCGTGAAGCACAGGCGCAGAGGGATTTGGCAAAATTGGCTTTGTACATTACATTATTTCCTCAACTGGTTGCGGGACCGATTGTCAAATATCATGATGTCGCCGATCAAATTTCAAATCGGGAAGAGTCTAGCGAAAAAGCGGTGTACGGTATAAAACGCTTTATCATCGGACTGGCGAAAAAAATACTGATAGCGAACACTCTGGGCGCGGTTGCCGATAAAATTTTTTCTCAACCGGTTGAACAATTTAATGCTTTGACGGCTTGGATCGGGGCAATAGCTTATTCGTTTCAACTGTTTTATGATTTTTCCGGGTATTCCGATATGGCTATCGGATTGGGAGCGATTTTCGGATTCAAATTTTTGGAAAATTTCAACTATCCCTATATTTCAAAATCCATTACGGAATTTTGGCACAGATGGCATATTTCTTTGTCAACGTGGTTTAAGGAATATCTGTACATTCCTTTAGGCGGAAATCGGGTTGGCAAAAAACGTAATTTGCTTAACTTGTTCATTGTTTTTCTGGCGACAGGCGTGTGGCATGGTGCCAGTTGGACTTTTGTTGTTTGGGGATTATGGCACGGTTTGTTCATTATTGTCGAAAAATTGACGGGTTGGCATAAAAATGAAACAAAATCGTTTTTGCACCATGCTTACGCGATTTTCGTCGTTGTTATCGGGTGGGTTGTTTTTCGCGCGGACACGCTGTCGTATGCTGTTGAATATCTGAAAAATATGTTCGGATTTGTTCGCGGTCGCGATATTTCTTATACGACGGCTTATTACATTGACAATATAGAGATTATCGCTTTTGTGATTGCGGCGTTGTGTGCTATGCCCGTATGCAAAAATATTTTGTTTGTACGCAACAAGGCAGGGCTGGTGTTAGTCAATTTGGGACTGGTTTTGCTGTTTGTTTTGGCTGTGGCGTCAATGGCTGCTTCAACATACAATCCGTTCATCTATTTCAGATTTTGATTTAAAAATGAGAAGTTTTGTTGTAGGCACTTTCTGTGCCGTTAATAATGACGAAAGAAAACGCAGAATAGCCGCGGCGACGTTTCACGCGGCAAACTGGCTGTTGTACAGATTCGCGTAAAAGCCGCCTTTTTCCAACAATTCGGCGTGTGTGCCGCGTTCGACGATATGCCCCGCGTCCATCACCAAAATCAAATCGGCGCGGCGAATGGTCGAAAGCCTGTGCGCGACGACAAAGCTTGTCCGCCCTTTCATCATTTCGTCAAAGGCTTTCTGAACGTAAATTTCCGTGCGCGTGTCAATCGAGCTGGTCGCTTCGTCCAAAATCAGCATCGAGGGCAGGGACAGCATCGCGCGCGCAATGCACAACAGCTGTTTTTGTCCTTGGGACAGGCTGCCGCCGTCTTCGCCGATAACGGTGTCGTAACCGTCGGGCAGGCGTTTGATAAAGCCGTCCGCATGCGCGGCAACGGCGGCGGAAACAACTTCGTAATCGGACGCAAGCGGTTTGCCGTAAGCGATGTTTTCCCGCACCGTTCCCGACTTCAGCCACGTTTCCTGCAGCACCATGCCGAACGCCGCGCGCAGGCTGTCGCGCGTCATATTTTCGACGTTTGTTTTGGAAACCGAAATCCTGCCCGAATTGATGTCGTAAAACCGCATCAGCAAGTTAATCAGCGTCGTTTTGCCGCAGCCCGTCTTGCCCACAATGGCGATTTTCTGCCCCGCTTTGACGTTCAGGGACAAATCCTCGATCAGCTTGATTTCCGGAACGTAAGAAAAGAAAACGTGTTCCAAATCGACCGTGCCGTCCGCGTGTCCCAAAACTTTCGCATCCGCCGCGTCGGGCGTTTCGGGCGTCGCGTCGATAATCTCAAACAGCCGCTTTGCCGAGGCAAGCGCGCTTTGCAGTTCGGCAATCACGCCCGATATTTCGTTGAACGGTTTGGTGTACTGGTTCGCGTAGCTTAAAAAGCACGACAGCTGCCCGACGGTCAACACGCCCGCAACCGCGCTTAACGCCCCGACAATGCCGACCAGCGTATACTCCACGCCGTTGACAAAGCGCGTGCAGGGGTTGGTGATGGATGAAAAGAACAGCGCCTTGACCCCGCAATCCTGCAAACGGGCATTGATTTCCTCGAACTTTTCGCGGGATTTCGCTTCATAGCCGAACGCTTTGACAAGCTTTAAGTTGCCGACGGTTTCGTTGATTAAAGCCGTCATTTCCCCGCGCGTTTCGGATTGCACCTTGAAAAACTTGAACGTGCGTTTGGCGATGAAATTCGCGACGAACAGCGACAAAGGCGTAACAAATACGACAAGCAGCGTGATTTTGACGTTGATAACCGCCATAAAGCCGATTGTGCCGAAAATCGTGACAAGCCCCGTGAACAGCTGTGTAAAGCCCATTAAAAGCCCGTCCGCGACTTGTTCCGCATCAACCGCGACGCGGCTGAGGATGTCGCCGTGCGGCGTCGTATCGATAAAGCGCAGGGGGACTTTTTGCAATCGGTCGAACGCTTTGACGCGGATGTCGCGCACGGTCAGATAGGTGATTTTGTTCGTGCAAAGCCCCATCAGCCATTGGGACGCGGCGGCTATTGCGACGACGACCGCCAAGACTTCCAAAACGGCTTTCAACGCCTGAAAATCGACCGCGCCTTTGCCTGTGACCAAATCAATCGCGCGTCCCGTCAGCACGGGGGCGTACAGCGTCATCGACACGCTGACGACTGCGAAAAACAGCGCCAAAGCCAGATAGGACAGGTAAGGGCGGGTGAAAGACAGCAAACGTTTCAGTAAATTCTTTTGCATTACGCCGCCTCCTCTTTTTCCAGCTGTGACAGGCAGATTTCGCGGTAAACGGGGCAGTTTTCGAACAAATCGCCGTGCGTGCCGATGCCGACCGCTTTGCCGTCGTCCAAAACGACGATAAAGTCCGCGCCGCGCACCGTCGAAATGCGCTGGGATACCAGAAACACCGTCGCGCCTTTTGTTTCGTTCTTTATCGCTTTGCGCAGTTTCGCATCGGTTGCGAAGTCCAGAGCCGACGCGCTGTCGTCCAAAATCAAAATATCGGGCGAACCGACCAAAGCCCGCGCGATGGTCAGTCTTTGCCTTTGCCCGCCCGACAGGTTGCGCCCGCCTTGCGCTATCGGCGTGTCAAGCTGTTCGGGTTTGGATGAAACAAACTCTTCGCCCTGCGCGATTTTCAAAGCCTGCCAGATTTCCGCGTCCGTCGCGTCGGCTTTTGCCCAGCGCATATTGTCGCGGATGGTACCTTTGAACAATACGGCTTTTTGCGGGACGATTCCGATTTTGCGGCGCAGGTCGGCAAAGGCGTAATCCCGAACGTCAGCGCCGTCGATTAAAACGCGCCCTTTGGTTGTGTCGTAAAAGCGGGCAATCAGGTTGATTAAGGTCGTTTTGCCCGATCCCGTGCCGCCGATGATGCCGACCGTCGCCCCCGCAGGCACGGCGAAGTCAATGCTTGAAAGGGCTTCCGCTTCGGCGTTTTTATAGGCGAACGACACGTTTTCGAACCGCACGCAGGGCGCGTCCGTTGCGGGGCTTGCCGTGTTTTTGTTTTCCTTTACCGTCGGGAAAATCGCGAACACGTCGTTGATGCGCGCGGCGGAAGCGGACGCTTTCGTAAACACGACAATCAAGTTTGCCAAAGCGACCAGAGCCAGCAGAATTTGCGACATATAATTGACAAGCGCGATGACTTCGCCCTGCGTCAAATCGCCCGCGTTGACTTGAAAGCCGCCGCCCCACACAATCGCGATGACTGCCAGATTGACGACGACATACGTTGCGGGGTTCAGCAAAGCCGCGATTTTGCCCGCCGTTACCTGCTCGTCCATCAGGGAAACGCAAGTGTTTTCAAAGGCTTTGTGTTCTTCCTTTTGCTTGGAAAACGCGCGGATGACGCGCACGCCCGTCAGGTTTTCGCGCACCAGCAGGGACACTTTGTCCATCAGGGATTGGATGCGTTTGTAATACGGGATGCACTTTGCCATGACAAACCAAATCACCGCGCCGATCAGCGGCGAGGCAATTAGGAAAATCGCCGCCAGCTTCACGTCGACGAAAAACGCCATGACAATCGCGCCGACAACGATAAAGGGGGAGCGCAAAAACAGCCGCAAAGCCAAATTTACGCCCGATTGCGCCTGATTGATGTCGCCCGTCAGCCGCGTAATCAGCGACGGCGTGCCGACTTCGTCCAATTCGGCATAGGACAAATCGCCGATGTGGCGAAACAGCGCGCTGCGCAGCGCCGTGCCGAAGCCCATGGACGCTTTGGCGGCGAAAAACTGAGCGGTCAGGGAGCAAATCAGCCCCAGCAGTCCCAAAGCCACCATCAGCCCGCCCATTTTGTAAATATAAGCGGTGTCGCCGTTTTTGATGCCGATGTCGATAATTCCCGCCATGACCAGCGGCACGAACAGTTCGAAGCAGGCTTCCAAAAACTTGAACAAAGGACCGATGACGCATTCTTTTTTATAGTTTGCCAAAAAGCGGGCGAGTTTGAACATGGCGGAATCCCCGATATTTGAAATTTTCCGATTTCTACACGCTTTTTGCAGGAAAGGCAAGCCTTGCCTTGCTGTCAGCAGGGGAAAACAGACGATAATAATCCTTGCCAGATTAGACAAGAAGTTTTACTTTAAAACATTATCCCTTTGTCAGACAGAATATCTATGACGCGACGGAAAAGAAAAATCGGATTTTTGAAAACGCTGTTGACGACAACGGCGCTGTTCGCGTGTCCGGCAATAGCCGAAGATATCAGCATTATTGACCAAGGGAACGGAGCTTTGCTGATTCAAAACGGCGGAAAGTTTCCCAGAACAGCTCCGTCCGATTTACTGAAAAATGCGACAACGGTGACTATTGACACAACAAACGGAAGTTCGCACGATTTTACAACAGAGGACGGTGGCTCATTTGCCGTCGGGCTGAAAAGTCCAAATGATATGGCCAGCGGTGATCTTGTTTTCAAAAATTTAGGCACACTTGAACACAGTATGTATTATTTTGGATTTGAAGCCCGTAACATACAAATAGAATCCGGGAATTTTACTAACAGTTCCGGTTCCGAAAGGAGTCTTGAATTTTTTGCCGGTAATACTATTAGTGTCGGAAAAAATGCAAGTTTTTCGGCTACTACAGACTCTATTATCCTTTTCAGAGCGAACGATATCAACTTCAGCGGTTCCTTAAACGGGGACGGAATATATCAATTCGACGGAACGCTTGTTTTCAATTCCGAAAATGTTCGAGCAAACGAGATTCGTTTTTCCAATGGCGGAACTTCAACCATCAACGGAAAGTGGGATTTTGTCAATGAGTTTCTGTATACCGGAAGGGTGATACTGAACAACGATATTACAGTAGGGAGTATTTACTTCGCAGGTGCGTCGTCTGTTGAGGAACTTTATTTATCGGGCAATCATACGATTACGGCGTATGTTGCTACAGGCGGATTAGCCGAGTTTCACAATGTCGGGCAATATGACAGCGCGTCCGACACTTTTTCCGATCCGCTGAAAGAATTGAACATTTCAACAACGGATAATTCTGTTCTGATAGGTACTCCTGTGCATAGCGAATATACAGACGGTACGCACACTTTTTATGTGCAGAAAATGTCCGTCGGCGGGGCGGGGTCGGAACACGTTAATTTTGCCGCCACAAACGGAAAAATCGAAGATTTGTTGCTGACAAACAGCAAAGCGACGGTTTATTCGAAAGGAAAAACGATTATCGACAAACTGACGCTGAGCAATTCGACCTTGACGGTCGGAAGAGACGGCGTTTTGGTTTTGGGGGATGTTACCCACAAAGGGGCATCAAAACTTGCCATGTCTTTGCACAGCACGCTGTTATATAAAAACGGCGGAACGCTGGATTTGTCGGCGCTGGATCTGACGGCGGTTACAGGGACGTCAGACGTTTATGCAACTATCGGAAACTACAGCGATTCAACGGCGCTGACTCTTGCCGCGGATGCCGACAAATACAAAAAGCTCATCGTCAAAGGATACGTCGATCTGAACAATTCGGCTTTTTACGGTGTCAGCGGCGGCAACTGGGTCGTTTCGGGCGGAACGGTCAAAGCGGATTACCTTTACGCGGATACGGCGAAAACAAGCACCGTCAAGTCCGGAGCGGTGTTCAATCCGTCAAAAATCGTGCAAACCGCCGACATCTTTCCGACTTACAAGGTTGACGGTCAGCTGAACGTTTCGGATGTCGTTGTTTGGAACAAACCCTTTTCCCGATATGACGCAACGAAGTGGCTGGGAACGCTGACGGGAAACGGAACGGTTTTCATCCAATCCGCTATTGGCTTTACGGGCGTTTTCGACAATTTGGGGACGCTGCGCCTTGGGGCTGATTTGAATTTTACGGGGCAGAGCAACGCCAACAACGCAAACGGCAGCAGCATTATCAAAAATTTGGTGTTTTCATCCGACGAAACATTCAATTTGTTGGCGGGGAAGCTGACGGTCAACGCTTTGTCGGGCAACGGAAAAATCAAATTGAACAGCGGTTCGACGCTTTATTTCGACGTCAAAGGGACTTTGCCCGCCAATATCATCGGCACGGGGACGTTGGGGCTGCTGAATTCTTCGAAATTGGAACTGAGCAAAGCGGCGGTCGGCTATCTGACGCTGGAAGGGCTGGAAATCGACGGCAAAGCAGAGGCGGTCATCAAAGCCGGCATTTCCATCGACAAACTGAAATTCATGCAGGATACGGGCGGAACGCTCGGTATCGACAGCGGCAAAACGCTGACCGTGAAATCCGGCGTAACCATGGGGACGGGCAATAAAATCGACGGGGCGAAGGGCGCGCTGATTGTTCAGGGCGACAGTTCGTTCAGCAATACGGTTTTGGGAACGTTGACCGCGCAAAAGGCGACGTTCAAGGGCGGCAAGTCCACAATCGGCACTTACACTGCGAACGGCGACGTTACCGTCGAAGCGGGAACGACTTTGGAAGTCAACAGCGCGTTGGATCTGTCGAAATACGGTCTTTACGGCGAAGGAACGCTTGTTCTGAACGGTTCGGGGCTGTTTTCCGTCATAGGAGGGAACAAATCGTTCGGGACGCTGACCGCGACGGCGAAAAGCGCGGCGGACACGCTGAATTTTTCGGGCGACGTTTATGCCGACACGATAATTTTGACGGGGTATTCGTCTGCGACGACAAAGGGCGGGGCGCAGTCGTTCACGCTGAACAATCTGACGCTGGACGGAACGACCGTGACGGGACCGAGCGTCAACACGGCATTCATTATCAAAGATTCCCTGTCCCTGAAAAACAATGCCGTTTTGAAGCTGGACGGGGCGTCGGTGCGTTTTAAAACCGCGCAAACCGACCGCCTGACCGACGGAAAATCAAAAATTTATTTTTGGCAGGAAAATACGGGCAATACGGAAGTTCAATCCGAAATCGTTTTCGAACGGGGCGGGACGCTGTATCTGGATGATTTCGAGTGGGACGTTTCTACGGAACACGAATCCCATTCGGCTTTGTTTACGGTCGGAAACGATTCGGCGATTTCCGCCGCTTTGGACGTCAAAGGATCGTCGGACAGGGCTGAATTGATCGTTCAGAAAAACGCCGTTTTGAACATTGCCGAAAACAATGCGACTTATCATACCGTCAAAGTCAACGGCGGCGGCACGGCAAACCTGTCATCCGATATGACGCTGTACTGGCTAGACCTTGATCTGCGTTCGTCCGGGGCGGCAATCATCAATGTCAAGGGCGATGTTTTGGCGAACACTTTCCGATCGACCGGCGGCAACGCGTTTAAAAACGCGAAAATCAACATTGACGGAAAACTGTCGTTCAACAGCGCGGCGGATCAAAGCCGCATTCCTTATGCCGACTTTACGGGCAAAGGCACGCTGGAGCTGGCGGCTGACGGCAAAGGGCGTTCGGGGATGATCGGCGGCACGTTTGCCGATTTCGGGACTTTAGCGCTGACGGCGGACGGCGGGAACGTTTCTTTGACGCTGGATTTGTCGGGCGGCTCCAATACCGTGGACAAGCTGCGGTTTTCCGGAACGAACGATGCCAAACTGACCGTCAAGGGGGCGTTGACGGTCAAAAGTTCGGATTTCAAAGCCGCAAGCAACGAAATCGTGTTAAGCAGCGGGGCGGAACTGGATTTCGATGCCTCGGCGTCCAATATGGACAACGTTAAAATCAGCGGTGCGGGGACTCTCGGCTTGCTGAACAACACGAGCATGACGTTCGGCGGTTCGGACGATTTGACGCTGAAAGGGCTGAAAATCTACAGAGGAACGGCGACAATCGCCAACGATATGACGATTGACGATGTGATTTTCATGACAGCGGATGCCGGTACGCTGGAACTGCAGAACGGGACTTTGACAATAAACAACGGATTGTCCATGCGGGCGGGCAACACTTTGGAAAGCAGCGGCGGCAATTTGATTTTGAAAGCCGAAAGCACGCTTGCCAACGCGATGATGAACAACGGCACTTTGACCACCGAAGCATTGACGACTTTTACAAGCGGGAAACGCGGTTCCGTCATTCAAAAATTCATTGCGGGCGGCAACATCGCAATCGAAGCCGGGGCAAGCTTGGCGGTTTTGGACGCTTTGAACCTGTCGGGCGGGCCTTATTATGTTTACGGCGACGGTTCTTTGACCGTCGGCGCGGGCGGAATGCTCGCCACGGGCGGAATGCTCGCCACGGGAAGCAAAACGTTAGCCGATCTGACTGTCAACGGGGAAACGACCTTTTACGACAATTCGACGATCGGCACTTTAAAAATCAAAGACGGCGTTACCGCCAAAGTGGCAGCCGACAAAACGCTGACCATATCCAAATCGTTTTCGGGGGCAATCAATGCAGGGGAAGCGACCTTGCGGCTGATTGATTCGGCTCAAGCCGATTTCAAAGCGGGCGATTCGACGAAAATGCTGCGCTTTGTCATGGACGGCGCAAACGCCCGCGCGACGTTTAACGGGAACTATTCCCTGAATGAAATGGAATTGAATCAGGGAACAATCGTTCTTGCCGACGGTGCGGTTCTGTCGCTGTCGCACGGTATTCTGAGCGGCGGAAACATTACGGGCGGCGGGACGTTGAATCTGACCGCACAAAACACCGAAATTACGAAAACGGGCGATTACACGCTGTCGCATTTGACATTCGGCGGTAGCGGCTCTTTGACGCTGAACGGACAGCTGACCGTCAACAACGAATTGGATTACAGCGGACATTTGGTCGATGCGGGGGAAGGAACGCTGACTTTGGGGGCAAAAGGAACATTCGGCGGGACGTTCAACGGGACGGTTCGCGTCGGGCAAACAACGGCGGAAATTAAGGCGAACAGCGTATTCAAGGCTTTTGAATTTACGGCGACGGGCGGCACTTTGACCATAGAGAAAGGGGCGACGCTGACTATTGCGCAGCTGAATGCGGCGGGAAACTCGGTGTCGGGCGGAAATCTGAAGCTGACCGGCGGAGCGGTTTTTGATACCGCAAGCTTGAACGACTTGACGGCGGGGGCGGACGTTGTCGTCAACAGATCGCTGACGGTCAACGGGGCTTTAAGAGCGACATCCGTTTCGGGCGTCGGCGAACTGACGCTGACAAACGGCGGCCGTTTACCACGGGCGGCAAGGTGCTGGGAACTTTGAGCGGCGGACAGGCGACTATTACGGGGGATTCGACGGTCGGCGCGCTGAATGCCGACGTAATCATCAATGCAGGCAAGACGCTGACAATCACAAAATCCGTCAAGGACGGCATTGCGGCTTCGGGTGACGGGCTGCTGCTGTTGGACGGAGCGTCGGCGGCTTTCGGATCGGCAGCCATCAAAAACTTGAAGCTGAACAACGCGTCGGTTGATTGGAGCGGCGTTTTGACGGTCGATTCCCTGCAATCGGGCGATGCGCCGTCAACGTTGAGGGGCGGAACGCTGACTTTGGCGGGGAATGCCGCTTTCAACGGCAAAATGGATGTCGATGCTTTGAATGTCAACGAGGGGACGTTTACGTTTAACGGCACGACGGGCGACGTTGAAAATATGACTTTGGCGGACGGGGCAAAGCTGGTCATCGCAACGGGTGAACTGAACGCTTACGGCTTTACGGGAACGAACAATACGGTAACCATTGCCGAAGATGCCGCTTTCGGGCTGGATTTGGGCAGTTCTCAGGCTTTGCCGACGGGGTTGACGATAACGGGCGCGGGATACTTGAGCCTGCTGAACGAAACCAGTTTGACTTTTGCGGGCAATGCGGGCGAATTCGGTGAATTGGGCGGATTGCAAGTCATGCGCGGAACTGTCACCATTACGGCGGACACCAACGTTAAAAACTTCCGCTTCGGCGACAAAACGGGCGGTACGCTGAATATCAAAAACGGCACTTTCAGCGTGTCCAAAATCACGACAGTCGGCGACGGCAACAAAATTACGGGCGAAGGCACGCTGAAACTGACAAACGGGGACAGCGTGTTCGGTTCCGCCGTGAACGGAACGAAAATTGTCGTCGGGGAAAAAGCGACGGCTTTGTTCAACGGAAAAACGGTTCTGCCGACTTTGACGGTCGAAAACGGCGGCGGTGTCGGCGCAGGTGAAAACGGCGACGTGTCGATAGCGGAACTGTCGATGAAAAACGGTAAAATCTTCGGGTCGGGCGTTTTGAAAGCGGACAAGCTGACCATGGACGGCGGCACGGTCAAAGTGTCGGGCGGTTTGGCGGCGAAAACAATCGAAAACGGTACGCTGGAAGTCGAAAAAAACGGTGTGCTTTCGCTGGAAAACTCTGTTTTGAACAGCGCGGGCATAACAATGACGGACGGATTGCTGAACTTGAAAACGGATTACGCGCTGTCCGCTTTGAATCTGACGCTGAACGGCGGAACGGTGTCTTTCGGCACTTTGACGGTGGATGCGGCGTTTGTAAACGCAGGCGGAAAACTGTCGGGAACAAAGCTGATTTGGGCGCACGACGGAGAGCTGACGGCGCAGGCGGATGTCGATACGCTTCAAATCAACGCGGGGCTGGTTTTGACGAACGATACGACGGTCAACACGCTCGATTTCGGGGGAAGCGGCGCTTTGACTCTGAGCGGCGGTCTGACGGTGAACGGATCGCTGAATTTAACGCGCGACATTGCGGGTAACGGTACGCTGATTGCGGCGGGCGATGCGGTTTTAGGCGCAAACTTCGGCGGCACTTTGCAAATCGGAACGGACGCGAAAGCGGGAACGGCGACAGTCGTTTCCGATGCGGCATTCGGCGGGCTGACGTTCGGCGGAAAGGGCGGGGCGGTTAAAATCAACGCGGGTCAACGGCTGAGCGTGCCGACGGTCAGTGTTGCGTCGGGCGGTACGGTTGCCGGCGACGGGACGCTTGCTTTGACGGGAACGGGCAGCGTATTGGGCGCGAATTTGAGCGTGGCGGAAATCGAATTGTCGGGGCAGGCGACGGCGCAGACGGCTTCTGTCAACGGCTTGACGCTGAAAGACGGCGGGCGCGTCGATGTCGAAAACGGCTTGAGCGTGGCAAATCTGAAGCAAACGGGAACGGACGGCGTTATCAATGGCGGGACTTTGACGGTGCGAAGCGCGGCGGTCGAAAACAGGTTGACGTTGAACAACGCGGCGGCGACTATCGGCAGCTTGTCAGGGGCGGGCGTTTTGCGGCTGAACGGGTCGGATACCGTGCTTTCTCAGGCGAATATCGGAACTTTGGCTGTGTCGGGCGGGACTTTGAATATCGGGAAAAATCAAATTACCGCCAATGCCTTTACAATGGAAAACGGGACGCTGAAGCTGCAAATCGGCAAAAATGCGACGGACGGCAACGGCAATGCGACGGGCGTCGGACACGGTAAAATCACGGGCGGTACGACGGTGTCCAATTCGGCTTTGTCCATTGAAGTCGAGTACAACACTTATATCCCCAAGAACGGGGTTGTGTTCAAGCTGTTCGACGGTTCTCAAAACGGCGCGTTTGCCGAAGTCGCAAACGAAAAATACAAAATAACGGCGGAAAGCAACGGGAACTATCGAATAGCAAAGCTTCATACGTCGGCGGAAAACGCCGGAAACGCGGGCGGCAACAAAAATCAGCAAAATACGGCGGAAGGACTGCTGGATCATCCGCCTTTCGATGAAGGCGACAAAACTTACGACCTGGCGGATGAGCTGAACCGTCTGGAACAATCGGACAAGCAAAGCTTTTTGGACGGTTTGACGGCGGCGGCGCCCGATGTGTCGGGGGCTGTGTCGGCGGCGCATTTGCGGTCGCAGAGAGTGATAAACTCCATGACGGTGAAACGCTTGACGGCGTTGCATGACAAACTGGGCAGAAGCTCTTACGGCTTCAGACGCGATCAAAAGCTGATGCGCGGGATGCGGCGCGGCAGATCGGGCGGATCGAGCTATTACGATGCGCGCAAGTATTATCAAAAAGCTTACGGCAGGGGCGCTGCGCGTTCGTCCGTCCGCGGCAAGCCGTACGAAAACTATTGGTCGAACGGATTGGCCGAATACCAAAACTGGCGGACTCCGACCGCAAGCGTTTGGGCGGAAACCTTGCTGAACAAAACGACGTACAAAGACGACGGAAAACCCGACGGTTTTTCGGGGACAAGCACGGGCTTTACCGTCGGACTGGACACGGTGATGATGGATATTGCGGCGGCAGGCGTCGGATATGCGCACACGACGACGGACATTACCGCCTTGAATCGTAAAACGACGTTTACGTCAAACACGCTGTTCGTTTACGGCACGTTCAAGCCGAACGAAACTTACCTGTCGGCAATCGTCAACTTCGGGGCGGGGGCGTACGATGAAGACAAGACTGTCGGTACTTTGAAGCTGTCGGACACTTACGACGCCAAGCAATACGGGGTGCAAATCACGGCAGGGGGCAATTTTGATGTCTACAATCCCTCTGTCGGATTGCGCTACAGTGCGGCAAATCTTGACGCACGCGAAGATTCCGCGGGACAAAAGGTCGCGGCGCAGTCCTTTAAAACGCTGACGCTGAGCGTGGATAACCGCTGGGAGCTGCCCTTGAAGCAGACCAAATGGACGAAAACGGGCATGAACCTGAATGTGGGGGCGGCTTACGACATTTCGCGTTCCGCCGACAAAGCCGAGGTTGCTTTGTCAAACGGTGCAAGCTATACCGTTGAAGGCGCAAAACCCGACGCCCTGACGTTCAATGCGGGGGCGGAAGTTTATTGGATATTCGGCAGAAAAATCTCTCTGTCGGCAAAATACGACGCCGATATCGCGTCGTCATATCTGTCGCATTCCGTTTCGGCGAATTTGTCGTTCCAGTTCTGATTCTTTTATATTGCAATCCCTGCAAATCGCTTTATACTTCGGTTAAATATTCTTTAACAAACGGAGTTTTTGTATGTTTATCAGTCCCGCTTTTGCGCAGGAAGCCGCCGCCGTTGCCGCCGATCCGGCTATGGCCGCCGCCAATCCTTTGCGGATTTTGTTCCAGTTTCTGGTTATTTTTGTTGTGTTTTATTTCTTTTTGATTCGTCCTCAGCAGAAAAAGATGAAAGAACACATGACCATGCAGTCCAGCGTTGCGCGCGGTGACGTGATTATCACGAACGGCGGCATCATCGGCAAAGTCATTCGGTCGAATCCCAACGATTTGCTGGTTGAAATCGCGGACGGCGTGCGCGTCGTCGTGGTGCGCGACCGCATTTTGGCAAAACGTGAAGAAAACGTCGACAAAAGCTTGCTGAACGACGAGCAGGCCAACGACAACGCCAAAAAAGGCGGCGAAGGCTTGAAAGACCTTTTGACGAAGAAATAAAAGGGAAGACTTATGTTTAACTATCCGAAATGGAAAGTCGCCTTAATCGGAATAATCACGGCGGTCGGCGTGTTTTTCGCCGTCCCCAACTTTATTCCTAAGGCGCAGCAGGAAAAACTGCCCGAATGGTGGCAGCCGATGACGTTGGGTTTGGACTTGCAGGGCGGTTCTCAGCTGTTGTTGCAGGTCGACTTGGATCAGGTGGTCAAGGATCAGCTGGGCGCGGTCATGGATGCCGCCCGAATCGCTTTGCGCGAAAAGAATGTGCGCTATACGAATCTGTCGGTCAAAGATGATGCGCTGACGGTCAAAATCGTCAATGACGAACAAATCGCCAAAGCCAAAGAATTGATTCGCAAAATCGACAAAGGCAATCTGGACGTTGCGGAAAACGGCGACGTGCTGTCCGTCCGCTTTACGGAACAGGCTTTGTTGAAAATGAAAACGTCCGCGGTCGATCAGTCCATCGAAATCGTCCGCCGCCGTATCGACCAGCTGGGAACGCGCGAACCGTCGATTATGCGGCAGGGTTCCGACCGCATCCAAGTGCAGCTGCCCGGCCTGGAAGATCCGAACGAAGTCAAAAAGCTGTTGGGCAAAACGGCGAAAATGTCGTTCCACTTTGTTGATGAAAAAACAAGTGTGGAAGACGCCCGCCGCGGCAAAATCGCTCCCGATTCCAAAGTCGTTCCGGGGGACGAGGACGCCGCCGCCGCTTTTTACGTCATTGAACGCAAATCCATTGTCGGAGGTGAACACCTGACCGACGCGCGCGCCGATTTCCAAGGGGCGGAAGCCGTTGTCGCTTTCCGTTTCAATTCGTTCGGCGCAAAACGTTTCGGTACGGCGACGCGCGACAATGTCGGACGCCGTTTGGCGATTGTTTTGGACGGTAAAGTGATTACCGCGCCCGAAGTCAAATCCGCGATTACGGGCGGTTCGGGCATTATTACGGGCAGCTTTACGGTTCAGAGCGCGAACGATTTGGCGCTGATGCTGCGTTCGGGGGCTTTGCCCGCGCCGCTGGAAGTTGTTGAAGAACGCATCGTCGGTCCCGGATTGGGAACGGATTCGATTGACGCGGGCAAAAAATCCTGCGTGGTCGGCATGGTGCTGGTGCTGTTGTTCGTGGTGGCGACTTACGGCTTGTTCGGGTTGTTCGCCGATATTGCCTTGGTGCTGAACCTGTTGTTGCTGTGCGGCGCGATGAGCGCGCTGGGCGCGACGCTGACTTTGCCGGGGATTGCGGGTATAGCTTTGACTTTGGGCATGGCGGTCGACGCGAACGTTTTGATTTACGAACGCATGCGCGAAGAACAAGCCTACGGCAAATCCGTTTTGAACACGATTGAAGCGGGATTTGAAAACGCTTCGTCCGCGATTTTCGATTCGAACTTGACCAGTTTGTTTGCCGGATTGATTTTGATTTGGCTGGGCAACGGTCCCGTCCGCGGTTTCGGCGTGACAACCTGCTTGGGTTTGGTGACGTCCGTGTTTACTGCCGTTTATGTAACAAAAGTGCTGATTTTGGCGTGGGCAAAGCTCACCAAACCGCAAAGAATCAATGTGTAAGGAGAATGTGAAATGCCCAGACTGATTCATTATTTCATTAAACCGACGCACATTAACTTTATCGGCGCGCGCAAAATCGCTTTTGTGTTTTCGCTGCTGATGATTGCCGTTTCGATTGTGTCGATTTGCACCAAAGGCATGAATTTGGGTATCGACTTTAAAGGCGGCGTGCTGATGGAAGTGCAAGCCGAGCAGAAAATCGACATGAAAGACCTTCGCGCAAAGTTGGACGACTTGGGCGTCGACCTGCAGCCCGTCGGCGAGCAGGGAACGGAAGCTTTGATTACCGCTTTGGGACGCGGAGACAACGAAAAGGAACAGATGAAAATCTCGACCGTCATTCGCGACAGGCTGGGCGACGAATACACCGTCCGCCGCGTCGAAATGGTCGGTCCCCGCGTGGGGGCGGAACTTATCCGCAACTGTATTTGGGCGGTCATTCTGGCGGGATTGATGATTACCGCTTATGTTTGGACGCGCTTTGAATGGGAATTCGCGTTGGGGACGATGCTGTCGCTGGTTCACGACATTATCATCGCCGTCGGACTGTTTTCCGTGTTCCAGTTGGATTTCGACATGACGATTATCGCAGGGCTGATGACGCTGGCGGGCTTTTCCGTCAACGACACGATTGTGTCCTATGACCGCATGCGCGAAAACCTGCGCAAATACCGTAAAATGCCGATTGACGAAATGATTAACAAAACAACCAATACAATGTTGCCGCGTACTTTGTTGACGGGGATGTCCACCATTATCATGCTGGTTGTGATGCTGTTCATGGGCGGTTCGGTGTTGCAGGGATTCGCTTTGATTATGTTGTGGGGCATTATCGTCGGTACATATTCGTCGATTTACGTTGCGATGCCCGTGCTGATGTATTTGGACATCCGTAAAACGATGGAAAGCCACAACGAAAACGTCAATCCGTTTGAACATGCGGGTTAAAGATTTCAAGAACGAAAAGCCCTTGTTTCGACAAGGGCTTTTTTGTATACTTTGTTAAAAATTCAACCGAAGGAGTTTGAAAATGGATATTAACGAATTGCCGTCCCCTCAATTTGTGAAAAACGAAGCGGGTATGATTTCCGTGTTTCTGCCTGCGTTCGAGGGCGAGCCGGAAAAGCCTCTTTTGACGAAAAAAGATGCGGCGACTCTGCATTTCCAGCGTTCCCCGAAGGGCGATATTCTGCTGACGCAAATTGACGAGGACGTGATGAAAGATTTGTCGGGCGTTTCCAAAATTCTGGTCATTGAAACCAATGTTTTGAAAAGCATCGACATGCTGGACAAAGCTTTGACCGCTTATGCCAAATCGGAAGACGCCGGAACGACCGAGGACGATGTGATGGATATGATTGAACGCGCTTACGAAGTCGCCGTCAAAATGTAAAAACTTTTTTGTCTTTTTTAGAAGAAAAAATTGACAAAAAGGAAAAAACGTGCAAGGATAAAGAAAATTAAACAGATTTTCTGCTAGGAGAAGCGTTATGGAAGAAAAAAAATCGTTCTGGAGCAAAGTCGCCGATTTGTACGCTCGTTTCGGTAATCCGAGCGGCGGCATGGTTCACAGCGATATGCCTGCGGACAAAGCCGAAAAAGCCCCCGAAGCCAAGGCTGAACCCAAAAAAGAAAAAGTTGAATCCAAAAAATCCTACAAGGAACAGGTCAGCGAATTGTATGCGTCGTACGGCAATCCGAGCGGCGGCATGATCCATCGCGAATCCGTCGCCGAAAAAGCGGCTGAACCCGCCAAAGCCGAAGCGAAAAAGGAAGAACCCAAAAAATCGCTCTGGAAAGAAGCGGGCGAATTGTACGCGGCTTTCGGTAATCCGAGCGGCGGTATGGTTCATCGCGAACCCGTTGCCGAAAAAGCGGCTGAACCCGCCAAAGCCGAAGCGAAGAAAGAAGAACCCAAAAAATCGTTCTGGAAAGAAGCGGGCGAATTGTACGCGGCTTTCGGTAATCCGAGCGGCGGTATGGTTCATCGCGAACCCGTTGCCGAAAAGAAACAGGACGTCAGCAAAGCCGTTCAGGCGGCGATTCTCAACAATCGTTCACGCTAAACGGCATTTGAAAAACAAATAAAGCGGCTTTGCTCACAGAGTAAAGCCGCTTTTGGGTTGGAAAGGGCAAAAAATGGCTGATGATTCGGCAAAAGACTTTGCGCAATTACTGTTAAGCGAAGACAATGTGTGCTTGACGGCGACGGACGAATATCCGTTCGCTTGCCGCAAGGATATGGCTTTGTTTTCCGACGGGCGTTATTTTGTGCGTCAAAGCCGTTTTTTGGATGTGGACGGCGGGGCATTTTACAGGGCTGAAAAAATATTGAAAACAAGCCCGTATCCTCACGGTAAACCCGAATATGTTTCAGGACAGTGTTTGGAGGAGATTTACAAACAAGCGCAGGAATTTTCATGGTATCGGGCGGACGGGAAAAAAAGCGTTGTAGAACCCGATAAAACAAGAGAGGCGTTTATCGCGGGCTTGATAAAAGGAAACAGGTGTCTGTCTGTTGTCAATCCCGATGCCGAAGACGAAATGCTGTCACCCGATTGGTCGGACTATGCTTTATTTGCGGACGGACAGCTGATTTGCAGCGACGGCTTTTTGTATACGGATAAACTGCAGCGCCTGTTTCCCGATTTAAACATCAGACGGCGGAATGTTCCGCTTTCTTGGATTTTTTGCGTTTATGAAGCGTTGAAAACCGTTCAGCCGACGGCACGCGGAATTTATATTGCTTTGATGAAAAACAAAACGCGTGATTTGATGCGGTTGAGCAGTCTTTCGTTCCGTGAGGCTTTGGATCTGTGCGCCCAAATCACGGGATGGAAAGCGTGGAAACGGATTTTGAGCATTGACGAAGTTCAAGCCCGCCACAATGTTTCTGCAGAACGGATTAAACAAAAAATCATTGCCGATAAATACGAAACCGTTGCGGCGTATGATTATGCTTATTACAAGTAAGCCGTAACGCTAAACCAAAAAAACGAAAGCGGCGGTTTGTGTTTTGTGCTGTGTGCTTCGATTTTCCTGTTTGCCCTTATATCCTCCTGACTTAAATGTGATGAAGACGGTTGACTTTCAGCCGTGTTCGGGGATATTTTACGGGCAAAGCAAACAAAGGAGTTTTTGACGATGGGTGATATTATTTTAACGGGTGACAGACCGACGGGCAAATTGCACTTGGGGCATTACGTCGGATCGCTGAAACGCCGCGTGGAAATGCAGAACAGCGGCTTGTACCGCACGATTTTCATTATGATTGCCGATGCGCAGGCTTTGACCGACAACGCCGACGACATCACCAAAGTCAGAAACAACATATCGAACGTCGCGTTGGACTATTTGGCGTGCGGGCTTGATCCCGCCAAATCGACGATTTTCATTCAGTCTCAAATTCCCGAATTGACGGAACTGACGTTCTATTACATGAACTTGGTCACCGTGTCGCGCGTGCAGCGCAACCCGACCGTGAAAAGCGAAATTCAAATGCGCGGCTTCAAGCAGAGCATTCCTGTCGGATTTTTCACTTATCCGATTTCGCAGGCGTCCGACATCACGGCGTTCAAAGCGAACCTTGTCCCCGTTGGCGAAGACCAGCTGCCGATGATTGAACAGACGCGCGAAATCGTGCGTTCTTTCAACACGATTTACAGCCCCGTTTTGGTCGAACCCGAAGCGGTTTTGCCCGACAACAGCCTGTGTTCGCGCTTGCCGGGGCTGGACGGCGCGGCGAAAATGAGCAAATCGCTGGGCAACTGCATTTACCTGTCCGATTCGTCCAAAGAAATCAAACAGAAAGTCCAAAGCATGTTCACCGATCCGACGCATTTGCGCGTCGAAGACCCCGGACATACCGAAAACAACCCCGTATTTACCTATTTGGACGCGTTTTCGACGGACGAACACTTTGCGGCGTTCCTGCCCGCGTACAAGAATTTGGACGAACTGAAAGACCACTACCGCCGCGGCGGCTTGGGCGACGGAACGGTCAAAAAGTTCTTAAACGAAATTCTGCAAAACGAACTGAAGCCCATTCGCGAACGCCGCGAAGCTTTTGCGGGCGACATCGGCGCGGTGTTCGACATGCTGAAAGCGGGCAGTGAAAAGGCGCGCGCGGTTGCCGCCGATACTTTGTCCGAAGTCAAAGCCGCAATGGGCATTGACTATTTCGGCAAAAACGCGCTGACGAAGTAAGCGTTTTCAGCCGGCGAGGCAACCCGAAAAATCCAATCGGGATGTTTTCACGCCCGATGAACTGCCGACGAAGCGGAAGTGGGAGCAACCCGTTTGCAAACGACTGTTCAGTCCCCTCCTTGTTTTTTCGACAAGGAGGGGTTATTTCTATGAAAAAGGAAAGCAAATGAAAAGCGTATTCAACATTACGGGGATGAGTTGCGCGGCGTGTGCCGCCCGCGTGGACAAAGCGGTGTCCGCCGTGCGGGGCGTTCAAAGCGTTGCGGTCAATCTGCTGAAAAACACCATGCGGGTGGAGTACGACGAAAAAACGGTATCGCCCGCCGTCATTGTTTCCGCCGTTGAACGGGCGGGGTACGGCGCGCGCGTTTTGGGTGAAAAACAGCCTGCCGAACAAAGAAGTGAAAATCTTGAAGGACGCCTGATTGTTTCCGTTTGCGCGACTTTGTTTTTGATGACGCTGACCATGGGCGGCATGATTGGCTTGCCCGTTCCCGAGATGAGCGTCGAATCATTCGGCTTGACTCAGTTTTTATTGACATTGGTCGTTTTGTTCGCGAATGCGGATTTTTTCAAAAAAGGATTCAAAACGCTGTTTGCGGGCGCGCCGACAATGGATTCTTTGATTGCTTTGGGGGCGGGCGCGGCGGTGACGTACAGTGTTGCGGGATTGTATCAAAAGCAAACGGCGCTTTACTTTGAATCCGCCGCAATGATTTTGACTTTGGTGCTGTTCGGGCGGTATTTGGAAGCGGGGGCAAAAGCAAAAACGGCGCAGGCAATCGCGGAATTGGCGTCTTTGGCGCCGCAAACGGCAGTCGTGTTGAAAAACGGAACGGAACAAACCGTCGCAATCGTCGATTTGGCGGTCGGCGATTTAATCGTTGTCAAAACGGGGGAACGCGTTGCGGCGGACGGCGTTGTCGTTGAAGGCGCGGCATCCGTTGACGAATCCGCTTTGACGGGGGAAAGTTTGCCTGTTCAAAAAACGGTCGGCGACACGGTCAAGACGGCAACTTTCGCGGTGTCGGGACGGATTGTTCTGCGCGCGGAAAAAATCGGCATGGACACGGCTTTGGCGCAGATTATCCGATTGGTTGACGAAGCGACAAGCTCCAAAGCTCCGATAGCTCGACTGGCGGATAAAATCAGCGGCGTTTTCGTGCCTGTTGTCATAACTGCAGCCGTTTTGACTTTTGCCGTTTGGATGCTTTGCGGCGCGGGGACGGCGTTTGCTTTGGAAAAAGCGATTGCCGTTTTGGTGATTTCGTGTCCGTGCGCTTTGGGGCTGGCGACGCCGACGGCAATCATGGTCGGCACGGGGCGCGGGGCGAAAGCGGGCGTTTTGTTCAAATCGGCGCAGGCTTTGGAAACCGTCGGTCGCGCCGATGTCATTGCTTTGGACAAGACGGGGACGATTACGGTCGGAAAGCCCGTTGTAACCGACATCTTGGGCGATGAGGACGAAGTTTTGCGCCTTGCGGCGGCATTGGAAACACAGTCCGAGCATCCTTTGGGCAGGGCAATCATTGAACGGGCGGGCAACCTTGATTTGCCTGCGGTTTCCGGTTTCAAACAAATCGTCGGGCGGGGCATAACGGGTATAATCAACGGGGAGCTTTGCGCCGTCGGAAATGCCGCTGCCGCTATTGACAATCCGTTTGCCGCCGGTGCGGAACAATGGAAGGAGCAGGCCAAGACAGCTTTATTCGTTGTCAAAGGCGGCAAAACAATCGGCGCGATTGCCGTTGCGGATAAGGTCAAGGCGGACGCGAAAGCGGCGGTGGAGCGATTGGAAAAAGCGAAAGTGTCCGTGGTGATGCTGACGGGCGATAATGAAAAAACGGCGCGGGCAGTTGCAAAGCAAGCCGGAATTTCAGCCGTTTTCGCCGAAATGTCGCCACAGGACAAGGATGCCGAGATTCTCGCTTTGCAACAGGGCGGGCATACCGTTGTCATGGCGGGCGACGGGATTAACGACGCGCCGGCTTTGGCGCGGGCGGATGTCGGCATGGCAATGGGACGGGGAACGGATGTCGCGTTGGATTGCGCTGACGTCGTGCTGACGAACAATGACTTGTTTTCGGTCGTGTTTGCGGTCGAATTGGGACGGGCGGTGCTGAAAAACATCAAGGAAAACCTGTTTTGGGCGTTTTTCTACAATGTCGTCGGCATTCCCGTTGCGGCGGGCGTGCTGTATCCGTGCTTCGGAATAACGCTCAGCCCCATGATTGCCGCCGCGGCGATGAGCTGCAGTTCAATCAGCGTTGTATTGAACGCGCTTCGATTGCGACGTTTCAACTTAACAAAAGGAAAATCAACAATGAATAAAATCGTGTTTGTGGACGGGATGCATTGCGCGCATTGTGCCGCGTTTGTCGAAAAATCGCTGAAAGCCGTGGACGGCGTGGCAGACGTTTCGGTCGATTTGGCGGGAAAAAAAGCGTCTGTAACACTTGAAAAAGCAGTAGCCGACAACGTGCTGATCAAAGCGGTCGCCGATGCGGGCTTTACCGCCGTTGATATCAAAGACGCCTGACCGAATCGACCGACACGAAAGCGCGAAAAACACTTGTCGCGGACATCGTTTTTTTGTTATCACTTTGTAATGGTAAAAGGCGGGTGAGAATGAAGTGTCCGAAATGCGGGTGTGAAAAGTCGGTGAAATACGGGACGGCACGCGGGCGGCAACGCTTTAAATGCGCCGAATGCGGCTGTCAGTTCACGCGTGAAACGTCCCGCGTTCGCAGCTTGGACGAAAAATGGCTGGCGATGACTCTGCTGGTGTCTGGACTGTCGATGACGGCGGCGGCGAAAGCGTTGGGCGTCAGCGTCCAAAGCGTGATGCGGTGGAAAAAATCCGGCAAATATCTGACCGACGACGTTGTGAAAGCCCTGCGCGTGCGCAAAGTGTCCAAAGCGGGAAAAGTCAAGGTTGTCAAAGACAATACCGCTTCCGAGTCGCCGGAAGACGACGATTTCCGCTACAACGATCTGTATGTTTTGGAAACACGCCTTGATTCCGGTGTTCGCGTCGACATCGCCATTCGAAAGAAGCCGAAAACCATTACAAAGTGATATAAAAAAATTTTTTCTTGATTCGAAAAAATTCCGCTTTTATCAAACAATCCAAAACTTTTCGATAGGAGCGTTTGATGAAAGTCGTTCATTTAAGCAAAAGAAAAATCCTGTTTCAGCTGATCGTCCTGCCGGCGTGCGTCGCGGCGGGGTGGGGACTGAAAACCCGCTTGACGCCCGCGGAAAATCACGGGTTCGGCGGCGGCGTGCCGTATGTGGTGACCACGGACGCGGTTTTGGAAAACACCGCGCCCGTCAGAAAATACATCGCGACGGTCGAAGCGATCAACAGCGTCGATGTCAAAGCGCAGGTCACGGGTTATCTGGATAAAATCCTGTTTGACGAAGGCGGCTTTGTCAAAAAAGATCAGGTGCTGTTCGTCATCGAACAAAGCCGCTACAAGGAAGCCGTCAACAGCGCGGACGCCGAAGTCGCGCGCGCAAAGGCGAACTTGAAGCAAATCGAAAGCGACCACAAACGCAACAAAGTGCTGTTCAAGCAAAAAGTCCTGACCGCGTCGAACATCGAAGCGTCCGAAAGCGCGCTGGCGCAGGCGAAAGCCGCCGTCAAAGCCGCCGAAGCGAACGCCGCGACCGCGCGCATCAATCTGGGCTATACGGAAATCAAAGCCCCGATTGACGGTTTTATCGGCAAGGCTTTGATTACCAAAGGAAATTTTGTCGATATGTCGGGGCGCGCAATGGCGCGCATCGTGCAGATTTCGCCGATACGCGTTTCGTTTTCCGTAACCGACAAAGACCGTCTGACCGCGATGAAGCGTTTGAAAACAAACGGCGATTTCATTACGGACATCAAGGTTGTCCTGCCCGACGAAACGGTTGTTCCCGTCAAAGTGTTAAAGACGTTTTTCGACAGCGAAGTCAATTTGATGACGGCGACGGTCGCGGCGTATATTGATGTTCAAAACGCGGACAAAACGCTGTTGCCCGGAAATCACGTCGACGTTCTGGTCAAGGCGGGCGAAGACCGTCCGCTGGTTTTGATTCCGCAATCCGCCGTGATGCAGGATAATCAGGGGCTGTTCGTCTATGTCGTGAACGCCGAAGAAAAAGCGCGGAAAACTTACATCAAAACGGGTGATTTAATCGGCGACAGGCTGATCGTAACCGACGGGCTGAACGCCAGCGCGCATATCATCGTGCAGGGCTTGCAAAAAGTCGAAAACGGTTCGACCGTCAAGCAAAGCTTTGTAAAATCGGAGGGCTGAAGATGTTTTCGGAGTTCTTTCTGAAACGCCCGCGATTTGCGATTGTTATCGCAATTGTGATGTGTTTGGCGGGATTGGTGGCGATCAAGCTGCTGCCCGTTGCGCTGTATCCCGAAATCACGCCGCCCGTGGTGACGGTTTCGGCGACGTACCCCGGCGCGTCCGCGGACGTGATTGCGAAAATGGTCGCAATCCCCATTGAACGCGAAGTCAACGGCGTCGAAGACATGCTGTATATGTCTTCGTCGTCCGAGGATACGACGTATTCCCTGACCGTAACGTTCAAAACGGGCGTCGATCCCGATATGGCGCAGGTCAAAGTGCAGAACCGCGTGCAGATCGCGACCGCGTCCCTGCCTGCCGAAGTCACCCGTCAGGGCGTGACCGTTACCCGCGAATCGACGAATATGCTGGCGATGATTTCGTTCGTGTCGCCGAAACACACTTTATCAAGCCTTGAACTGGCGGATTACGTCATCGACAACGTCAAAGAGGCTTTGGCGCGCATCGACGGCGTGGGCGGGGTGGACGTGTACGCCGCAAGCTCCGCCATGCGCGTATGGCTCAATTCGGACAAAATGGCGGCGTTGAACATCACGGCGGCGGATGTCCGCAACGCGATTTCGTCGCAGAACTATCAGCCGACTTTGGGCAAGCTGGGCGCCGCGCCGGACGATTCCGCGCAAATGGTCTATCCGCTGAAAACTCAAGGGCGCATCAATGAAGTGAAAGATTTTCGCGAAATCATCGTCCGCACGGCGGAACACGGCGGACTGGTGCGGCTGAAAGACATCGCGAACGTGTCTTACGGCGAGGAATCTTACGGCATTACGGCGTTTGCCGACGGCGCGCCCGCCGTGTCTTTGCAGGTCAAGCTGTCTTCGGGCGCGAACGCCGTTGACGCGATGAAAAAACTGCGCGCCGAACTGTCGCGTTTGGAAGAATCCCTGCCCGAAGGCGTCGAATACAAATTCAACTACGATTCGACCGATTACATCAACGCGTCGATTTCCGAAGTGTTGCACACGTTGTTTGAAACGTTCGTGCTGGTCGTTCTGGTGTGCTGGGTGTTTTTGCAGAACTGGCGCACGACGCTGATTCCGTTGATTGCGGTTCCCGTATCCATGCTGGCGACCATGGTGGTTATGCTGGCGTTGGGATTCAGCATCAATATGTTCACGCTGTTCGGCATCGTGCTGGCGATCGGCGCGGTCGTCGATGACGCGATCGTCGTTGTCGAACGCGTGATGCATTTGATGGAAAAGGAAAAGCTCCCTCCGTTGGAAGCGACCCGGCGCACCATGCGCGAAATCACGGGCGCGCTGGTTTCAACAACGCTGGTCATGGTCGTGATTTTCGTCCCTATTGCCTGCATGGGCGGCATCACGGGCAGGATTTACCAGCAGTTCGCAATCACCATCAGCACGTCTTTGGTGTTTTCGGCGGTGAACGCGCTGACGTTGTCGCCCGTTTTGTGCGCGTACTTTTTGAAACCGTTTAAGACGGCAAAGAAAGGACCGCTCGCATGGTTCAACCGCGTCGTCAATTCGACGGCGAACGGATACGCGCGCACGGCGGCTTTGTTCGCGCGGCGCATCAGCGTCATCGCTTTGATTTTCGGCGTGATTCTGGCGTTGAACGGCACTTTGTTCAAGCTGAACGGCACGTCGTTCGTCCCGAGCGAAGATCAGGGCGTTTATATCGCGAACATCACTTTGCCCGAAGGCGCGTCTTATGCCCGCACCAAAGCGGTTGTTGAAAAAGTGACGGAAAAAATTCTGGCGCAAAAGGGCGTGCGCGGGTCGATCGGCGTCGTCGGCGTCAGCATTCTGGCGGGGCGTTCCGAAAACACGGCGATGGTGATCGTCGATTTGGAATCGTGGGACAAGCGTAAAGCTCCGTCGCTGTATTCCACCAACCTGATGAACGAAATGCGCGCGAAGCTGACTGCCGAAACGCCCGAAGCCGAATTGCAGTTCTTTGAATTTCCCGCGATTCAGGGCTTGGGCAATCAGGGCGGTATGGATTTCCGTCTGCAAATGACATCGGGCATGGATTACGCCAAGCTGGACGCCGAAGCGCAAAAGCTGTTGGGAAAAGTCAACACGAACTCGAAGTTTTTGTACGGCTTTACGACGTTCACGTCGAAAACGCCCGCGGTGTTCATCGAAATCAACCGTGAAAAGGCGGAATCGATGAACGTGCCGTTGTCGAACCTCTATTCGACTTTGGAAGCCTATCTGGGATCGATGTACGTCAACGACATCAACATCGGAACGCAAGTCAACAAGGTCGTCGTGCAGTCGGACGCGCGTTTCCGCGACGATGTCGAAAGTATGCGCGACATCTACGTTCCGTCGACGACGGGCGAAAAAGTGCCTTTGGGGGCTTTGGTCGGTTTGACCCAAGTCATGTCCCCGCGCGTGATTTCCCGCTACAACCAATATCCCAGCGCGGACATCACGGCGGAACAAAATCCCGCGGTGTCGTCGGGCGAAGCGATGGCGGAACTGGAAAGCCTGATGAAAGGCGTCAAAGGATTTTCCTATGAATGGTCGGGCATGAGCTATCAGGAAAAGAACAATCAGGGGCAAATCGGTTTGCTGTTGTCGCTGGCGGTTGTTTTCGCCTATCTGTTCCTTGTGTCGCTGTATGAAAGCTGGATTTTGCCGATTCCCGTTTTGATGTCCGTGTCCGTCGCGACGGCGGGAGCTTTGGCGGGGCTGCTGATTACGGGACTGCCTTTGTCGATTTACGCGCAGTTGGGGATCGTCATGCTGGTCGGATTGGCGAGCAAAAACGCGATTTTGATCGTCGAATTTGCCCGTGACGCCCGCCAAGGGCTGAACATGACCGTTCCGCGCGCGGCGATGTACGCTTTGCGCGAACGGTTCCGCGCGGTTTTGATGACGGCTTTCGCGTTCATTTTGGGGGTGTTCCCGATGATTAACGCAACGGGCGCGGGCGCAAACAGCCGACAGGCGATCGGCACGCCCGTGTTTTACGGCATGCTGGTCGGATTGTTTGTCATTCCGCTGTTGTACGTTTTGGTTCAAACCCTTGCCGACAAGGCGATGAAGAAAGGAAACAAATGAAAAAGATGTTGTTAACGGCGGGCGTCGCGGTGCTTTTGACCGCCCCCGCGAACGCGTTCGACCCGATGTCGGTTTATACGCAAAAAGCCCCTGAAAACTGCCTGTCGAAAGTGAATGTTAAAGGCAAGCTGGGGTTGAACGACTTGATTCAAATCGGCGTGTGCAACAACCCCGACTTGAACCGCACCTTTATGGCGGTCAAATCGGCGGAAGCGGGATTCGGCGCAAGCAAAGCCGCTTATCTGCCGAACGTCAATCTGACGGCGGCGGCGACGGCGTCGCACGGCAAAGGGCAATACGACGAACCGAACGCCGATGTCTATAAAGATATGAAAGTCAAGTCGTATTCGATCAACGTCGCTTTGAACTGGCTGTTGCTGGATTTCGGCGGACGTTCCGCGTCAACGGATATGATGAAAGCGTATATGGAACAGGCGGCGTTCGGCTACAATGCGGCTTTGCACGATTTGGTGTTGGGCGTTCACAGCGCGTACATGGATTTGCTGAGCGCGAAAGAGGTTTTGAAATCCGCCGAAACCAGCGTCGCGTCCTATAAAAAATCATACGACGAAACGCAAAAGAAATATCAGGTCGGCAAAGCGGCGACGTCCGATTTATTGTTGGCGAAGACAACGTATCTGCGTTCCAAGCTGGCGGTGACGGCGGCGCAAAACACGATTGAAAAGAATCAGGCGAATCTGGCGACGTTGCTGAACCTGCCGCCCGAAACGAAGTTTTCTCTGGTCGTGCCGAAAAAAGACGACGGTTCAACCGCGTTGGCGGAAAAAATGCCCGTGCAAAAGATGATAAAGCTGGCGTTGGATCTGCGTCCCGAAATCAAAGGCGCGGCAAAAGCCAAAGCGGCGGCTTCGGCGGGAATAGACGCCGCGAAATCCGCGATGGCGCCGACGTTGGCTTTGACGGCGAACGCGTCCTATGCCGACCGGTGGAAAGACGACAAACCTTTTAAAGACGGATATCCCTACACTTACGGCGGCGATGTCGGCGTGGCGCTGAACGTTCCGTTGTTCGAAGGCTTTTCCAAATCCTACGCTCTGGCAAAGGCGCGCTATGACTATCGCCAAGCCGTCTGGCGGGAAAAAAGCACCGAAGACGCGGTTAAAAACGAGGTCTGGTCGGCGTATCAGGATTATAAAACCGCGCTGGCGTCTTACACGATTAACCAAGACGTCTTAAAATCGGCGGAAGAAAACGAACGCGTGTCCCGCGCGTCTTATCGGGCGGGAAAGGAAACGCTGTTGAACCTGCTGACCGTTCAGGCGCAACTGGCGACCGCGCGCCAAGAACTGATTACGTCGTTTTATACCGTTTTAATCGGAAAATCGAATCTATACCGCGCAATCGGCAAGTTTTAACAGCTCGCCGATTTCCGACGGAGTTTTGCCTTTGTAGTCGATGCGGCACGACGTAATCGGTTGGCGATAGTCGATTTTGTTGATTGAACGCGATTCCACGATAACTGCGGGCGGCAAAATCGACCATTTGTACAGCGCGCCCGCCATACGCTTGTAAAACTTGTCCAGCCAAGCGTTTTTTTGTTCGCGGGAAACGGGCGTCGTTTTTTCGTACAGGAATTCCGAATCCAGCATATCGGCATAGCTTTCATGTTTGTTTTCGATACGCCAAATCACTTCGTCAAGGAACGGATAGGGCATTAAAGCGTCCTCGGCAATCAAGGGTTTGCCCGTTTTCGGGTCGATTGCCAGCTCCGCGCCGGGGCGTTTCAGGATAACGGATTCGGGAACGGCGTTTTTGACCGCTCTGTTCGCGTTCAGCCACCGCGCCAAGGCGAACAGCTTGGTTTTCGGCACGTCGGCGATCGGGGCGAACCCGCCCGACATATCGCCGTTAATCGTCGCGTATCCCATATAAAGCTCGGATTTGTCCGATGTGGCAATGGGAATGCAGGCGGCGAATTCGTTGGCGATTCCCCATAAAAACACGGCGCGGGAACGGGCTTGGATATTGTCTTGCGTAAAGGACGCTTTGTAACGGCAGTCCCATTGCGATTCGACTTTGGCAAACAGTTCGGCGAAACAGCCGTTTGTCGCGTCAACCATTGTCTTGATCGGCATTTGAGTAAAGTGAATGCCGAGATTCTTTGCCAGCGTCGCGGCGTCGTCGCGGCTTTCCGTACTGGTGATTTCGGATGGCATGCTGACGCCGAACACGTTTTCCGCGCCCAAAGCGTCCGCCAGCAAAACCGCGCAAACCGTCGAATCCAATCCGCCCGACAGTCCCAAAACCGCGCGCTTCAGCCCGCATTTCGAAAAGTATCCGCGAACGGCTTGCACGATTGTTTTGTAAGTGCGCTCCAAATCGTTTTCGTAATCCAAAGTGAAAACTTTTTCTTCAGACAGCGTTTTTTCCAGCCCTTTGGTCAAAGGATAGACCGCGCCTTTGTTTTTCGTCGGATTGACAATCAGACATTGTTCGGCGAACGACACCGCCCGCGCCGTCAAAACGCCGTCGGCGGAAAACACGCGGCTCGCCCCGTCAAAAGAACAGCAGTCCATCGCGCCGACCTGATTGACGTAAGCAAACGGAATCCCGTACTGTTTGGCGATAAAGGACAGCATATTGTGTTTCAGCTGTTCCTTTTTCGCGCGGCAGGGCGACGCCGAACAGTTGATAAAGACGTCGGGTTTGTCCCGCGCCAGTTCGTCCACGGGGTCGACGGCGTACAAAGTGTGATGAAAGAAAGATTTGTTGTTCCAGCAGTCTTCGCAAATCGAAATGCCGTAGGATATGCCGTTGACGGTAATTGTTTTTTTCATATCGACGACTTTTTCGGGGGTGAACGCGCCCAAAGTGTCGGCAGGCTGAACGCCCGCGACGGGCGACGGCTCGATATAGCGGCTGTCGTTAAATTCCGAATACGTCGGCAGCAGACGTTTGCGGACGATGCCCTGAATCTCCCCCTTGTGCAACACGGCGACGGAATTGTAATACCGCCGTCCGACGGGCGAATCCCCGCGCGGCTCCACAAATCCGACCAAAGCGGTGGTGTTTTTGCAAAGCTTTGCCAGCTCTTTGACCCAGCGGACGTTTTCGGAAACGACGACGGGGTGGCGGTCGATGATGTCTTCGACGGGATAGCCCATTAACGCCAGTTCGGGGAACACAATCATATCCAGTCCGACGCGTTCGGCATATCGGATATAGCGCGCGATTTTCAATCCGTTGCCCGCGATGTCGCCGATGGTCAAATCAATCTGCGCCAGACCGATGCAGCCCGCTTCCTTTGATACGATTTGCTTGATTTCGTCGAAAACGCGTTCGGTGTCGGCGTCTTTAACGCCCGTTTGCAAAAAAACGTCCGCTTGTTTTGCCAGTTCCGCCAGTTTGTTTTCGTCAAAATCGGTCATGGAGAATCTCCTTTGAAAAATCGGGGCAAGTATAAAAGCCAAAAAGGGCTGTGACAAACGAAAAATCGGGTGTTATCATCAAAAAAAACAGGAGAAGCCGCCCATGCCGTCCGTCTACGAAGCCGTTAAAAATCAAGATATCGCTCAACTGCGGGAATGTTTGAAGCAGGGAGGGGCGGCGGACGATTTCAAAGGGGCTTTGGTCAACGCGTGCGAAGCGGGCGAAACCGAAATCGTCGAATGTTTTATCGAAGCGGGCGTTTTCGATTCCTGGGCGATTGTCGCCGCCGCGCGGTTCGGGCATACGGCTTTGGTCGAACGGCTGTTGAAGCTCAAAGGAGGGGAGGCGGACGCCGCTTTGATTGCCGCCGCCGCGCACAACAACGCCGATACGGCGCGCGTTTTGATTCCCGCCGCTCCCGCCGCTTTGGACGAAGCTTTGGCGGATGCGGCTTTGCGCGGTTATTTTACGGTCGCAAAGCTGTTGTTCGACGCGGGCGCAAACCCCGAAAAACAGGTGTACGGCGGGCAGACGGCGGTTGAGCTGGCGCAAAAAAACGGACACGCCGGCATTGTGAAACTTTTTTGTCAAAAAGGTAAAAATAACTGTTGAAAAACAAGTCTTTTTTTCATTATCTTTATTAACGAATCAATCAACGGAAAGGACGGTAAGTTATGGAAAAAATCGGGACGTTGTTAAAAGCTTTGTGGGAACAGGATTTTCAAACGCTTGCCAATCCCGATTTGGTTTTTATGCTTTATGCCGTTTTGTTCGTTGTGCTGGTGTTGGAAAACGGTATTTTGCCCGCGACTTTTCTGCCGGGCGACAGCTTGTTGCTGTTGGCGGGAACGCTGATTGTTCACGGCATTGCCGATTACTGGATTACCCTTGCGGTTTTGACGGTCGGCGCGGCGCTGGGTTCCGAAGTCGGCTATTGGCAGGGCAGGTGGCTGAGCGAAAGCCGCGTCGTTAAACGCTGGATGAGCCATATTCCCCAAAAATACCACGACAAAACCGAAAGAATGTTGCACAAATACGGTATTCTGGCTTTGTTGCTGGCGCGTTTTACCGCGTTCGTGCGGACGCTGATGCCGCTGTTTATCGGCGTGTCGGGCATGGAACGCCGCGTGTTCCACGTTGTCAACTGGGTCAGCGGTGTGTTGTGGGTCGGTTTGCTGATTACGCTCAGCTATTTCGCGGGACAGACCGAGTTTTTCCGTAACCATCAGGAAGACGTCATGCGGATTTTGACGATTATTCCCGTCGTCCTTATCGGATTCGGAATTTTAACGTCATTCTATTTCATCTGGAAATCCAAACGCGAAGCGGCGGCTAAGCAAGCGTCAACAAATCCTTGACGGCGTTTGAAGTGCTGATTGCCACGTCTTTCAGCGATTTGTCCAGCATATAGCACGGCGTCGAAACGATTTTGTTTTTCGTGTCGATGCAGACTTCGGCGGCATTGCAGATTTTGTGCGTGCCGCCCATTTGTTTAATCGCCATTGCCGTTTCCGCGTCGTTGCCGATTGTGACGGTTACGCCTTTCAGCACGCGGGCGACGACAACGGGCGCAATGCACAGCGCGGCAATCGGTTTGCCCGCTTGGTGCGTTTCAATCAAAGCGCGCTCCACATCGGGATGAACCGAGCAGTTCGGTCCTTGGTGCGCGAAATCGCACAGATTCAAAATCACCCCCATTCCGCCGGGCAGCAAAAGCCCGTCGTAGTCTGCGGCGCGGTAAGAGCTTAACAGCGAAAGGTCGCTGCGCGCGATACGGGCGGCTTCGGCGGGCATGCGGCGGGTTTCGTTCATAGGACGCTTCAAGATGTGGTTCATTGCGACGGCTTGACTGCCTTCGGGCGCAAAGCAGTGATACTTCGCCCCCTGTTGTTCAATGGCAAGCATTGCGGTGACGGCTTCGTGAATTTCCGACCCGTCCATAACTCCGCATCCCGACAGCAACACCGCGATTTTTTTCATCCGTTTCGTCCTTTCGTTGTTTTGTTGAGCTCTTTATACCAAAAACGGGGCAAAGTTTCAAATCCGATGTTGTATTTAAACAAAAGATGTACTTATATAGGGGTAAAGATTTATCCCTGTTGCAAGGAGCTTATTCGTGAAATATATCAGTACGCGCGGCAAAGCGTCCGCTTTGGATTTTGAAAACGTTTTGCTGGCGGGGCTTGCCCCCGACGGCGGGCTGTACGTTCCGCAGGAATACCCGCTCTTTTCGGCGGACGAAATTCGCAAAATGCAGGCGTTGAGCTATCCCGAACTGGCGGCGAAAGTCATGGCGCCTTTTACGGCGGGCTGCTTGACCGAATCCGAATTAAAGGATATCGCGGCGGGCGCTTACGGCAAATTCACGCACGCCGCCGTCGCTCCGTTAAAGCAAATTCGCGAAAATCTGTGGGTCGAACAGCTGTTTTACGGTCCGACTTTGGCGTTCAAGGATTACGCTTTGCAGGTGGTCGGGCGGATGTTCAACCGCGTTTTGTCCCGCAGCGGAAAGCATATCACCATTGTCGGCGCAACATCGGGCGACACGGGATCGGCGGCGATTGAAGCCTGCAAAGGACTGGATAATCTGGACATCTTTATTTTGCATCCGCACAACCGCGTGTCCGAAGTCCAGCGCCGTCAGATGACGACGACTTTGTCGCGCAACGTGTTCAATATCGCGCTGGAAGGCACTTTCGACGATTGTCAGGCGATTGTCAAAGCGCTGTTCGGCGACGAAGCGTTCAGAACGAAATACAATCTGTCCGCCGTGAACTCGATTAACTGGGCGCGCATTATGGCGCAAGTCGTGTACTATTTCTATGCCGCTTTACAGCTGGGCGCGCCCGACCGCGAAGTGTCCTTTGCCGTGCCGACGGGCAACTTCGGCAACATTTTCGCGGGCTTTGTCGCGAAAAAGGCGGGACTGCCGATTAAAACGCTGGTGCTGGGGTCGAATGCGAACGACATTCTGCCGCGGTTTTTGGAAACGGGCGTTATGGAAAAACGTCCCGTCAAGCCGTCCATCAGCCCGTCGATGGATATTCAAATCTCGTCAAACTTTGAACGCTTGCTGTTCGAGATGTTCGACCGCGACGCAAAAGCGATTGTGCATCTGATGGACGTGTTCAAATACGACGGAAAATATGAAGTCCCCGCCGATGTTTTGACGAAAATCCGCGCATTCTTCAAGGGGATGCGCTGCGACGACGCGGAAACGAAAGCGGAAATCGCGCGCGTTTACAAGCTGTCGGGCGAAATCGTCGATCCGCATTCCGCCATCGGCTTTGCGGCGGCGGAACGGTATGCCGAAAAAGATGTTCCGATGATTGTGCTGGCGACGGCTCATCCCGCGAAATTCCCGATTCCCGTGCGCGAAGCGACGGGCATAACGCCCGCTTTGCCGCCCGTTTTGTCGGATTTGATGACGCGGCGCGAAAGCTTTACCGTTTTGCCGAATCAATATGATTCGATTACCTACTTTATTGAAAACAGTGTGAAAAAAGAGGTCTGAAAATGCGCACCGTTTCCCGTTTGCCGAATTCCCTGCGAATCGTAACCGACGAAATGAACGAACTCGACACCGTGGCTTTGGGCGCGTGGGTCGGGGTCGGGTCGATGTATGAACCCGCCGAAATCAACGGCATTTCTCACCTGCTTGAACACATGGTGTTCAAAGGCACGACCACCCGCACCGCCCGCCAAATCGCCGAGGAAATCGAAAACGTCGGCGGCTATTTCAATGCCTGCACGTCGCGCGAAACGACATCCTTTTATATCAAAGTGCTGAAAGAGGATTTGCCTCTTGCCGTCGATATTCTGGCGGATATTTTGCTTCATTCGACGTTCGCGCCCGACGAATTCGACCGTGAAAAAGCCGTCGTTTTGCAGGAAATCAACCAATCCGTCGATACCCCCGACGATATTATTTTCGATTATTTTCAGGAAACGGCTTTTCCGAATCAGTCGTTCGGCCGTCCCGTTCTGGGCTCCGTCGAAACGGTCAAGGGAGTCAGCCGCGAAACGCTGAACCACTACTTGAAATCGAACTACACGCCCGACAGAATGGTGCTGGCGGCAAGCGGCAATGTCAAGCACGACGTTTTCGTGTCTTTGGTTGAAAAGGCGTTTGCCGAACTCGCCCCCGCAAAGGGCTTTGAAGCGCCGCAGCCGTCCTATGCCGGCGGGGATTTCCGCCAAAAAAAGAAAATCGAGCAGGTCAATCTGATTTTGGGTTTTCCGTCGGTGTCGTACTATGACGAAAACTATTACACCGCGCATTTGCTTTCGACGGTGTTCGGCGGCGGCATGTCGTCGCGGCTGTTTCAGGAAATCCGCGAAAAGCGGGGCTTGGTCTATACGGTGTATTCGTTCTTTTCCCCCGCGACAAAGGGCGGGCTGTTCGGCGTTTACGCGGGAACGGGCGAAGAGGAAGCCGCTGAAATCATGCCCGCCGTTTGCGACGAAATCAAAAAAATGCAGGATTCTTTGACCGAAGAAGAGTTGAACCGCGGCAAAGCCCAGCTGAAGGCGGGGATTTTGATGTCTTTGGAACATCCGACGGCGCGCTGCGAACAAAACGCGGGCAATCTGCTGATTTACGACCGCTTGATTGAAAAGGACGAAGTGCTGGACAAAATCAACGCCGTAACGCCCGAACAGGTGTTGGATTTCGCGCGCAAGACGTTTGCGCAAAAACCGACCTTTGCCGCTTTGGGCCCCGTCAAAAACGTGATGTCTTACGATGAATTGTGCGGAGCTTTGAACTCGTGAGCGACGGAATCATCCTGCAAATCCAACCGATAGGCAATGCCGTCAAAGTCATTGCCGTTCACGAAGAAACGGGAACGGAGGTCAGCTTTATGGCGCCGCGCAACACGCCGATGCTGTCGCTGAAAATGCTGGCGCGCAAAAAACTGGAATATGTTTTGACCAAAAGCAATCCCGTGTGATAAAACTTTGAAAAACATTTTTGTAAAGGAGTTGTCGTTATGGCTGAAGTCATCGCCCTTGCCGCGGATCACGGCGGATTTGAACTGAAAAACCTGTTGGCGGAAAAGCTTGCCGAATGGGGGTACGAGCCGTTGGATTTGGGGACGTATTCGACCGATTCCGTCGATTATCCCGATATGGCGGCGAAAATGGCGGACGCGATTAAGGCGGGCAAAGCCGAACGCGGCGTTCTGGTTTGCGGAACGGGCATCGGCATCAGCATTGCCGCCAACCGCTTTCCGTTCATCCGCGCGGCGCTGATTCACGATGCTTTCGGCGCGCGCCTGTGCCGCGAACACAACAACGCGAACGTTATCGTTTTCGGCGGCAGAACGACGGGCGTCGAGGTTGCTTACGACTGCCTGAACACGTTTTTGAACACGCAATTTGCGGGCGGCAGACATGCGCGCCGCGTCGAAAAACTGTCCCATTTGGTTTAAGGAGCTTCTATGAACAACGCTTTTTTCACCCGTTCGCTGAAAGAATCCGATCCCGAAATCTACGCGGGAATTTACAAGGAATTGACGCGTCAGCAAAACCAAATCGAACTGATTGCGTCCGAAAACATTGTTTCCAAAGCCGTTTTGGAAGCGCAAGGGTCGATTTTGACCAATAAATACGCCGAAGGCTACTGCGGCAGACGCTATTACGGCGGTTGCGAGTTTGTCGATATCGCCGAAAACTTGGCGATTGAACGCGCGAAAAAATTGTTCGGCGCTCAATTCGTGAACGTTCAGCCTCATTCGGGGGCGCAGGCAAACGGCGCGGTACAGCTGGCTTTGCTGCAGCCGGGGGATACGCTGATGGGCATGTCTTTGTCCGCGGGCGGTCATTTGACGCACGGCGCGTCCGTCGCGTTGTCGGGAAAATGGTTCAACGCCGTTCAGTACGGCGTGCGCAAAGAGGACGGCTTAATCGACTTTGAAGAAGTCGAACGTCTGGCAAAAGAACACAAGCCCAAGCTGATTATCGCGGGCGGGTCGGCGTATCCGCGCGCCATCGATTTCGCAAAATTCCGCGCGATTGCGGACGAAGTCGGGGCTTTGCTGATGGTCGATATGGCGCACTTTGCGGGATTGGTCGCGGGCGGTGTTCACGAAAACCCGCTGAAATACGCGGATGTCGTCACAACCACAACGCACAAGACTTTGCGCGGTCCGCGCGGCGGCATGATTTTGACCAACCGCGAAGATTTGGCGAAAAAAATCAACTCCGCCGTTTTCCCCGGACTGCAGGGCGGACCTTTGATGCACGTCATCGCGGGCAAAGCCGTCGCTTTGGGCGAAGCGCTGAAGCCCGAATTCAAAGAATACGCAAAATCCGTCGTCGCCAACGCCAAAGTGCTGGGCGAAACGCTGATCGGACGCGGCTTGAATTTGGTTTCGGGCGGAACGGATACGCATTTGGTTCTGGTCGATTTGCGTCCGAAAGGATTGACGGGCAAGCTGGCTGAAAAAAGCTTGGAACGCGCGGGAATGACGTGCAACAAAAACGGCATTCCGTTCGACCCCGAAAAGCCGACCGTAACGTCGGGCGTCCGTTTGGGAACGCCTGCGGGGACGACCCGCGGCTTTGGTGTCGAAGAGTTCAGAACGGTCGCCAACCTGATTGGCGATGTGCTGGACGGTCTGGCGCAAAATCCCGACGACAACGCCGCCGCCGAAGAAAAAGCGCGCGAAACCGTTTTGGAATTGTGCCGCCGCTTTCCGATTTACGAAGGCTTGATGGCGGAGGCTTGATTTATGCGCTGTCCTTTCTGCGGCTTTGCCGAAACGCAAGTCAAGGATTCGCGTCCCAGCGACGACAATTCGTCCATTCGCCGCCGCCGCTTTTGTCCCGCGTGCGGGTCGCGCTTTACGACGTTTGAGCGCGTGCAGCTGCGTGAATTGACCGTTATCAAAAAAGACGCGTCGCGCATGCCGTTCGACCGCGACAAACTGCAGCGCTCGATTACGATAGCGGTACGCAAACGCCCGATTTCGCCCGAACAGGTCGAACTGATTGTAAACAGCATTCAGCGCCAGCTGGAAGTGTCGGGCGAAAGCGAAATTCCGTCGGTGCAAATCGGCGAAATGGTCATGCAGGCGTTGTCCGAACTGGACCCCGTGGCGTATGTGCGCTTTGCGTCCGTGTACCGCGATTTCCGCGAAGCCGAGGATTTTAAAGCTTTTGTCGCGTCTTTGGAAAAAGTCGCCGAAACAACCGATAAACATCAGAATACCGAGGAGGACATTTAAATGTCTAAACAAAGAACAAACCGCAGTTCGTCCCGTTTGGCGGCGGTTCAAGCCCTGTACGAATACGGGTTCGGGGAAAAAACGATTGACCAAATCGCCCGCGAATTCATGAACGGCGACATCGGCGCGGAAGTCATTGAAGAAAAAGACGATTTCGGAACGGAAGAATTCGTTCCCGTCATGCCCGCCGAACCGACGCTGTTTTCGGGCATTTTGGCGTCGTATGCCGAAAATTCCGATCACATCAACGAAATGATTAAGGCGTCGCTTGCCGCCGATTGGACGGAAGACCGCGTTGAAAAAACGCTGAAAGCGATTTTGCAGGCGGGTGTCGCCGAATTGCTGGCTTTTCCCGAAACGCCCGTTGCCGTGATTTTAAAAGAATACGTCGATTTGACGTCGTGTTTCTATGACGGGGCGGAAATCCGCGTTGTCAACGGCATGTTGAGCAATATCGCCAAAGCGGTGCGCGAAGCCGATGCTTGAGTATGCTTTTTAAGCAAAAAAAAGCACTCCTTTGCGGGGGGGCTTTTTTGTTTTCCAAGACGCTCAACACCCTCTTAGGGTTTGACCGAAGCGCATGAAATTAAATAAAGCCGGCTGAGGGATAAACAAAACTGCCGTTTTGTTTTCGGCTCCGCCCCGCTTCGCTGAAAACAGGCGTTCAGCCTGTTTCCCGAGACGCTCAACGCCCTCTTAGGGTTCGACCGAAGCGCATGAAATTAAATAAAGCCGGCTGAGGGATAAACAAAACTGACGTTTTGTTTCCGGCTTCGCCCCGCTTCGCTGAAAACAGGCGTTATAGCCTGTTTTCCAAGACGCTCAGCGCCCTCTTAGGGTTCGACCGAAGCGCAAGCGCAGGTAGCGCCGAAGGCGACCCCGCAGGGGTGAGGGACGTCAGTCCCGAATAAATCCCGCATAAACTTGATACCATAAAAAAATTCCCCGTAAAGGGGAATTTTTTTATGGTGCCGGCTGAGGGATTTGAACCCCCGACCTGATGATTACAAATCAACTGCGCTACCAACTGTGCCAAGCCGGCGTTGTAACCGCTTTCTGTATATAGGGATTTCGGGCGTTTATCAAGTCTTTTTTTTGACTTTTCCCGCTTTTTTCGTCCTTTCGGTCAAGGCGCGCAAGAATTCGTTTGCAGTTTCGCCTTTTTATGTTATAGAAGTCTGTTGAATCGTTTCCGCGAAGTTAAACGCGGGTGTGGTGGAATTGGTAGACACGTCGGATTTAGGTTCCGATGGCTTGCGCCTTGGGGGTTCGAGTCCCTTCACCCGCACCAGTTTGTTTCCCCCTTTGCGGCTGACGAAACGTGTTTTATTTTTATAGGATTTAGGTTCATGCAGGTTACTGAAACAAAAGTTGACGGCTTGAAGCATGCTTTTAAGGTCGTCGTCCCCGCCGACGTTATCGCTTCCAAAGTCACGGACAAAATCAAATCTATCGGCGAAACGGCGACTATCCCCGGTTTCCGCAAAGGCAAAGCGCCCGAAAGCTTTCTGCGTCAGCGTTATGAAAAAGCCGTTCTGGGCGAAGTGTTGGACGAACTGATTCAGGAACAGTCCTCCAAAACGCTGAGCGACCGCTCTTTGCGTCCTGCCGTGCGTCCCCAAATCGAAGTTGTTTCTTTTGACGACGGCAAGGATTTGGAATTCACGATGGATGTCGAAGTCGTTCCCGAAATCACGCCCGTCGACTTTTCCACCATTTCCTTGGATAAACTGATTGCCGACATCCCCGACGACGAAGTGCAGAAGGCTTTGGAACGCTTGGCGTCCGCCCGCAGCTCGTCCGAACCCGTCAAAGACGACCGCGCCGCGGTCAAAGGCGACATCGCCGTCATCGACTTTGTCGGTTCCATCGACGGCGTCGAATTCGCCGGCGGCAAGGGTGAAAACTATTCGCTGGAACTGGGTTCCAATTCGTTCATTCCGGGCTTTGAAGACCAGCTCGTCGGACACAAAGCGGGCGAAGACGTTTCCGTCAAAGTTCCGTTCCCCGCCGATTATCACGCCAAAGACTTGGCAGGCAAAGACGCCGTGTTCGCCGTGAAAATCAAAGAATTGCGCACCAAAAAGCCCGCCGAACTGGACGACGCTTTCGCGAAATTCTTCGGCAAAGAAACGCTGGACGAACTGCGCGAAATGATTCGCGGCGAATTGGCGCGCGAATATGAATCCGTTTCCATGAACAACTTGAAAAAGCTGTTGCTGGACGCTTTGGCGGACGCGCACGACTTCCCCGTTCCGCAGGGCATGCTGGATCTGGAATTCGACGCGATTTGGAAACAGGTCGAAGCCGCCAAAAAAGCGGGGCGCTTGGATGCGGACGACGCCGACAAGACCGAAGAAGAACTGAAAGCCGCTTACCGCGCGATTGCGGAACGCCGTGTTCGCTTGGGCTTGCTGCTGGCTGAAGTCGGCATGAAAAACAAAATCGCCGTCACCGACGCCGATTTGAACCGCGCCATTATGATGGAAGCCCGCCAGTTCCCCGGTCAGGAAAAGGCTGTTTTCGATTTCTATGCGAAACATCCCGAAATGCTGGATCGTTTGCGTGCGCCGTTGTTTGAAGAAAAAGTCATCGACTTTATCTTGAAAGGCGTGAAGCTGAACGAAAAGAAAGTAACGCCGGAAGAACTGTACAAGGCTGACGCCGAAGACGTCAAACCCGCGGCTAAAAAAGCCAAAAAATCGACGGCTAAAAAAGCCGCTCCCAAGGAAGCCGAAAAGGAAGACAAACCCAAAAAGGCTCCCGCCAAAAAGAAAACCGCCAAAACCGAAGAATAAGTCGGTTTAAGGCTTGATAAAATCAAAGGAACCCGCGGATTTTTCCGCAGGTTCCTTTTAGTCGAATTATAAAGCGAGGATAAAATGCACGAACGCGATCCGATGGATGTTTATATGAATACTCTGGTGCCGATGGTCATTGAACAGACCAGTCGGGGGGAACGGTCTTTTGACATTTATTCCCGCTTGCTTAAAGAACGCATCGTGTTTTTGACGGGGGAAGTGCAGGACGAAGTGGCAAGCTTGATTTGCGCGCAGCTGTTGTTCTTGGAATCCGAAAACCCGAACAAAGACATCGCTTTTTACATCAATTCGCCGGGCGGCGTCGTAACGTCGGGTATGGCGATTTTCGACACGATGAACTATATCCGTTGTGACGTGTCGACGCTGTGCATCGGTCAGGCGGCGTCCATGGGGTCTTTGCTGTTGGCGGCGGGGGCGAAAGGCAAACGTTTCTGTCTGCCCAACGCGCGCGTGATGATTCACCAGCCGTCGGGCGGTTTCCGCGGTCAGGCGAGCGATATAGAAATTCACGCCCGCGAAATTCTGGCTTTGCGCACGCGCTTGAACAACATTTATGTCGAACGCACGGGGCAGGATTTGGAAACGATTGAAAAAGCCATGGAACGCGACAACTTTATGAGCGCGGAGGAAGCCAAAGCGTTCGGTTTGGTCGACGAAGTGGTAACCGCTCGTTCCAAAACAGCCGAGTAACCGCAATACTTATTGCCTTTGTTTGGCGCAGCGTGTAACATCAAACCAAGACAAATACAAGGATAACCGCAATGACAAAAACTCCGTCCAAAGAAGAAAAGAAAGGGACTCTTTACTGCTCTTTTTGCGGCAAAAGCCAGCATGAAGTCAAAAAACTGATTGCGGGACCGAACGTCTATATCTGCGACGAATGCATCGGGCTTTGCACCGACATTATCGCCGACGAAGCCAAAGAAAAAGGCGCGGCGGTGTCCGACAAAATCCCGACGCCGCAGAAAATCAAGGAAGTGCTGGACGATTACGTCATCGGGCAGGAACGCGCCAAAAAAGTTTTGGCGGTCAGCGTTTACAACCACTATAAACGCCTGCAGACGCAGGACAATAAAACGTCCGATGTCGAAATATCGAAATCCAATATCCTGCTGGTCGGTCCGACGGGATCGGGCAAAACATTGCTTGCCAGCACATTGGCGCGCATTCTGGACGTGCCGTTTTGCATGGCGGACGCGACGACTTTGACCGAAGCGGGCTATGTCGGCGAAGACGTCGAAAACATCATTTTGAAACTGCTGCAAGCCGCCGATTACAATATCGAAAAGGCTCAGCGCGGCATCATCTACATCGATGAAATCGACAAGATTTCCAAAAAATCCGAAAACCCGTCAATTACCCGCGACGTGTCGGGCGAGGGCGTTCAGCAGGCTTTGCTGAAAATTATGGAAGGCACGGTCGCTTCCGTTCCTCCGCAGGGCGGGCGCAAGCATCCTCAGCAGGAGTTTTTGCAGGTTGATACGACGAACATTCTGTTCATTTGCGGCGGGGCGTTCGCGGGGCTGGAAAAAATCATCCAGCAGCGCACGAACAAGTCCTCCATCGGCTTCGGGGCGAAAGTCACCGCCGAAGACGATCGCAAAACGGGCGAAATCCTGCACGACATCGAACCCGAAGATTTGCTGAAATTCGGCTTGATTCCCGAATTCATCGGACGCGTTCCCGTTCTGACGACTTTGGACGACTTGGACGAATCGGCGCTGGTCGAAATTCTGGTTCAGCCGAAAAACGCTTTGGTCAAGCAGTATCAGACTTTGTTTGCGATGGAAAACGTCAAGCTGACCTTTACGGACGCGGCGCTGAAGGAAATCGCCAAAAAAGCCGTCGAACGCAAGACGGGCGCCCGCGGTTTGCGCGCGATTATCGAAGGGTTGCTGTTGGAAACGATGTTTGAACTGCCGGGGCTGGAAAACGTGACAGAGGTCGTCGTCGACGAAAAAGCTGTTGCGGGCGAAAGCAAACCGCTGATTATCTACGCCCAGAAATCCAAGAAAAAAACGGAAGCCGCATCGTAATTTTTTTTAATCGGCAGCTTCTTGTTTTCCCGATTTCCGTCCCTTATCTATAAGGAAAAATCATAACCTTAAAGCAAGGAGAAAGGTGACTATGGATACACCTATTCAAGAACAAACCTATCCCGTGTTGCTGTTGCGCGACATCGTTATCTTTCCGCATATGATAGTGCCTTTGTTTGTCGGGCGCGAAAAGTCCGTCAAAGCGTTGGACAAAGCCATGGGCGGCGACAAAAAAATCGTTCTGCTGACACAGAAAGACCCGTCGCTGGACGCGCCTTTGCCCGAAGAACTGTATACGACGGGGACAATCGGCAACGTGGTTCAGCTGTTGCGCTTGCCCGACGGAACGGTCAAGGCTTTGGTGGAGGGCGTCGAACGCGTCAAAATCAAAAAATTCGTTGAAAACGAAGCGTTTTACGAAGCCGAAACCGAAGTCGTGCAGGACAAAGTCAACGAAAAGGAAGACGTGCAGGCTTTTGTGCGGTCGTTGATTTCTCAGTTCGAGGAATACGTCCGTTTGAACAAAAAAATTCCGCCCGAAATCATGCTGTCCATCGCGCAGATTGACGATGCTTCAAAGCTGGCGGACGTGATTGCGTCGCATTTGTCTTTGAAGATTTCGGAACGGCAGGATTTGCTGGAAACGGCGGATGTTTTGGCGCGCGTCGAAAAGCTGTACGGCTTGATGGAAGCCGAAAAGGACGTTCTGCAGGTCGAAAAGAAAATCCGCCGCCGCGTCAAAAAGCAAATGGAAAAATCCCAGCGCGACTATTATCTGAACGAACAGATGAAAGCCATTCAAAAAGAGCTGGGCGACGATGACGGTTCCGCCGAATACGACGAATTGGAAGCCAAAATCAAAAAGGCGAAAATGTCCGCGGAAGCCAATGCAAAAGCGTTGTCCGAACTGAAAAAACTGCGCCACATGAGCCCCATGTCATCCGAAGCGACGGTCATCCGCAACTACTTGGATTGGCTGATTGATTTGCCGTGGGGCAAAACGGCGAAAATCCGGACGGATTTGGCTGCCGCCGAAAAGATTTTGGACGAAGACCACTACGGTTTGGAAAAGGTCAAAGAGCGCATTTTGGAATACTTGGCGGTGCAAAAGAAAACAAAGGCTGTCAAAGGTCCGATTTTGTGCTTGGTCGGACCTCCGGGTGTGGGTAAAACCTCGTTGGGCGAATCCATCGCGCGGGCGACGGGGCGCAAGTTTGTGCGCGCCAGCTTGGGCGGCATGCGCGACGAAGCCGAGATTCGCGGTCACCGCCGCACTTACGTCGGGGCTTTGCCGGGGAAAATCATCCAAAGCATGAAAAAAGTCAAAACCCGCAATCCGCTGTTCTTGCTGGATGAAATCGACAAGCTGGGCGCGGACTGGCGCGGCGATCCGTCTTCGGCGTTGCTGGAGGTTCTTGACCCCGCGCAAAACAGCACGTTCAGCGACCATTATTTGGAAGTCGATTACGACTTGTCCGACGTGATGTTCATCACGACGGCGAATTCGCTGAAAATGCCGCGTCCGTTGTTGGACCGTATGGAAATCATCCGTATTGCGGGCTATACCGAGGACGAAAAGGTCGAAATCGCCAAACGCCACTTGATTAAAAAACAGCGCGAAGCCGCGGGACTGAAAGAAAACGAATGGTCGATTACCGACGGCGCTTTGCGTCAGCTGATTCGGCTGTACACGCGCGAAGCGGGCGTCCGCAGTCTTGACCGCGCTTTGGCGGGACTGGCGCGTAAAGCGACCAAAGAGCTGATGACATCGGACAAGAAAAAGTCTGTTACCGTTACCGAAAAGAACCTGAAAAAATATGCGGGCGTTCCCGTTTATACGTTCGGCGTTGCGGAAAAACAGGACTTGGTCGGCGTGACGACGGGCTTGGCTTGGACGGAAGTCGGCGGTGAAATCCTGTCGATTGAAGCGGTGACCATGCCGGGACACGGACGCGTCATTCAAACGGGACAGCTGGGCGATGTGATGAAAGAATCCATTTCCGCCGCGCGGTCGTATGTGCGTTCTCATGCGGTTCAATTCGGCATCCGTCCCGACTTGTTCGACAAACGCGACATCCATATTCACGTTCCCGAAGGCGCGACGCCCAAAGACGGGCCGTCCGCGGGGATTGCAATGTGCACGTCGCTGGTGTCGGCTATGACGGGCATCCCCGTGTCTAAAGACATCGCCATGACGGGTGAAATCACTTTGCTGGGGCGCGTTCTGCCGATTGGCGGGCTGAAAGAAAAACTGCTGGCGGCGTTACGCGCGGGAATCAAGACCGTTTTGATACCTTTCGACAATCAAAAGGATTTGGAGGAAATTCCTGACAACGTGAAACGCGGATTGAACTTGATTCCCGTTTCAACGGCGGAGGAAGTGCTGAAACACGCCTTGACTCAGCCTTTGGTGCCGATTGAATGGAACGAGGACGAGGAAACGCGCTCCGTTTTGTCCGACGAGGACAAAGAACCCGAAGAAACGGTTTCCTGCCATTAACGAAAAGAAAAAAAGCGGTGTTGAAAAACACCGCTTTTTGATTTGTAATTTTACTCTTGGTTTTGTAAACTGAATATGTTTGCGTGAAACGGATTTGCGCAAAAAGTACCTGAATGGGTGCGGAGCCTTAGAACAGCTCTTTTTAATCTTACTCGGCGCAAGGTATGGCGTCGTAACCGTTTCGCATAATTGCGAAACGGAAAAATATCCCTGACATCTTAAGTGATGCTCGGGGAGCTTTTGCCGTATGTTCAGAAGTCCCGATTGGTATCGGATAGCTTTAAAGGGCAAAAGGATCATTTGGTAAGATTATGGTTGTTCTAACTCCCCGAGCCACTTTCAAAGTGGCTTTTCTGTTGAAATTTATAAAGAGGAATTGGAAATGCCAAATATCAAGATTTTTGTATCAAACCGTATTGATTTGGATGCCGAGCAAATCGACAATCCGTTGTTTGTTCCTGTTCGTTGCGGTGCGGTCTTTGACAAACAAAACAGCAATCTTGCAGGTGATGATACGGGAGATAATATATCGGATAAGCGAATGTCGTTCAATGAACTGACCGTTCTGTACTGGGCATGGAAAAATCAAACGGCGGATTGGTACGGTTTGTGCCATTACAGGCGTTTTTTGTGTTTGAAAAACGCACCGTTTTCCATTGCGCAAGACGAGCATGCAAACGGCTGTGTCCGAATTGATTATTTAAATGAAAAAAATATTGAAAAATTCGGATTGACGGAAAGCTTTTTGCGTTCTGAAATCGAAAAATACGACGCGGTGTTTGCGGCGCCGATTGATTTGACGGCAATGGGGATAAAAAACAATTATGAAGCAATGAAACGCAGTCCCGATTATCATTTTGTAAAAGATGTCGAGATTGCTTTGAAAGTTATCAAAGAACGTCATCCCGAATTTGCGGCGGCTGCGGATGAATATATGTTCAAATCGACGAAAAGCCGTTTGTACAATTGTTTCATTATGAAAAAAGATGTTTTTGATTTATTTTGCTCTTGGTTGTTCGACATTTTGTTTGAATTGGAAAAACGGATCGATATGTCCGTATATTCCATGCAGCAATACAGAACTCCCGGGACAATTGCCGAACGGTTGACGGGGATATTTGCCTTGTGGTTGGAAAAGCAGGGAAAGTACAAAATTAAAAACGCACCTTTGTTGTTTCTGGAACATCCCGAAAAAATGTCAAACAACGCTCCTGCTTTCAAACAAAAAAATATTGCAATCGCGTCAAATTTCAATAATGCGTATGCTCCGATATTCAGTGTCTTTCTGCAATCGTGTTTGAAATATATCAGTAAAAACTGCAACTATGATTTTAATATTATCGGGTCCGATTTTGAAGAAGTTTCCAAAAACGGATTGTTGGAAACAATTAACGGATATCCGAACGTATCATTGCGTTTTATCAACCCCGAATGGTCGCTGACGGGTGTGAAAACAGAAGTATTTCACAATGTTTACAGCAAAGATTTGTATTATCGGATAGTCATTCCGTATTTGATGCGTCAGTATGACAAAATTTTGGTTGTGGATGCCGATATGATTTGCAGGCAAGACATTGCCGATTTGTTCAACGAAGATGTTTCGGATTGTTTGGCGGCGGGCGTCAAAGACACGGTATTGATGGGATATTTAAACGGCATGGATCCGCATAAATTGTCATATTGTAAAAACTACATGCAGATGAATGATCCATATTCTTATATCAACACCGGTGTTTTGCTGTTTAATGCAAAAAAATACAGGGAAGTGTATTCGCTTGAATTTTTGCGCGATTTCATTTCCCGTCACATGGGAAAAGTCGAAATCTATGAACAAGATATGTTGAATATGTTGTTGGATGGCAATTTAAAATTTTTGGATGCAAAATGGAACATCTACACGCAATCAAACGATTTTGTCAAAAACTGCTTGCGTGTAGCTCCGTTCGAAGCTGTCGAAAAATTAAAAGCAGCGCGGGCTTCAGGTAAGGGAATAATCCATTATGCGGCGCATCCGAAGCCATGGTGGGATGCAAACGTTGATGAAGCCGAATTATTTTGGGCGAGTGCGCGTCAATCGCCATTTTATGAAAATATTTTGCAGATTTTAATGCAAAAAACGGGAAAAATAAACGGAGTTCCTGCCGATTATTATCACCATATCAGGATGTTGGCAGTACTGAACCGATATCGTTTTTGGACATGGAAAGCCCGTTTTTATCATTTGTGCAAGGCAATCAGTTTTGGAAAACGAAAAGCCGATTTCAAACGCAAATACAAGGCGATAAACAAAGCTTTGCGTTTAGCTGAAGAATTTCAAAAATGGATAGGAAGAATCTATTGACAGGAATGAAAACCGCCGCTTTTTGATTAAAGAACTCCTTTGATACAACAGCTGCAGGTCTGGTGAACCGACGTTGTTGATGTCAAAGGAGTAACTTGAAATGCTGTCCAAAACGGAGCAGCAAGCATTTATGCATCGCCGCGCGGGCGGGGTTTGTTGCTGTGCGTGTGTTTTTCAACGCGGTATCCTGTCAGCGCGCCGACCTGATCCTGCAAAATTTTGCCGCGAATTTCTTCAACCGCGCCGACCGCCAGACTGCCCAGTTGGAACGGTCCGTATGCCGTGCGGATTAAGCGGGTGACTTGCAAGCCGAACGATTCCATCAGACGGCGGATTTCGCGGTTTTTGCCTTCTTTCAATGCTACGGTCAGCCACATGTTCGATCCTTGCTGCTTGTCGACGGCGACTTCGACGGGGGCGTATTTAACGCCTTCGACAACAACGCCTTTTGCCAGCTTTTCGATGATGTCGGGCGTTATTTCCCCGTGAATGCGCACGCGGTAGCGGCGAAGCCAGCCCGTTGAGGGCAATTCCAAAGCACGGGCAAACGCGCCGTCGTTCGTCAGCAACAGCAATCCTTCGGAATTCAAGTCCAAACGCCCTACGGAAACCACGCGCGGCATATCGTCGGGCAAGCTGTCGAAAACGGTTTGACGCCCTTTTTCGTCGCGATAGGTCGTAACCAGTCCGACGGGTTTGTGGTACCGCCAAACGCGCGTTTTTTCCGGAACGGGCAAAGCTTTTCCGTCCACGGTGATTTTGTCCGCCACGCCGACCGTTACGGCGGGCGAGGTCAGCACTTTGCCGTTGACGGCGATGCGTCCCTGTTCGATGTAGCGTTCGGCTTCGCGGCGGGAACACACGCCCGCGCGGGCGACAACCTTTGCAATTCTTTCGTTTTTTTCATCACTCATCGGTTATTCCTTTTGTTGAGAGCAGCGCCGTCGCCAATACGGGCAAAGGCGCGGAAACGGGATAATCGTCCGTTTCGAACCATGTTGCCGCCAAAGCGTCGTAAACGGGACGTTTCGCCGCCGTTCCGTCCGTTTCCAATGCCGTCATTCCCGCCGCGTCATAGCTTGCCCGTTTGGTCGGCACAAAGTCGGCGGAAACGGAATCGTCCTTGCCCGACTGCGCCGCCAAAGACAGGATTTTCAGCCGCATTTCGTTCAGCGCGCCGTCGTCGTCCAGATTGACTCCTTCCCCCGGCAGAATGTTCGCCAAGCGGCGGCTGTCAATGATTTTTGGCATCGGCGCATTGGATTCGATTGCGGCTTCCATACGCAGAATCGGCGCATCGACAACGACGGCGGGCTTTCTGTTTGTGCGTTCCTTGGGCAAATCGTCCAGCCATGTTTTCAGCGATTTGGGCAAAACGGCAAAACGGTCGATCTTGTCTTGAAAAATATCGGCAATGCGGCGGCGAACCTGACGCACGGTCAGCATCCGTCCCTTTTCGTTGTAAAAAATCGGCGGGTTGGCAAGGGCGGCTTCGGGAAACAGATCCGCAGCGAATTTGTGCGGCGTAAATTTGTCCGCGCGCAGCAGCATGACCGCGCCGCTGGGTCCCATAAAGTGCGCCAGATACAAATCGGCGGAGGTTACTTTCGCGCCGATTTGATCCTCTAGAATCTTTTTGTTGCTTTTGGCAAATTCGGCGGCAAGCAGGGCGGATATGCGCGGACTGCGGCGCAGAGCCAGAATTTCGTCCCTGTTGGCGGCGTTTTTGACGCGGTAGCGTCCCCGTCCGTCGCGGTAGATCTTGGCGGAAAGCTTTGCATAGCCGTACTTTGCGCCGTGCAGCTTCATTTGCTGCAGCCATGTGTCCGTGGTGAATTGAAACAGCCCCTCCGCGCTGGAACGCGAGGCGGCGGCGTTGGTTTCAAAGCGGCTTTCATGTCCCGCTTTGGCAAGCAGATAGTCAAAGCTGACGCCGCTGGAATCGCTGGCTTCGCGGATATAGCGCACAATTTCCCGATCGACTTTGAAGCCGCCGAGTTTGTAAACCGTATCGCTGTCCATCATATCCATTGCCATAATGCGGGCAGTATAACAGTTTGTCCGTGATGCGTGAAGAGTTTTTCTTGACTTCCGTTCGGGCAAAGGTCACTTTAAGACTATGGAAAATTTTTTTGCGCATATTGTCGAAACGGCTTTGAAAAAAGCGAAAAAAGCGGGTGAAGCGGGGGAAATCCCCGTGTGCGCCGTCGTGTTCGATTCCCGAACAAAGGAAATCGTTTCGATTGCCGTCAACCGCACGGAAAGGGACGGCGATCCGACCGCGCACGCCGAAATTCTGGCTTTGCGCGAAGCCTGCCGCGTCAAAGGCGAACCGCGCTTGCCCGATTTGGACATTTATGTTACATTGGAGCCTTGCCCGATGTGCGCGGCGGCGATCTCCTTTGCCCGAATCGGACGGCTTTATTTCGGCGCGTACGACGTCAAAGGCGGCGGCGTCGAACATGGGTGCCGTTTGTACTCTCAGCCGACATGCACGCACAAACCCGAAGTGTACGGCGGCTTCGGCGAACGGGAATCCGCCGTGATGCTGAAAGAATTTTTTGCGGGGCTTCGAAACAAATGACCAACCAGCCGCTGTTTGCCGATATGCTTGAAGTAACGGAACGTCCAAGCGTTCCGAAGCCGCAAACGCCAGAACCGCTCAGCGTTTCCGCCGTGTCCCAAGCGTTGAAAGGACTGGTCGAAACGAATTTTTCCTTTGTCAGGGTCAAAGGCGAAATTTCGGGATTGAAAAAAGCGTCGTCGGGGCATTTGTACTTTTCGCTGAAAGACGACGAAGCCGTTTTGAACGGAATTTGCTGGCGCGGCGGGACGACCAAGCTGTCCGTTGCGCCGCAGGACGGACTGGAAGTCGTTTGCACGGGCAAGATTACGACTTATCCCGGGCGGTCGAATTATCAGATGATCGTTGACGGCATGGAGGCGGCGGGCGAGGGGGCTTTGCTGAAGCTGTTGGAAGAACGGCGCAAAAAACTGCTTGCCGAAGGGCTGTTCGCCCCCGAACGCAAAAAGAAGATTCCCTTTCTGCCCGAAGTCATCGGCGTTGTCACATCGCCGTCGGGCGCGGTGATTCGCGACATTATGCACCGCTTGAACGACCGCTTTCCGCGCAGGGTGCTGCTGTGGGCTGCTTTGATGCAGGGCGAAGGCGCGGCGGAACAGGTCGCGGCGGGGATTCGCGGTTTTAACGCAATCCCCAAGCAGGGCTTGGACACGCCGAGCGGTCACATTCCCCGACCCGACGTGCTGATCGTTGCGCGCGGCGGCGGGTCTTTGGAAGATTTATGGGCTTTCAACGAAGAAATCGTTGTCCGCGCGGCGGCTGAATCCGACATTCCGCTGATTTCCGCCGTAGGGCATGAAACGGATACGACATTGATCGACTATGCGGCGGATCTGCGCGCTCCGACCCCGACGGGCGCGGCGGAAAAAGCCGTTCCCGTGCGTTCGGAACTGCAAACGCTTTTAACGGAATACGACGCCCGCCTGATGAAAGCGGCAAACCGTTTTCTGGACGAGCGGCGGACCGTTTTGACGGGATTGAGCCGAGGGCTGCCGTCACCGCATCAAGCAATCGCCGAATATGCCCAGCGGCTGGACGACAAAACAGAACGTTTGAACAACGCTTTGACCGTTTTGGCGGACAGGAAAAAAGCTGATCTGGACCGATTACGTTTGACCGCGCCCGATTTGATGCTTTCCAATGCCGAAAAAGCGCTGCTTCAAACCGCTTATCCGCTGGAAAATCTGGTTAAGACCGTGTTGAACGACGGTGAAACGCGCTTGACGACGAACGGTCGGCTGTTGGAGAGCTGTTCCTACGAACGCGTGCTTGACAGAGGTTTTGCTTTGGTGTTGGATACGTCGGACAAACCCGTTGTTTGCGCCGCGGACGCCCGCCAGAAATCGGAAATGACGCTGAAATTCGCGGACGGAACGCTTGCCGTCATCCCCCGCAAAACCAAAAAGAAAAAAGAGGATTCTCCCCAACAGGGAACGCTATTGCTATGATTCGCTTGATTTTCGCCCTTTGTTTGATGACTTTTTCCGCCCATGCGGAAGACCCGATTTTGTACCTGCACGGTCAGCCGCGGCAGGGGGAACTGCTGTTCGCTTTCGCCACGCCCAAAGCCGATGTTTTTCTGAACGGTGCGGAAATCAAGCCGCGCAAGGACGGCTGGTTTGTTGTCGGCATCGGACGCAATGACACAGGCGATTTGACTTTTACGGTAAAACGGCATGGGAAAAGGCTGGAAAAGACGTTTAGGATTCAGCCCCGCGAATGGAAGATTCAGCGCATAGACGGACTGCCCGAAAACAAAGTCAGTCCGTCGCCCGAAGAATCGGCGCGCATCGAAAAGGAATTTGCCGCGACCGCTGACGCCCGCGACAAAAAAGTCAAAATGCCGCTGTCCCTGTGCTTTCAGATGCCTGCCGAAGGGCGGATTTCAAGCGTTTACGGTTCTCAGCGTATTTTGAACGGTGAAGAAAAAACGCCCCACAACGCTTTGGACATTGCCGCCGCGACGGGAACGCCCGTTTTCGCCCCCGCAGACGCAAAGGTAACCTTGGCTTACGACGAGATGTTTTTGACGGGCAAAACCGTTTTGCTGGCGCACGGGCAGGATTTGACCAGCAGCTACAGTCACTTGAGCAAGCTTGACGTCAAAACGGGCGACAAAGTGAAAAAAGGGCAAAAAATCGGCGAAGTCGGAATGACGGGACGCGCGACGGGACCCCATTTGCATTGGGTCGTGATGTGGCGGGACAAACGCGTCGACCCTGCCGTTTTTATCGAAAATTCAAAAGCTTTCTGCGAATAAGGAGCATCCGAAATGAAAAAAATTCTGTTGTTGATTCTGTTTTCGGCGGCTTTTCCCGCCCAAGCGCAGCTGTTTTACGATGTCGGCGGATCGGGATTCGATTCCGCCGAACCCGAAACGCCCGAAGCTGCGGAATTCAAGATTCCCGAAGCGGAAAAACCTCAAAAAACGGAACCCGAAATGCCGTTTGAAAAAATCGTCGCCAAGGAAATTCAGGAACGCATCCGTCCCGACGCGTCGTATATCGTCGGCGAACCCGACGAAGTGCTGTGCTTCGGCGTTGCCCGCAAAAGCCCCAAAAAACGCAGCGCGACCATCAACGGCTATGCGCATTTGGGCAACTGCGGATCTTTGAACGACACGGGGCTGAAAGAGGTTCAAAAACAGCTGTTGAGCGCGGAAAGCTATCAATTGAATGTAACCAAAATCTCGTCCTGCATCATTACGCCGCGTTTGGCTTTGCGGTTCAGAAAAGGGTATGACTTTGTGGATTTGATTTTGTCGGGCGGCGGCTGTCCGGGGGTGGTCTTTATGTACGGCGGCGATTCGCGCGAGTTTTACGCCAAACCGATTCAAGACTGGCTGAACAACTTTATTTCCGCCGTGTCGAACGACCTTGAACCGTTGGACAAGGATAAATCCAAAGAACAGGAATCCCTGTTCAAAGCCCGTACCGTCGTTGAAGAACCCGCTCCGGAACCCCAAAAGCCCGCCGCGCCCAAAGTGTGGGGACGCCGCTTCGCCCCCAAACAGGAAGCCCCCGCCGAGCCGAACGCTCCGATAACGGATGCGGATGTGCCGCCCCCGCCCCAATGATGGGCGGCGCGTCGAAAATCCGCATAACTTGACACCGGAGCGAAAGAAAAATAACACAAGTCTTGTTTTTCAAAGGAGGGTGCCGTGAAAATAGAAAAAAAGTGGAAAACGATGTTACGGTGTTGAAAATAGAGGGGCAAATCATTTATTTCATCGACATCGCAAATGCTGGAAGACGAAATAAACGCCGTATTGCAGACGGAAGACAAGCTGATGCTGGATTTCGAACGCGTTGAGTTTATGGCTTCCTCGGGAATCCGTGTTTTGCTGGCGGCTTCCGCCAAATTAAAGGAAAAAGACGGTTTGCTGATACTGACGAATGTAAATTCTTCCATTCGGCGCGTTTTGGATATGACGGGGCTGTTGGATTTTTTGGACATTCGACAGTAAAATATGCGTAAAACATTTCAAAAATGGCTGTTTGTTTGTGCGGCGGCGGCTTTTATCGTAACGTTTGCACAGTTTTACGCATTGCTTTCCCATTATACTTTTCAAAACTCGGAAAAATTTGTTTTTTCGCGCTTGGAAAACGCAAAACGTCAAATCGAACTGGCTCAGCAAGCTTTGACCCGAATGAAGCAGGTCAAGGAAAGCGAATTTGAAAAAGAACTGCGGGAGTTTTCTTTCGCGGTGTCGCTGAAGCCCGCGCCGTTCCTTTCGGACAAACAATTTTTGCGCCAATGGGCGTCCCGATTGGATTTCGTTGTTTTGGACATTTTTGATAAAAACAACAACAAAACCGCATCAATTGAAAATGAAGCGGGGTTTTTCGATGAAAAACCTTCGTTTGATTTTCTGTCCGGCAAAGCGGATGCTTTTTACCTTGAAGCGCCGCGTAAAATTTCGGGAAAAGACGAACATCGGCAAATTCAATTCGCGGGCGTTGCTTGTCCGAACCGTTCGGGATACATTCGCGCCGCGCGGTATTTGGATAACGGCATCATTTCCGGAACGGACGAGTTTTGGGAAAAAAGTTTTCAAAATATCGATACCGGGCGTTCGGGGATGTTTTTTTTGGTTTCGCCGGACGGGAAAATTTCGGGGCGAAACCAAGCGGCGACGGATATTGTTTTTCCGCCTTACAAAACATTTGCAAATGCAAAAAGCGGCGAAATATATTCCCCGAAAGGAAAACTGTTTTACACTTCGATTCCGTTGACGGAAGGCAAAATACTTGTCGGCGTTTATACGATCAAGGAAATGTACACGCAGCGGCACACGTTCTTTTTGGGAAGCCTTTTTGCCTTTGTCGTTTTGTACTTTGTCATGATTGCCGTCGTATCGTTTTTACTGGACAGGATAATTGTTTCGGGCGTGAATCGTATCAACGGGGGGCTGCTGAAAATTACGGCGGGGGATCTGGATGAAAAAATCAAAGTGCATACAAATCCGGAGTTTCGTTCTTTGTCCGACGGCATCAACACGATGGTTTCGTCGTTGAAAAGAATGCTTGCCGAACGTGCGGTTCAGGTTGAAAAAGAATTGCTGCTGGCGTCCCGCATTCAGCAAAACGCGCTGCCGTCGGTTGCTGCCGCTTTTCCCGACAGGACGGATTTCGAAATCTATGCGGCGATGACGCCGGCAAAGGAAGTCGGCAGCGATTTTTATGATTTTTTTCTGATCGGTTCGGATGAAAACCGGCTGGGAATCGTTATCGCGGACGTTTCGGACAAAGGCGTGCCTGCGGCTTTGTTTATGATGTCCGCCAAAACATTGCTGAGAAACTTGGCTGAAAACGGGTGCGAACCTGCCGAGATATTTACAAAAGCGAATAAACAGCTGTGGCAAAACAACAATACATTTATGTTCGTTACCGTGTTTATGGGGATTCTGAATCTGGAAACGGGACGGTTTGTTTATGCTTCGGCTGGGCATAACCCGCCGCTGGTCAAGCGCGGAAGCGGGGCTTATGAATACTTGACGGATGTTTCGGGACGTATATTGGGCGGGACGGAAGACGCCGCTTATTCCCAAAAAGAATTGTTTTTAAAAAACGGCGACAGTCTTTTCCTGTACACGGACGGCGTTACGGAAGCGCAAAACGGGGAGGAGCTGCTTTACGGCGAAGAACGGTTGCGTTCCGTTTTGAATGAAAATGCAAAAGAACATCCGGAAAATTTAATCCGGCGCGTTGAAGCGGATGTGCAGGAGTACGCAAAAGGGCGCGAGCAGTCGGACGATATCACCATGCTGGCTTTGCGGTACAATGTTTGCTCGTTTGTTGTTTCCGCCGATTCGAAAGGGCAGGAGGTCATTGCGTCCGAAGTTTCGGAACGGCTGAAAAAGAACGCTTGCCCGCAAGACGACTTTGCGGATATTTTGATTGCAATCGATGAGATAACGGCAAACATAATAAAATACGCGTATTCCGGCGATAAAAACGCAAAAATCGAATTCGCTTTTTCGGCGGGAGGCTCTTCCGGCGGGCTGACGATGACATTTAAAGACAGCGGCGAAAAATTCAATCCGCTGGACGTGGAGGATCCCGATATTTCATTGCCGCCGGAAAAACGCGCGATCGGCAAAATGGGAATCTTTATGGTCAAACAAATGATGACGCGCGTACACTATTGCCGCAAAGACGGAAAAAACGTTCTGACGCTGTACAAGAAATTCAATGCAAAAACGGAATCATAATTCCGCAGACGCGGCTGTTTGTTTCTTTTTTCGAAAGTGCTGTCCGGTTTTAAACAGATAAACGGCGGCAGCGGAGCCGATAATGTCGCACAGCATGTCTTTTTGGGCATTCCAATAATCCCCCTGCATTCCCAAAAGGGCATCCCCCGATTTCCCGTTTTCTATATCGGCATAGAACAATTCGAAAAAACGCCAAGTGTTCGACAAGACCAAAACAGCAAAAAAAGCGGAAACGCAGGCAAGGTTGAACGATGAGGCGATTTTCCGCTTCAACAAAAATTCGATGACGACAAAAGCGTTCAAGCCAAACACAAAATGACCGAATCTGTCAAAATTGTTGCGCCCCGCGGCATTGAAAAAAAACGGCACGCGTTCGAACGTATAGTGCGCGCCGACGGTTTGAACCAACAGAAAGCAAAAGATGATAAAATACGATGTTTTTGAAAATTGAAGTTTCCGGTATGTCGCCGACAAAAGAACGACAATCGTAAAAACCATCAGCATTTCCGTCGCCCAAACTTTGTAATCGTACGGATCGACGATCGAAGCGACAGCGGCGCAAAACCATAAAATCAACAGTCCAAAAGCGAAACGCCCCGTCATTTCTGTTCTCTCCTTTTTCCAAAGCTTGATAAGCAAGTATAAAATAACCGAAAAAGAAAGAAAACTTTTTTAAGCCGAGTTTTTTAAGAAAACAGCGTGTTGAATTGCAAAACGTGTTGACTTTCGGTGCTTTAAAGGGTATAAGAACCGTAATCATACAAGGTTTTACGCCTTATGCCTCCAAGGAGGTTCGTCTGCCGGTGAAGATACGCTCACAGACGCCCTTTTTGTTTGTATAAGGGAAAGAGGAAAAATGTTCGATACTTTGGCTGAAAAATTAAGCGGCGTGTTCGACCGCTTGGCGCGGCGGGGGGCTTTGACCGAGTCCGACGTCGACACCGCCATGCGCGAAATCCGCATCGCTTTGCTGGAAGCCGACGTCGCCCTGCCCGTGGTCAAGGACTTTGTGGCGAAAGTGCGCGAACAGGCGGTCGGACAGGCGGTTGTCAAGTCCGTCACTCCCTCTCAAATGGTTGTCAAAATTGTCAACGACGCGCTGGTGGAAACTCTGGGCGGGGAAAACGCCGCGCTGGATTTGAACGCGCCCGCGCCCGTCCCCGTTTTGATGGTCGGTCTGCAGGGGTCGGGTAAAACGACGACCTCCGCCAAACTGGCTCTGCGCTTGAAAAAAGACAAAAAGCGCGTTTTACTGGCGTCCTTGGACGTTTACCGCCCCGCGGCGCAGGAACAGCTGGCGCAATTAGGCAAACAAATCGACGTCGCGGTTCTGCCCGTGATTGTCGGCGAAAAACCCAAAGCCATTGCCGCCCGCGCCATGGCGGAAGCCAAAAAAGGCTACGACGTCGTCATCTTGGATACGGCGGGACGCCTGCATATCGATTTGGATATGATGGCTGAAGTGGCGGAAGTCCGCGCTTTGGTCAATCCGCACGAAACGCTTTTGGTGGTTGACGCTCTGGCGGGACAGGACGCGGCGAACATCGCGCGCGAATTCAACGAAAAAATCGGAATCACGGGCATTGTGCTGACGCGAATCGACGGCGATTCGCGCGGCGGAGCGGCGCTGTCCATGCGCGCCGTGACGGGACGCCCGATTAAATTTTTGGGCGCGGGCGAAAAGGTTGAAGCCCTCGAACCGTTCCATCCCGACCGCTTGGCGGGCAGGATTTTGGGCATGGGCGACGTTGTTTCCTTGGTGGAAACGGCGGCGGAAAAAATGGATAAAGACGAAGCGGAACGCGTCGCGAAACGCATGATGGACGGACGCTTCGATTTGAACGATTTGTTGTCGCAGCTGCGGCAGATGCAAAAGATGGGCGATTTGAAAGGCTTGCTGGGCTTAATCCCCGGCATGGGCAAATTCAAAGCGCAAATCGACGCCGCCAAAATCGACGACAAAGTTTTTAAACGGCAAGAGGCGATTATTCTTTCCATGACGCCTCGCGAACGCCGTAATCCCGACATCATCAAGGCTTCGCGCAAAAAGCGCATTGCCGACGGCTGCGGCTTGACCGTACAGGAAGTCAACAAGCTTCTGAAACAGTACGACCAAATGGCGGACATGATGAAAAAGGTGAAAAAAATGGGAAAGCGAGGCTTGTTCGGCGGTCTGCCCGGCGGCTTCGGCGGCGGTTTCGGCGGAACGGGGGGCTTTCCTCCGTTCGGCGGATTTCCGTCTTGAACGGCAGACTTTGTGAATTTTAAAAGTGAGGTAAATTAAATGTCAGTTCGTATCAGACTTGCTCGCGGTGGTTCGAAAGGCGCGCCCTTTCACAAAATCGTTGTAGCAGATCAGCGTTGCCCGCGCGACGGTCGTTTCATCGAACGCGTCGGTTCTTACAACCCGCTGTTGCCGGCGGATCACGCCGAACGCGTCGTCGTCAAAGCCGACCGCGTGAAATTCTGGCTGGGCGCCGGTGCGCAGCCGACCGAACGCGTTGCGAAATTGTTGTCGAAACTGGGCTTGTGCGAAGCTCCCGTCATCAACGAACGCCCGCAGAAGTCCGCTCCGAAAGCCAAGGCTCAGGAACGCGCCAAAGCCAAAGCGGAAGCCGCTGCTGCCGCCGCCGAAGCGACCGCGGAAGCTTAATTTTTCCGTAAAGGAGTCTTGCGACAATGACAAAAACCGCTGAAAACGGCAAAGTGTGCGTGGCGATGATTACCACGGCGCACGGCGTTCGCGGTTTGGTCAAAGTCAAAAGCTACACAAAACAGGCGCGGGATTTTGCGTCGTACGGCGCGTTGTCCGACGAATCGGACAAGCGAAGCTTCAAGGCTGAAATCGTCGGTCAGACGGGGGATGTTTTCCTTGTCCGTTTGGACGGCATTTCGGACAGGACGGCGGCGGAAGCCCTGCGGGGTGTCAAGTTGTTCGTTGACCGCAAAGCTTTGCCCGAAACATCAGACAACGAGTTCTATTATGCCGACCTTATCGGCATGACCGCCAAAACGGCGGACGGCGAAATCCTCGGCAAAGTCAAAGGCGTGTACAACTTCGGCGCGGGCGATATGCTGGAAATCGGAAACTTGGCGGATTTTCTGCCGTTTACCGATTCGGTTGTTCCCGAAGTCGATGTCGAACACAACACTTTGACGGTTGTCCTGCCTGAATTTGTGGAAGTCAAACCCGAAAAACAGGACGCGGAAGACAATGGCTGATCCTTTGTTTACCGCCGATGTTTTGACCGTGTTTCCCGAAATGTTCCCCGGTTATCTGGGACATTCTTTGGCGGGAAAAGCGCTGGACGAAGGGTTGTGGAAGCTGAATGTGACGAACATTCGCGACTTCGCATCCGATCGTCATCGGACGGTGGACGACACCCCGTTCGGAGGCGGCGCGGGCATGGTCATGCGTCCCGACGTATTGGGACGCGCCGTGGAAGCGGTTCACAAAGCGGGTACGCGGCTGATTTACTTTTCCCCGCGCGGACGGCAAGTCACGCAGGGATTGGTGGAACAAATCGCGGCAGAGGGACGCGCGACGTTCCTGTGCGGACGCTTTGAAGGGATTGACGAACGTGTGCTGGAAGCCTATCCGTTCGAGGAAGTCAGCTTGGGCGACTTCGTTCTTTCGGGGGGCGAACCCGCGGCGCTGGCGGTATTGGACGCGGTTGTGCGTTTATTGCCGGGCGTGATGGGATCGCAGGATTCTTTGACCGAGGAAAGCTTCAGCCAAGGATTGTTGGAGTATCCGCAATACACGCGTCCCGTTGAATGGAACGGACGCACCGTGCCCGAAGTGTTATGCTCGGGTCATCACGGAAAAATCGCCCTCTGGCGCAAAGCCATGGCGGAACAGTTAACAAAACAGCGGCGCCCCGATTTGTGGAAAGCTTATCTGGAAACCGCAAAAAAGCGAGAGGATTAAACCTATGAATTTGATTAAAACGCTCGAAAAAGAGCAAGCCGAAAAACTGGCGAAAGCCGATTTTCCCGAATTTAAAGCCGGCGACACCCTGCGCGTTCACGCCAAAGTCGTCGAAGGCGACCGCGAACGTATTCAGGTTTACGAAGGCGTTTGCATCGCCCGTAAAAACGACGGTTTGAACTCGACGTTCACCGTTCGCAAAATTTCGTTCGGCGAAGGCGTGGAACGCGTTTTCCCCGTCTATTCCCCGAATGTGGCGAAAGTCGAAGTTACCCGTCGCGGTAAAGTCGCCCGTTCCAAGTTGTATTACCTCCGCAACTTGCGCGGTAAAGCGGCTCGTATTTCCGAAATCAACGACGCGAAATAAGAACGCTGCACCCTCTTGCTCCGAAGGGGAGGTTCGCCTCCCTTTCGGAAAAGCGGAGCTGTGGATTTTTACCCCGTAGGACTTCTGCCGAATCGGGGTTTTTGTGTTTTCCTGTTTTAGGAGTTTAAAAGATATGGTAAAAGTCGCGGTCGTCGGCGCAACCGGCAATGTCGGGCGTGAAATGCTGCAAACCTTGGCGGAACGGAATTTCCCCGTTGACGAAGTGTATGCTCTGGCTTCGTCAAAATCCGTCGGAAAAGAAGTTTCTTTCGGCGAAGAAAAAGTTTTAAAAGTGCAAAATCTGGCGGACTTCGACTTTCACGGGGTCGACATCGCTTTGATGTCCGCGGGCGGCGGCGTGTCCGAAAAATTCGCCCCGAAAATCGCCAAAGCGGGCTGCGTCGTCATCGACAATTCGTCGCAATGGCGCATGGATCCCGACGTTCCTCTGGTCGTTCCCGAAGTCAATCCCGAAGCGATTGCGGGATACAAAAAGAAAAACATCATCGCGAACCCGAACTGTTCGACGATTCAAATGGTTGTGCCTTTGGCGGCTTTGCACAAAGCGTTTCACATCGAACGCGTGGTCGTTTCGACGTACCAATCCGTTTCGGGCGCGGGCAAAGAAGCCATGGACGAACTGTTCAACCAGACGCGCGGCATCTTTATGAATCAAATGCCGTCCGAAAATCAGAAAAAATTCACCAAACAGATTGCTTTCAACGTCATTCCGCACATTGACGTTTTCTTGGACGACGGTTCGACCAAGGAAGAATGGAAAATGACCGCCGAAACCAAAAAGATTTTGGATCCGAAAATCAAAGTGCACGCCAACTGCGCGCGCGTTCCCGTGTTTGTCGGTCACGCCGAATACGTCAACATCGAAACGACGGACGAAATTTCCGATACCGCGGCGACCGAGATTTTGCGTGAAACGCCGGGGGTTGTCGTGATCGATTCCCGCGAAAACGGCGGCTATCCGACCCCTGCCGAAGTCGCGGGCGAAGGCGAAGTTTATGTTTCGCGCATCCGTTCCGACGCAACGGTCGACAACGGGCTGAGCTTTTGGTGCGTGGCGGACAACCTGCGCAAAGGCGCGGCGCTGAACGCGGTTCAAATCGCCGAAGTGCTGGTGCGCGATTATCTGAACAAATAAACTTTTCAAACAGGAAAAGCTCTCCGTTCGGGGAGCTTTTTTTGTTTATGCTCCGTAAAATACAATTTTTAAGAAAACACCATGCTTTTTATTGTTCTGTTCCCTTTTGTGCGGCAGATAATGCTTATCTGCGGATGGGAGATTTCCCGTCGGGGTGCCGTTCATTTGCATTTTGATTTGGATTAAACGGGCGTTGTACCGTCAAAGCGGGGAGGTTGTATAATAAAAAATTTATTGGCAATTTTTATTGAATATTTTCGATTTAAACGAATCCGACAAACAGAGTTGGATTTGAAAAAGCGTGAAATCAAAGCCCGAGCGTTGGTTTTGTTGAAATCTGCCAAAATGTGAAAGCGGGAATGAATTTATTTTAAATTACGGTAAAAATTTTCATGCGTCCCCAAGGCGATTAGTGTCAGCACAATTTTGTCGTCGTCGACGGTGTATCCGATCAAAGTCAGTTGCCCGACCATTTTGAATTTGTAGACGCGCAGCCAAGCCAAATCCCCCCGCTTTTGTTCGCCGATTTCGGGATTGTCGAAAATCGCCTGCAAAGCTGCGTCCACATCTTTTTTCTGGTCTGGCTTCAGCTTTTTGTATGCTTTTTTAAAGGAAAGTTTTTGTTCAATCTGCATCGCCGTTCCCGAAATCGAACGGAACGGACGGTTCGTTTGCGCCGTCCAGACATTCTTTTACGAATTCGACGGGCAAATCGGGATTTTGTTCGCACGCCTTGCCCAAGCGGTACCAGTATTCGATTTGCTTCGGCAAACTGCGCAGCTGGGAAGCCGCAAAACGTTTCGCGTCGTCAACCATGTATTTTGGGAGCCGGACGGCTATCATCTGAATCTGAGAACAAAAGCAAAAAAACGTCCAATATTGGACGGATTTTTTATGTTTGACGGATTGAATATAAAGAGGGCGGAAACATAACGTTTCCGCCCTCTTTATGGTGCCGCTGGCGTGAATCGGACACGCGACCCCTTCCTTACCAAGGAAGNNGAAGTGCTCTACCACTGAGCTACAGCGGCGACAGACAGAGATATATAAGAATTATTCCTTTAGTGCAAGCAAAAAATCCGTTGTCGGTGTTTTTTTTGCTTGTCAGGCGGGCAGGGTTTTGCAATCCTTGACCAAAAGGAGATTTCCCATGGTTGACAGTGAAAAACAAGACGCCAAATTCCAAAAGCAAGCCGAAATGCTGCGCCGCAACTTAATCCTGCGCAAAAAACAGGTCGAAGAACGCCAAAAACTGCTGGAACAAAAGGAACGGCAAGCCGAAAACGCAAATAAAGCTTGCGATTAAACCGCCCCTGCGATAAAAATCTTTATCGCTTTTTTAAAACTTTGGGATTGGGGTCATGGATCGAATCAGAATCGTCGGAGGCGTTCCTTTAAAGGGAAAAATCGCTATCAGCGGGGCAAAAAACGCCGCTTTGCCGTTAATGGCGGCTTCGCTGTTGACGGACGAAGTGCTGACGTTGACGAACTTGCCGCATTTGGCGGATATTATGACGATGACCGCTTTGCTGTCCCAGCACGGCGTCAAGCTGACGATGACCGACGAAGCGGGCGGGGCTTTGTGCTTTGACGGCGGGCATATTTTCAATCTGAAAGCCCCCTATGACATTGTGCGCAAAATGCGAGCGTCCGTTTTGGTCTTGGGACCTTTGACCGCGCGCTTCGGCAAGGCGAAAGTGTCGCTGCCCGGCGGGTGCGCCATCGGGACGCGTCCCGTGGATATGCACTTGTCCGCTTTGGAAAAAATGGGCGCGACGATTGAAATCAAAGAGGGTTACATTGTTTCCAACGCGCACGGGCGTTTGCACGGCGCGGAAATCGTGTTCCCCAAAGTGACCGTCGGCGGAACGCAGAATATTATGATGGCGGCGACTTTGGCGGACGGCGTGACCGTTTTGCGCAACGCCGCGCGCGAACCCGAAATCGCCGATTTGGCAAAGTGTCTGATTGCGATGGGCGCGAAAATCACGGGTGCGGGGACGGACACGATTACAATCGAAGGCGTCGACCGTTTGCACAAAGCGACGCACCGCATCCTTTCCGACCGTATCGAGGCGGCGTCCTATGCAATCGCGGCGGCGATTACCCGCGGCAGAATTGAGCTGGTCGACGCGAATTTGAACGATATGGCGGCGGTGGCGCGCATCTTGATTGACTGCGGCGTCGATTTGCAGGAAACGGAAAACGGCTTTATTGCCGATGCTGAAAACGCTTACCTTATCGGAACGGACGTGATGACGGAGCCTTATCCCGGATTCCCGACCGATGTGCAGGCGCAGATGACGGCTTTGCTGGCGACGGCAAGCGGCGCGTCTTTGATTACCGAAACGATTTTTGAAAACCGCTTTATGCACGTTCCCGAACTGGCGCGCATGGGGGCAAACATCAATGTTCAAGGTCCGTCGTCCGCCATTGTGCGCGGTGTGCCGAAGCTGTCGGGCGCGGAGGTCATGGCGACCGATTTGCGCGCGTCGATGTGTTTGGTGCTGGCGGGGCTGGTCGCCGAGGGCGAAACGATTGTCAACCGCGTGTACCACCTTGACCGCGGGTACGAACATTTGGAAGAAAAGCTGTCGGCGTGCGGCGCGATTATCGAGCGCATCCCCGGAGAATGAAGATGTCCAATTTGATTATGGCTTTGCCCAAAGGGCGAATCTTGGACGAATTGATGCCCGTTTTGAAAAAGGCGGATATTCTGCCCGAAGCCGCTTTTTTCGACGACAAATCGCGGCTGCTGCGTTTTAAGACCAACCGCGAAAATGTCGAGCTTATCCGCGTGCGCAGTTTCGATGTGGCGACTTTTGTGGCGTTCGGCGCGGCGCAAATCGGCGTGTGCGGCAACGATGTTTTGGAGGAGTTCGATTACTCCGAAATTTACGCGCCGCTGGATTTGGGTGTCGGCAAGTGCCGCATGGCTGCCGCCGCGCCCGTCGGATACAGGGAAAACGCTTTCGACCGCGCGGGGCATATCCGTGTGGCGACAAAATATCCGAACATTACGAAAAAATACTATCAAAGCAAGGGAATTCAAGCCGAATGCGTCAAGCTGTCGGGCGCGATGGAGCTGGCGCCGACGGTGGGATTGTGTCACCGCATTGTCGATGTGGTGTCTTCGGGGGCGACGTTGAAGGCGAACGGATTGGTCGAAATCGACCCGATTATGGATGTTTCCGCGCGTTTGATTATGAACAGAACCGCTTTCAAAACCCGTTCCGACGAAATGACGGGATGGCTGGAGGCTTTTAAGGAGGCTGTGAAATGACTTTGTTTTTATCGTCAACCGATGCGGATTTTGAACAAAAATTCAAGGCTTTTTTGGCGGTTAAGCGCGAAAACGACCCCGATGTCAATGCCGTTGTGGCGGAAATCGTCGCCGATGTGCGCAAAAAAGGCGACGAAGCGTTGTGCGCTTATACGCAGAAATTCGATCGCGTGAATTTAACGCCCGCGACGATGCGAGTCAGCCAATCCGAAATCGACGAAGCCGTCGCCGCATGCGACAAGGACGTTTTGGACGCGCTTTATTTGGCAGCGGAGCGCATAGAGGCTTTTCACGAAAAGCAGCTGCCCGAAAGCCATTTCTTCAACGATGAAACGGATGCTTTGATGGGGTGGCGGTGGACGCCCGTGTTTTCCGCAGGGCTGTATGTGCCGGGCGGTACGGCGGCTTATCCGTCGAGCGTGCTGATGAATGCGATTCCTGCAAAGATCGCAGGTGTCAAGGAGATCATCATGGTTACCCCGCCCTGCAAGGACGGTACACCGAATAAGGACATCCTGGTGGCCGCGGCGATCTGCGGTGTTGACAGGGTATTCCTCTCCGGCGGTGCGCAGGCCATTGCAGCGCTTGCTTACGGCACAGAGGAGATTCCGAAGGTTGACAAGATCGTCGGCCCCGGCAATATCTTCGTAGCAACGGCAAAGAAGCTGCTGTACGGTGTTGTGGATATTGATATGATCGCAGGCCCCAGCGAGATTCTGGTCATGGCAGATCACACGGCTGACCCGAAGTTTGTGGCTGCCGATCTCATGAGCCAGGCAGAGCACGACCGTCTTGCTTCCGCAATTCTGATTACAACGGATCCGGCGCTTCCGGACAAGGTTGAAGCAGAGGTGATCCGTCAGATGGCATATCTGGAACGCCGGGATATTATCAAGGAATCCATGGAGAACTACGGCGCAATGCTCATTGCCCGTGATAAGGCACAGGCGATCGAGCTTGCAAATGCCATTGCTCCGGAGCACCTTGAGGTTGTCATGGAGAATCCGCTGGAATACATCGGTTGCCTCGACAATGCCGGATCCGTATTTCTCGGTTCCTATGCATCCGAGCCGCTCGGTGACTACTATGCAGGGCCGAACCACGTTCTTCCGACCTCCGGTACGGCTCGTTTCTTCTCGCCGCTTGGTGTGGCAAGCTTTATCAAGCGTTCGAGCTATATCTATTACACCGAGGATGCGCTGCGCCAGGCAAAGGATGACATTGTCCTGATTGCAGAGCGTGAAGGCCTGACCGCACACGCAAATGCCATCAAGGTTCGCTTTGAGGAGAACTGATATGAGCTGGGAAAACAATATCCGCCGGGTGGTGCCCTACACCCCCGGCGAACAGCCGAAGCAGCAGAATATCATCAAGCTCAACACCAATGAGAATCCCTATCCGCCCGCACCCGGTGTGCGTGAAGTACTGACGCAGTTTGACACAGATCTGCTGCGCAAATATCCGGATCCGAATGCACAGGTGCTTGTGGATGCGATCGCAGAGAATTACGGTGTGAATCCGAAGCAGGTTTTTGTTGGTGTCGGATCGGATGACGTTCTGTCAATGGCGTTCATGACCTTCTTCAATTCCGAGAAGCCCATCCTCTTCCCGGACGTGACCTATTCTTTCTATGACGTCTGGGCGGACGTTTACCGCATCCCATATGAGACCGTCCCGCTCGATGCCGACTGGCGGATCCGTCCGAACGACTATGCCCGCCCGAACGGCGGCATCGTCTTCCCGAACCCGAACGCCCCCACCGGCGTCCTCGAGCCCCTCGACACGATCGAGCAGATCCTCCAGGCGAATCCCGACAGCATCGTCATCGTGGACGAGGCCTACATCGANNTTCCCGAATCCGAACGCTCCTACCGGTGTACTGGAATCACTGGAACTGATCGAGGAGATCCTGAAGGCTAATCCGGATTCCATTGTCATTGTAGACGAAGCCTATATTGATTTCGGCGGACAGAGTGCGCTGCCGCTGCTCGAAAAATATGAGAATCTTCTGGTTGTACAGACCTTCTCAAAATCGAGAAGCATGGCCGGCATCCGCATCGGCTTTGCGATCGGCTCGGAAAAGCTGATCGGCTATATGAATGATGTGAAGTTCTCTGTCAATTCCTACACCATGAATCATCTGACCATTCAGTGCGGCGCACAGGCCATCCGGGATGATGCCTATTTCCGCGAAATGACAGGCAGGATCATTGCAACCCGCGAAAACGCCAAGAAGCGTCTGACCGCGCTTGGCTTCACCTTCCCGGATTCGATGAGCAATTTTATTTTTGCATCCCATCGTTCGGCAGATGCCGGCAGGATCTTTGAAGCGCTCAAATCCCGCGGCATTTTTGTCCGTTACTGGAATAAGCCGCGTATCAGCAATTCGCTCCGGATCACCATTGGCACCGATGCCGAAATGGAACAGCTGTATGCAGCACTGACGGAGATTCTTGCAAAGGAGGGTGCATGATGACGACAGCCACCGTAACCCGCACTTCCAAGGAAACGGATATTACCGTGACCATTCTCCCGGAGGATGGGAAATACGATATTTCAACCGGAATCGGATTCTTTGACCATATGCTGACGGCACTGACGGTACACAGCGGGATTCCGATGGTGATTCATGCCGTCGGTGATNNTTGATACGCATGTGGATGCTCACCATACCGTAGAGGATACCGGCATTGTGCTCGGACAGGCACTTGCGAAGGCGCTCGGTGACAAGAGTGGTATCAAGCGGTATGGGAGTGCCTATATCCCGATGGATGAAAGCCTTGCCTTCTGCTGCATGGATATCTGCAACCGTCCGTTTCTGGTCTACAACGCCGAGTATACCAATGCCATGATCGGTGCGTATGATACCTGTCTGACCGAGGAATTCCTGCGGGCATTTGCCTTCAATGCAGGCATTACGCTCCATGCCAATGTCATGTACGGCAAGAACGACCATCACAAGACCGAAGCACTCTTCAAGGCCGTTGCCCATGCGCTGCGCATTGCGGCGGCACCGACCGGAGACGGCGAAGTCTTTTCAACGAAAGGAATGCTGGGATGATTGCAATTGTAGATTACGGCGCCGGTAATATTTTCAGCGTCAAGAATGCGCTCGATTACCTGGGAATGCCCAACAAGCTGACCGAAGCACCGGCTGAGATCGAAGCGGCAGATGAAGTGATCCTCCCCGGTGTCGGTGCATTTCCTGCTGCAATGAAGATGCTGCACCAGAAGGGACTTGTCGATGTTCTGAAATCGCAGGCACAGAAAAAGCCCCTGCTTGGCATTTGTCTTGGTATGCAGATGCTTCTGGAAACCGGATATGAATTTGAGGAATGTGCCGGTCTTGGCCTGATTCCCGGAACCGTAGAGCGTCTGGATGCGCCTGGCCTGATCATTCCGCATATGGGATGGAACAAGCTGGAACCGGGTGTTGACTGCCCGCTGCTGCAGGGACTTCCTGAGGAAGCCTTCGTGTACTTCGTGCATTCCTTTGCGGCAAAATGCCCCGATGCCAATCTGGCTGCCTGGGTAGAATACGGCGGCAAGGTTCCGGCAATGGTGTATGACGGCGGCAATGTATTCGGAGCGCAGTTCCATCCGGAGAAATCCGGCGAAGTCGGACTGCAGATCCTGCGTAATTTCGGAGGTCTGGTATGATTATTCTCCCTGCAATTGATATTAAGGACGGCAACTGCGTGCGCCTCGTCCGCGGTGATTACGGTACGGCTCACAAGGTTGCAGAGGATTATATGGAAACGGCACAGGGCTTTGTCAGGGCCGGTGCGGAGTGGATCCATATGGTCGATCTTGACGGCGCCAAGGATGCCAAGCCTGTCAATACTTCAATTTTCCTCGACGTTGCCAGGCATACTCCCCTGAAGGTGGAGGTCGGCGGCGGCATCCGCACAATGGAGACCATGGAGATGTATCTCTCCGGCGGCGTTTCCCGCGTGATCCTCGGCAGCATTGCCCTGAAGAATCCGGCGCTTGTTGAGGAAGCTGTCAAGGCATATGGCGAGCGCATTGCGGTCGGGATCGACGCCAAGAACGGCATGGTTGCCGTGGAGGGCTGGCTGGATGCCTCTACCGTGGATTACATTTCTCTTGCAAAGGAAATGGAGAAGATCGGTGTCAGAACGGTGATTTTTACCGACATCTCCAAGGACGGCACCCTTTCCGGCGTCAATGCCGAGCAGCTGTCTGCCCTGCATGATGCGGTTTCCATGAATGTGATCGCCAGCGGCGGTGTGCATACCATGGAGGACATCCGGATCTGCCGGAATATGGGACTGTACGGAACCATTGCCGGCAAGTCGCTGTATCAGGGAACGCTCGATCTTGCCGAGGCGGTTTCCTACACCAGGGAGAATGCTTGATGAAACAGTCTAAACAGTGTCCCAAATGCGGCAGTCATGATATTCGCTGCTTTGTCAATGACGGATTTCTCGACAGCAGCACAAAGGGCATCGCGGTGGGTGCGACCATTTTCTCCAATGTTTCGGTGGAGCGCTATATCTGCTGCGGCTGCGGCTATACGGAACAATGGGTATCCCCGGGTGATATACAGAAGCTGAAGCAGTCGTCTAAGGCAAAGCCTGTCAATCAATAAAGGAGGGCTATATGCTCGCAAAACGAATCATTCCCTGTCTGGATGTGCGTGACGGCAGGGTTGTCAAGGGCGTGAATTTTGAGGGCATCCGCGAGGTCGGTGACCCGGTGGAATGCGCCGCAGAATACAACAAGCAGGGTGCGGACGAGATCGTTTTTTATGATATTACTGCATCTCATGAAGGCCGCGGCGTAATGCTTGATGTGGTACGCGAGACGGCAAAGCGCGTTTTCGTTCCGCTGACAGTCGGCGGCGGCATCAAGACCGTTGATGACATCCGGGAAACGCTGCGTGCGGGTGCGGACAAGGTTTCTGTCAATTCGCAGGCGGTACAGAACCCGCAGCTTATCAAGGACGGTGCCGACATTTTCGGCAGCCAGTGCATCTGCGTCGGCATTGATGCCAAAAAGACACCGGCAGGCAACTGGACGGTGTATATCAACGGCGGCCGTATCGACATGCAGCTTGATCTGCTTGACTGGGTAAAGCAGATCGAGCAGCTCGGTGCAGGGGAGATCTGCCTGAATTCCATTGATACAGACGGTGTCAAGGGGGGCTTTGATTTGCCGATGCTCAAGGCAGTCGTTGATGCGGTCAGCATTCCTGTGATCGCAAGCGGCGGCGCCGGGAAGCTGGGCGATTTTGCAGAGGCTTTCGAGCGGACGGATTGCTCCGCAGCGCTTGCAGCATCGCTGTTTCACTTCCATGAGCTGACGGTGCAGCAGGTCAAGGATGACTGCCGCAGCAAGGGTATCATTGTCCGATGAATCCGCTGACAGCAGCGCAATGCCGTGCCGTGCGGTATTACATCGGAGATGTGCAGGGGAATGATCCCTTCTGGGGAGACGGAAAGGCGTATGTTGTTCTGAATTCCCTGTTTTTCCCCGGCATCGAAACAGAACGAGCCCGCGCAGCAGAGAGAAAACGGCTGAATTCTGCGATTCTGGAGGATGAAGAACGCCTCATTTCATTGCTGCGTGACTTGATCTCGGCATTTCAGCCCGGAGGAGATGCACGCGAGGTGTACCGTGTGGAGCGTCTCGCGGATTATCTTCGGATGTCTACAGAGGGCAGAACCATGTCGTTTACCTCCACATGCCGAAGCGGTTTCCTGCCGCAGTACGGTGACCGGGTGGGTGTTGTCCTGATGCGGTTTCGCTTGCAGGAGGATACCCCTTGTATCATCATGGCAGAGCAGCTCTCGCAGTATGCCAAGGCGGATGAGGATGAGGTGCTCCTGCCGCCCGGACTTAGGCTGACGTTTCGTGATTATGCTCCTTCTGAATCGGAAAACCGCATTACGGATGCGAACGGAAATCCGCCTGCTCGTGCGGTCATTGCCGTTCCCGGTCAGATGATGCCGGGGAAGAAGGATCCCGCTGTGCTTCCGGCAGGAGGCAATCTTGCAGGTCAGCGTGTCTATACGGCACTTATGAACGGAGAACAGCCGGGATCGGATGATGCCGCACTGTATACCCGCTGGAAGTCGGCGCTGACAGCCAATCTTTTCTGAAAGGAGAATTCCAATGTCCTCACTGATTGATCTGAATGATCTGGATAAATATTTCGTGAAATCCGACCTGATTCCTGCCATTACGATGGATGTTCATACCAAAACTGTCCTGATGCTGGCATATATGAACAAGGAAAGCCTGCGGAAAACGCTGGAAACCGGGTATACCTGGTACTGGTCGCGTTCCCGTCAGGAGCTCTGGAACAAGGGCGCAACCTCCGGCCATCTGCAGAAGGTCATTTCCATTTTTGCCGACTGCGACGACGATACGCTGCTCATCAATGTAGAGCAGACCGGAAATGCCTGCCATACCGGCAGCTATTCCTGCTTCTTCAAGCAGATCTATGGCAAGCCGGAGATGAAGGACTGAACCTGTCACAAAATCGAACCCTCCTGAATATTCTGTACCAAGGGAATTGACCGATTCCCTGTAACAGAATGAACAGGAGGGTTTTTATGAGCTTTGAAATGAATGGCGACGGTACGGAACGCCGTGCATCCGATGCCGTCCCGATCAAGGTCAACCGCGTATTTGACAGCTGCAGCGACCGTGATTGCCTGTCGAATGTGCCTGTGCTGCTTGATGCCGGAGAGCTGCCTGCAAACATCCAGCTTGTCAAGTGCAAATGCGTGCGGGTGCAGGATGTCTGCATGCGGATTGAACCGGTACCGTTCAACCGCGGGTTCTACAATATTGACATCACATTTACATTCCGTGTGGAGCTGCTGTGCTATACGCATGCCTGCGAGACGCCCACCGTCATGGAAGGCACCGTATATGCGGGTAAGAGCAGCATTCTGTACGGCAGCGAATCGAACACGCAGTCTTTTTCCAGTACCGGCGTTTCCATCGGGAATATGGACGACTGCTGCGAGGTCGTCAATCTGCCGAGCTGCAATGTCCAGGTGGTTCCTCCGCTGGCACTGGAAACAAAGATCGCATCTGTCTGCTGCCAGCCTGCTGCCGGCACGGAACAGCGGCAGATGCCGCCGACTGTGCGGACTGTTGTGATGACGCTCGGTCTGTTCTCCGTCATTGAACTGACGCGCCCGGTCACGCTGCTGGTGCCGACCTATGAGTATACGATCCCGAGCAAGGAATGCAGCGTTGACACAGAGGCACCGTGCGCTGTCTTTGACAAGATGCGCTTCCCCACGGAGGAGTTTGCGCCCCTGTCTCTGAATGAGACAGATAACAGCTCCGGAAACGGCTGCGGCTGTGGCAGCGGCGAAATTCCCTACGGCAGTTAACCTTTCATGGATGCCCCCGTGTCTGCGGGGGCATTTGACTTGCCGAACATTCTGTGATATAATAGATGAGGAAAAAGTGATTACCCCCTTGCTAATTTCCCGGATATGTGGTATAATAAGAACATAACATCCGAAAGGAGAAATATCCGATGGATCATACACAGGCAAAAGCCCGGATCGAAGAGCTTTCCGGATTGCTGGAGCAGTATAATCACGAATATTATGTGCTGGACAATCCCAGTGTGGATGACTACACCTACGATATGCTCATGCATGAGCTGGCGGATCTGGAGCAGCAGTACCCGGATCTGCGGTCTGCGCATTCTCCGACACAGCGTGTGGGCGGCACAGCATCCAATCAGTTTGAGAAGGTTTCTCATGAGGTGCAGATGCAGAGCTTACAGGATGTGTTCAGCATCGAGCAGGTCGGCAGCTTTGTGACGCGCTGCAGGGAAGAATTCCCGGATGTGCAGTTTTCGGTCGAGCCGAAAATTGACGGTCTTTCGGTATCGCTCGAATACCGGGACGGCCGTCTGACACTCGGCTCTACCCGCGGCGACGGCTTTGTCGGTGAGGATGTGACCGCGAATCTGAAAACGATCCGAAGCATTCCGCTGACGCTGAAAACGGAGCTGCCGCTTGTGGAAGCACGCGGGGAAGTGTATATGCCGCGCGAGAGCTTCTACAGGCTTGTACAGGAGCAGGAGGAGAATGACGAACAGCCATTCAAAAACCCCCGCAATGCGGCTGCCGGTTCTCTGCGTCAGAAGAAATCGGAGATCACAGCCAGACGCAAGCTCGATATTTTCATTTTTAATCTGCAGCGCTGCGAAGGAAGGACATTTTCCACGCACGACGAAACGCTTCAATTTCTGGAGGACTGCGGGTTCCGTGTGATCCCCGGCCGGAAGATCTGTTCTACGACCGAGGAAATCACTGCGGCGATCCGATCCATCGGAGATTCCCGTGCAGATCTTCCTTACGATTTTGACGGTGTTGTCATCAAGGTCAATGCGCTTTCCGAGCGCGATGCAATGGGCGCCACTTCCAAAACGCCGAAGTGGGCGGTCGCTTACAAATTCCCGCCGGAGAAAAAGAAAACGACGCTCCGGAGCATTGAGGTCAATGTCGGACGTACCGGTGCACTGACGCCTGTTGCCGTATTTGATACGATCCTGCTGGCGGGGACAAGCGTTTCCCGCGCCGTGCTGCATAATCAGGATTTCATCACGGATAAGGACATCCGGCTTGGAGATACCATTGTTGTCCGCAAGGCCGGCGACATTATTCCGGAGGTACTTCGCAGCATTTCTCATACGGAGGACTCTGTGCCGTATCGCCTTCCGGAATGCTGCCCTGTCTGCGGCGCGAAAGCGGTACGCGATGAGGAAGAGGCCGTTCTG
>DEDN01000027.1:269-5682 GCA_002349565.1 Alphaproteobacteria bacterium UBA2903 | reverse complement strand
ATGCGCTGTCCGAATATTTCCTGTCCTGCACAGCTCCACAAGCAGCTGGTGCATTTTGCCTCCCGCGACGCCATGAATATCGACGGCCTCGGCCCTGCGATCGTCACGGCATTGCTGGATGCGGAGCTCGTGAAGGATGCAGCGGATCTTTACGGCTTGCAAAAGGAACAGATCATGACCCTGGAAGGGTTCAAAGATCGTTCGGCAGAAAAGCTCGTTGCTGCCATTGACAAAAGTAAATCTGCGCCGCTTGATCGGGTGATCTTCGGTCTTGGCATCCGGGGCATCGGACAGAAGGCAGCATCCTTGCTTTGTGCGCATTTTGGTTCGCTCGATGCGATCCGCAGCGCAAGCAGGGAGGAAATTGCCGCTATCGAGGGCTTCGGTGATATCATGGCCGACAGTGTCTGCACTGCGTTGCATGACCCTTCAGTAGAAGCGCTTGTAAAGCGTTTGCAGGATGCGGGACTGGAAATGCCGTATGAAAAACGGGAAACGGCAACGGATGGATTTTTCAGTGGCAAGACGGTCGTCCTGACCGGAACGCTTACCATGAAACGGAGCGAAGCAAAAGCCCTGCTGGAAGCAGCAGGGGCAAAGGTTTCCGGTTCTGTTTCAAAGAAGACCGATTATGTCATTGCCGGTGAGGATGCCGGCAGTAAGCTGACGAAGGCGCAGGAGCTTGGTGTGACTGTGCTCTCCGAGGCCGAGATGCAGAAAAAGCTGTCGGAATAAGATTTTTCAGATTGCAGCATCCGGAAAATACCGTCTGACAAATTCCGGTGCAGGAACCGTGACGGTTTTGCCGTCAAGCGCAGCAACGGCGGTTCCTGCTAGTCCGGTGAAGGAAAGCGACCATGCGCACAGGCATTGGTTTTCCTCTGCGGATGCAAGCTGACCGTACTTGGGATCGCCGAGGATCGGAGCACCGAGAGAGGCAAGATGCGCACGGATCTGATGGGTGCGTCCGGTGTGCAGTGTCACCTGTACAAGCTGCATGCATCCGGACTGTGCAAGCACGCGGTATTCTGTGACGATGCGTTTCCAGGACGGATCGGCAGGTGTATCAGCGACCTGAACCTGGCGATCCTCTTTTTTCAGCCAGGCCGTGCATGTCTCATGCTGCCCGGGCAGGGGGGCTGCTGTAATGGCAAGATAGTGCTTGTGCACCTTCCGCTCACGGATCGCTTCGTTCATATCCCGCAGCGCCGCCGCTGTCTTGGCTGCAATGACCAGACCTTCCGTATTCCGGTCAATGCGGTTGCAGAGTGCAGGCGCAAAGGTATGCTCCTGCTCCGGAAGATAGGTGCCTTTTTCATAGAGGTATTTCTGAATTTCGTCAAGCAGGGAAACAACCTCGTCTTCTCCGTTGTGGGCATACATCCCGGAGGGCTTATAAGCGATCAGGATGCTGTCATCCTCATACAGGAGATCCGGTTTTCCGGAAGCGGGCATAAAATGCAGATTGCTGCGGTTGGCAAAGAATTCTTCTTTCGCAAAGATCCTGACAGTATCGCCTGCCCGGAGGATCTCCGTCCCTTTGCATCGTGCCTGGTTCAGGCGAATATCCTTTTTCCGGATCAGCTTATAGAGCATGCCTTTCGGCATGGAGGGCATCAGCTTCGTGAGGAATTTATCGAGCCGCTGACCTGCATCGTTTGTGGTTATGGTAAAGATTCTCATGTTCTGTCTCCTGACGTTTTTTTCTATTATAGCACATCCCGGCTGATTTGAAAAGCCTATTTTAAAAAATTTAATGAAATTGTGAAGTGAATGAATGATATGGCAAACGCAAAATATAATCATCCGCATGGCGGACATCGGGAACGCATGCGGAATCGAGTTGATCAGAATGGATTCGTAGGATTCCAAGATCATGAGATCTTGGAATTTATGCTGTTTAATGTGATCCCGCGTGAAGACACAAACGATCTCGCACATGAGCTGTTGGAGCATTTTGGCTCGCTTGATCGCGTATTTGCAGCACAGCAGCAGGAACTGGTTCAGGTTAAGGGCATCGGAGAGAAGTCTGCACGTTTTCTGAAATCCATTGGATGGCTGATTGAGAGACTGAATCAGCCGACACCGGATAGAAAGGATCTTTCGAGCGTGAAGAACAGATGCCAGTATTTCCAGGAGCTGCTCTCAAACTATCAGGAAGAACGTGCCTATGTAGCGTGCCTTGATGATACGCTTCATCTTGTCAACGGTACGGAGATCGGCAAAGGCGCTACAAGCGCGATGCAGATCAATATGCAGGATCTGATTCGCTTTATCCTGTGTCAGCATTGCTCCAATGTGATCCTTGCACATTGTCATCCGATGGGAGAACCTGTTCCGTCGCGTGAGGATATTTATACAACCAGCACAATTAAGGATGTTCTCTCCAGTTTGGGAATTCGTCTTGTAGATCACATCATTGTTGCCGGTTCCAGAGCCGGTTCGATGGCGCAGATGGGTTCACTGCACATGTGCTGATCCGGAAAGGAGATTATGATGGATGCTTTCAAGCTGCATGCGCCCTATGCGCCGGCCGGTGACCAGCCGAAGGCGATCCGCGAGCTGACTGAGGGGTATCAGAGGGGCAGGAATATTCAGACCCTTCTGGGCGTAACCGGGTCGGGCAAGACCTATACCATGGCGAATGTCATTGCAAATCTGAACAAACCTACCCTCGTGCTTGCCCATAACAAGATTCTTGCTGCGCAGCTTTGTTCCGAATTCAAGGCATTTTTCCCGGAGAATGCGGTAGAGTACTTTGTCAGCTACTATGATTATTACCAGCCGGAGGCGTATGTGCCGAGCACAGACAGCTACATTGAAAAGGATTCCTCGATCAATGACGAGATCGACAAGCTCCGCCATTCTGCGACAACTGCGCTTGCGGAGCGTAAAGATGTGATCATTGTGGCATCTGTCTCCTGCATTTATTCTCTCGGTTCTCCGGAAGAATACCGGAACATGACTGTTTCTGTGCGGGTAGGGATGGAAAAGCCCATCGGCGAGCTGGCGCGGGAGCTGGTTGGAATCCAGTATGAACGCAACGACATTGATTTTACCCGTAATAAATTCCGCATCCGCGGTGATGTGGTAGAGATCTTTCCGGCTAATTCGACAGATACGGCCATCCGCGTTGAGTTTTTCGGTGATGAGATCGACCGCATCTGTGAAACGGATGTCCTGACCGGTAAGGTCAAGGCCGTTCTCCAGCATGCAGCGATCTTCCCGGCATCGCATTATGTAGTCGGAGATGAGAAGATTGAAGCAGCAATCCGCGATATTGAGGACGAGCTTGCCGAGCGTGTAGCGTATTTTACAGCCAACAATAAACTGCTCGAAGCACAGCGGATCGCGCAGCGCACACACTATGATATTGAAATGCTCCGGGAGATCGGCTTTTGCCCCGGCATTGAGAATTATTCCCGTGTGCTTGCCAGACGTCCTGCGGGCAGTGTGCCTTACACCCTGCTTGACCATTTTCCGGAAGATTTCCTGCTGATCGTAGATGAAAGCCATGTCACTCTGCCGCAGGTGCGTGCCATGAGTGCCGGCGACCGCGGCAGAAAGCAGACGCTGGTGGATTACGGCTTCCGTCTGCCGAGTGCATTTGATAACCGCCCGCTGACGTTTGCGGAATTTGAAACGCATATCCGGCAGGCTTTGTTTGTCAGTGCGACACCCGGAGAGTATGAGCACGATCACAGTGCAGACATTGTCGAGCAGGTGATCCGGCCGACCGGTCTGGTGGATCCCGAGATCATTGTCAAGCCGATCGACGGACAGATGGATGATCTTCTGTCTGAGATCCATCTGCGCGAGGAAAAGCATGAGCGTGTGCTTGTCACGACCCTGACCAAGAAGATGGCAGAGAATCTGACGACCTTCCTGGAAACAATGGGAGTTCGTGTGCGGTATCTTCATCATGATATTGATACCATTGAGCGTATGGAGATCATCCGTGATCTGCGGCTGGGTGAATTTGACGTCCTGGTCGGCATTAATCTTCTGCGCGAGGGTCTGGACATTCCGGAGGTATCGCTTGTGGCGATTCTTGATGCAGACAAGGAAGGATTCCTTCGCAGCGAGACGTCAATGGTGCAGACCATCGGACGCGCTGCACGAAATGCGCATGGTCAGGTCATCATGTATGCGGATACTGTGACCGGATCTATGGAACGCGCCATTCGTGAGACGGAGCGCCGCCGCGCAATTCAGATGGCGTATAATGAAGAACACGGCATCGTTCCCAAGACCATCATCAAGGATGTTCATGAGGTAATCGAAATCTCCAAAAAGGAGGATGTCGAGGAGAAGACGTCCAGAAAGAAGATGTCTAAAAAGGAGCGCGACGAACTGATCGAATCGCTCACCAAGCAGATGAAGGAAGCGGCAAAGCTCCTGGAATTCGAGCATGCAGCCTTCCTGCGCGATGAGATCGCCAAGCTCAAAGGAGAAAAGTGATGATCAGAGAGACGGAGACACCGGATTTTGAGTCTGCACCCGATCATCAGAAAAAACGCCGGAAATGGCTTGCAATCATCATTGCAGCTGTCGTCCTGCTCGGCGTCGGCTGCTGGTGGATGATCGGCGAGATGTTCGGATACACTGCAAACGCCAGACTGAAAACCCTTGAGGGACATGCAACGACTGTCTGCAAAACCGCAGCACTGTATACAGCCGCAGGGAATACGCTGTCTACCGGTACATTTCAGATCGGAAGCGGAGAGGATCCCTTTGATGCGTTTTTGCAGCAATACAACGGCGGTGAGCTGACTGATCTGTATTGTGCGCTGATCTGTGATGCAGATGGCTGTGTTGTGTATGTGCTATGCTCGGAAAAGCCGATTGATACAGCCTATCTGACTGCTCCGCCCGACCGTCAGTCGCAGCTGGAGCTGATGTGCAGCCATTTTGATTCCCGCCGGAGGCAGGCAGTCGGCTGTTACCAGCCGGAGAGCTTTCCGAAGATGGTCGAATATGCCAGAGAGCAGGTTCATTCATACAGAAATAACAAATCTAACAGAGGATAAAGGATTATGCAGAAAAATGAAATCGTCATCAGGGGCGCGAGAGCGAATAACCTGAAAAATATTGACGTGACCATCCCCCGGGATCAGCTGGTGGTCATGACCGGCCTTTCCGGATCCGGCAAGTCGTCACTCGCATTTGATACGATCTACGCGGACGGACAGCGGCGATATGTCGAGAGTCTGTCCTCGTATGCGAGAATGTTCCTCGGTCAGATGGAGAAACCGGATGTGGACAGCATTGAAGGCTTGTCTCCTGCCATTTCCATTGACCAGAAAACCACCTCCAAGAACCCGCGCTCGACCGTGGGAACTGTTACGGAGATCTATGATTATCTGCGTCTGCTGTATGCCCGCATCGGCATTCCGCATTGCCCGGTCTGCGG
>DEDN01000027.1:0-212 GCA_002349565.1 Alphaproteobacteria bacterium UBA2903 | reverse complement strand
GCCCGGTCTGCGGCAGGGAGATCACGCAGCAGTCCATTGATGAGGTCGTCGATCAGATCCTGGCCTTGCCGGAAGGGACGAAATTCCAGCTGCTTGCCCCCATTGTCCGCGGTAAGAAGGGGCAATATGTCAAGGAACTGGAGCGAGCCAGAAAAAGCGGCTTTTCGCGTGTCCGCATTGACGGGATCCAGTATGATCTTTCCGAAGAGATC
>DEDN01000017.1 GCA_002349565.1 Alphaproteobacteria bacterium UBA2903 | reverse complement strand
GACACGGGGATTTTCAGTCCCCTGCTCTACCAACTGAGCTACCCAGGCGCCTTACAAAACAGACTTATAACCGATAAAGTTTTGCTTGTCCACACCTTTTTTACAAAAAATCACTCTTCGGCGTTTTTGGACGTTTCGTCGTCGGGTTCTTCGTCGGTGTGAATGACGTAACTTCCCGTCAGCCAGCGGTTCAAATCGATGTCCGCGCACCGCTTGGAACAAAACGGCGCATACGGTTTCTGCGACGGTTTGCCGCAAATCGGGCATTTGACTTTGCCGTCAACCGTCGGCATATCCAGCTGCAAATCTTTAATCGTCGGCACTTTCATTTTTCCTCCTTATGTCCAACAGGCAGGCGCGCCCCCGCCGCTTGGTCATTTCCAGCAATCCCAAGTTCGACACCCCCGCGATACGCAGGGAATCGTTCAGTTTTTCCAGTTTTTTGCCCAAAGCGGCAATCGCGGCTTTGTCCTTTTTGCCCGCGAAGTCGACAATCATCTGCCCGCTCAAGCCTTTGATTCGGATTTGGCGGGCGATTTCACAAACCGCCTGTTCGTTCGCTTCGTCCCAAGCCGCTCCGCCCGCGTTCACGTCAAAGCACACCGCCGCCGCCGTCCGTTCGACAATCAGCGATCCGCCGCACGGCAAATCCGTGCGCGCCGCCAAAGCTTCCTCGATGACTTGCGGCAAAGCTTCGCGTTCGCGCAGACCGCTTAAAACCAGATCGGTTTTCGGAAACACGGTTTTCAAGCGCAAAGCCGTCTGCGCGCTGTCCGTCGCGACTTCGGACAAAACGGACGCATATTCCTGCGCCGCGCGGAAAACGCTTGCTTCGGGTTCCCACAAAATTTCGCCCTTTTGCGCCAAAACGGCGTTCCACAGCGCGCGCAAAGACTTCAGTTCTTCCGTCAATTCATCGGCGGTTTTGCTTTCCGCCGCCGTGCGCACTGTTACGGAATCGCCGATGCCGTCCAGCACTTTGCCCAGCCGTTCCCTTGCCTGTGATGTTAAGGCGCGGGAAAAGGCGACACCCCGCCGATTGGGCGTATACACCAAAGCGTCGCCCGCCAAAGCGATATCGGAGGAAACTTTGACGTCTTTATCCTCTGCCGCGGCGTGACGCACCTGCACCAAAACGGCAACACCTTCGCTGACAGAAACGGGAAAGCCGTCCCAATCCAAAGCGGTTTTCGTTTGTTCCATGAAAGCGGTGCGGTGTCCGACGGCAACGAACCACCCGCCGGCAACGGCTTTCAGCACACGGGCGCGGCAAACCGTTTCGGGGGCAAGGGCATTCGGCAAATCAACGTAAAGATCGCGCAGCGCGTCGCCGTCGAAAACGGCGGTGATTTCATCCTTTTCGCCCAAGGAATGAACCAAGCGCATTAAAGGTATCCGTTCCCGCGCAGCAGCGCCGCCGTGTCGTATAGGCTCAGCCCCACAATGTTGGAATAAGACCCGATGATTTCGCGCACGAACATCGCCGCCATGCCTTGAACCGCATAGCCGCCCGCTTTGCCCAATCCCTCGCCGCTTTTCAGATACGCCGCTTTTTGTTCGTCGGACAGGCGGGCGAACACGACAGACGTTTTCACGCGGCGCACAACCGCTTTGCCCGCGGGAGTTATCAGGCAGATGCCGCCGTAAACGTCATGTCTGCGCCCCGACAGCAAATCAAGGCATTCCAGCACGTCGTCGTCGGTTTCGGCTTTGGGCAGAATGCGCCGCCCGCACGCGACAACCGTATCCGCCGCCAGTACAAACGCGCCGTTTGCCGCGATTTTTTCCGCTTTGGTTTGCGCCATGCGTTCGGCGTAAAGCGCGGGCAGTTCGTTTTTCAAAGGGGTTTCGTCAATGTCGGCGGGAATGATTTCGTCGGGAACGATGCCGATTTGTTTCAGCAAAGCGGAACGGCGGGGCGACGCGGACGCCAGAATCAAAGCTGTCATAGAAGTATTCTTTCATTAAAAAGGCGGATGCAAAGACCCGCCTTGTTTCATTCAAAAACGAACGGCTCAATCGTCGTCGTTATAGGTTTTTTCCATTCTTTCGTGGCGTTCCTGCGCTTCGACGGTCATGGTGGCAATCGGACGGGCAATCAGGCGTTCCAGTCCGATGGGTTCGCCCGTTTCTTCGCAATAGCCGTACGTTCCGTCCTCGATGCGGTCAAGCGCGGCGTCGATTTTGGAAATGACTTTGCGCATTCTGTCGCGGGTGCGCAGTTCCAAAGCTTTGTCGGCTTCGGCGGACGCACGGTCGGAAATGTCGGGAACGGTCATGCCGCCCTGCTTCAAATTGTCCAGCGTTTCCGCGGATTCATGCAGCAATTCTTCGCGCCACGCGACCAGTTTGCGTCGGAAGAATTCCTTTTGCATATCGTTCATGAACGGTTCGTCGGCGGACGGACGGTAACCTTCGGGCAGTTCCACAGTCATACAAAAATCCCCTTTTTGCTGTAAAAGTTGGTTTATTCTGGCGCAAAAAGGTTTGAAAGTCAAACATTCAATTTTGCCAGTTCGACTTCGGCGCGCAGCTCGATTTCGTCCAAAATCGCGTTCAGTTCGTCATCCAATCCCGCGTCGCGGCGTTCGCGCAATTCCTGCGCCAAAGCAATCAGCTTTTGTTTCGACACCCCGTTTGTCAACAGTTCCGCGCGCAAATCCTCCAGCTTGTCAAGGATGTCGTTGCCCCGCGCCACCGCGCGGCGTTTGCGCCCGTCGTCCTGCAAAGCGTCGCCGACCGCCTGCGCCGCCAGCAAAGCTTCGACCCCGCCGACGTTTGCCGTTGCCGCGACGGACGGGGCGGAGGTTTCTTCGACTTCCCCCAACAGGGCGGAAAATCCCGTTGCGCCCGACGACGACACGCCGCCCGTTTTGCGCGCGGAGCCGACGGATTTCGCCGATGATGCCGAACCGACTTTCATACTCATGGGAACACTCTCCTCGTTATGTTTCGATTCATCTTAAAAGCTTTTTAGCGTTTTGAAAAGCGGGCATTTTTTGCCTACCCGATTTTTTTGTTTTGCGGCTCTTTGCGCCGTTTTCCGATTTTAAAAATTGGCACAGTTTTCGCATATAAAAAAGCGTCTTTTTAGCTTTCAATGAGGCGCGAAATGAAAAACACGGTCAAAAACATCTTCAAAACAGTCGCTTTTGCGCTGATTTTCGTGATGACGGCGGGGCAATCGCTTGCCAATTCGCGCATCAAAGACATTTCCGACATCGAAGGCGTGCGCGACAACCCGCTGATCGGCTACGGGCTGGTCGTCGGATTGAACGGCACGGGGGACAACATTTCGTCCATGGTGTTTACGGAAGAAAGCTTGATCGGCATGTTGGAACGTTTAGGAGTCAACACCCGCGACGGCAAAATCAAATCCAAAAACATCGCCGCCGTCATGGTTACCGCCAACCTGCCCGCCTTTGCGCGGCAAGGCACGAAAATCGACGTTACGGTCAGCGCTTTGGGCGACGCGAAAAGCCTGCAGGGCGGCGTTTTGCTGGTAACGCCTTTGCTGGGCGCGGACGGCGAAGCCTATGCCATTGCGCAAGGTCCCGTCGCCATCGGCGGCTTTACGGCATCGGGCGACGCGCAGTCGGTTACAAAAGGCGTTCCGACAACGGGCAGAATTGCAAGCGGCGCGGTCATCGAACGTGAAATCCCGTTCGATTTCGCCAATCAAAAATCCATTAAAATCACGCTGCGCAACCCCGACTTTACAACGGCTTCGCGCATTACGGCGGCAATCAATTCCTACTTGGGCAACGTCGCGGCGACGACGCTGGATTCCGCGACCGTCAACCTTGAATTGCCGCCGACGAAACAAGACAAGCTGATTCAAGTCCTGACCGACATCGAACAGCTGAGGGTTCAGCCCGACCAGCAGGCGCGCGTCGTCATCGACGAAAAATCGGGCATCATCGTCATCGGGGAAAACGTGCGTATCAACCCGATTGCCATCGCGCAGGGCAATTTGACCATCCGCATTACGGAAACCCCGCAAGTATCCCAGCCCGCGCCGTTTTCGACAACGGGTGAAACGGTTGTCGTTCCGCGCACCGACATCGAAGTTGACGAACAAGCCGAAAACAAGCTCAACATCTTGAAATTCGGCGTTTCTTTGCAAGAATTGGTGGACGGGCTGAACGCTTTGGGCGTCGGACCGCGCGATATGATTTCCATTTTGCAGGCGGTCAAAGCCGCCGGCGCTTTGCAGGCTGAAATCGAGGTGATGTGATGACAACCGACTTTTTATCCCAAGTATCGCTTCAAACCGAAGCGCCCAAGCTGAAATCCGGCGGAAGCTATGAAAAAACCCGTCAAGCCGTACAGGACTTTGAAGCGTTTTTCATCACGCAAACGTTCCAACAGATGTACGACACCATCCCCGTGAACGAAACGTTCGGCGGCGGACAGGCGGAAAAAATCTTTCGTTCAATGCTGGTGGACGAATACGGCAAAATGACCGCGCAATCGGGCGGAATCGGACTGACCGACCAAATTATGGCTCAGCTGATTCAAGAACAACACGTTTAAAGGAGAAACGCCATGCAGTCCCAACAAAAACTGAAAAGCATGCTGACGCTGATGAGCGAACTGTGCCGCCTGTTGAAAAAGGAAAACACCCTTTTGAAACGTCAGCGGCAGGAAGAATGCAAAGCTTTGTTTGAACAGAAAAACAAACTGTCGCTGGCATACGAGGAAGCGTTCAAATCCCTGTCGGGACACGCGGAAATCTTTGCCCGACTGAGCGACGGTCAAAAAGCGACTTTGCGCAAAGCGGCGACGACGCTGGATTCACTGACCGCCGAAAACGCGCGTTTGCTGAAAATCAACATCGACGCGACGAACCGCCTGCTGAACGCGATTGTCAACGACATCAAAGACCAAGCGCAAAACACGCCCCTGTACACCAAACAGGGCAATATGAACACCGACAAAGGCAACCCCGCGGCGCTGAGCTTCAACCAAGTGCTGTAAAAATTCAGGAGATTCCGCCATGTCATTGACAGCTTCCCTCAAAACGGCTTTAAGCGGCGTCAAAGCGTCCCAAAACGCGATGAGCGTCGTTTCGGAAAACGTCAACAACGTTAAAACCGAAGGCTATTCGCGCAAAGTGTACAGCCAGCAAACCTTGATTCTGGCAAACGGTCAATCGTCGGGAGTCATCAGCAACACCAATCTGCGCCAAGTCGACGAACAGCTGCGTTATCAGTACCGCACCGAAAGCGGCACCATGCAAAGTTCGTATGTGCGTTCCTATTATCTGGACATCATCCAAGCCAAAATGGGCAAACCCGATTCCCAAACTTCGGTTTCCAACCGCGTCAACGCGATTCAAACGGCTTTTGAAAGTCTGGGCGTCGATTCCGACAAACTGAACGCGCGTTCGACGACGGTTTCCGCGATTGACACGGCGTTGTCGCAAATTCAGGCGTTGAGCGACCAAATCCAAGCCATGCGTCTGGAAATCGACCAGTCCCTGAACGAACTGTCCAAAGAAGCGACCGATATTTTAACCCAGCTGGACAAGCTGAACGACGACATCGTGCGCACCGACGCGATGAACACCACTTCGGCGGACAACTACCGCGACCGCCGCGACACACTGATAACGCGCCTGTCGGAAATCATGGACATTCAAACCTACGAACGGTCGACGGGCGAAACCGTGATTTTAACGGCGGGCGGCAAACCCTTTCTGTGCAAAGACGCCCCAACCCCTTTGCCTTCCCCCCCCCCCCCGCCGGGGNNCCGTTTCGCATTCCCCCGCCGCGTCGACGGGATCGCTGATTAACTATTCCAGCGGCGGAATCACGGGCGTTTACGCGGGCAAATACGACATCACGAACGAAATCGGTTCGGGCGAAATGTACGGCTTGATTCAGCTGCGCGACACCGAATTGCAGGACTTGCAAATCGAAATGGACGAACTGGCGTACCAGCTGACCAAAAGCTTGAACCAAGTCGGCAACCAAGGAACGAATTACCCGAATATGGTCTACGAATTGACGGGTACGCGCACGTTCATCAACGGCGGCAAAGACCAAACGATGACGATTTCGGGCGGCGACGTGAAAATCATCCTGTTCGACGAAAAAGGCAAGGAAGCCTATTCGGTCAGTCTGGTCGGCGAACTGGATTTTTCGTCGGGAACGATTGAGGAAATGACCGAAAAAGTTCAGGACTGGCTGCAAAACGCCGTGGACGGTCCGCACTTGGCGACGGCGTCCGTCGGCGTCGATTTGGACGGACATTTGAAAATCGACCTCGGCACCAGCGAATACTCGATTGCTTTCCGCGATGAAACGTCGGTATTGGAGGGCAGCGACGCGACACAGGTTTCAATCGCGTTCGACGCCGACGCGAACGGCACGGCGGACAGAACGTTTACGGGCTTTTCGTCGTTTTTCGGACTGAACGACTTAATCATCTCGTCCGCCAACGAATCCGTGTACGATTCGGATATTGTGTCGGCGGGGTCTCTTATCGGCATCCGCGGCACGACGACTTTGCATTTTTCGGACACGCAGCACGGCTTGAACTTCGGATCGGTCGACGTGTCCGCCACCGACACGATTAAAAGCATCGCCGAAAAAATCAACTCAACCATGGTTGACGAATCGGGCAATCAAACCGTGCGCGCCGAAATCGTCAAAGAAGGATCGGGATACCGTCTGCGCATCATCAACCAAGACGGTTATCAAATGGAACTGACCGAAACGACGCAAGCTTTGCCCAACGGCGGACAAAGCGGCAGCGTTTTGGAACGATTGGGACTGCAGACTTCGCACGCGGGATACGCGGCGGGGTTGAGCATCCGCTCCGACGTCGCGAAAACGCCCGCTTTGCTGAACACGGGCAAAGTGCAGTACAGCATGGAATCGGGCGAATACTATCTGTCGGAAACGGACAATTCGCTGTCAAACGATTACGCGGCGCTGTTCACGGGCAACATCGGCTTTAACGCGGCGGGCAGCTTTTCCAAAGTCAGCAGCACGCTCAGCGGTTACGCGTCGTCCGTGGTCAGCGGGCTTGCCACGCGCTTAAGCGACGCCAAAGCGTCCTACAGCTATCAGTCGGATCTGGTTTCGACTTTGTATAAAAAAGAACAGGAAGTCAGCGGTGTTGATTTGGATGAAGAATTGTCTATGATGCTGATGTATGAACGCACTTACAGCGCGGCGGCGAAAGTATTGTCGACGACCATCAACCTGCTCGAAATTCTGGACAATCTGGTTTAAGGGAGGATTAAGCAATGACAACACGCGTCCCCACAACGGCAACGTATAAAATCTATATGAATAATATGTCGAACCAGAAATCCTCGATTAACCAGCTCAGCTATCAGGCGACGACGGGCAACAAGTACGATTCCTACGACAAATACGGATTGTCCAGCTACCGCATTCTGTCGCTGCAAAACGAACAGAGCGTCGTCGAAAAATATCTGGAAACGAACAGCATCAGCAAAGTCGTTCTGGAATCCCAGCAAAAGGCGATTGACGACATCCGTTCGAAAATCATCGACTTCCGCGACCAGCTGCGCGAATTTTTCGCAAACGACCTGACGAAAATGAGCGAAGACCCGTCGGAAGAAGAGCTTATCGCCCTGCAAAACACGCAGGAAGCCGCTTTTGAAGCCATGTCGCTGATGGCGTATTATTTAAATTCGCAGGTGGACGGGAATTACATCTTCGGCGGCGGCAAAGACGGTCAAAAGCCCGTCGATTTCCCTTATACGACTTTGGAGGAATTTCAAGCCGCCTATGACGGCAAAATCCTGACGTATCCGACCAGCTATTCCGCGTCGCTGTCGAAAATGAGTTCGCTGTCCGAACTGACGGGCGGCGCGACGCTGACGCAGAATTTTCAAACGCTGACGCCCAAAACGACAACGTGGAACGGCGCGGCGGGCAACGAAATGACATTCGATTCGGCGGCGAAAACGCTGACCGCCAACAGCGCCGACACATTCAAAGGATTGTCCGCCGGCGACAAAATCGGCGTCGCGGGCACGGCGGGAAACGACAAAACGCTGACAATCGCAAGCGTTTCGGACGACGGCAAAACCCTGACCTTTGTCGAAGCCGTCACCAACGAAACGCTGACGGATTCCGCAGGCGTTACGCTCACGAAAGGGTGGAGCTTCGTCAACACGCCCGAAGACATTTTGAACAATCAGCCCGAAACGAATGAACTGAAAGGCGCCGTCGGCGAATTTTCGAACCTCAAAGTCGGCGAAAAAATGAAAATCGAAGGCACGGGCGCAAACGACGGCTACAGAACCATCGAATCGATTTCCAAAGACGGCTCGACCATTACGTTCAAGGAACAAGTCGTAACCGAAGCCCCCGTTACGACCGCACAAATTCATCAAAGTCTGGACACGGGGACGATTACGGCGGAATCGAACGCGGGCGACGTTATCCAAGAATTTACCGTCGACACCGCCGCCAATCCGCTGACAATCGACGCGGGAAAAAACACCATCAAAGCATTGAACGCGCACACGTTCGACACCGTAAAAGCGGGACAGAACATCACCATCAACGGCGAAGTTTATTATGTCAAGGATGTGTCCGACAACGGCAAAACCTTGACGTTTTCCAGCTCGACGCCCGTTCCGCAAACGCTGACGGGAACGGTGGATTTCGCGACGCGTTCGGACACGCGCGGCTTTATCACCGATTCGCTCAAAGGCAGCGAACTGCAAACGGGCGACATCGGCTTTTACGCCAAGGACAACGCGATGAAAGCCGCCGTCAAGGGCGCGTTTTCGTCCTATAAAACGGGCGACACGCTGATTGTGCAGGGCGCGGACGGCAACGACAGAATGTACATCGTCAAATCGGTTTCCGCCGACGGACGCACGGTTTCCTTTGACGATTCGACGCCCGTCGCCGAAGACATGAACATCACGAACGGCAAGCAAATCACCAACGGCAAAGGCATCACCATCGGCAAAAGCTACCCCGTCGGCGCGACCATCGATTTGGGCAAAACGTCGGGCGCGCACAACGGCAAATACACGGTTGCGGGCGTTTCCGCCGACGGCAAAACGCTGACCGTGAAAACCAAAGACTTTCCCGAATACGGCGACACGGTCACCTACACGACGGCAAACATCGCGACGGACGGCTATTACGACGGCGGATATTTGAAAACGACCTACCGCGTCAGCGAAACCAGCGCGTTTTCGAACGACGTTTCGGCGGCTTCGGCGGCGTTTGAAAAGCTGTTCCGCGCCATGGGCGAAATCGCGCAGGGCAATCTGCTGGACGCCGACAATCCCGAAAGCGCGTATGCCCGCGTATCCGACGCTTTGAACATTCTGGACGCGTCGCTCAGCGCCAATTCGACGGAAACCAACGGCGACATCACGTCGATTCAGTATTCTATCATCAGCAAGCTGGATTTGGTCGCAACAACCATCGACAGCCAGACGGCAAGCAAAGAATCCCTGACGACTTACATCAACAATATGACCAAAGTCGACAAGACCGAAGCCGTTACCTATCTGCTGCAGGCAAAGCAGGATTTGGAAGTATCGTATTCCGTTTTATCGGCAATCAACCAGCTGAGTTTGCTGAATTACCTGTAGTCCCGCGTTTGATCCGCCCTTGTTTGATCGTGTTGTTCATATCGGACAGAAAACGGTCGGGCATGGATCCCGCGCGGCGCAGGGAATCCTCGATTTCCTTGCGCAAAAACAGCAGCATGCTTTGCCCTTCGATCTGAACGTCGCGGATGTAAAAGCCGTCCGCCCGTTCACGCAGGGCAAAAATCAGTTCGATTCGCATCGGGTTCAGCGTTTGATCCGTCGTTTTTTGGGAATCGTAGGAAATCTGAACGACGGGCGATCCGTCAACCGCGACTTTGAGCAAGACATCCTTGTCCGAAAAACGCTTGTCCGTGATTTGAAACTGCAAATCCTTGACGGACAGCGGCGTTTTTGTGTAAAGCGTCAGAAAATAATCGAAAAACAATTCGCGGTAGCGCGTTTTCTGTTCGTCGGAAAACATGCGCCAGTACCGCCCCAAAGCCAGCCGCGACAGTTCGTTTTTGTGAAACGACGTTTCGGCAATCGTGCGGGTCTTGTCGAAACGGCTTTGATCGTTCGTGTCGGACAAAGCCTCCAGCAAAGCTTTCCCCTGCGTTTCCAGCCATTGTTCGGGGGTGTTTCGGGCAAATGCGGGCTGAACCGCCAGCAAAAGCGTCAAAAAGATAAACAGCCGTTTCATTGTATTCCCTTTTCTTGGCAGTCAAATTCGTTTATAGTGCAGTATAGTCCTTTTTTCGGGGGTATCACAAGGGTTTACAGATGAAGCCGTCTTTGATTTTCGCATTGTTCGTTTTTTTCACCGCTTTTCAAGCCCATGCGGGCGACACGTTGAACCGCATCAAGCAAACGGGCATCGTTCGCTGCGGGGCGCGCACGACCGCAAACGCTTTTGTCGCTTCGAACGGCGACGGCGGGTTCAAGGGCATTGACGCGGAAATCTGCAAAGCAATCGCCACCGCCGTTTTGGGACGCCCCGAAGCCATTCAAATCGTTCCCGTCGACCGCGGCGAAGGCGACCGTCTGCTTGCCGAAAACAAAATCGACGTGCTGCTGGCGGGCAACGTCTGGTCGCCCGCGCGCGAACTGCAATCCGAACATGCTTTCCCCGCGATTTTTTACCATTCCGCCTTGGCGTTCATCGGGCATTACAACGACGCGGCGGCGTCCATGCGTGACTATGCGAGCGCGCGCGTCTGCGCGGACAGCCAGCAGCCGTTCGTCGTCAAAACGCTGCGGGAATACAACACGAAACACCGTCTTGACCTGCGGATTATGGCAATGCCGAACTTGTCCCGCGCCAAGGAGCTGCTGTACCTGAAGCGGTGCGATTTGATTTTGGAACGGCTGGAAATTCTGCATTCCGACTATTTCAAAAAAGCCCCCGCGGACGTCGATCTGGTCGTCCTGCCCGAAATCGTCAGAACGTACGCGACGGGTCCCGTCATTCGCGGCGGCGACGCCGAATTGTTCAAAATCGTCCGCTGGCTGATTCGCGGGCTGATCAAAGCCGAAGAAAAAGGCGTCAACGCCCAAAACATCGAAGATTTCCTCAACACGGACGACCCCGAAATCAAAGCTTTGCTGTCTGAAAACCAAACCACGGCGAACCGATTGGGCGTTGATACGAAATGGCTGTACCGCACCATCGCGGAACAAGGCAACTACGGCGACATCATCGCCCGCGGACTGGGTGAAAAATCGGATTTGAAACTGAATCGGGGTTTGAACAAACTGCGCCGCGACGGCGGCATTATGGACGCCCCCGATTTTACGGAATAAAGGAAAATATTATGAAAAAGCTGATTGTTCTGACGCTGCTGGCTCCTTTTGCGGCAAACGCCGCCGAAATTCCAACCCCGTCCGTCATCACGGCGGCGACCGTTTTCCCGACACGCGCCGATATTTCCAGAAATGCGGAAGTATCATTGCCGCAGGGAAAGCACACGATTGTTTTCGACGGATTGCCCGCCGCGCTGGACACAAAGTCTTTGCGCATATCGGGAACGGGCGCGTTTTCGATCGGTTCGATTGAAATCAAGGAATTGTTTTCCAAAGATTTCGTTGTCGAACAGGAACGGAAGCTGCGCGGCAAAATAGCGGATTTGTCGGACAAACGTCGCTTTGTCGAATCGGAATTGACCGCCGCCGAAACGGGCAAAACGTTCCTTGAGAATATGGCAAAATCGAACGCCGTTCCGCAGGTTTCGGTCAACGGCAAAAAAGACGCTTTGTCCCCCGATGCGTGGGGCAAGGCGTGGCAAAGCCTGCAAAACGGAATGAAATCGCTGGGCAGGGAAACGATTGAAAAACAAATCGAAATCCGCAAAATCGACGCGGAACTGTCCGCTTTGAACAAAGAGCTGCGCCTTTTGTCCGACGGGGCGAAAAGCGCGAAGCAAATCCGCGTCAACGTCGAAGCCTCCGCCCCCGCCGCGGCGAAGCTGACCGTGCAATATCAAATCGCAAATGCGTCGTGGAAGCCGACATACGAAGCGCGCCTGAACACCCGCAACAAAACCGTCGAAATCATGCAGTACGGCACGATTTCACAGCATACGGGCGAAGAATGGCGGAATATCGATCTGACTTTTTCGACCGCGCGTCCCGTCATCGGCACGGTGCCGCCCGAATTGGAAACGCGCTGGCTGAATCTGGACGAACCCGTGAAAAAACGCGGCAAAATGCTGGAACGCGGCGTGGCGGTTTACCGCAATGACAGTTCCTTTGCCGACACGATGGACGAACCGTCGGGAACGGCGGAAATCGCCGCCGCGGAATTTTCGGGGTCGGATTTTGCGGGAACTTTTGCCGTCAAAGGCAAAGCAAACGTTCCGTCCGACGGGTCGGAACACCGTTTTCTGGTCGGCGGCTGGTCGGCGAAAGCGGACATTTACGCCCAAACCGTTCCGGCTGTTCAGCCCGCCGCCTATGTAATGGCTTCGACACAACTGAACGCGCCCGCGCCGCTGCTGCCGGGAACGATGTCTTTGTTCCGCGACGGAGCGTTCATCGGGGATTCGGAAATGAATTTCCTGCGCCCGAACGCCAAACTGCACTTGTCATTCGGACAGGATGACAAAATCCTTGTCAAACACACGATTGCCGACTTTGAAGAAGACAACGGCGGCAGAATTTCGCGCAACAACAAAATCACGATCCGAACGGCGGCGGCGGTGCAAAATCTGCACAAAGAACCGCTGAAAATCGCCGTTTACGATTTTCTGCCCGTCGCCCGAAACAGCGACATCGCCGTCAATATCACCAAAGACAAAACAACCGCGGGCTATGAAACCGATCCCGACGGCAAAGTCGGCGTTATCAAATGGGAAAGCGTTTATCAGCCGCAGGAACAAAAGACCGTCGATTACGGATACACAATCACTTATCCGAAAGACAGGGAACTGCTTTTTTAAGGTTTGACCCAAATCGTTGAAAAATCTTCGGGCGACAGGGCGACTTGCCGCCCGTTGATTTTACAGCTTTCCGCCGTAATGTTTTCAATCGACGCGCCCGCGTATTCCCCGCGGCAAACGACGGCTTTTTCGCCTTTGAACAGCGTCAAAGGAACGGGCAAGGCGGGCGTTTCGCGCAAAGCGGCGGCAAGATCCGCGGCAAACGATTTGTTTTTTTCCTGCGCCGTCGTCAAAAAAGCGACCAGATTGAAAAACTTTTCCGCCGCCCCGCCGTCAAGGTGATGTTCGATAAGACAGGCGATTTCTTCGGCTTTGCGTTCCTCGATGCCCAGCAGTTCGTTGAAAAATCCCGTCAGGCATTCATGCTTCATATCAATCCGCCAGCCGATTTCGCGCCCTTTTCCTGTCAAACTGATTTCACCGTAGGATTGGTGGCGGACAAGATCCTGCTCGGCAAGCTTTTTGACCGCGGTCACGACCGTTCCCTTGGTGCGCTTCAGCTGTTCGGCAAGCGCCGTCACCGTCAGTTTTTTGCCCTGCGATTCCAGTTGAAACAACGCTTCCAAGTAATCTTCGGCGCTGGATGAAACGGTCATAAAAGCCCCCTTGTTTTAAAATTCCGCTTTCAGTATAGTAAAAACGAAATGATTTACAAAGGTTTTTGAAATGCCCGTGATTTCCGTCATTATTCCCGTTTACAATTGCGAAAAATACTTGCCCGCAACGCTGGACGCCGTTTTGAACCAAACGTTTTCCGATTTTGAAATCATCGCCGTCAACAATTCGTCGCCCGACGGCTGCTTGCGGATTTTGCAGGATTATGCCGAACGGGATGCCCGCATCCGTGTTTTGACCCGTCCGAACGGCGGGGCGGGAATGGCAAGAAACGCGGCGTTGGAAATCGCGCGGGGTGATTTCATCGTGTTTTGCGACGGCGACGATCTGCTGTCGCCCAAAACGCTTGAAATATTGCTTTCCGTTCAAAACAAAACGAATGCGGACGTCGTTTGCCACGGTTTCAAAAGAATCGGCTGCGACGCAACGATAAACGACACCGTTCCCGACGAAAGCATCAAAAAAATCCGCACGGCATCGGGTTTCGCGCCTTTGTTTCGCAAAAAAATAAACGTTATGGCATGGGGAAAGCTCTACCGCCGCAGCCTGTTTGACAACCTGCGTTTTCCAGCCGTCAAAATCGCCGAGGATTTTTATACGACTTTCAAAGTGTTCGAACGCGTGAAAAAAGCGGCGTATATCGCCAATCGTTTGTATTTCTACCGTTCCCATCCGACGCAAATCACCAAAACGATAACCGCCGAAAAAATTACGGACGTGTTCACGGTTGCCGAAATGCTGTCCGCCGAATTGCAGCGGATGCCGAAAAAACAGCTGCGGTATTTTTCCCGCTATGCGGCGCGGTATCAGATCTTCGGTCTGCTGACGCCGCTGCTCAAATCGCCGGATTCGAATTTGTTGACTCTGTTTTGCAATGAATGGAAAAATTTGGAACAAAACACTTACGTTTCTGCGCACGATTTGACCATCGGCAGACGTTTTGTGCTGAACGCCCTGCTTGCCGGCAATTATGAAACAGCCCGCAAACGTTTTGATTTCTTCAAGAAAATCCGGATTTGACAGCCCTCACCGCCTTATCCAGTTTTTCGGCGACAGACGCCAGCAAATACCGTTGCCGCACCAAATTGTAGCCCTCGACCGCTTTTTGCCGCGCGGCGGATTGATCGGACAAAGCGGCTTTCAAACACTTCGCCAACGTCTGCCAATCACCGGCGGGAAACGTATAAGCGGCGGAGTTGTCTGCAAAAATTTCACGCGGTCCTTCCGCCAGCGACGACACAACGGGCTTTGCGCGCACCATGGCTTCCAGCAACACAATGCCGAACGATTCATGTGTCGACGACAAAACAAAAACGTCAATTAACTTATAAAAATCATCTTGGTTTGAAAACCAACCCAACAAATCGACATCGTTTTGCAGATTCAGTTCTTGAATCAGCGCAACGATTTTGTCGTATTCCGACCTGTCTTTTCCCGTCGGCGCGCCGCCGATAACCCCCTTAAACGGAATGTTTTGCTTTTTCAACTCCCCCAACGCTCTGATGAAATCGGGAAAGCCTTTCACAGGGTCGTCAAGCCGTCCGATAACGCCGACAACGGGCGGTTTCGCAAACGGTTTTGCGGGTGCAAGCGGACGCGCGTCGTCAATCATATTCGGAATGACAAACACGCGGTCGGGCTTCAGCCCCTTTTGAACAAAAATGTCCTTTTGGTACTGCGTAATGGAAAAAACGGCGTCGCACTTGTCGATTTTTTTCAGCTTCGGATTATGGGCGACGGCAACGGTTTTGATTTTCAGCAGCCGCGCCAAAAGGGAAAACAAATCAATCGCCTTTTTGCTGTGCAGAATAATCAAATCGGGACGGAATTTTTTCAGTTCGAAATACAGCGGAATCAGCAAAAACAAATTCCAGCGGTTGAAACGGATGAAATACGGCTCAATGCGTTCCGAAGCTTTGAACTTTTCCGCCGTTTTTCCGCGCGCGTCCATAACAGCCAAGACATCGTGTCCTTTTAAAGCCAAAGCGCGCCCGTAGTCGTCGAACGCCTGTTCAACACCGCCCTGCACTTTGCTGATCATCACGTTTACAATGCGCATCTTTTCACCCTTTTGCCGTTTTTTGCCAGTGTATTAGCCCGATGCGGCGAAAGCAATATGAAATTGCTTGCAATCCAACGGGTTTTGTTCAAGGATAAACAAAACCGCGTTAAGGAATACAAAAAATGAAGCTGTCCGTTTATATGATCACGCGCAACGAAGCGTCGCGTTTGTCCCGCACTTTGAGCCAAGCGGCGAAAGTCGCCGATGAAATCGTCGTCGTTGACAGCGGCAGCACGGATGCGACCGTCGAGGTTGCCAAAAGCTTCGGCGCAAAGACTTTCTTTCATGAATGGAAAAGCTATTGCGACCAAAAACACTATGCCGAAGGGCTTTGCGAAAACGATTTCGTTTTGATGCTGGACGCCGACGAAGTGCTGTCGGACGCTTTGGTTGACGAGATTTTGAAAATCAAGCAAAACGCACCGAAAGATAAAGCGTATGCCGTGAAAATCACGAATATGTATCCCTTTGACGAAAAGCCGTGCCTTTTCCCGTCAAGAATCATTGCCGTGCGGCTATACGACAAATCGCTGATGACCGTTCCGCCCGACAAGCAGAACAAAGACCGTGTCGCCGTGCCGAAAGGAATCAAAGTCGGACGGCTGAAAAACGAAATTTATCACTATTCGCTGCTGACGCTGGAACAGGCGATTGACAAGTACAACAAGCACAGTTCCGAACTGCAGCGCATGATGGCGCAAAAACACCGCAAAGTGTCCGTCATCCGCCTGTATTGGGAATTTCCCTATCAATTTTTGCATTATTTCTTCGGTCAGCGTTATTGCCTGCAAGGGGCGAAGGGCTTTTCCCAAGCCATAGTTCTGGCAATGTTCCGCTGGCTGAAAATCGCAAAAGCCGTCGAAGCGCAAAGAATCGAAAAAATCAAAAAAACGCTTTAATCCCCCGGACGTTTGCGGCGCGGATCTTTGAATTTAAACGATTCGTCCTCCAACGGAACATTGAAATCCGTGTCTGTCAGCGTTACCAGCGTTGAAATGCCCTGTGCGTCCTCGACCCGCCATTGCTTCAGCGTCAGCGGGCGGTCCTTGAACACCAGCGTGATTTTGCCCGCCTGCGGCTGGTCTTTGCGGAAAACGGTCAAACTGACCAGCCCGTTTTCACGCTCCACGTTTTCGATTTCCAGTTTTTCCTTTTCGAACGACAAGCCGTCTTTCATAATCAGGGACGCAGGATTTTCATCCAAATCCAGATACGTTACTTGCTCCAGCTTTTTGTCATGAAAGATCAGATAATAGCCGTCCGCCACGATTTCGACGGGCTGCGTCGCGTATTCCAGCCGCATTTTGTTGGGCTTTTTCATTAAAAAAGTCCCCTCCGCCGACGCGCCGTTCTGCGACACCTGATAAAATCCGCTTTTAATCGACCGAATGCCGTTAAAGTAATCCTCAACCGCTTTGACGGTCTGTTTTTGCGATTCGGTCAGCGGCGCGTATTTTATCCGCTGCGCCTGCGCCGAAACGGCAAACAAAACCAAAACCGCCGTCAAAATCCCTTTTTTAAGCATCATCTTTTCCTTTAATTGCGTTCGGGAACCAAAATTTCGCGTTTGCCCGCAACATTCGGGGCGGAAACAACGCCCTCGCGTTCCATTTGATCAATCAAATCCGCCGCGCGGTTGTAACCGATTCGCAGCTGCCGCTGAATATAGCTGGTCGTCGGCTTTCTGTCCCGCAAAACAATCGCCACCGCTTTGTCGTACAGACTGTTGGCGTCATCCTGCGTTTCCGCGCCGACAACCGTCCCGCCCGACGCCGCTTCGGGCGGTTCTTCGGTCACCGCCTGTTCGTATTGAGGAACGCCCTGCAGCCGCAAATGCGCCGTAATCGCTTCGACTTCGGCGTCGCTGACAAACGGACCGTGCAGACGCTTCGCCCGCTGTCCCTGCGCCAAATACAGCATATCGCCGCGCCCCAGCAGCTGCTCCGCGCCCTGTTCGCCCAAAATCGTGCGGCTGTCGATTTTCGTTGTAACGCGGAAGCTGATTCGTTCGGGGAAGTTCGCTTTGATCGTTCCCGTGATGACGTCCACGGACGGTCTTTGCGTCGCCATAATCAAGTGAATGCCCGCCGCGCGCGCTTTTTGCGCAATGCGCTGAATAGCGACCTCAACGTCTTTGCCCGCCGTCAGCATCAAATCCGCCATTTCGTCGACGATCACGACGATGTACGGGAACGGGCGCAAATTCAGCGGCTGTTCTTCGTACACGGGAACGCCGTCGTCGTACCCCGTCAAAACGGTGCGCGTCATCGGCTCTTTGGAAGCCTGCATTTCCTTGACTTTTTCGTTATAGCCGTCAATGTTGCGCACGCCGACCTGACTCATCAGCTGATAGCGGTCGTCCATTTCCCGCACCGCCCAGTTCAAAGCCAAAACCGCTTTTTTCGGGTCTGTCACAACGGGCGTCAACAAATGCGGAATCCCGTTGTAAACGGACAGTTCCAGCATTTTCGGGTCAATCATGATAAAACGCACCTGTTCGGGCGTCAAACGGTACAGCAGCGACAAAATCATTGTGTTGATGGCGACGGATTTACCCGAACCCGTTGTCCCCGCCACCAGCAAGTGCGGCATTTTCGCCAAATCCGTAAAGGTCGGTTTTCCGCCGATGTCCTTGCCCAAAGCCAAAGTCAGCGGCTTTTCCGATTTTTTGAACTCGTCGGTCGCCAGCAGTTCCTTCAAATACACGTCGGCGCGTTTTTCGTTGGGCATTTCGATGCCGATGACGCTTTCGCCGGGGACGACCGCAATACGCACGGACAGCGCGCTCATCGACCGCGCGATGTCGTCGGCAAGGTTGATCACGCGCGTCGTTTTAATTCCGGGGGCGGGTTCAAGTTCGAACAAAGTAACAACGGGACCGGGGCGGACGTTGACGATTTTGCCCTTGACGCCGTATTCCTCCAAAACCGTTTCCAGCTGGCGGGCGCGGGCTTCCATTGCGTCTTTGCTCATCACGGGTTCTTTGTCGGCTTTGGGCTTTGCCAAAAGGTCCAGTTTGGGCAAATGATAATCCTGCTTTTGATAGTCGCGTTGTTCCTTGATGGACCGCAAAGGCGACGGTTTCGGCGCGGTCTTTTTTTCAGGCTGCGGCGTTTCGCCCAAATCCAGATCCCCTTGCTTGGTAAACAGGCTTTCGGGGATTTCGTCGGGCAAATCGTGTTCGTCCGTTTCCGCCTGTTCTTTTCCGCGCCGCCTCATCAGCGCAATCAGCCGCTTCACGCCCGCTTTCAGCGCCGCGAACCACCGTTTCAGCAGCCAGAACGGAATGCCCAAAGTCGCCGCCAGTCCGAACACCGCCGCAACAAACACGACAGGCTGAATCACACAGGCGGGATACGGAAAGTACGCTTTTTTCAGCAACGCTATCGCAGAGGAATACAAAGCGGGCATCACCGCGCCGCCCGCGCCCGCGTATACGGGCCACACGTCCGCAGGCGGCAGGGCGGACAGCAGAATCAAAACAAACAGCAGAGTCGGAACAAAGCACAAAATCCGCAAAGCTTGCAATTTATGCCATTTCAGGCGGACAACGATAATGCCCCATGCCGCCAAAGCCGCGGGAAACAGCAGCGCGCCGAATCCGAAATACTGCCACAGCGTATCCGACAAATACGATCCGAAATATCCCAAAGCGTTGACGGGGGCTTCGCCCGTCGCCGTGTTAAAGGACGGATCCGCGATTCGATACGTCGCCAAAGCAACGGCAACCGCAATGCCCGCCGCAATGACGGCAAGCCCCGCAAAGCGAATCGCGGCTTTGTGAAAGAACGCTTTGAATACGGGCGGGAACAGGGTTTTGCGGCTCATCTTTTCATCCGTTTAATTGTTTGTCGCCGCCGCGTTCATTTCCAGCAGCAGCACCAGCGTTTCAAAGAATTTGTCGGGCGAAACGGCTTCCAGCAAAGCCTCTTTTTCCGCCGCGGAAAACGGCAGAAGGCTCGCCAGAGTCATCAAAACCTGTTCGTCGGGAACTTGCTTCAGCCCCGTCGAATCAAAGTCCAGATTGTTGGAATACGCATATCGGTCCAAAGCCGCATACAGCCGCCGCTTGTCGAATTTAAACTTTTTCAGCGCGAAATCGGCGGCGAACGGTTTGAAATCCACTTCGACGTTGCGGTACGTCAAATTCGCGTGTTCGATTTCCCGCACGACGTTAAACCGAGAAATCCCCGTCAAAGTAATCAGCAGAACGTTGTCGGCTTCGGTAAAGCTGGAGATTCTGCCCGCGCATCCGACATGATACAAAGCGGGCGTTCTCAGCGGTCCGTCCTGTTCTTTGGGCTGAACGACGCCGACCATTCTGGACGACGCCAGCGCGTTAAAGACCAAGCGGATGTACCGCATTTCGTAAATGCGCAGATTCAGCTTCGTCCCCGGAAACAGGAACGATCCCGAAAACGGCAAAGCGGGCAAAATCGTCGGCAGTTCGACCATTGTTACATCAAACAGATTGTCGCTCATTTCTTTACGCCTTTACGAAAACAGCAAAGACGACAGTTTGCGCCGCCCCGCGACCGTAATCGGATTCGAATTGCCCAATGACGTAAAGATTTTGAACAATTCCTGCCGCGCCGCATCATTGTTCCACTCGCGGTCGATTTTAAAGATTGCGATCAGTTCGTCAATGGCGGCTTCGGGCTTGTCCGCGGCGAACAAAGCGACGGCGTAATCAAACCGCGCCTGCAAATCGTCGGGGTTTTGTTTCAATTTTTCGGCAGCTTGATCGACGGCGGGCGCGTTTTGATTTTCAATCGCGATTTTCAAAGCGGCTTTGGCGGCGTCCAGTTCGGGACTTTTGACCGACGCGTCCAGTCCGTCCGCCATGTCTTGCGCGGCGTCGAATTGCTTGAGCTTGATAAAGCAGCGAATCATCCCCGCAAAAGCGGCGGAATTGGCTTCGTCTTTTTCCAAAACGGCGGCGTATTGCCCCAATGCCGCGTCCGCGTTGCCGCTCTGCAATGTTTCGGCGGCTTTTTTCAGCAGCTCGTCCAGCGAAAGAGCGTCTTTGCCGATTAACGCCTGCATGACTTGCTTAAGCTGCGATTCGGGAATTTCACCCGCAAATCCGTCCACCAAAGCCCCTTTGGCGAAAATCATCGTCGTCGGCACGCTGCGAATCCCCAGCTGCGCCGCCAAAGGTTGGCATTCCTCGACAAAAAACCGCACCAGAACCGCTTTGCCGTTCGCCAGATTGACGTATTTTTCCAACAGCGGGAAAAAGCGGTCCTTTTCAACGGCGGAAGAGGTGAAATACGCCAAAACGGTGCGTTTTTTGGATTCCTCGGCAACATCGGTCTTAAACGTCTGCATCGAACCGTCTTTGACAACGGCGGCGGAAGCGACCGGTACGGCGGGAAGCGCATTTTCGTCAAGCAGTAAAGGCATGGACATTCCTTTCGATTCAAAATTTTTTGTATCATACCCGAAAACGCAAAAAATTTAAACGATGATTTCGGTTGGAATATGCTTTTTAACACTTTGAAAAACAACGATTTTAAAAAAAATAAAAAAATATGAAAAAAAATATTGCAAAAGCAAAACAATTCTATATACTGCCCCTTGTTCACGATGAAGCGTGCGGGTGTAGCTCAGGGGTAGAGCGCAACCTTGCCAAGGTTGATGTCGAGGGTTCAAATCCCTTCGCCCGCTCCAATAAAAAAAACCGTCCATTAGGACGGTTTTTTTTATTGGAAGTTGGCAGGGGGCTTGAACCCGAGAAGAGGGTTCGGCTGAAGCGTCAGCGGAAGCAACGCCGTGAAACGGCGGTCCGTTAGGACGAGCGTAGCGAGTAAATCCCTTCGCCCGCATTTTAACAACATATCGAGTTTCCGCCGTCCATTAGGACGGTTTTTTTATTGGAAGTTGGCAGGGGGCTTGAACCCGAGAAGAGGGTTCGGCTGGAGCGTCAGCGGAAGCAACGCCGTGAAACGGCGGTCCGTTAGGACGAGCGCAAGCGAGTAAATCCCTTCGCCCGCAAAATTCTGCCAAACCTCAAATCTCCCCCGTTCATTGGGACGGTTTTCAGATATACAAAAAAGCCCCCGGACAGGGCTTTTTCAGACGGTCGGCATAAACGCCGTTTACTGCACGCGCAGATTTTCTGCGGAAATTCTGCCGTCTTTTCCCGTTATCGCTTCGTATTCCACCGTTTGTCCGTCTTTCAATCCGCGAACCCCCGCTTTGTGAACGGCGGTGATGTGTACAAAAACATCCTTTCCGCCGTCGTTCGGACAGATAAAGCCGAATCCTTTGGTTTGATTGAACCATTTTACCGTACCGATATGCATTTCTTTTTTCTTTCCAATCGTTGAATTGACCAAAAACACCGTCAGCATAGCAAACGTTTTTTCCTGAAAACAGACGGAAAAAAGCTTATATTCTTAAGGTTTCTTCACTTTTTCCTTTTAAATTTCGACAAAACGCGTATAAATGACATAATTGATGTGTTTTTAGGGAGAAACCGCCATGATGGAATTTTTTGAAAACGTCGATTTGAAACAGCGCATCGCTTTTTTGGGAACCATCGCCCATTTGGCGCGCGTCGACGGCGATTTTGACGGCAACGAAAAACAGTTCTTCGTCGATTTGGCAAAACTCTACAACCTGTCCAAAGACGATGCCAAAGAAGCCATCCGCCCCAGATCCGAGGAAGAAGCCCTTGCTTTGGTGAAAACCATCACCGATCCCGGTTTCGCTTTGGTTTTGATCCGCGAAATGTTCTATCTGGGATACGAAGACGGCGATTTGTCCGATTCGGAAATCCTGTTCATTTCCAAAGTCGGTATGGCGCTGAACATCCCGTTGGAAAAAATGGAACAGATCAGCAATTGGGTCATTCGCGGCATCGAATGGGAAGAAGAAGGCGCCGACATCTTTTCGGATTATCAGCACAACGATATGTCCGAAGACGAATTGGACTCTTACGATTTTTAATGTGTTAAAGTGAGGATTGTTTATGGCTAAAGAAGAGTTATTGGAATTCAGCGGCGTCGTCGTTGAAAAGCTGCCCAACGCCATGTTTCGCGTCAAACTGGAAAACGGACACGAAATTTTGGCGCATACTGCGGGCAAAATGCGCAAATTCCGCATTCGCGTCATGGTGGGCGACAAAGTCGATATCGAAATGACTCCTTACGATTTGACCAAAGGTCGCATCACTTTCCGCCATAAAACGCCGACCGCGCCCGTTCCGCAGGCTTGATTCGGGAAAATTCGAAACCGCTCCGTTTTCGGGGCGGTTTGTTTTATCCCGTATTTCCGCATTGACCGCATTTCGAACAGCCGTTGCAGCGCATCCTTGATCCGCATTGGTCGCATTGTTTGCCGAAAAACGGCACATAACTTTCGACATTGCCGAACAAATCGGGCTGAGGGGCTGCCAATTTGAAAGTTGTCGGTTTTCCCTCGAAACTCAATCCTGAACGGAACGCCGCTCTGCTTTGTTTGATTTTGTCGGGAATCGTGTATTTTTTGCCGTCTTTGACAAAGACCGTTCCCGTTTCGAAAAAGCAAAACGTCACTTCCGCCGCGCGGCATTCGTCCGACAGCCGTTTCACCCATTCGTAATACAGCGGACGCGCACCGTCGTAGTTTTCGCCACCCGCCAGCACTTGCTCAATCTGCCCCGCCCGCAAATAATCCGCAATCGACACCGCACCGATGAACGGCGCGACGATGATGCCCTTGTGTTTGAACGGCAGCGAAAACAGGACGGGGATTCGTTCATCGGCGCGCGCTTGATTTTCGCACGTTACGCTGAAAAACACGTTTTCCCAGCCGCCGCCCCAATCCGCGGGCAGACAATCCTCGACGCGTTCGGGACGCTTGGTCAGCAAATAAAAAGCGACATCGGGACGCTGTTTGATGATTTTCCACGCGTCCGCGCGCCAAGCGTCGGCTTCCGCCAAAAAGAAATCGGATGTCAGACACACGCGGATGTGTTCGCCGCTTTTGATTTTGAATTTGCCGAATTTGTCTTTTGCCAGCGGATATTCAAAGTTGTTCTGCACTTTGAAAATCCGCGAACCATCCATGCCCCTGCGCTTGTCCAGCGAATACATATAGCAGTTGGCGCAGCCTTCGCTTTTTTTGACGCAGCCGTGCCATGGATTCCAAATATCGTGCATAAAAATTTCCTACAAAAAAACCGCCCTTTCGGACGGTTTTTTTTAATGGCGGGAGCGACGGGGCTCGAACCCGCGACCTACGGCGTGACAGGCCGTCACTCTAACCAAACTGAGCTACGCCCCCGCGACAGGTTTGTTTATATAGGCTTCTTTTTCCCTTTGCAAGAACTTTTTTCTATTTTTTGAAATTTTTTTTAATCAATGCCGACAACCCCAGAAAAGCGGGATATTCCGCCGTCATCACATACGTCGGAATCCGCGACAGATAGTCCGTAAAGCGTCCTTTTGCTTCGAATCTGACACGGAACGCGGATTCTTTGAACATTTCAAGCAATCCTTTGCGCGGCACGATGCCGCCTGCAATGTACACGCCGCCCAGCGCGCCGACCGTCAACGCCAAATTGCCCGCCAAAGTTCCCAGCAGCCCGAACATCATTTGCACGGCTTCGCGGCAAAGCGAATCCCCCGCCAAAGCGCGCGCCGTGATTTCTTCGGGTGGCAGAATTTCCGCCGTTTCATTATGCAGGGCTTTCAAAGTTTTATACAAATTCGTCAGCCCCATGCCCGATACGACGCGTTCCGCGGAAACATGCCCGTATTCCCCGCGCAAAGCGGAAATGACGCGTTCCTCCTCGGGATAGGGAGCGGGCATGGTCGCGTGTCCGCCTTCGCTGGGCAAAGCCGTCCAAGCCCCGTCGTTTTGCGGCACCAGAATCGACACGCCCAGCCCCGTTCCGGGACCGACGACGGCAATCGGATGCCCCGCTTGCGGTTCGCCCCTGCCGATTTTGACTTTTTCCGATTCTTTGAGTTCGGGAACGGCAAGCGCTTGCGCCACAAAGTCGTTGACGACCGTCAAGTTTTCCAAGCCCAGCTTCGTCTTCAATTCCGCAATCGAAAAAGCCCACGCGCAGTTGGTCAAGCTGACTTTGTCGCCCAAAACGGGGCAAGCCACCGCAAACGCCGCCGTTTTGACCGTTTCCGGCGCGACACCCGCCTGCTTGCAGTAAGCCGACACGGCATCCGCCAATCCCGAATAATCCCGGCACGCCATAACTGCGGGGCGTTCAACCGTCCCGTCCGCGGCACACAAAGCAAAACGCGCGTTTGTTCCGCCGATATCGGCAATCAATCCCAAATTTTGCATGATGAAATCCTTTCGTTTTCAAACAGAATGACACACGCGAAAGGAAAATCAAATAAATATTACAAATCCGCTTCCATGGATGTATCGGCGGGTTCGGTGCGGCGCGCTTGAATCCACGCGACTTTGACTTGATAAAAAAAGTCCGCCGATTCGGGCATTTTTCCAGCACCGTCCGTCATCGGCAAAGCCCCCAGCATCCGCGCCAGTTCCGCATCGGATACCGACAAAACATCCGTTTCGGGGAATCGTTCTTCCAAAGCCTGCCCCAGCGGCAAAAAATCATCCCACATCATTTCGACCGTCCCGCAAACTTTGCCAAACAGGCGCGCTTTTGCGTTTCCTGCTGCGCGCGATACGCATCCCGCCGCCGCTTCAGCTCCGCCGTTTTAAAGCTTGTATCCTTAATCGACGTCAGCTCTGCCGTATTGCCTTGAATTTTCACACCGAACCATTGCTGACGGTCTTGGGCGACAAGCGCGCATTCTTTGTTTGTTACCTTGACGATTTCGCCGTTTTTGACTTGACGCGGGAAAGTGCCGTAGCCTTCCTCCGCCGCCAGTTTGTTGAAATCATCCGCCCCCGGCGTGCGCGTGTGAATCGGGGCGACCGTCCGCGGCTTTAAAATCCCCGCAATGCGGCGGAAATCGTCCGCCTGCGCGTGTCCCGACCCGTACATCTTGGGGCGCGTCGCCGCCGTAATAATCGTATGCCCTTGGGCGCGTTCCGACGTTGCCATCAGAAACGCCATCTTTTCGTTTTTGTCCGTGGTCAGCGGCGCAATAATCACCGCGTCTTTGGCAAATTTGAACCCGTTGTTTTTTCCCTGCAAATATTGAACGAACGGTGAATCCTTTTCCATATAGATTCCCGTTGTTATGGTAATCGTGTCTTTGGGATCCAGCTTGTCCGCCAACGGATTTTTCACACCGACGACAGCAATGTGCGGGAATTTCTTTGCCAAATCGATGCCCGACATCTGCAATCCCAGCAAATTGGTATCCATGGACGGACCGCCGTTTAAAATAACGTTTTTACCGTTCTTTTCCGCCGCTGCAATAACCGTTGCCAACCGTTCGCAATGCGCCGCCGCCAACGGCACAATCATCTGATGCTTGCTGTTTTCGGCAAACAGCTTGTCATAGCAATCGAAAATTTCCGATTCGTAAGTCGCATGCCCTTTGCGCGCCGCCGTCGTGCCGTCAAACGTCATCAAATCGATTTTACCCTCTTTGGCGATTTCGGCATAATCCGCAAAGTTCACCCCGCCCTGCAAATAGGACGATTCGTCGCCCTTGGTGTCGCCCGTATGGAAAATCGCCGTCGAAGCATTTGAAATTTTGAAGCTCAAAGCCCCCGGAATCGAATGAGACGCCTGCATCGAACGGATTTTCACACCCCCGATTTCAACCGTTTGTCCCGCTTTGATTTCACGCAATTCGGGCTGTTTGTCGGCGGGAATGCCGCGTTCGACAAAACCTTTTTTCACCATGTTCAGCGTAAATTCGGAACCGTACACGGGCGGCAGTTTCACCCCCGCCATAGCATACGCGAAAACGCCCGAAATGTGGTCGGAATGACCGTGAGTCAAAAAAATCGCCTTGGCTTTGTCGGATTCGTCGACGGACGGACAATTCGGCACGTCCAAGCAGTCGGCAAGGTCGGGAACCACTCTGTCATACTGTCCGCCGCCGAACATCGCGGGACGTTCATGCTGTCCCAAATCGACGATAATCGTGTCTTTTTCGATTTTTCCCGTTTCGGCGTTCGTTTGTTCGGACGTGAATTTATGGCAGCTGCCCCAGCCGTCCTGAACGTTGTTGCCGCCGCGCGGACTCCAATACAAAGCGTCTTGGCTCATTTCCCTGTTCCCAAAGAAAAACTTTACTTTTATAGAGTATAGGAAAAAACACGCCCGACAATCAAGCTTTTTTGTCCAAAATCCGAAAATTCCGTTTAAGGTTCGGCTTTCGTCCGCACGTCTTCGAAAATCGGTTCGTCCGAAACAGCGGCGCGTTTTGCCGCCATATAAGCCTCCAATTTGGCTTTGCGCCAAGCGGCGGCGTGCCGCTTCGCCTCGTCGCTGCCCGCTTTGATTTTTTTGTCGTTTTCGGCGTTTTTGGCTTTGCGTTCGGCGATTTTCGCGGCGCGGTTCATTTCGCGCACTTTTTGCTTGGATACGTCATGCACGATCGCTTTTTGCGCGGGCTTGGCGGGATTGCCATGTTTGGAAAGCAGCTTCCATTTGTCCAACAGCTTGTCTTCATACTTGTAGGCTTTGTGCGTCGTGCGCGAATGATAGCGGGTTGCCGCCAGCCCCCACGATCTCGTATCGGCATGGTTGCGTTTCAAAAAATCCGCCGCATACGCCACATTTTGGGCGGGATCGAAAGCGTCCTCAACGGATTTGAACGCTTCGGGATGAAACTTCAAGCTGATTTGCATGCACCCGACGTCGATATTGTCCGCTCCGTTTTGCTGCAATTCTTTGACGGCTTGAATCGCGTCGGCTTTGGTTTTGTAAAAAGCCCCCTTGCCGTCCGCCGAAACCGTCCACGGCCACGCCACGCCCGTCGGGTAAGTTTTGGAATACCGTCCGCTTTCGACCAAAGCAATCGCGCTGAGCAGATTCGGCTGGATTTGCTTTTTCTGCTCCTGCCGCGCCGTTTCCTGCAGGCACAACAGCGAATCGTCCGCCCGCGCGGGGACGGACAAAGCGGCAAAAATCAACGCTAAGACTGCTTTTTTCATTGCTTTGTTTTGATAAAACGAATCAGACGTTCCGTAAACAAAGACAGTTTAAACCACAAATCATTAAAATTTTCTGACGCCTGATGATTCGCCGCGTCCCAATACAAAGCGCGCGCAATTTCGATTTGCAAAACATGGCTTTTGCGGTCGGGATGCCCGTAATACCGCGTTGTGTACGCCCCCGCATACGGCAGATTGACGGTTACGAAAAATCCCAAATCGCGCAGAATATCCGCCGTCCCCGCCGTCAGCGCGGGCGAACAAGACGTGCCGTCCGCATCCCCCAAAACAATGTCGGGCATTTGTCCTTTGGCGCAATGTTCGGGCGGCAGAGTCGGCATCGAATGGGTGTCAATCAGCACCGAATACCCGAAAGCGGCAATGTTTTTCTTGATTAAATCGGTCAAAGCGGCGTGATACGGGAAATGGATTCGCGTCAGGCGCGCCTGCTCTTTCGCCCACAGCAGCGGTTTCGGATACACGGGAACGCTTGGACTCAAGCGCGCGGGAATCACGCCGTACCCCGCCTTGACCCGCGGCGAATCGACCAAAGCCTGCGGAGGGATCTCGTCAAAAAACAAAGCAGGGTCAAGTTCCAGCGGATGACGGTTCAAATCGACCCATGCGCGCCCGTATACGGCGGACAGCAAAGGAATCCCCATGGCGGGTGCAAAGGAAAACAAGTCGGCAACGGCGGGATCTTCGTATTTTTGAAAATCGGCAAGCTTCAAATCGGACAGCTTGAACAGCCGTTCGGGATAAAACGTCCCGCTGTGCGGCGACGCAATCAGCAGCGGCACGGCGGATTTTCCGTTCTTTTGCAACAGATAGGGCGGATAATTTTCACGAATCGCCAAATTTTTTTATCCCTTATGTCATTTTTTGCTTGCAATCATATTTCAAAACCTATAAAAGCATAAATCATCCGGTTGAGATAATCAACAATAACGGGCGCGTAGCTCAGCGGGAGAGCACTACGTTGACATCGTAGGGGTCACAAGTTCGATCCTTGTCGCGCCCACCAATTCTTAAAGCCTTGAAGTTCGCCGCTTCAAGGCTTTTTCATTCCCGAATATCAAAAAAATTCCAAATCGTCGACGAAGCCGGAAGATTTCAGGTTTTTCAAATGACTCATCAACGTTTTGATTTTCGGCGTTTTTTCCGCTTTGGACGTGCATATCCCGAAAAATGTTTTGCATACTTCGTAATCGGGACTGTCCAATCGCACCAGATTGGAAACTTCCCGCGCCAGCCAGTCATGCAGCAATCCGACGCTGTCCCCCGACTGAACCAGCTTGAAAATCACCGCTTCGGAATCCGATGTGGTATTCAGATGTTTCGCTCTTTTCAGCAGCAGACGGCTGCCGTCGTCGTCCAAATGTTTTTGCTGAACGCATAAATCGTAATTTTCCAGCAGATCCTCCATATCCCGCGGCGCGCCTTTCCGTTCCAAATAGGAGGTCGACGTGTACAGATGCATTTTGCTTTCCGATTTGAACAGGATCTTTCCTTTTATTTCCGGCGGAATGTCGCTGACTATCGCCAAATCCGCGTCCGACGGGGAAATCCGTTTGTCCGTTGTGATGTCCAGTCGGATTTTCAAGTGCAGCGCATAAAACAACGACAGTTCTTTCAGCAGCCGATTGCCCAGAAAGCCGTCTTCCACAAACACTGTGACATACCCCGTCAATTCTTCGGCGCTTGTAAACGCCGCCGTGATTTTATCCAGGCTTTTGACAATATTTTCGATATCCGTATACAGCAGGCGCGCGGTGTTCGTCGGTTCGACGCCTTTGGGCGAACGGGTCAGCAAAGGCGTATTCAATTCGGCTTCCAAATCCGAAACGATTTTGGACAAGTTTGACTGTTTGATGCCGTTTCGGCGTGCCGCCCCTTGGATTTGCCCCGCGTCGATGACTTCCTTCAAAGCGAACAGTTCCCGCAAAAATGACAGATTGTTTTTAAATGTCGCCATTATTTATATACTCCTTATATAAAAGCGGGGACTGTTCAAAATAGCTTTTGTGGCATAGGGTTACATTATGGTGTTTCAATTCAAGGCGGTTGTCAATCGTAAAGCCTCTCGATTGATTGCAAAGCGGAGGGGGTCTTTGCCGGCAGGTTTCCTTGCCCCCGCCTTGGACACC
>DEDN01000032.1 GCA_002349565.1 Alphaproteobacteria bacterium UBA2903 | reverse complement strand
GTGGTTGTTTTTACTCGCGAGGTGAATCATGTACGAGAAAAAGTTTAATAACTACAGTTATGTCGGGTGCGGGGAGTGCGGCATTACAGGGAAAAAGAAATCTGCCCAAACCCTTTATCGCAATCAGGATTTGAAAACGTATCTGACAAAGTATCAATGGGCTTACAGGAATGGGTATTTTCTCCCCAGTTTGCCTGAAAACTTGCGGGAAATCTTTTACGAACTCAAAGGCATGTTCAATGTCGCGGCGGCCTCTATTGATGAAATGCTTGAAGCCGGTCGCCGGTTAAGGCAAGCCGCTTCTGAAAGTTCAAAACGCAACAAGAGAGTTCAAGGAAAAAGGCGGGCAAACTTTATACGTCTTCGGCATTAGTTTTTGCGAGGCGCTGAACTCTTTTATTATCGGCGGATACCTTGAAAACAAAAAAGGCGAAGAGCGATTTGTTGCAATCGCGTGGAAACAACCTGTAAATACCCTAGGACTTTTGGGGGACGCTATCATTGCCGATTATATTCCGGACGGCGTTCGCCTTAAAAAGCGGACTCCACTTTAAATGCATTACAAGATTGTATTTTGAATGAAAAGGGCGCGGACGGTTGGCCGGCAGAAACAATTTTATCTGCTACGGGGAAAAATGGTCGTTTTCGTAAACGGAGCATCGTTTCCAGTCGAATTAAGCTGCTGAAACGATTGAGACTTAACTAAATTATGGAGGGAGGCTTTGAAAAAAAAGCCTCCCTTCCCGTTTAAGGATTATTCCCTCTTAATCCCGAAACGTTTTGCAACAGCTTTAAAATCGTCATCGGTAATGTTTGCGCCTGCAAGTCGAAAACCTGCTTGAAAAAAGCGCGAAAATGTGAAAATATAAAGATGCTTGGTTATTAAATAAGCCCCTAAGATGTTCGAGCATCAAAGGGGCTTAAGTTTTCCTTACATCGCTTCTTTTACAAAGCTAAGCAAGAAGATAAGAGCCAACAAAAGAATTGTCGGCAGGCTTTGCTTGGTCATTTAATTTCCTCCATCAATGAAGGTTGACAATGCCGGGGCAAAGCTCCCGTTCGGGAACAATGTCCCCGACAAACGCCGAAACTTTCTCATCAAACCAAAGGGCTCTCAAAAGGAAAAGCGTCAGCGTTCCCTTTTGAGAACTAGCCCTTCGGCGATGAGAAAAAGCGGTTTGTCAAGGTTAAAAAAGCGGAGGGGTATCTCCCGTTTTGCAGGGCAAAGCCCGAAAATCGGGGATACCGCTTTTTTATGCGAAGCTGTACCTTTACAAACCAAGATAAGCCCCTTTGGGGCGTTCCGGGGGACAAACACGGCGCAAGCCGTAAAGCGTAAGCTTTGAAAAGCAAAAGTGATAGCTTTTTTCATCAAACAATCTTGACACCGTTAAACGACAAAATATCATTGTCACGCCGAAAAAGTGGCTGTCGGTATGCGCACCTGAAGTGATCCCCCAATGTTTTTGCTCCGATGCATTCCGTCGGGTGTTTCTTTCCTCGTTCTATATCTTTCAATACGTTGTATGTATCAGGTTTGCTGCGCGCGCAACAGTTTGACGGCATGTTGCAAGTCTTCCGTCGTTACGGAACGCACAGTTTTATCTTTGCCCAAGATCTCTTGTAAAATATGGATTTTCTTGCTGACACGGTTTTTGGAATCGGCGGATTTGTTCTTGCGGGAATTCTGGTTGTTGTACACCTCCGCCAATGCGTCCAATGTCATATCGGGTTTTAACGGCGTTCTTAACAACATCGGAGAAGAAACGATATTCTCCCCAGTCAGTCCCGAAGGGACGCCCACAGTTGTCTTTTGCCGACCAGACTACGGAAAGCAGTCGGTACATTAAATACCGCATAATACGATGTCCCTCGATTATAAAGGCTCATCGTTACCTGCGAAATTCAAAGGGTGTTTATTAGCAGGTCTATTAACAGTGCTAATAGATTCCACAGTACAAAAAAGCCAAGTTCGTTTGTTTTCAACGACTTGGCCTTTGAAGTGGCTGGGGAACCTGGACTCGAACCAAGACTAACGGAGTCAGAGTCCGCTGTTCTACCATTAAACTATTCCCCAACAATCTGACAGGCTTTATATAACGCTTTCAAAATGCCTTGGCAAGAGTTTTTTTGAAAAAAACATAAAAAACTGCTATATTGATTCGTTGTTTTAAACGAGGTGCGCGATGAAAAAAGTGTTTTTGTTGTTGGCGGCGTTGTTGTTTTCGGCTTCGGCGCAGGCGCAGGTGGTCAAACTGGCAAAAGTCGAACAGGCGAATGCCGTGGCGGCGGGCGTGTATGCGGGTAAAGTCAAAGCCGTCGATCACGCCAATCTGTTTTTCCGCGTGGGCGGTCCGATTGTGTCGCAAAAGCTTGTTTTGGGGCAAAATGTCAAAAAAGGCGACGTTCTGATGCGGCTGGACGATCGCGACTACCGCCGGCAAATCGAGCAAATCTCAAATTCAATCGAAGCCGAAAAGGCTGTCAACGAACTGGCGGTCAAGACATTGGACCGTACGCAAAAACTGATTGAAAACGGCTATGCGTCGAAACAGCGTTTGGACGCGGCTCAGTCGGCAAAAGATGCTTCGGACGCGAAAATCAAAAGTGCCGAAGCCGCTTTGAAAATCGCGCGGGACAAGCTGGCGGACACTTATTTGAAAGCACCTTTCGACGGGCGGATTACGCAGCTGTTGGCGCAGGAAAACGAGGTGGCGCAGGCGTATCATCCCGTTGCTGTTTTGCAAAACCTGTCCAAGCTGGAAGCCGTTGTCAATCTGCCCGAAAGCGCGATTCCCGCCGTCGGTTTGCGCGAAGTCGATTCGTATGTCGGCAAAATGTTTACGGTGACTTTCCCGTCGCGCGACAATTATCAAATCAAGGCAAAGCTGACGGATATGGCGCCTTCGGCGGCGGGGGCGCGTCCGACGTACGAATTGCGCTTTCGTTTCAATCAGCCCAAGGACTTTCTGATTCTGCCCGATATGACGGCGGAGGTCGCTTTGCCGACAGGTAAAAACACGAACAGGGTGTTCGTTCCGTTTTCCGCCGTGTTTTATCGCGAAGCCGAGCCTTTTGTCGGGGTTTACAATCCGAAAACGCGTCAAGTCAAGCTTGTTCCCGTCAAAATCGGCGCGGTGTTCGACAATCAATCGGTTGAAATTTCAGACGGCGTTTCGGCGGGGGATTTCGTTGTGGCGGCGGGCGGCGGGCGTTTGGTCGAAAACGCCGCGGTATCCGTTATGAATCCGGAGGTTTTGTCCGATGTCCGTGATTGAGTACACTTTAAAACACAAAGCGCTGTTCGTTTTTTTGACAGTTGTTTTGCTGATCGGCGGCTTGGCGTCGTATTTCGACTTGGGGCGGCTGGAGTATCCGAACTTTACGATTAAAAAAGCGGTTGTGGCGACGACGTATCCCGGCGCGACGGCGGAGCAGGTCGAAAAGCTGGTCACCGACAAAATCGAGGAGGAAATCCAGAAAATGGGGCAGATTGACAATATCACGTCAATCAGCCGCGACAACCTGTCGATTGTTCACGTCGAAATCAAAGCGTCCCACCACGCCAAGGAAATTCCGCAGATTTGGGACGAGCTGCGGCGCAAAATCCGCGACGTTTCGCCGTCTTTGCCCGCAGGGGCGCAAACGCCGAAGATTGTTGACGATTTCGGCGATGTGTACGGAATCTTTCTGTCTTTGTCGGGCAAAGGCTACACTTTCGACGATTTGAAAGATTACGCCGACGTTTTGAAAAAAGAATTTTTAAGCATCAAAGACGTTGCCAAAGTCGAATTTTGGGGCATGCCCGAAAAAGTGGTCTATGTTGAATTCAACCGCGGCATTTTGGCTCAGCTGGGGTTGTCTTTGAACGACATTTTCGCAAGCGTCAATGCGGACAATCAAGTGTCTTTGGCGGGAAACGTCAAAGTCGCCGACGAATATCCCGCTTTAATCGTGTCCGACGAACCCGACAAAGTGGACGCTTTGCACAATTTGTTTCTGACGGACAGGCAGGGCAAGCTGTTTCGATTGGGCGACGTGGCGAAAGTGTACCGCGGCTACCGCGAACCGTTCAGCCAAATCATGACGCACAACGGCGCGCCCGCTTTGGGCATCGGGGTTTCAATCGTCAACGGCGGGAACGTCGTCAAGCTGGGCAACGCGGTGGAAGCCAAGTTAAAGCAAATGCAAGCCCGCCAGCCCGTCGGCATGGATGTTGACTTTATCAATCTGCAATCCCGCGACGTGAATAAATCGGTTGACGATTTCATGGTGAACTTGATTGAATCCGTGCTGATTGTGGTGGGGATTCTGTTCCTGACCATGGGCGGGCGTTCGGGAACGATCATCGGGTTGACTTTGGGGCTGATTATGCTGGGAACGTTCATCGGCATGAAGCTGTCGGGAATCGAAATGCATATCGTATCGCTGGGGTCGCTGATTGTGGCTTTGGGAATGTTGGTGGACAACGCGATTGTGATTGTGGACGCGTATCTGGTCAAAACCGCGCAGGGCGAAGAACCCGAGCCGGCGTTGAAAAGCATTGTCAAAACGTATCAGCTGCCGTTGCTGGGGGCGACTTTAATCGCGATTTTTGCGTTCGCGCCCGTCGCGTTCAATCCCGGCAATGTGGGCGAGCTGTGCCGTTCGCTGTTTTACGTTATCGCGATGTCTTTGCTGCTCAGCTGGGTGCTGGCGATTACGATAACGCCGCTGTTGTGCCTGTTCTTTATCAAACCCGCGAAAACAGGTTCGGAAAGCGACGTGTACGGCGGAAAAATCTACCAAGCTTACCGCGACAGTTTGATTTTCTGTCTGAAACACAAAAAGGCGAGCGTTCTTTTGCTGCTTGCCGTTCTGGGGGTGTCGGGGGCGGCTTATCCGTTTGTGACTCAAGCGTTTTTCCCCGATTCGACGCGCAATCAGTTCTATATCGATTATTGGCGCGCGCCCGCCAGTCATATCGACGAAACGAACGCGGACGCGACGGCGATTGCCGATTGGCTGCAAAAGCAGGACGGCGTTACGGAAACAACCGTTTTTACGGGCGAGGGCGCTTTGCGGTTTATCATGGCGTACAACTACAACGACCACAATCCCGCTTATGCCCAGATTTTGGCGCAGGTTGACGATTACCGCAAAATCCCCGCGTTGCTCAAAGCGTCGGAAAAATATATCGCCGAGCATTATCCGCAAGCCATGGCTCAGGCGTTGAGTTTTACCGAAGGCGTGAACATTCCGTTCAAGGTGGCGGCGCGATTCCGCGGGGCGGACAAAAAAGTGCTGCGCAAACTGGCGGATAAAGCCAAAGACTTGTTCCGACAAAACGGCAACGTCAAGTACATCCGCGACGATTGGGGCGACGATGTCAAAGCTTTGCGGGTCAAATACGCTCCGCTGAAAGGGCGCGGCGCGATGGTGTCAAGGGGCGAATTGACGCAGGCGTTGTCGTGGAACTTTTACGGCGTGACCGTCGGGACGTTCCGCGACGGCAAAGACCTTATCCCCATTGTGACGCGTGCGGTCGAATCCGAACGCGATTCGGCGCGGGCTTTGGACGGTGTGCAGGTGGCAAGCGCGACGACGGGGCAAACATACAATATGCGGCAGGTGACCGACGGAATCGAGGTTGTTCCCAATCCCGCGATTATCGCGCACCGCGACCGCGTGCCGACGATTACCGTTCAAGGCTCGCCGATAAAGGGCAGTCCCGCCGCTTTGCAAAAACAGCTGGAAAAGGCGTTGACGCAAATCGAACTGCCCGACGGCTATTCGCTGGAATGGGGCGGTGAAAAAGAGGAAAAACACAAAGCCGAAGAAGCCATGATCCGTATGTTCCCCATGGCGGTTCTGGCGATGTTTTTGCTGATGGCGATGCTGTTTGAACATTTCCGCGACGCGGTTGTCGCGATTATGTCCGTGCCGTTCATCAGCGTCGGCATGGTTTGGGGGCTGATTATCGCGAACGTGCCGTTCGGCTTTATGGCTTTGGTCGGATTTTTGGGGCTGTCGGGCATGCTGTTGAAAAACGCGATTGTCATGCTGGATCAAATCAACACCGAACAGTCAAGCGGCAAGCCCGTGTTTCAATCGATTGTCGATGCCGGCGTGTCGCGCTTGCGTCCCGTGTCCATGGGGGCGGGGACGACGATTTTGGGCGTTGTGCCGCTGATAACGCACGCGTTTTATTCGTCCATGGCGGCGACGATTGTGTTCGGGCTGTTTGTGTCAACGGTGCTGGTGCTGTATACAATCCCCGTTTTTTACGCGGTGCTGTATCGCGTCAAAGCAAGGACTTGACCCCGTCGATGATGAACTGGGCGGACAGCGCGCCCAGCACGATGCCGAAGATTTTGGAAATCACGGTGTTAATCGTTTGTCCGACGATTCGGGACAGCACGGCGGCGGCGCGGAACAGTCCGTAGTTCGCCAGCAAAACGACGGCAAGCGTGAAAATAATCAGCATTTGGCTGGAAATGTCGCCGTTGTGCGAGCTCATCAGCAGAATAATCGACGCAATCGTCCCGGGGCCGGCAATCAACGGAACGGCAAGGGGGAAAATCGCAACGTCGGTCGTACCCGCTTCGGGTTCTTCGGTGGATTTTTCCTTGTGTTCCTCGCCGAACACCATTTGCAGACCGACGATGAACAGCATGATGCCGCCCGCGATTCGGAAAGCGGGCAGGGAAATTCCCATGGCGTTCAAAAAGCGTTCGCCGACAAAGGCGAAAACGACCAATACGAAAAAACCGACCAAGCAGGCGCGTTTGGCGACCTGTTCGCGGTATCCTTCGCGGGGGCTGGCGGTCAAAGCCAGAAACAAAGGCATATTTCCGATGGGGTCCATAACCACGAAAAGCATGGTGAACATCGGTATGAACAAACTGAAGAAATGCGCCATATTACCCCCTCTTGAAATGAATTTTGGACATATTTCCCTTATAGACGAAAAAATTGGACAAGGGAAGAGGGGAAAAAGAAAAAATATTGTTTGAATACAACCGTTTTTCATATATCCTTGGGCAAAAGATTTTTGATGTAAGGATTGATGATGACGGACTTATCCCATATTCGCAACTTTTCGATTGTCGCGCATATCGACCACGGCAAATCGACTTTGGCGGACAGGCTGATTCAAACGTGCGGCGGGCTGACCCAGCGCGAAATGCACGAACAGGTCTTGGATTCCATGGATTTGGAACGCGAACGCGGCATCACCATCAAAGCGCAGACCGTCCGCTTGAATTACAAAGCGCAGGACGGGCAGACCTATCAGCTGAATTTAATCGACACTCCGGGGCATGTGGACTTTACTTACGAAGTCAGCCGTTCTTTGGCGGCGTGCGAGGGGTCTTTGCTGGTCGTCGACGCGTCGCAAGGGGTCGAGGCACAGACGCTGGCAAACGTGTACAAGGCTTTGGACTGCAATCACGAAATCGTCCCCGTCATCAACAAAATCGATTTGCCCGCCGCTCATCCCGAACAGGTCAAAGCGCAAATCGAGGATGTCATCGGCATTGATACGTCGAACGCGGTCGAAACGTCCGCGAAAACGGGGCTGGGCATTACGGAGGTGCTGGAAAGCATTGTCAAATACCTGCCCGCGCCGACGGGCGACGTCGAAGCGCCCCTGAAAGCGATGCTGGTCGATTCGTGGTACGATCCGTACTTGGGCGTGATTATTCTGGTGCGCATCAAGGACGGCGTTTTGAAAAAAGGCATGAAAATCCGCATGATGGCGCACGGGCGGACTTACGAAGTCGAGCGCGTCGGCATTTTCACGCCGAAAATGAAAGACATTCCCGAACTGACCGCGGGCGAACTGGGCTTTATCACCGCGGGCATCAAAACGGTCGGCGATACCAAAGTCGGCGACACGATTACGGACGATCGCCGTCCCGCCGCCGAACCTTTGCCGGGGTTCAAGCCGAGCGTCCCCGTTGTGTTCTGTTCGATGTTCCCGCTGGATACCAGCTATTACGAAAACCTGCGCGACGCTTTGGGAAAATTGCAGCTGAACGATGCAAGCTTTGATTTTTCGCCCGAAAAATCCGCCGCTTTGGGGCAGGGGTTCCGTTGCGGGTTCCTTGGACTGCTGCACATGGAAATCATCGAGGAACGATTGGAACGCGAATTCAATCTGGACTTGATTACGACCGCGCCCAGCGTCAGCTACAAAATGCACATGACGGACGGCTCAATCGTTGAACTGCACAATCCCGCGGATTTCCCCGATGTGACCAATATCACGTCCATTGAAGAACCGTGGGTCAAGGCGACAATCCTTGTTCCAGACACTTATCTGGGGTCGGTGATTCAGCTGTGCACCGAACGGCGCGGCGTGCAGAAAGATTTGACGTATGTCGGCAACCGCGCGATGCTGGTTTACGATTTGCCCTTAAATGAAATCGTGTTCGATTTTTACGACCGATTGAAATCGCTGACCAGCGGCTACGCCAGCTTCGATTATGAAGTCGCGGGCTATCAGACGGGCGATTTGGTCAAAGTCACGATTTTGGTCAACGGCGAAGTGGTGGACGCGCTGTCGTTTTTGACGCACCGCACGCAATCCGAACGGCGCGGACGGCAAATCTGCGAACGGCTGAAGGACTTAATCCCCCGCCACCAGTTCAAAATCCCCATTCAAGCCGCTATCGGCGGGAAAATCATCGCGCGCGAAGACATCGCCGCTTTCCGCAAAGACGTAACATCGAAATGCTACGGCGGCGACATCACCCGCAAACGCAAGCTGCTTGAAAAGCAAAAAGAGGGTAAAAAGCGCATGCGCCAGTTCGGCAAAGTCGAAATTCCGCAGTCGGCGTTCATTTCCGCTTTGCGCATCGGGGACGACAAATAAAGGATTAGTCGCGGCGTCCGAACAGGCGTTCGATGTCTTTCAATTTCAATTCGATATAGGTCGGGCGTCCGTGGATGCATTGCCCCGCGAACGGTTCTGCTTCCATTTGGCGCAAAAGCGCGTTCATTTCCGAAACGTCCAGCTTGCGCCCCGCGCGCACCGATCCGTGGCAAGCCATGCGCGCGACGACGGCTTTCAGCCGTTCCTGCAAACTGGTCAGCTGCGGGTTTTCCGCCAAGGTGTCGGCAAGGTCGGTCATCAGCGTTTTGGCGTTGACTTCGCCCAAAATCGCGGGGGTGGCGCGCACCAAAACAGTGCCGTCGCCGAACGGTTCAAACAGCAATCCCGTTTTTTTCAGTTCGTCCGCACATTCCGCCAAAGCCGCCGCTTTCGCTTCGCCGATTTCGACGACTTCGGGCAACAGCAGATATTGCGCGGGGGCGTCGCCTTCATTTAAGGCGCGGGACATTTTTTCATACGTCAGGCGTTCGTGCGCGGCGTGCTGGTCAACGATGACGATGCCGTTTTCGGTTTGCGCGACGATGTAGGTTTCGTGCAACTGCGCTTTTGCCAGTCCCAAAGGCGGAAAATCGTCCGCGGTTTCTTCGGCGGCGGGCGCGGGGGATTCGACGGTTTCAACAGTGCGCGGCGTCGGCGCGGAATAGGTTTCGTTCGCGCGAAACAGATTTTGCCGTTGGGAAAAGCTTGGCTGTTTCGGGACGGAAAAAGACGTTTTCGGATAAAAAGCGGAGTTCCCCCTTGACGGCGCGGCGGGGGCGGGCGCAAAGCCGACCGCCGTTTCGGCGACGGACAGCGCTTCGTTTGCCAAAGTGTTCGATGTCTGACAGCCTGTCAGGGTCAGCGATTGGCGCACGGCGGAAACGATAATCCCGCGGACATCCTGTGCGTTGCGGAAACGCACTTCGGCTTTGGTCGGGTGGACGTTCATATCGACGTCTTCGGGCGGCAAAGTGACGTACAGCACCAAAACGGGGAAACGGTCGGACGGCAGCAAAGCGCGGTACGCGCCCTTGATGGCGCTCAACAGGACTTTGTCGCGCACGGGACGCCCGTTCACAAAGAAATACTGGTCGCCCGCCGTCGCTTTGTTCAAAGTCGGCAGGCTGACATAGCCCGTCAGCGAAACGCCGTTGCGTTCGGCTGTGACGGGGGCGGCGTTGTCGGTGAAGTCCGCGCCGACCACTTGCGCGATGCGGGACAACGTGTCCGAACAGGCGGGGTAGTCCAGACGCTTTTTCTTTTCGTCCGACAAAGTAAAGGACACGGCGGGATACGCCAAAGCCAGCCTGTCCAGAATATCCTTGACGGCGGAAACCTCCGTCGTTGCGGATTTTAAAAATTTCAAGCGGGCGGGGACGGCGTAGAACATATCCCGCACCTCTATCCGTGTGCCAAAGCCCGCGGACGACGGTTCGGGAGCGCCCTTTTCGCCGCCGTTGACGGACAAGCTCCACGCCGATTCCGCGCCTGCGGGACGCGACGTTATCGTCATGCGCGCGACCGATCCGATAGACGGCAGAGCTTCCCCGCGGAATCCCAGAAAGTCAAGGTGGAACAGGTCGTCCGTCGGCAGTTTGGACGTGGCATGGCGTTCGACCGCCAAAGACAGCTCGTCGGGGGACATGCCTTTGCCGTTGTCGATGACAATCAGCGATTCTTTGCCCCCGTCGGTCAAAACGACGTCGATTTTGTCCGCGCCCGCGTCCAGCGCGTTTTCGACCAGCTCTTTTACCGCCGAAGCGGGACGCTCCAGCACTTCGCCTGCGGCGATGCGGTTAATCAGCGACGGCGGTAAAAGACGCAGCATCTTATTTCTTCAATCCTGCACGGTAAGCGCGGGCGGCGTTAATCAGCCCGTTGGTCGAACAATCGTGCGTTGTGATTTGCGACGCGCTCTTGATTTCGGGCAAAATCTTTTTTGCCAGCTGTTTGCCCAGTTCGACGCCCCATTGGTCGTAGCTGTTGACGTTCCAAATCACGCCTTGGACAAAGATTTTGTGTTCGTACATCGCAATCAGTCTGCCCAGCGTGCGCGGGTCGATTTTTTCGACCAGCACCATGTTCGACGGACGGTTGCCCGAAAAGATTTTGTGCTGCAGCAGTTTTTGGATTTTTTCCTCGTCAACGCCCTGCGCTTCGAATTCGGCGCGGACTTCGGCGGCGGTTTCTTTGATTGCGGCAGACAGGTNNAACGCTTCGGCTTGGGCAAAGACGTTCGACAGCAAAATCGGGTGGTGGTCGCCCGTTTCGTTCAGCGAAATCGCGGGAATGATGAAATCGCACGGAATCAAGTGCGTACCTTGATGAATCAGCTGATAGAACGAATGTTGCCCGTTCGTCCCCGGTTCGCCGAACAAAATCGGTCCCGTGGTGTAGGATACGGGCTTGCCGTCGCGGGTGACGCCTTTGCCGTTCGATTCCATATCGGCTTGCTGCAAATAGGCGGGCAAGCGGTGCAAATACTGGTCGTACGGCAGGACGGCATACGCTTCGGCGTTAAAGAAGTTGCTGTACCACACGCCCAAAACGCCCAGAATGACGGGAATGTTTTTGTGCAAAGGCGCGGTGCGGAAATGTTCGTCCATTTCATAGCCGCCCGTCAGCAGTTCGACAAAGTTTTCAAACCCGACCGAAATCGCAATCGACAATCCGATAGCCGACCACAGGGAATAACGTCCGCCGACCCAGTCCCAGAATTCAAACATATTCGCGGGGTCGATGCCGAACTTTTCGACTTCGGCGGTGTTGGTGGACAAAGCGACAAAGTGTTTCGCAACGGCGGCTTCGCCCAAAGCGCCGACCAGCCAATCGCGCGCCGTGTGGGCGTTCGTCAGCGTTTCCTGCGTCGTAAAGGTTTTGGACGCGACAATGAACAGCGTCGTTTCGGGGTTCAGGTTTTTCAGCGTTTCAACCATGTGCGTGCCGTCGACGTTGGACACGAAACGGACGTTCAATCCTTTTTGCTGATAATGCTTCAGCGCTTCGACGACCATGACGGGACCCAAGTCAGACCCGCCGATGCCGATGTTCACGACATCGGTAATCGCTTTGCCCGTTTCGCCTTTCCATTCGCCGGAACGCACCGCGTCGGAAAAGACTTTCATTTTTTCCAAAACGGCTTTGATTTGAGGCATGACGTCCTTGCCGTCGACGTAGACGGGACGGTTCGAGCGGTTGCGCAAAGCGGTGTGCAGGACGGCGCGGTTTTCGGTGATGTTGATTTTTTCGCCCGAAAACATTTTGTCGCGCATTTGTTCGACGCCCGCTTCTTTCGCCAGGTCAATCAAGTTTTTCATCGTGTCCGCGTCAATGCGGTTTTTGGAATAATCCAACAGCAAATCGTTCAAGGAAACGGAAAATTCGTCAAAGCGTTTCGGGTCGGCGGCGAACATGTTGCGCATTTGCACCCCGCGCATTTCCGTATAGTTCTTTTCCAGTTTTTTCCAAGCGTTCAAATCGGTTAAAGACATAGATAATTCTCCTAAAAACAAAAGTGCTTAAAGATTAGCAGGTTTTCCCACAACTACAAAGAACAAACTTTCGGGGGCGAGCAAACGGGCGGCGACTCGGCGTGCTTCGGACAGCGAAACGGCGTTCATCAGCGCGTTTCTGTTTTGCAGGTAGTCGATTCCCTCGCCATTATACTGCAAAGCCGCCAAAAACGACGCCAGTCCCGACGACGACGTGAACGACAGCGGAAACGATCCCGTCAGATAGGTTTTCGCGTCCTTTAATTCTTTGGCGGTTTGTCCCGATTGCGCTATTTTTGCCCATTCGGCTTTGACGATATCGATTGCGCCCGCGATTTTCGCGTTGTCGGACGCCAGCGTTCCGATGTACAGCGGCGAATGTTTCAAGGGCAGCATAAAGGTCGAAACGCTGTACGCCAAGCCGTTCTTTTCTCGTACTTCGTTAAACAGACGGGACGCGAATCCGCCCCCGCCGAATGTGTAGTCAACCAGCAACGCCGCGTAGTAGTCGGGATCGCCGCGGGGAATGCCCGCATGACCGAACACCGCCGCGCTTTGCGGAACGTCCATGGTCAAAACGTCGGTGCGCGCGCTCAAATCGGGCGTAAAATCGGGAATGTCGGGCAGAATTGCTTTTTCGGGCAAATTGGAAAACGTTTTTTCCAACAGCGCTTTCAGTTCGGATTCCGAAATGTTGCCCGCCACGCCGACAACCATATTGTCGCGGGCGAAACGGCGGCGGACAAGGCGTTTCAAGCTTGCGCGCGTGACCGCTTTCACCCCGTCGGCGGACGGCATCGTGCGGCTGTAGGGGTGGTTTTTGAACACCAGTTTCAAAAACCGTTCGTAAGCGGCGGCGTTCGGATTGCCTTTGCGGGCTTTGACGGCGGCAAGGGTTTGTTCCCGCACCTGTTTCAGCGCCCTTTTGTCAAAGCGCGGCTTGGTCAATGCCAAACGCAGAAAATCAAAGGCTTCGTCCCTGTTTTGGCGAAGGGTTGTCAATTCGGCGGAAATGTAGTCCGCACCGCTTGAAAAATCGAGATCAATCGCCTTTTCCGCCAAAATCTGGTTCAGCTGTTCGGATTTGTACCGTCCCGCGCCGTCCCCCAGCAACGCCGCCGCCATCGGGGTCAAGCCCTGCAGACGCTTCGGGTCGGATGCCGCCCCGCCGTTGAACAGGACGGAAACCGCAATCAGGGGCGTTGATTTTTCCTCTATCAGCCATGCTTTGACGCCGTTGGAAGCGGTGATTTCGCGCACCTGCGGAATGCGGAACGGCATTTCCTTGACGGCGGGCAGGCGGACGGGCGTTTTTTTGACGACCTCGATACGCTGAGCCGCCGCGCCGTTCGTCAGCGCGAAAAACAAAGCAAAACAGAAAAACAGGCGTTTCATGGCGTTGCCTCGGGCGTTAAAACGGTGGTGACAACGGCGGATTTCGCCGTCATATTTTCATAGGCGGCTTTGACGTCATCCAAGGAAACGGCGTTGATTTTTTCGGGGAATTTTTCCAGTTCCTCAATTCCCAAGCCCAGAATTTCCGCAAAGCCTGTGACGTTTGCCGTCGTTTCGGGATTGTCAATCAAATGCTCCATTCCCGCAACCAGCCGTTTTTTGGCTTGGCGCAAGGCTTTTTCACCGATTTTAACGGGACGGTCGATTGCGGCGCGGACGGCTTCGGCGGTCGAAGCGGGAGATACGGCGGCAGAAATCGAAAACGTGCCTTTATCCAATGCGAAACCGCTGTAATCGACCGAAACGGCGGAGGCTTTTTGGGAATCGACCAGACGCTTGTATAAAACGCCCGAATCCGCCGCCCCCAGAATTTCCGCCAAAACGGCGTAAGCATGGGCGGTTTCCTTGCCCTCCGACAGATAGGACGGAACGATGTAAGTTCTTGTAACCGTTTGTATCTTTGCCAAAGGATGCGCCATTTCGAGGGTTGCTTTCAGCGGTTGGGAATCGGTAAACACGCGCTTTGTGCGGGCTTTGCGTCCGGGGGGGACGGCTCCGTAATACTTTTCGGCAAGCGGCTTTAATTCCGCCGCCGTGATGTCGCCCGCGACAATCAAAATCGCGTTGTCGGGCGCGTAATGCGTGTTGTAAAAATCCTGCGCGTCTTTCATCGTCAGCGCCGCCAATTCCTGTTTAAAGCCGATAATCGGACGGGCGTAAGCGTGTTCCCCCCACAGCAGTCTGTTGCGCCGTTCCGCAAGCAGCGCCGCGGGGTTGTTTTCCGTGCGCATCAGGCGTTCTTCCTTGACGACTTCCAGTTCGGGGGCGAAGTCTTGGAGGGAAAAACGCAGGTTTTTCATGCGGTCGGATTCCAGAAACATCACCAATTCCAAGCGGTCGCGCGCGATGTTTTGATAGTACGCCGTATAGTCGCGGGACGTGAACGCGTTTTCATTGCCGCCGTTGCGGGCGACGATTTTGGAAAACTCTCCGTCGGGGACGGCGGGCGTGCCTTTAAACATCAGGTGTTCCAAAACGTGCGCGATGCCCGATTTGCCGAGCGGATCGTCAATGCTGCCCGTTTTGTACCAAACCATGTGCGTCACGGCGGGCGCGCGATGGTTTTCTATCGCAATGGCTTTCATGCCGTTGTTTAACGTGAAGCTTTCCGCTTTGAACAGGTTTTCGGCGTTAACGGGACAGCTTGCCAGCAACAGTGCGAGTAACAGCAAAATCACAAGGATTGCTCCGCTTTTTCGGGCGTTTCGGAGGCGGGAGCGGGCGCGTTTTCAACGGGCGCGCGCAGGAAAAAATCGGGCGGCAAAACCAGACTTTTTTGCGGTTCGGCACCCGAAGCGTCGGGACCGCGTTTGTCCCAGTTCGCGTAATCGGAACATGCCGCAATCGTTAAAACCGTCAAACAAATCAAAGCTTTTTTCATTTCAAATTCCCCCCTTTAAGCCAATTCCAAAGCCGTAATCGCCGTGCTGAGTTCGACTTGCGCGTATTTGTCGGCGATGGCGGACAGCGCGATATCGTTCATCTGATCGCCTTTGGTAATGCGGTTTTTATCCCATGAAACGGTGTCACGCGCCGCGCACAAATTCGCCGCGACAATCGTTTTGTAGCCCAGCAGCTTGGCATCGTGCGCGGTGGCTGAAACCGTCGTCGGCGAATCCAATCCCGCGACAATCAGCGTGTCGACGCCCGCCGCTTCCAAATCGGTGTGCAGCAAAGACCCCGCAAACGCGCTTGAAGCGTATTTGGTGTAAACGGTATGCGTTTTTCGCGGGGCGAGTTCGGGATAAAACTCCGCCCCCGCGCTGTCGGGAGCAAACACCGCGCTTGCCCTGCTTTTTGCCAGATGTCGGACATGGCAGACCATAATCTTGTGCTTGTCCGCCCAGTTCAGCAGCTTGACGGCGGGGGCGACGACGGTATACGCCGCCTCTATCGGCAGCAGTCCCGTAAAATGCTCGTTTTGATATTCCAGCAGGAGGACGGCTGTTTTTTTCTTGAAAAGCCGCGTCGCGTCGGGCGATCCCGACAGACGGCGAAAGATGTTCGGGGTCATTTTCCTAATCCTTTCGGTTTTTCAATCGGGGCGAAAAACAAATTCCAAATCAGAATATACCCCGCGCCGACGCAAATCGCCGAATCCGCGACGTTGAAAGCCGGCCAATGGTACGTTCCGACGTAAAAGTCCAAAAAGTCGATAACCGCTCCGAATCGGATTCGGTCGACGATGTTGCCGATTGCCCCGCCCAAAATCAGACCGAAGCAAATTTGGGTTTTGACGTCCTTTTCGTTTTTCATCCAGTAAAAGACGATGCCGCAAATCATCAGCGCGACAACCGTCAAAACGACGGGCGCAAGCGGTTTGTCCGAATGAAACATGGAAAAGCTGACCCCGCGGTTCCACGTCAGCACATAGTTGAAAAAGCTTGTCACTTTCACGGGCGGAACGCGGTCGGCAAAATAGGCGAGAGTCGCGATTTTCGACGCTTGGTCGGCAAGAAGGGCGATAAAGGCGGCGATAAGTCCCTGTTTCATTCCAAAATCCTTTTGATTTGATTCATATCCTGTTCGATTTGGCGTTTCAATTCGATCAAGGACGCGAATTTCTGTTCGGGGCGGATAAACTCCGTCAGTTGGACGCGCAGCCGCTTGCCGTACAAATCGCCATTGTAATTCAAAATGTGCGCTTCAAGCAAGATGCCTTCTCCGTCGACGGTCGGACGCGTGCCGATGTTGGCAAGGGCGGGCTTCCATTCGCCGTCAAGCAGGACTTTCGCCGCGTAAACCCCCAGACGCGGCACAATCGAATCGTGCGGCTCGATGTTAATCGTGGGAAAGCCGATGACGCGTCCGCGCTTGAACCCGTGGACGACGTACCCTTCGATTTCAAACGGACGTCCCGTCAGTTTGGCGGCTTGGGCGACGTGACCGTCGCGGATAAAAGCGCGGATGCGGGAGGAGGAGATAATCTCGCCGTTGAAATCGCGCAGTTTCGCCACGGGATAAACGGGCAGCGCGGGATAGTTCTTTTGCAGGTATTCGACATCGCCTTCGCGGTTGTGACCGAATCCGTAATCTTCGCCGACGACCAAAGCCGCCGCGTGCAAGCCGTCGATTAGCACGTCCTCGACAAATTGTCGGGCGGTCGTTTCGGCAAAAACGCGGTTGAACGCAAAGACGAAAAAGCCGTCGATGGGCAGGGCGCAAATCGCACGGACTTTGGCGCGAATCGGGGTGATGCGGAACGTTCGTCCGCCGGGGCGGAAATACGCCGACGGGTGCGGTTCAAACGTCATCAGCATAACGGGGCGGTGCAGCTGTTTGCCGACCTCGACCGCTTTTTCGACAACGGCGTAATGTCCCCGATGAAACCCGTCGAAATTGCCGATGGCAATCACGGCGTTTTGGAAAGCTTCGGGCACTTTTCGCCAAGAATGAAAAAATCGCATTTGTTTTCCGTCCGTTACCCTCGTATAGTAAGCAAAACAAACCAAAGGAGGCTGTTTATGTTTACTTTACCCGTCGTTTTGGGGCATCGCGGCGCGCGCGGTGTCAAAACGGAAAACACCTTAGAGGCTTTTCGCTATGCTTGTCAATCGGGGATTCGGTGGGTCGAGCTGGACGCCATGCTGACCAAAGACGGAAAAGTCGTTGTTTTCCACGATGAAGAACTGGACAGGATGGCTGAAAACGCGACGGGCAGACTGGACGAAAGAACATATGCTGAACTGCAAAACGTCGTTTTGAAAAACAACCAAAAAATTCCGACGTTGGCGGAAGTGCTGGACGTTTTGAACGAATACGGCGCGTGCGTCAATGTGGAAATCAAGCCGTCCCGTCCCGAACTGGGGCGCGAAACGGCGCGCAAAGTGTGGGAAGTCGTCAATGAAAAAGGATTCGACAATCCCGACAGGCTGTATTTTTCCAGCTTTGTTTGGGACGCGCTGGAGGAAACGCAGGCTCTTGCGCCGCATATCCGCCGCGGCGTTCTGGTCGAAGACGTGTCGGGCGACTGGCGTCCCGCCGCGAAAAAAGTCGACGCTTATTCAATCAATTATGACGCGGATTTGCTGAATCCGCCTTTAATCAAGGAAATTCTGGACGCGGGATACCGGCTGCTGGTCTACACCGTCAACGATTTCGATTTGGCAAAGTCTTTGCGGGCGCAAGGCGCGGCGGGCGTGTTTAGCGACATTCCCGTTCAAATGGCGCAAGCGCTGGGGGTGAAGCTTAGCGCGTTTGCGCAATAACGCATTGATACAGTCCGCCGAAAGCCGTTCTTTTCGCCCAAACGATTTTTTTCGATTCCTGCAAATCAATCGGCGCGAAGCTTTTGATTTCGTTTTTCCACAGGGATTCCGCGAACGGTTCGAACAGTCGGTTGAATTGGCGCAAGGGGTATTTCAGCGGATGCCATGCGCGCGGTTTCGCATAATCGACGAAAATGATTTTTCCCGACGGCTTCAAAGCGGCAAAAGCGCGCTTGACGACTTCGGCTTTGCGGGTGTCGGGCAATTCGTGCAGTGTGAAAAACAAAACAGCGGCATCGTATTGCCGTTTGGTCGGAATCGTAAAGTCGCGCACTTTCATCCGCACGTTCAGCCACGGCGCGACGGTCGGAAGCAAAGCGTCGACCTGCGGTTTTGAAATGTCTTCGATATGATACGCGCCTTCGCCGCTCATTTTTTCGGCAAGGACGCGCTGCAGTTTCCCGTCGGCGATGCCGAATTGCAAAACATCCGTTCCGGGGCGTATTTCGTCGGCGACGAAACGCACCAAACGCCGGGACCAAAAGAAATTCGTTGCCGCCGCCGTCAGATTGTTTTGGAAAAAACGGGCAAAACGGTGGACAAAGTAACGGTGTTTGTAAACGGATTCCAAATACGGCGGGACGACGAAAATCTCGTTTTCCTCGTCGGGATCGGTGATGACGGCGGACACGCGCGGCGGCGGAACGGGTTTCGGCGACGAGTTCATAAAGCTTTTTTTCTTGTCGGTCATCAGTCTATCAGCCCTAAATTTCTGCCTGCGATCACCGCGCCCGTGCGGTTGATGACGTTCAGCGCTTTCAAAATCGCGGTGACGTGCAGTTTGACGGTTCCTTCGGACAAATCCAGTTCGCGGGCGATGATTTTGTTGGGCTTGCCCTGTCCCATCAGGCGCAAAACGTCCAGCTGCCGCGGGGTCAAAGGTCCTTTGACGGCGGGATCTTCGGTTTTGTTCTGCAAGCTCAGCAGTTCCGACGGCAGATAAAGCCCGCCCGCCAAAATCAGGTGGAGCGCGCTTAAAATGATTTTGTTGGACGACGTTTTCGGAATAAAGCCCGATGCGCCGATATCGACAGCTTGCAACACGTTTTCGGGTTCGGTTACGGCGGACAGCACGACGATCGGCGTGTCGGGATTGTGTTCTTTCAGTTGCCGCAGCGATTCGTGCCACGGCATTCCGGGCATTGCCAAGTCCGTCAAAATCAAATCGTAAGCGGTTTTGCCGTCCGCTTTTTGCTGCAATTCGCGGTGGTTCGACGCGGTATCGACGCTGATTTCACCGTCCAGCCCCGACAAAACCATGCGCAAACCGTCCAAAAAAAGTTCGTGGTCGTCCGCAATTAAAATTTTCAGCATTGGATTCTCCGACAAAAATTGAATATAGTGTAGCGAAAAGTCATTGTCAAAAACAGGAAAAAAATGAATACGGCAAAAGTTTTCGATTTGGCGCGTCAGGGCGACGGGCTGATTATGGTCGGCGGAAAGAAAGTTTTTATCGCAAACGCGGCGGCGGGCGACACGGTGGAATACCGCATGGTGTCCGATACTCGCGCCGAAATCGTGCAAGTGGTCGAGCCGGGCGCCGACCGAACCGCTCCGCTTTGCCCGCATGCGGCGGACTGCGGCGGATGCGCTTTGCAGCACCTGAACGCGGAGGCGTACAAGGCTTTCAAACTGCGGTATCTGCGCGAAGCGCTGGCGGGGTTGGCTCTGCCCGAATTCGACGCCCCTGTTTTCGCCGCCCCGAAAACCAGACGGCGCGTGACGTTCGCGGTCGCTTGGAACGGGCTGTTTCGCGGCATGGGACTGAATCAAAAGCAAAGCGACAGGATTTTGAACATCGATTCCTGCGCCGTTTTGATTCCCGAACTGGAGCGGCTGATAACGCCTTTGCGCGCCGCGATAACGGCTAAAAAACTGCCGTATCCCAAAAAACGCGGCGTCGGCGACGTGTCTTTGCTGTGGACGGACACGGGCGCGGACGTGCTGCTGACTTTGCCGTTTTCCCCCGATGCGGCGTGGCGCGGGGCTTTGGCGGATTTTGCGGTTGAAAACGGTGTTGCGCGCGTGTCGTGGCGCACGTCGGAACGGCAGGAACCCGAGCAGCTGATTATGCTCCACACACCCGAGTTGAAAGTCGGCGACTTTACGCTGAAACCGCCCGCGGGCGTGTTTCTGCAGCCGTCCCAAGCGGGGCAGGACGCTTTGACCGCCGCCGTCGTCGAATACGTCGGCAAAGCCAGAAAGGTTTACGATCTGTTTTGCGGGGCGGGGACGTTCACTTTGCCGTTGCTGCAGAAAAAGCGGATTTTGAAAGGGGCGGACAACGCGCCGTTCGCTTTGGAGGCTTTGCGGCTGGCGTCGCAGGGCAGGGTGGAGGTGCAGGAACGCGATTTGTTCAAAACGCCGCTTTATCCCGACGAACTGGAGGGCTTCGACTGTGTTGTGTTCGATCCGCCGCGCACGGGGGCGAAAGCGCAAGTCGAACAAATCGTTGCCGCGGGTATTCCCAAAGTCGTCGCCGTGTCGTGCAATCCCGCCAGCTTTGCGCGCGACGCCGAAACTCTGATAAACGGCGGATACACGCTGAAACGCCTGCGCCCAGTCGACCAGTTCGTCTTTACCCCTCATTTGGAATTGGCGGCTTTGTTCGAAAAATAAAGTCAGTCCTGATTCGCGAATTGCAAAAATCCCGCGACAAGGTTTTCGTTGCGGACTTTGATGCCGTCGGGGACTTTCAAAATCGCGGGCGTGAAGTTCCAGATATATTTAAAGTCGGCTTTGACCAAATCGTCGGCGACCTTTTGTGCGAACGCGCGCGGCACGGTCAAAATGGCGATGTCGGCTTGCGATTCGCGCGCCAGTTCCGACAGGCGGGACACGGGATGAATCGGTTTGCCGTTGACCGCCGTGCCGACCTTTTCGGGCGCGCTGTCGAACAAAGCCAAAATGTTCAGCCCGTAGTCGCTGAAGGCGGAATAGTTCGCCAAAGCCATGCCCAAATGCCCCGCACCGACGATGAACGCGTTTTTGACCTTTTGAAAGCCGAGCGTGTCTTCGATGGATTCCTTGAGCGCCTGCACGTCATAGCCGACGCGTCCGCGCCCTTCGTTGTTCAGCAGCTTGAAATCCTTGCGCACCTGCGAATCGTCCACGCCCAGACGCGTTGCGATTTGCGGGCTGGAAATGGTGGGAATCCCGTCCTCGATATATTCGATCAGCAGGCTGTGATATTGCGCCAGACGGGCGTACACTTTTTCGGAAAGGGGCTGATTCATAGCATAATTCCTTGAATTTGTTTGCTTCAATCATAGAGGGCTTTTTTTCAAAAATCCAGCCCGAAAGATTTTTCGGCGGCGTTTTAGAAAGTGCTTGATTTTTTCGGGGGATTCGATTATATAGAAACTGTGAAATAAATCACGATTAACCCAAACAGTTTAGAGGGAACAATGGAAAACGAAGTCAGAACCGCAGAGGATCTTGAGGCCGTCATTACCAAAGCGCACGAAGCGCAGGCGAAATACGCTTCGTACACGCAGGAACAGGTGGACAAGATTTTCCGTGAAGTCGCGTTGGCGGCTAACAAAGCCCGCATTCCTTTGGCGCAGATGGCTGCCGAAGAAACGGGCATGGGCGTTATGGAAGACAAAGTGATCAAAAACCACTTTGCGTCCGAATACATCTATAACAAATACAGAAATATGAAAACCTGCGGCGTCATCGAAGAAGACAAAGCCGGCGGTATCAAAAAAATCGCCGAACCCATCGGCGTTATCGCAGGCATCGTTCCGACGACGAACCCGACTTCCACAGCCATTTTCAAAACTCTGATTGCGCTGAAAACGCGCAACGCCATTGTCTTTTCGCCGCATCCCCGCGCCAAGAAAAGCACCATCGCCGCCGCCAAGCTGTGCTTGGAAGCCGCGGTCAAAGCCGGCGCTCCGGAAGGAATCATCGGCTGGATTGACGAACCGACCATTGAATTGTCCGATATGCTGATGAAACACCCCAAGGTTGACATCATTCTGGCGACGGGCGGCCCCGGCATGGTCAAAGCCGCTTATTCTTCGGGCAAGCCCGCTTTGGGCGTCGGTCCCGGCAATACGCCCGCGGTCATTGACGAAACTGCCGACATTCAAATGGCTGTTTCCTCGATTCTGCTGAGCAAAACGTTCGACAACGGCATGATTTGCGCGTCCGAACAATCCGTTATCGCGGTTGACGAAGTGTACGAAGCCGTCCGCAAGGAATTTGAATTCCGCGGCGCGTACATTCTGAACGAACAGGAACGCGAAAAAGTCGCCGCCATTCTGTTGACCCCGCGCGGCGTAAACCCCGCGATTGTCGGTCAGCCCGCTTATAAAATCGCGGAAATGGCGGGAATCGAAGTTCCCGAAGAAACAAAGGTTCTGATTGGCGAAGTCGAAGACACGACGACCGCTGAACCGTTCGCGCACGAAAAACTGTCGCCCGTTTTGGCTCTGTACCGCGCCAAAGACTTTGAAGACGCGATGGACAAAGCCTACACTCTGGTCGATCACGGCGGCGCGGGTCATACTTCCGTTCTGTACACGGACGAAAGAAAGACCGACAGAATCAACGCGTTCGGCAACAAAATCCACACCGGCCGCATTTTAATCAACTCCCCCGCGGCGCAGGGCGCCATCGGCGATTTGTTCAACTTCAAACTGAACCCGACGCTGACCATCGGCTGCGGTTCGTGGGGCGGCAACGCCACCAGCGAAAACGTTGGTCCGAAGCACCTGTTGAACATCAAAACCGTCGCCGAAAGGAGAGAAAATATGCTGTGGTATAAAGTACCGCCCAAGATTTATTTCAAACGCGGGTCGATGGACTACGCTTTGCGCGAACTGAAAGGCAAAAAACGCGCCTTTATCGTAACCGACCGCTTCCTGTTCAATTCGGGCGCCGTGAACAACATCACGCGCGTTTTGGACGAAATCGGAACGGATTACCAGATTTTCTTTGACGTGAAGCCCGATCCCACCTTGTCGACTATTAACGACGCGATGATGATGGTCAAAACGTACGAACCCGATTGCTTTATCGCGCTGGGCGGCGGTTCGCCGATTGACGCGTGCAAAGTCATGTGGCTGATGTACGAACAGCCCGAAATCAAATTCGAAGACGTCGCGATGCGCTTTATGGATATCCGCAAGAGAATTTGCGATTTGCCCGCTTTGGGTGCAAAAGCGTCCATGGTTGCCATTCCGACGACTTCCGGTACGGGTTCCGAAGTAACGCCGTTCGCGGTTATTACCGACGACAAAACCCACATCAAATATCCGTTGGCGGACTATGCGCTGACCCCGTCCATGGCGATTGTCGACGCGAACTTGGTCGACACGATGCCGCCGGGACTGTGCGCCGCTTCGGGTTATGACGCGATTGTTCACGCGATTGAAGCTTACGTTTCCATTATGGCGACGAACTTCACGAACTCGAACGCTTTGGAAGCCGCGAAAAAGGTTTACAAATACCTGCCGCGTTCCTACAAAAACGGCAAAAACGACCCAATTGCCCGCGAAAAGATGCACTATGCGTCCACGCTGGCGGGTATGGCTTTTGCTAACGCGTTCTTGGGATTGTGCCATTCGATGGCGCATAAACTGGGTGCCGCGTTCAACATTCCGCACGGTATCGCGAACGCGTTGCTGTTGTGTCAGGTCATTCGCTTCAACGCAAGCGACCGCCCTGTCAAACAGGCTGCTTTCGCCCAGTACAAATACCCCAATGCGAAAGAAAAGTACGGTCAGATTGCCAACGCTCTGAAATTGGGCGGCAAAAACGACGACGAAAAGTTGGAATTGCTGCTGCAGGCGCTGACGAACTTGAAGAAAGAAGTCAACATTCCTCTGTCCATCCGCGATTACGGCATTAAAGAAGAAGACTTTAACGCCAAGTTGGACGAACTGGTGGAAATGGCGTTTGACGACCAGTGCACGGGCGCCAACCCCCGTTATCCCTTGTTCAAGGAAATCAAGGAAATCTACCTGAAGGCTTATGAAGGAATAGTTTAAACCCCTCTGATTCCTTCATATCCGAAGCCGGCGCTGTCCCCTCCGCGCCGGCTTCTTCTATTTTAATTGCAAAGCAATGGATTTAGGTTTAGAATAAATCGCGAAAGAACATGTAGGTTTGCATCAAGAAGGAGATTCGAAATGCTGAAAGTGTTGATAGCGGTGCTGGCAATAGCGGGAATGCCGCGGAATGCCGACGCGTCCGCATACCCCACCCCCCCTATATTAAATGACGCG
>DEDN01000003.1:61451-66031 GCA_002349565.1 Alphaproteobacteria bacterium UBA2903 | reverse complement strand
AATACGGTCCGGAGTAAACGACACAATTCCCGTAAAAAAGGGGACGGTTATACGACCGCCCCTTTTTTTATATGTCATACTCGAATTTGCGAACCCGCGCAAGCGGGTGAAGCAATCCCGGGACAGGTCGGCACAAGTGCCAATATTTGCGCGGGATCACCACGTCGCTCCGCTCCTCGTGATTTCGTTAATATATTGATATTACATATAAAATCGCAATTGCGAGGCGGATGCAATCCGCCGTGGCAATCTCTGCCTTGGTCGGCACAAGCAACAGTTAATTCAATGCGCCGTGGCAATGTTTGTATTTTTTACCCGAACCGCACGGGCAGGGGGCGTTGCGCGACACTTTGCCCCATGTCGACGGATCTTTCGGGTCGATTTCGTCGGCTTTGGTATAGCGGAACGGGCTGTTTTCCAGCTGTTCCGTTTCCTGCTGCGGGCGGTTGCCGAACGCGTCCGCCGGTTCTTCGTGCAATTCGGTCGTTTCTTGCTGCTGACGGCGGCGTTCCGCAATGGCTTCCACCGTTTCGGGCGCAAGCTCGACATGCATCAGAAAACGCGTTACCTGTTCGCGCATATTGCCAATCATCGAACTGAACAGATAGAACGCTTCTTTTTTGTATTCGTTCAAGGGGTCTTTTTGACCGTAAGCGCGCAAAACAATCGTGTGACGCATATATTCCAACACTTGCAAGTGTTCTTTCCACAGCTGATCCAGCACCTGCAAAGTGATGTTCTTTTCCAGCATGTTAATCAGGTCGTTGCCGAAATCCTGCCGCTTGCGCGCCATTTTTTCGTTTGCCGCCTGCATGATTTTGTCGGTAATCGCTTCCGTGCCCAGTCCTTCCTCAATCCAAGAATCGACGGGCAGGTTCAGCGCCATTGTGCGGTCCAATTCTTCCTTCAGTCCCGTGACATTCCAGTCTTCCGCCGCCAGGTCTTCGGGCGTGTAGGTCGCCGTAATCGCGTTGACGACTTCGGCGCGCATGTCTTCGACCGTGTCGGAAATGGTATCCGCCATCATCAGCTCTTTGCGCTGTTCATAGATGACTTTGCGCTGGTCGTTCATCACGTTGTCGTACTTCAGCAGGTTTTTGCGGATGTCAAAGTTGCGGGCTTCGACCTTTTCCTGCGATTTTTGCAAAGTTCTGGAAATCCAAGGGCTGGAAATCACGTCCGTTTCTTCCAGTCCGCCCAGAGGCTTCAAGAATTTTTCGATTCTGTCCGCGCCGAAAATACGCAGCAAATCGTCCTGCAGGCACAGGAAGAATTTGGACGCGCCGGGGTCGCCTTGACGTCCCGAACGTCCGCGCAGCTGGTTGTCGATGCGGCGGCTTTCGTGGCGTTCCGTGCCGATGACGAACAGACCGCCCGCTTTCATGGCGATTTCTTTGCCCGTTTCGATTTCGCGCTTGATTTCCTCAATGCGTTTTTCGCGTTCGGCGGGGTCCGTGACGGCCGCCAATTCTTGCGCCACGCGCATGTCAAGGTTGCCGCCCAGCTGAATATCCGTGCCGCGTCCCGCCATGTTCGTCGCAATCGTAATCGCGCCCGGCATGCCCGCTTGGGCGATGATGTAAGCTTCCTGTTCGTGGTGGCGCGCGTTCAAGACGTTGAACTTCAGTTTGGTTTCTTTTTTCAAGCGTTCCGCCAGCTGTTCCGATTTTTCAATCGACGTCGTGCCGACCAGAACAGGCTGCTGACGGTCGTGACATTCCTGAATCAATTTGATGACGGCGGAAAGCTTTTGTTCCTCTTTCCAATAAATCTCGTCCTGATAGTCAATGCGGATGACGGGGCGGTTCGTCGGAATGTCGATGACATCCAAGTTGTAGATTTCGCCAAATTCCGCGGCTTCGGTCATTGCCGTGCCCGTCATGCCCGCCAGCTTCGGATACAGGCGGAAATAGTTTTGGAACGTAATCGACGCCAGCGTTTGGTTTTCGGGTTGGATTTTGACGTGTTCCTTGGCTTCCAACGCTTGGTGCAAGCCGTCGGAATAGCGGCGACCCTCCATCATGCGCCCCGTAAATTCGTCGATGATGACGACCTGTCCGTTGCGGACGATGTAATCGACGTCGCGCTGGAACAGCTTGTGCGCTTTCAAAGCTTGATCAACATAGTGGATGACGGGCGTGTTGATGGCGTCGTACATCGCGCCCTGAATCAAGCCCGCTTCCTGCAGCAGTTCTTCCATATAAAGCGTGCCCGATTCCGTCAGGGAGACGGTGCGCTGTTTTTCGTCCTTTTCGTAGTGTTCGGGACGCAACATGGGAATCAGTTTGTCAACCTGAATGTATTTTTCGGACGAATCTTCCGCTTGACCCGAGATAATCAGCGGCGTGCGCGCTTCGTCAATCAAGATGGAGTCCACTTCGTCAACGATGGCGAAGTTGAACGGACGCTGCACCATTTCGTCAATGGAATACTTCATATTGTCGCGCAGATAGTCAAAGCCGAATTCGTTGTTTGTGCCGTAAGTAATGTCGCAAGCGTAGGCTTCGCGGCGTTCCTCGTCGGTCAAGCCGTGAACGATTGCGCCGACGCTCAGTCCCAGAAAGCGGTAAATCTGTCCCATCCAGTCGGAGTCGCGTTTCGCCAGATAGTCGTTGACGGTAACGACGTGGACGCCTTTGCCCGTCAATGCGTTCAGATAAACCGCCAGCGTTGCGACCAGCGTTTTGCCTTCGCCCGTGCGCATTTCCGCGATTTGCCCGCGGTGCAAAACAATGCCGCCGATAAGCTGGACGTCGAAATGCCGCTGTCCGATGGTGCGTTTGGCGGCTTCGCGGATTGTGGCGAACGCGTCGGGCAGAATGTCGTCCAGCGTTTCGCCGTCCGCCAAGCGTTTTTTCAGCATCGGCGTGCGGGCTTTCAATTCTTCGTCCGAAAGGGGAGCGATTTCCGGTTCCAGCGCGTTGATTCTCGCGACGGTTTTTCTTAATCCATTGACATAGCGTTCGTTCGCGCTGCCAAAGACTTTACGCATCAAAGAGCCAATCATTTCAATCCCCTTTTATATAATAGAGTAAGAAGTATCCTACTTAACCCTATTGGGCGCGGGCTGTCAATCATCTTATTTTATTGCTTTACCAAAAAGCCAAAGGCGTCTATGATATCCAAAATATTTTTTTGTTTTGAAAGGCTGAAAGATGAACAAAACCCTGAAACTGACCGCGATGCTGCTGCTGTTGTCCGCGTCCGCGAACGCCGCCGGCAAAAAAGCCGATGCGGATTTTGCCGTTGCAACCGTCAACGGCGGAAAAATCATGCTGTCCGACGTGCAGAACGTCAAAGCCGCCAATCCGCAGATTGCGCCTTTGCCGCTGAATGCCATTTACGAACCGCTGTTGGACAATCTGATCGATTTGACGGTCGTCGCCGATGCCGCCAAAAAGGAAAAGCTGCAGGATTCCGCTGAATTCAAAAAAATGATGAAAGATGTGGAACGCCAATTGCTGGCACGCCTGTATTTGGAACAGCAGGCAAAGAAACTGCAGACCAAAGACAAGCTGAAAGAAATGTACGAACAGTACAAACGCAACAATCCCCCGCAGGAGGAAATGTCCGCCGCGCATATCTTGCTGAAAACGGAAAAAGAAGCCAAAGACGTCATCAAACAGCTGGAAAAAGGGGCTGATTTCGCCGATTTGGCAAACAAACTGTCCGAAAACAAAGGGCTTGAGGGCGGAGATCTGGGATATTTCACCCGTGAACTGATGGTTCCCGAATTTTCCGAAGCCGTATTCCGCATGAAAGAGGGCGAAATTTCCAAAACGCCTGTCAAAACGCAATTCGGATACCATGTCATCAAAGCCGGTCCGCGCCGTTTGACCGAAGTGCCGAGCTTTGAAGAAATGGAAAAAGAATTGGCGCAGACTCAAGCATCCGAAGCGGTGGAAGAAGTCGTTAAAGGATTGCGTAAAGATGCCAAGATCGTCAAGACTCCCGTCAAATTCGACGCACAGGGCAATATCGTAAAATAAGCAATCGCCGATTGAAAAAAATCCCGCTTGAATGTTCAAGCGGGATTTTTTGATTATCGGGTAAACCGCTTGACGCGGCGGATAACATCCGAAATGTTGATTTTTCTGCCGTTTGAACGTCCGATGCTGACATCGCCTTTGCGGTCGACGGATACCGTCGTGCTATTCATTCGGTCTTTGTCGCTGATGCTGACGGAACCCGATCCCTGTTTCGATCCCGACACTTTGATTTCGCGTCCCGAATTTTCGTTGACGACGGAAACGCTGCCGTCGCCGTTTGCCGTGTTCCCCGTTATGCGGGTCAGCTTGAAGCCGCCGCCAAGCGATTTGTCAACATTGGTATTCACCCGTGCATTGACGCCGCCTTTGTCGGCTTCGATGGTGGCGTGTCCGTTCGGCAGATCGCGGGAAACGGATGCGCCGCTGCGTTTGACGTTGGCTTGATAGCGCGTGCCGTCGTGGCGGACTTCCATACTGCCGTGGCGACCGTGGGTGTCGGCGCGGACTCCCTCGATAGTCGTGTTGTCGTTGATTTTGATATCAGTCGCCTGACCGCGGATGCCGCCGTCGGTGGACGCGTAAACGTAGTCG
>DEDN01000003.1:3288-61414 GCA_002349565.1 Alphaproteobacteria bacterium UBA2903 | reverse complement strand
ACGCCCTTTTCGACGCCGACTTTAAATTCCGAAGCGTTGTCGCGAGTGGACGCGGAATAAATTACGCCCGATTTGTTGTCGGTTGCCGCGATTTTGCCCGAACCGTTGTCCGTATCGTATCCGACATGCGTGACCGTTATGCCGTCCTGTGTTTTGTCGGGCAGGGTGTTCCAGTTCGCATGTGCCGAAACGTTGCCGTCATTGTCAACATCGACATGCTGATGCCCCCATTCGTCACCTGTGAAAACGGTTTGCGCCGAATGATTCGACGCGGTGATTTCATCGGCAACTTCGTAAGCTTTTTCAACGGCTTTGCCCAAATGGTCGTGAACGAACGTGTTGACGGATTCGGCAACCTCGTCGTTTGCATAAGCCGCCGTTGTCGCGACCGCCAGCAAGCCTGCGGTGCAGGCGGCGACTTTCAGCCACGCCTTTTTCGAACCGCCGTTTTGTTTGATTTCTTTGATGCTGGAAACCAGACTGTCCGAGTTTTTGATTGCGCCCAAAGCAATACCCGCCGCGCGCGCCCCCGGAATCATGCGCAAAGTGTTTTGCCCGAACGTCATCAGTTTCTGGCGTCCTTCGCCGGTTTTCAAAAATTCGAAAACAGAGCCTTTTTTACCGCTTTCCTGTTTGTATTTTGCAAAATCTTTGCGCATGGCTGCAACGGTCGTCGCCGCTTTGAACGCCGAAAACACGGGACCCAAAACAATCGCGGCGGCTCCGTTCGACGCGATTTTCGACGCGATATAGGTTTTGGGGAATTTCTGCTGGAATTTGCCATTCAGCCCTTCGACGCGGCGGACAAAAGCGGAATCCTTGAGACGCGCTTTGACTTTGTCGGAAAAAGTTTTTGCGTCCGCCATGGCGCAGCCCAGCGTCGCGCCCATTGCGGCGTCGCGGTCGGCTTTGGTGTCGGGCAGATCGAAACGGGCGGCGATTTGGTCGGATTGATTTGAATAAATCATCCGCGCGATTTCGGCAACGTCGTCAATGGTTTCGGCGTCGCTTTGGGCGGCGGGGCGCGCATTGTAATAGCGCGCCGTCCAGTATTTGACGTTTAATTCCTGCTTGATTTCCGATTTCGCATGTAAAAATTCGGCGGCTGATTTCGGTTTGTCCGCATATTCGTCGGAAACCAGACGCTTTGCCGCCAAAACATCCGCAACACGGTCGAACGGAGAATGATCGTCGGACAGTTTCGCGGCGGCTGTCATCAGGCTTTCGATGCTTTTGTGGTTTTCGACAAAGCGGTCGACCTGAGCCGAACGGTTGGCGCAAATATCGGCGTCAATGTCTTCCAAAGCCTGATTTTTGGCGACTTCAAGCGTTTCGGATTCGGAAATGAATCCTTTGGAGCTTAAGCATTTGGATGTAATCAGATCCCGCACGGACGGCTGCATTTCATCCAGCGGCTTGTCCAATTCGTCTGCGGAAACAAAGTAGTTCGTTTGCAGTAAATCGCGAATGTGTGAAGGCAAATTCATGGCGGCACCTCCGAATAATCCTCTTATTGACAGAATAGCAGAAAACTTTGTCGAAACAAGCTTTTTATATCAGAAGTGCCTTTAAAAAATTCTGAAAAACAAAGGAAAGCTTGATTTGCCGAAGTTTCAATGCTACTTTTTTTAAAACTTTCGATAAGGCGGAGGACGTTTATGAAAGGTATTATTCTGGCGGGCGGTTCGGGAACGCGTTTGTATCCCGCGACGATTGCCGTTTCAAAGCAAATGATTCCCATTTACGACAAACCGATGATTTATTATCCGATGTCGTTGCTGATGCGTGCGGGAATCCGCGATGTTCTGGTCATTTCCACACCGCTGGATTTGCCGGGGTTCAGACGTTTGTTCGGTGACGGAAGTCATCTGGGGATGAACATTTCCTATGCGGAACAAGCCGTGCCGAACGGATTGGCGCAGGCGTTCGTCATCGGGGCGGACTTTGTCGGAAACGACACAGCGGCTTTGGTGCTGGGGGACAACATTTTCCACGGTCACGCGTTGACGGAACAGCTGAAATCCGCCGCAAAGCTGAAAGAGGGCGCGGTCGTGTTCGGCTGTTACGTCCAAGACCCCGAACGCTACGGCGTTGTCGAATTCGACGAAAACTTCAAAGCGCTGAGCATCGAGGAAAAACCGCAGCATCCGAAATCGAACTACGCCGTTCCGGGGCTGTATTTCTACGACAACGACGTTTTGGAAATCGCCCGCACTTTGCGTCCTTCGGCGCGCGGGGAATACGAAATCACCGACGTGAACAAGGAATACCTGCGCCGCGGCACGCTGAAGGTCAACCTGTTTTCGCGCGATATCGACTGGTTCGACACGGGAACGCACGACAGCTTGCTGCAGGCGTCGTCCTATGTCGAAGCGATTGAAAAACGCAAAGGAATCAAAATCGCGTGCCTGGAGGAAATCGCTTTTCTGAACGGCTTTATTTCCCGCGAAGAACTGTTTGCCCGCGGCGAACAGATGAGCAAGACGGGCTACGGCCAATACTTGCTGAAACTGGCAAACGGCGAAATCAGAACACCCGAGGTTTAAAATGCCCTTCATTCCCACAAAAATCAAAGACGTTGTCATTTTCGAACCGCGGATTTTCACGGACGACCGCGGCTATTTCTTTGAAACGTATAACGAAAAGCTGTTTAACGACAACGGCATCACGGCGAAATTCGTGCAGGACAACCAGTCGAAATCGTCTTACGGCGTGATTCGCGGCCTGCATTTCCAAAAGGGCGAACACGCGCAGGCAAAGCTGGTGCGCGTTTTGCAAGGCTCCGTTTTGGACGTCGCCGTCGATTTGCGGGCGGGATCGGAAACGTACGGCAAGTATGTCGCCGTCGAGCTCAGCGACGTGAACAATCTGCAGCTGTTCATTCCGCGCGGTTTCGCCCACGGCTTTTCTGTTTTAAGCAGAACGGCCGTGTTCGCGTACAAATGCGATAACTTGTATTGCAAGGAATCCGAGGGCGGAATCGACTGCAACGACCCCGATTTGGGGATTGACTGGCAAATTCCCGCCGAAGACCGCGTTTTGTCCGAAAAAGACAAGCTCCACCCGCTGTTCAAGGATTTTAAGACATGCTTTTGATTACGGGGGCGAACGGTCAGCTGGGAACGGAGCTGAAAGCTCTGTTGCCCGACGCTTTGGGGGTTGACGTGCCCGATTTGGACATCACGGACGAGCAGGCTGTCAAACGCTTTGTCAACGAACACGGCGTTGACACGATTGTGAACTGCGCCGCCTACACCGCTGTGGACAAGGCGGAGGACGAACCCGAAAAATGCCGCGCGGTCAACGTGGACGGCATCGCGAATTTGGGCAAGTCGGGGGCGAAAGTCGTTCATGTTTCGACCGATTACGTTTTCGACGGCTTGGGGCATCGCCCGTATGTCGAAACGGACGCGACCAATCCCGTCAGCGTGTACGGAATTACCAAGCGCGATGGCGAGGAGGCTTTGAAATCTGCGGCGGACACCTGCGCGATTGTCCGCACGGCTTGGCTGTACAGCCCGTTCGGCAACAACTTTGTCAAAACGATGCGCCGCTTGGGGGCGGAACGCGACGGCTTGAACGTCGTTTTCGACCAAATCGGCACGCCGACATACGCCGCCGATCTGGCGCGGGCGATCGTCGATTTGCTGCCCCAAATCAAAGACGGCACAAAGGAAACCTATCACTTTTCAAACGAGGGCGTGTGCAGCTGGTACGACTTCGCCCGCGAAATCATGAAGCTGTCGGGGCTGAAATGCCGCGTCAACGCCATTGAATCGGCGCAGTATCCGACAAAAGCGAAACGTCCGTTTTATTCCGTTTTGAATAAAGCGAAAATCAAATCCATGGGAATTGACGTCCCGCATTGGCAGGAAAGTTTGGAAAAATGTCTGACACGATTTTAATCACGGGCGGAGCGGGCTTTATCGGTTCGAACTTCGTTCCTTATTTCTTGGAAACTCACCCCGAATTGACGGTTGTCAATCTGGACGCGATGACGTACGCCGCGGACGAACGCAACTTGGCGGAAGTGCAGGGGAATCCCCGCTATATCTTTGTCAAGGGCGACATCGCTGACAAAGAGCTGGTCAACGCTTTGTTTGACCAGTACGACTTCAAGGGCGTGATTCACTTCGCCGCCGAAAGCCATGTCGACAATTCGATTAAAGGTCCAGAAATCTTTGTCAAAACGAACGTGTTGGGGACGTTCACCCTGTTGGACGCCGCGTGCCGTCATTGGATGGACGCGCCGAACGTCGTCAAGGCCGGATACGAAAACTGCCGCTTCCATCACATTTCCACCGATGAAGTGTACGGAACGCTGGGGGCGACGGGATTCTTTACGGAAACGACGCCTTACGCGCCCAATTCGCCGTATTCTGCGTCGAAAGCGTCGTCCGATTTGCTGGTGCGCGCATATCATCACACTTACGGCATGAACGTGACGACATCGAACTGTTCAAACAACTACGGACCGAAACAGCACCCCGAAAAACTGATTCCTCATATCATTCAAAGCGCGCTGGCGGAACAGCCTTTGCCGATTTACGGCGACGGCAAGAATATCCGCGACTGGCTGTACGTCCTTGACCACTGCAAAGCCATCAATCTGGTTTGGACAAAGGGGCGGTCGGGCGAAACGTACAATATCGGCGGACGCAACGAACGCGACAACATCACGATTGTGACGACGATTTGCCGCATTTTGGACAGGGAAGTGCCGCGCGCGAACGGTCGCAAGTACGAAGAACTGATTACGTTCGTTAAAGACCGCGCCGGCCATGACCGCCGTTATGCGATTGACGCGACAAAGCTGGAAACCGAACTGGGGTGGAAAGCCGACGAAAACTTTGATACGGGCATCGTCAAAACGGTCGAATGGTATTTGAAAAACCGTCGATAAGCATGCGCTCAAAAATCTTAATTTATCGGGATTACGGTTGCGCGGACGTCAGTTCTCTTTACGGGGAACTGGCGTCTTATTTTCGGGAAAAAGGAATATCGGTTGATTTTACGGACGCCGCCGAAATCAAAAACGGCGTTTTAAGCCGGAACGTTAAAGCTTTCTTTCTGGGCGGCGGCGCGGAAAAATGCGGACGATATGGCGGCGGGTGAACCGCGGCGCCGGGAATTGTTCGCCCGTATGATGAAATTGATTTGAAAACATATTGTTGACAAAAGGAATACTATGTGGATACCGAGGGCAAAAATACAAAAAAGATAAAGGAGTATATCCAACATCAGTTGGAAGAAGACGCAGCGTCTGAACAACTGACACATGATTTGTCCGACCCGTTCACGGGTAACAAGTAACAACTTGCGAGCACCAGACCAAACAAAACACCATTTAGGCATTGCCTGTACCGTGAGGGCTATGGCTCGTTACGGAAGATCCCCGCGTTTTACGCGGGGATCTCTCTTTTAATGAAACAACGTTATTTGTACATCAGGTCATTTAATTTCCAATAGACGGGCGTTCCTTTAATTTCAGGATTGTCTTCCGCGTAATCGAAAGCCGTTTTACCGGATATATCCCGCGCGGTAACATCAGCTTGGGCTTTGATCAATGCCTCGATAACCGCGGGGTTGGAATTGAACATTGCCGCAACCATCAGCGGCGTGACCCCAGCTTTGTCCCGAGCATTGACATCCGCTTTGGCTTTGATTAGTGCTTCGATAACCGCAGGGCTAGAATTGAATTGCGCCGCAAGCATCAGCGGTGTGAACCCCTTTTTATCCCTAGCGTTAACATCCGCTTTGGCTTTGATCAATGCCTTGGTAACCGCGGGATTTGAATTGTGGCTTGCCGCAGCCATCAGTAGCGTCCATCCATATTTGTTCCGCGCGTTGACATCCGCTTTGGCTTTGATTAGTGCTTCGATAACAGCGGGATTAGAATTGTCGTATGCCGCAAGCATCAGCGGTGTGAACCCATTTTTGTTCCGCGCGTTGACATCCGCTTTGGCTTTGATCAACGCTCCGATAACTGCGGGATTTGAATTGTTGCTTGCCGCAGCCATCAGCGGTGTTCCCCCCTCTTTGTCCCGAGCGTTGACATCCGCTTTGGCTTCGATCAACGCTTCGATAACCGCGGGATTTGAATTGAATCGCGTCGCAAGCATCAGCGATGTGAACCCATATTTGTCCCGCGCGTTAACATCCGCTTTGGCTTTGATCAACGCTCCGATAACCGCGGGATTTGAATTGAATCGCGCCGCAAGCATCAGCGGTGTGAGCTCATATTTGTTCCGCGCGTTGACATCCGTTTTGGCTTTAATCAATGCTTCGATAACCGCGGGATTTGAATTGAATTGCGTCGCAAGCATCAGCGGCGTTCCACCATCTTTATCCCGAGCGTTAACATCTGCTTTTGCTTTAATCAACGCCTCGATAACAGCGGGACTAGAATTAAATATTACCGCAGATATTAGCAAGTCATCGGTTACAGAAGCTCCGTCATCAATCAGTTTTTGAATCTGTCCCGGCGTTGCAGTTTTCCAATCAACCCCCGATAAAGTTTGAGAATTGGCTGTTTCAGCGCATAATAAAAGGATTAAAAAAAGAAACTTGACCACCGAAAACCTCCGTTTTTGTTTTCCCGTAGGATAGAGCATTCGGAGGGCTTTTTCAACGGGATTTCCCGTTTGATTGACGGCTGAAATCAGATGCTGCAAAGCTTCTTTGATTTGATAGCCGTTATCCGGCGGGTGATAGTTCGTGCCGACAATGCCCATCATGCCTTGACGAATACCCGATGCGACCCGCAGGCCGCTTGTCAGCAAACGATGCGCTTCTTCGATTTTGGAAACACTCAGCTGCCGAAAGTATTCGGACGACTGCAACACATAATCCAGCGCTGTTTTATGGTTCAGCACCATTTTGGTTTCTTCGGCGGTTTTGGCTTTGGTGGAAATAACAAAACTTTTCTACCGGCTGTTCAGGAAAAAACGCGGTCAAAACTAAACTGAAAAAAAGCCCGCCTTTTGAAAACGGCGGGCTTTCTTTTTTTTATTAAGAAAAAGTGAAAAAAAACTTGTAAGGTTTGTCCGTTTTCGCTAAAATGTGTCTAAAGTTTTCCGCAGGACGACAGATTCCCGCGTTTTTGCTGAAAGGATTATTTTATGGCAGAAAACAAAATTCTTCCCGGAAGTACGGAAAAGCTGGGGGCGATTTATGACGGCAAAGGCGTTAATTTCGCACTGTTTTCCGAAAACGCGACAAAGGTTGAGCTTTGCCTGTTCGATGAAAACGAAAACGAAACGCGAATCGAATTGCCGAATCGATCCGAAGACGGCATCTGGTCCGGTTATCTGCCCGACGCAAAACCGGGAATGCGTTACGGATACCGTGTCGACGGGCCGTATGATCCCGACCGCGGCATGCGTTTTAATCCGAACAAGCTGCTGATTGATCCGTACGCGCGCCAGCTGGACCGCGAATTTGAATGGAGCGATGATTATCTGGCGTCCGACCCGGGGAATCCGAAGTCCAAAAATACGGTTGACACGGGCAAAATCGCGCCGAAAGCCATTATTCAGGATCCCGCGGTATTAAAAGCCGTCGGGACGGTGGAACACCCGAACGTTCCCTGGGAACAGACGGTCGTTTACGAAACGCATGCCAAAGGATTTACGATGAAGCACCCAGACGTTCCCGAATCCGACAAGGGAAAATTCGCGGGGCTGGCAAATCCCGAAGTCATGAAATACATTGACGAACAGGGGATTTCTTCGGTCGAGCTTCTGCCCGTTCAGGCGTTCGCGACCGATCGCGCCGTTGCCGAAAAAGGATTGTCGAACTATTGGGGGTACGAGCCGATCGCCTATTTCGCGCCGCACCCCGATTACGGCGATCCCGTCGAATTCAAAAAAATGGTCAACGCTTATCACGCGGCGGGCAAGGAAGTCATCATGGATGTCGTCTATAACCATGTGGGCGAGGGCGACGCGCACACGCAGATGTTGAGCTTGAAAGGCATTGACAGCGCGTATTACTTTGTTCACGACCCGAACGACAAATCCGAATACCGTCAGGAAACGGGTTGCGGCAACGCTTTGGATATGACCAAGCCGATGGCGCGCCGTCTGGCGGTTGATTCTTTGCGTTTTTGGGCGGAGGAAATGGGCGTCGACGGTTTCCGCTTCGATCTGGCGACCGTCATGGGGCGCGGACGCGAGGGCGATCCCGCCAACCGCGACTTTGACAAGAATCACCCGTTCTATCAGGCGTTGAAAGCCGACCCCGTCCTGTCGAAATGTAAATTGATCGCCGAGCCTTGGGATTGCTGCGGCGGCGGTTATCAAGTCGGCAATTTCCAGAAAAACTGGATGCAGTGGAACGACCGTTTCCGCGACGACACCCGCCGTTTCTGGTGCGGGAACGAGGGATTCGCCGCCAAAATGGCGCAACGTATGACCGCGTCCGACGATTTGCGGAACGAAGGCGAAAAAATGTCGCCGTCCGTCAACTTTGTGACGGCGCACGACGGCTTTACCGCCAAAGACCTGTGGTCGTACGAACAGAAACACAACGAAGCCAATCCGTGGCACAATCAGGACGGCGCGAATCAAAACTTCGGGCGCAACTGGGGACACGAGGGCTATCGGGACGAGGGATTGGACGAATTCCGCAATAAGATGGTGCGCAACCTGCAGGCGACTTTGCTGATGGCTTCGGGCGTGCCGATGCGTTTGGCGGGCGACGAGTTCAACCGTTCGCAAGACGGCAACAACAACCCGTATTGCCAAGACAACGAAACAAGCTGGGTGAACTGGGACAAGCTGACCGACCGCGACGTTAAATCCGCTGAAATGGTCGGCTTTATGACGAAACTGCGCCGCAAACACCCCGTTTTGGGCAACGTCGATTACTTTGACGGACAGCCCGTTGACGACAAAGGAACGAAAGACATCACTTTCATCCGTCCCGACGGGCAAGAGATGACAAGCGGCGACTGGCAGCCGTTTGCCAAGACGCTGTCCTATGTTTTGGCGGGCGAAAAGACGAAAAAGGACGGCAAGCCCGCGGACGACGATTTTATGATTATCATGAACGCGCACAACGGCGAAGTCGATTTCAGAACGCCGCCCGCGCCGAACGGTCAACGCTGGGAGGTCGCTTTTGATACCGCGCATTTGGGCGTTGAAAAGCTGCCCGTCGAACAGCGCGAAATCAAGGACGGCAATTACCGCGCTCAGCCCCATTCCGTAGTGGTATTGCAGGCGGTGCGTACGGAAAACCGTCAGAAACAGCGGCAGAACCAAACGGCAAGCGTCCTTGCCCAAATGAAAAATAAACATTTTTCCAGATAAAAACGATCCATTGTTTGATCCTTTTGAAAAGGCAAAACGCTGGATTAGTTGATTTGGTTAATCCAATCCAGATCTTCGCCGTTTTTCAATTCGTGCGGGACTTTGATATATTTGCCCTCCAGATAATCAATCATGGACGGGCTGAGTTCGGCAATGCCTTCAAACAGCATGGTGCGGTTGAAATCGCGGGTCATCAGATAATCCAAAATTTCCCACTTTTCTTCGTTAATCGCCAGTGACACGGCGTTCTGTTCGTTCGCGACGACCAAAGTCGGATTTGCGCCCGATTCCATCAACAGCTTGACAGCGGGCAGGTTGTCGGCTTCAACCGCCATGAACAGCAAAACGGCGGCGTCAGCGCCCGATTCAATCATCGCCGCGACGGCTTGCGCCAATTCCTGCGCCGAAGCGTCTTTGTTCTTCAATACCGTTTCATAGAGGGACATCGTATTCTCCGCTTTCGTTCAAACGCGCGAAGCATAATGCGCAAAAGTCCGTTTGTCAAACCAAAGCGAAAAAATGTCTTGACTTGGAGTGAACTCTAAAGGTTATCATTTTTTCATTCAAGGAGCGAATCGGATGAACAGACGCGATTTTATCAAAAAAACAATGCAAACGACGGCGGCGGTTGTCGGCACGGCGGCGTTGAGTCGTGTTGCCGTCGCCGCAAAAGAGCGGGAGAAGCAAAAAATGAAAATCCTTGTTTTAACGGGCAGTCCCCGCAAAAACGGAAATTCAAACACTTTGGCGGACAGCTTTATCAAAGGCGCGACCGAAGCGGGACACGAAGTCGTGCGCTTTGATTCGGCGTTCAAAAACGTGCATCCGTGTATTGCCTGCAATTCGTGCGGCATGGACGGTCCGTGCGTGTTCAAGGATGATTTTGAATTCGTGCGCGACAATATCGTTACAGCCGATGCGGTCGTGTTCGCGACTCCGATGTATTATTTCGGCATTTCCGCGCAGCTGAAAGCCGTCATTGATCGCTTTTATGCGATTAACGGCAAAATCCACCGCCCCAAAAAAGCGATGCTGTTGATGACGTATGCCAACACGGCGGCTTCACAGGCGAAGCCGATTGAAAGTCACTACAAGGTTTTGCTGGACTATTTGGGCTGGCAGGATGCGGGGCAGGTGATTGCTTCGGGTGTGTGGCAGGCGGGCGCGGTCAACGGAACGCCGTATGTCGAACAGGCTTACAAACTGGGGAAAAGCTTATGAAATTTACGAAAACGATGCTGATTGCGGCGTTGTGCGCCGTTGCGAATTTTGCAAATGCGGAGGAAACGATGAACGAAAAAACGGACAGGGTTTACGAAGAATTGTTCAAAGCCGAACGGACGGCGAGCCCGACCGATCCCGAATTGTTGGAAACTTTGCAGCAGTACATTTTCGGCGAAGTGTTCTTTGTCGGCAATTTGGACAATAAAACGCGCGAGCTGATTACGGTGTCATCTTTGGCGGCTTTGCAGACTTTGCCGCAACTGAAAGCGCACATCAACGCCGCGCTGAACGTCGGAAACGCGCCTTTGAAAGTGAGGGAGGCGATTTACGCCTGCGCACCCTTTATCGGGTATCCGCGCACGCTGAACGCGGTCGGCGTGTTCAACGAAGTCGCCAAAACGCGCGGGATTGAACTGCCGCTTGAATCTGCGGCGGGAACGGAACGCAAGCGGCTGGACGAAACGGCTTTAGCGAAAGATGCGGCGAAAGCCTTTTACGTCGATTACGCAACGCGTGCGGGCTTGGACGCCAAAACGCGCGAACTGCTGGCTTTGGTTGTCGCGACGGCTTTGGGGGCAAAGGACGAAGCCGAACGCCGCATCAAAACGAACCTGAAAATCGGCAACGGCAAGGATGTCTTGACCGCCGCGATTGTTCAGGCGATGCCGTACATTGGCGCACCCGCAGCGATGAAAACAATCGAGGAAATCAAAGAGGTCGAAAAATGAAAAAAGGATTGATGTTCGGGGCGGCTTTACTGGCGGCTCTGGGATTTGGAACGGCGCAAGCCGGGGAGGTTGATGTGACAGGCAGAAAAGTTTTGGTTGCTTATTATTCATACAGCGGCAACACCAAAGCGGTGGCGGAGGCCATTCACGCCAAAGTCGGCGGCGATTTATTTGAAATCAAGGCGGAGGGAACATATCCCGCCGAATACCGCCCGATGACGGAACAGGCAAAGCGGGAAATTTTAAGCGGCTTCCGCCCCAAACTGACAACAAGCGTTCCCGATATGGAACAGTATGGCGTTATTTTTATCGGATCGCCCAACTGGTGGGGAACAATTACGCCGCAGGTCAGCAGTTTTCTGGAAAGCTATGACTTTGCGGGTAAAACGGTTGTTCCCTTTATCACGCACGGCGGCGGCGGACGACAGCGCACAATCGCCGATATGACCAATCAATGCAAAGGATGCACGGTTGTTCAAGACGGCTGGCAAGGATACGGCAACGAAACGGACGATCTGGACGATTGGTTGGACAAGCTGACGAAGTAAAACGAAAGACGCTCCGAAAGGGGCGTTTTTCTTTGGGATAAAATCTGAACGCTTGCCTATTTTTCGATTTAAGGCTATCGTGGCGTGTCAAATCGATCAAAGGAACCGAAGAATGGCTTTTATGAAAAAAGGCGGCAAAGATCTGCCCAAACTGACCAAAGAAAATATGAAAATGTATTCGCGCGTTTGGCGGGAATACATCGCAGACAAATGGAAATGGCTGACTTTGGCTGTCATTTTGATGATTGTTGCCGCCAGTTTCGACGCGTTGCTGGTTCGTCAGCTGAAACCCGTCTTTGACGAAGTTTTCATTGACAAAAACCGCGCGTCGCTGGGGACGATCGGTTTGACAATTCTGGTGCTGTATTTGCTGAAAGGCGTGTTCAGCTATTCCCAATCCGTCGTGATGACAAAACTTTCCATCCGCGTCATTGCCGATATGCAGCGCGATATTTTCAAACGCTTGATTCGGATGGACAACGCGTTTTTTCAAAACCATTCCACAGGGGAGATCATCACCCGCTTTACATCCGACGTCGCTATGGTCAAAGACGCCGTTTTGAACAGCCTGACAACGTTTGTCAAGGATTCCGCATCGGTTGTTTTTTTGGTCGTTTTGATGTTTTTTCAATCGCTTGAAATGGCGTGCGTCGTGTTTTTCGTGTTTCCTTTGGGGATTTATCCCGTTGCCGTTTGCGGCAGGAAAATGCGCAAGAAAACAAAGAAAAATCAGGAAGCCAACGAAGGCTTCTTCAATCTTTTGTCACAAAGTTTCAACGGCATTAAAATCGTCAAGTCTTACTGTACGGAAAACGACGAATACAAAGAATTGGACAAGACGATCGTCAAAATGAACAAACTGTCGTTTTCAATGGCGTGCCTGCATGCTTTGCAAAGCCCCTTGATGGAGTTTTTCGGCGGCATCGCCATGGCGGCGACTTTGGGATACGGCGGCTGGCAAATCATGCAGGGCAACATGAGTCCCGGCAATTTTATGGTATTTTTGCTGGCAATCGTCGCCGCGTACAAGCCGATGAAAAACATCGCGAACTTGCATATGCGCATGCAAATGGGCGTGGCGAGCATGCTGCGTTTGTACGCTATGCTGGACATTGTTCCCGCTATTCGGGAAATGCCGAACGCCGAAAAACTGAATGTCGAAAAAGGCAAAATCGAAATCAAAAACGTTTCTTTTTCCTATGACGGCGAACGCGAAGTGCTGCACAACGTTTCTTTGACGGTCAATCCCGACGAAACGGTGGCGCTGGTGGGACATTCGGGATCGGGAAAATCGACTTTGATCAACTTCTTGCCGCGCTTTTACGATCCGCAGCAGGGGCAAATCCTGATAGACGGGCAGGATATCCGCCAAGTGACTCTGGAAAGCCTGCGCCGTCAAACGGCTTATGTGTCGCAGGATGTCATTTTGTTCAACGAAACGGTTAAAAACAATATCCGCTACGGTTCGCCCGATGCGGCTGACGAGCAGGTTGTCGCCGCCGCAAAAGCCGCCGCCGCCCATGATTTCATTATGAATTTGGAAAACGGGTACGACACCGTTTTGGGGGAACATGGTTCGGGATTGTCCGGCGGTCAGCGGCAAATGATTTCCATCGCCCGCGCTATGTTGAAAAACGCGCCGATATTACTGCTGGACGAAGCGACTTCCGCGTTGGATTCCCAATCCGAACACATTGTTCAAAAATCGTTGGAAAAGCTGATGAAAGGGCGGACGTCCATTGTTATCGCCCACCGTTTGTCAACAATTATTGACGCCGATCGCATTTGCGTCTTTAACGACGGGGAGATTGTCGAACAGGGAACGCACGAGGAACTGCTGGCATTGGACGGCATTTACGCCCAGCTGTACAAGATTCAATTTATGAAAAAATAAATGAAAAACACGGATATGAAAAAGGGAGCTTGACGCTCCCTTTTTTATCGGCTCAGCCGTTCAGTTTCGACAGGTCGTCAACGGTGCTAGCCGTCCGCACGCGTTCGGCAACAATCGGCAAATCGCATTTGTGTTCGCCGACGCCCGTAAACAGCAGTCCGCAGCGTTCGCCCTGCTGAACCAGCTTGTTTTTGATCAAAAAGCGCAATCCCGCCAAGCCCGCGCTGCCCGACGCGTAAGTGTCGATAGCGGTGTGCGCTTTTGCCAGTTCAAACGCTTTTTGCAAAGAATCTTCGTCAACAATCAAAGGCAGTCCGCCCGAAATCAGCATAGCGCGCACGACTTCCAATCCGTCGTATGTCGTATCGTCCAAAATGCCCGTCGCAATGCTGTTCGGAATTTCGTTTGCCCACGGTTTGAAGAAATCGTTGCGGTTTTCACCGACCCGCTTCAAAACGGTTTCGATATCATCCTTGATCTTCGGGTACATTTCCGCAATCAAACCCGCCGTCATTTTGATTTGTCCCAGATTGTTTTCCAAGACGGTCTGGGCGTCAAAGTCGCCTTCCAGCTGCATGGCAAGTTCGGGGGACAGGGTGATGACGCCGTCGCGTCCCATTTCACGCAAAACGGAAAAATAGCTTTGCGCCAAGGGATAGCATCCCGTTGTCTGGCAAGTGTAGAAGCGCGGCAGTTTGCGGATGATGTCCAGCCGTTTGAACAAAGCGTTTGCGGACGAAACCGCGTTAGCCATTCCTCCGCATCCGACCTGAACGACTTGAACGTCCAACGGCGCGTCGGACAGGTATTGATTGAACAAAAATTCGTATTCAAGCGTTTCCGCGCCTTCAACCGCCGACCAGATGTCGCGTCCGCAGGTCGTAAACGGAATCCAGCCGAATTTCTTTAAAGCCGCGGAGTAAAGGGTGTGGACGGATTCCTTGTCGCCAGCCTTGACGACGGTCGCGCCCAAATTGGTCAGCAGGGCAACCGTTTGGCTGTCGGCGGAATCGGGCAGGAAAACATACAGCTTGTATCCCGCTGCGCCCGCCAAAGCGGCGGCTGCAATGGCGGTGCTGCCGAATCCGATGGTTGCCAGCGTTTTCTTTTCGGCGGCTTCGCCTTCGATTTCGCGCAGGGTTTCCAAATGCATAATCACGCCTGCCAAATGGCGGGATTTGTGCGATCCCGTCAGCTGTAGCGTTTCGTTTTTAATGAACAGGGAACCCGCGGGCAAGTCGACGGCTTGCGCCAATTCGTCCGCCTGAACTTCGGGCGTGCGGACGAAACCGCGTCCCGTCAGGCGTTCGCAAGCGTTTGACAAAGCAATAACGCGGTCAACCCACCAAGAAGCTTTGCCATGCGCGTTCGCCAGCTGATAGCTTGCCATAAATTCACGAAAAACGCTGAACGAGATTTTGCCGTCGTTCCAGCGTTTGGTTAAAATGGCGGGAAAGACGCGTTCAAGCTCTTCGCCTTCCTCTTGTTTGATCAACGGGTGAACACCTTTATCCGTGCTTTCGGGGCAGCAGAGTTCCTCGGTTTCCAGAGGATAGGCTTCGCCGCACACGGGACAATACAAGCGCATTTTTCGCTCCTTATGATTTCAAAACTCTTTTTCTGTCTGACACTATACTGTTTTTCGGCGGAAATTAAAGCTTTTTTTTGGCAAAACAAATAAGGACGGCTGCAAACCGTCTTAAAGTGTTATTTTTTCAAAGCCTTGTCCAACAGGGACGCTTCTTTGTCGATGATCGTCATCATTTTTTTCAGCGCGCCGTAGTAATCGCCGCCCAGAATGTCGCTGTTCACCGCGTCGATGTCGGGGGTGAAGCTGGGCGCCGCCGTCGTCAATTCTCGAACGTAGGAAAAATATTCGGGATGCAGAATTTTCGGGTCTTTCGCCAAATACATTTGCTGCAAAACGAAATAAACTTTTTTGCAGGGGGTGTTCGCCTGTTCCTTTGTCAAAATGTATTTTTCGCGCAAAATGGGGACGTTGCCGTCAATATACAAACGGGTGCGTTCGCGGTCGTTGGTAATCAGCGCGCTGCCGACAATCAGCCGTTCGTTCGGTTTCAATTCGATTTTTAAAGGCATTCAAAGCTCCTGTTTAAAAGAGGGACAGAATACTGCCGCTAGCTTCCAGAGTAAGACCGACGACCTGATTTATCAACTGTTTTTGTGTGTTGATGGCGATTTGTTCCACAGAGATCTGTTCCAAATTCGCCCCCGTCAGCGACAAAGCTCCGTTATCAAACGTTACCGACAGCGATTCCATGAACGAACTGCGCGACTGTACTGTGTAAGAGGCGCGCTCGAATTTGTCAGCCGCCGCTTTCAGGACGTTTTCAGCATGCTCTATTTGTTCCAAAATCGCCGTGACGTCCTCATCGTTTTGCCAATCGCCGGCGGCGGGCGTCAATCCCAAAGACGCGGAATCCAGTTTGACGCCCCTGATGGTGCGGTAATCGAAACCGTCTTCGCTGAAAACGGCGCGGACGGTATCCCCCTGCAGCAGGTTCAATCCGTTGAACGACGCATCGTCGACCAGAGAGTCAATCTGCTTCAGCAGTTCGTTGTAGCGTTCGGCGTATGTTTTGTGCTTGTTGTCGCTGTCGTCCGAAACGCCCGTGATGCCGAACGAATCGCCCATTCTGCCGTCCAAGTCGGCAATGGACAGCGAATCCCCGTAGATTGACGTGATTTCCAAATAACCGTCGTCGTTGACGAACGCGGTCATATTGTCGATTTTGCCGATTTCGTCCGCCAGATTTTTGACCGTCCAGTCGGCTTGGGATTCGATGATGTGGGTTGTTGACAAATCAAAGCCCATGGCTTTCGCCGCCGTGGCGTCGGCATCGTCCTGCAAAATAATCGGGCTGCGGTCAAGGGTTTTTATCGTCAGTCTGCCGTCCGAAATTTCGGCGGAAAACTTGTCTGCCCCCAGCTTTTCCGTGATTTGTCCCAGAAAGTCCGTAACTTTCACGTCCAAATCCGTGATTTCCAAGCTTATCCAGTCGTTGTCGCCGACTTTGATGTTGAATTTTTCCCCGATGTTCAGTCCCAGATCGTCCAAAGTCGTGTCGCGCGTCATATCGACGGAGGATTCCATTTCATCGGCTTTGCCCGTGCGCAGAATGATTTTGTCGCCCGTCTGCATGTGCGGCAGTTTGGAAAGCGGCGTGGAATCTTTGACTTTCAGCCCCTTGCCGACAATCGGCGACAAGTAATTTTCGTTGTCCAGCGCGGAATTGCCCAACGCTTTGGCTTGAGCCAGAAAATCCTTGAGCGAATCGATTGTTTTGCCCGACGTGGACAGCAGGGACACGATGTTCGACAGTCCGTCGACGACGCTGTTCAGTCCCGCCGCGCGTTCGGACAGACGCACGTCTTTGCAGTAAAGGGTCGAATTGTCGGTTGACGCGTTGACGAATTTCCCCGTCGAAAGCGCGACCGAATTTTTATCGAACAAAGTTGACAAAGCCGCAGAAGTGCTGAGCGCGGACGACAAAACAGCCGACGTCGAACCGTTCAGATTGTAAGGCATTGTTCGCATTGCTTTTTCCTTTCCTCGGGCAAGGGAAAACTGTTCCATTTTTTTTCATCATAACACGGAACGCTGAAAATGTAAAATCAAAAAAGCAAGCTTTTTCAATGTGTTGGTAGGTAAAAATTGCCTACTTGCTATGCCGTGCGGACGCTGACGTCGACTTTGACGGTATGTGATCCGCCGCCCGTCATCAATCCCTTGACAGGACTCATGTCGTCGAAATCGCGTCCCCAGCCGACGGTCAGGTGTTCGGTTTGCATATACATATTGTTCGTGGGGTCCAGGTCGACCCAGCCGTACGTCGGAACGAACACCGAAAACCACGCGTGCGAGGCGTCGCCGCCTATCATTTCGATTTCACCGCGTTTTTCGGCTTCGGCGGCGCGGCGGGTGCGGATGTATCCGCTGACGTACCGCGCGGCGATGCCCCACGCCCTTAGACAAGCGATGCCGACATGGGCGAAATCCTGACAGACGCCGCGCTTCATTTCCAGCGTTTCGTCAATCGGCGTGGCGATGCTGGTCGCCGAAGAGTCGTATTTGAAATCGGCGTAAATGCGGCGCATGATTTCCTCGGCGGCTGCCAGAACGGGACGGTTCGGAGTGAACGACGGGGCGGCGTAGTCTTTGGCTTTTTGGCTGAACGGCACAAAGCACGACGGATGCGCGAACACGGCGGCGTCCAATGTTTCGGGGGCGGACGGCAGGGCAAGCGCCCCTGCGACGCTTTCCCAAGCGGGCGTGTTTTTGGCGTCGGGATAGTCGGGCATTGCGACCGTTGCCGTAAAATCCGATGTGACCGTCATTTCCGTATGCGGTGTTTCGACGAGCATAAACGTTGCCGTATTGCCGAACGCGTCCGTCGAATCCGTCTGATAAGCGGGGGCGGGCGTCATGGAAACCGTGCTGTTTTCGACGGTTTGGAACGGAGTGTTGCGAGGCTTCAGCCGCGCCAAATGGTGCGACAGGGTGACGGGCTGACTGTATCCGTAAACGGTGGTGTGACGGACGTGATAACGGGTCATTTCAGCTTTCCTTTGTTATAGGCGGGACCTTGGCGCGTCGAAGTGTTGTGGACAAAGCACGACAGGGTTAAGGTGTCCGAAAACGCTTGCAGACGATCGCGCAAATCGGCTGTCAAAGCGGGCAAATCGACCGTTGTGATGTCGATGTCTTCCAAAACTTTCGCCATATCGCGCAAAATGGTGTTTTCTTTGGCGAACAGGGACGGCGTGCGGCTTTCGCGTTCCAAAGCGACAATGGCGCGGCGCAGTTCCTTGACTTGGAAAATCAGGGAACGCGGGTTTGATTTGTCGCATACCAGCAGGTCGACGACCAAAGGGACGCTCGGCACGCTCATATAGCGCACGCGGTAGGTCATGCGGCTGTCCGATGTTTCGAGCAGGCTTTCCAAAGACGCGTCAAAGCCCGCGATTTTACAGCTTTGAATGCCCGACAGCAGGTTTAAAATTTGCAGTCCGCGTTCCAGTCTGCGCCCGATTTCCAGAAAACGCCAGCCGTGGTCGCGGGTCATGTCTTCGTGAATCAAGCCGCTGAGCGCGTTTTGCCGAACGATGATGCTGTCCAGTCGGTTTAAAACAATCGGATAGTTCGCCGATTCTTCGGGCAAAAGCGGGGCGAGAGCGGTAAACAGCTCCCATGTATCCATGGACAGGCGGTCATGCAGCTGATCCGCCATTTCTTTCAGCCGCTTGAACAAAAAGCGCAGTCCGAAACCGTAGGATTCCGAACACATAATCTTTTTCAAGGTTTTCAGCGCGTTTTCGCGTTCGGCGGAATCTTGGAAGTCGGCAAAGGGCAGGTGTCCCTCCAATGCCAAAACGCACAGCAAAGTCGCAACGTCGTTCGGGTCGGGAAAATCGGAGCCTTGGGTCGCGCGGGTCAGGGCGACGCGCAGCAGGCGCGCCAGCTGTTCACTGCGTTCCAGATTGCGTCCCAGCCAATACATATTGTCGGCAATGCGCGATGTCAGTTCGAAAGCGGTGCGCGACGGGACGACGTTTTTTTCGGACGCGGAAGGGCGTGCGGCGGAAACGGGAGCGTTGACCCAAACGTCGCAAAGTCCCTTGCCGTCTTTTGCTTCCGTGAATGCCAAGCCGCCCGCCATGACTCGGTACGCGCCGTTGTCGTAAACGACGGGAATGCGCAGGCGGACGCGCGCGTTTTCGATTTCTCCCCCGCGGACGATCGGCATTTCGGAGGCGGCAACGCGTTCCTGTCCGACATAGCGTTCGGGATGACGCTGCAAATCGGCGGTCGAGGGAGCGGCTTCCGTTCCCGTAAAAGCGTCGAAAAAGCGCAAAGACCGCTGATGTTCAATCAGATAATCGACTTCGGCGGTTTGTCCGCCCCACCATGCGGCAATCGACGGCAGCAAAAGGTCGCTGTTGGTGAAATGGCGGCAAATGCCGTGAATAAACGCTTTGAAAACGGGGCTTTCCGCCAATCCCGTGCCGAGCGGATTCAGAATGGCGACCGTTCCCGCGCGGACGGCGTGAACCAGTCCCGCGACGCCCGTCATGGACGCCCCTTTCAATTCCAGAGGGTCGCACAGATCGTCCGCGACATGGCGCAAAATCACGTCAACCTGTTTTAAGCCGTCAATGTTTTTCAAAAACACTTTGTCGCCGCGGACGGTCAAATCGGCGGGTTCCACCGCGACAATGCCCAAATTGCGCGCAAAATAGGATTCTTCGAACGACAGGGGACGATTCGTCGAGGCGGTCAGCAAAACGACGGTCGGAATTTTGTTCGAAGGGGCGTTGGCAAACAGATGGCGGCGGAATGTTTCCAAAAAATCGGATACGGGCGCAGGGGTTGCGGCGGCGTATGTTTCGGGCAGAACGCGGGTCGAAACCCGTCTGTTTTTAACGGCGCGTCCCACGCATTGCGGAATTTGCAGACTGTCGGCGACAACCCAGAATTTGCCGTCGGGGGAACGTTCCAGATCCGCCGTGTATTCCTGCACGAAAACGCCGTTCGCGGGGGTTAAGCCGCGCAGGGCGGGAAAGTACATCGGATTGCCGAAAACGGCGGCGGGGGGCAGAACCCCCTGCGAAATCAGCGTTTGATCGCCGTACAGGTCGCAAAGCATGGCGTTGAAGACTTGCGCCCGTTGAATCAAACCTTTCGAGATTGTTTCAAAATCTTGTCGGGACAAAATGAACGGAACGACTCCGCAGGCGCGTTTTTCCGCAGAATCCGAAAATCCGGAATGCATCAGGCGTTCGCTTTGTTCGCTGCAGAAAGCAAGCTTCTCCCTGTTTTCCTGCAGTTTTTCCCAGAAAGGTTTCCAATGCGGGCGAATCGTGCCGTCGGAGGCGAACGCTTCGTTGTAAACCGACGGTTCAAATAAAAAACTCATAAAATCCTCTGCTTTTTTACTCTTTTTAAGACAAAAAAAATAAAAGGTCGTTAAAATCCGCGACAGGATTTTACTTCAATCGGGGAAAAAGCCAATGAAAATCGTTCAAGCCCTTTGCGCCGCCGTTGTGCCGTTTTTGATGACGCCCATTTTGGGATCGGTCGGAATTGCCATGGCTGTCGTTTGGATCGCCGCCGTGCAGATTACGGCGGTTCAAAAAGCCGCTTTGTCCGCCAATCAAGCCGCGTCGCTGTCCGCCGTGGTGTTTTTGACGGCGGCTTTGCTGGGGGCTAAATCAACGCTTGCTTTGGGTTTTGCCGCGGCAATCGTCGGGTTTCGCGCGGTTTGTCTGTCGGCGCAGTCTTTTCCGATAACGGGCGCGTTTGCTTTGTGGGGGATCGGCGCGGGGATCGCGTATTTGGCAAGGAACGCCTCTTTCGCCTATCCCGCGGGGTTTGTGCTGAGCCTGTTGTGCGGCGGCGTTTGCGCGAAACGCACGGCGCGCGAAACATGGGGGGATTTCGCTTTTCCCGCCGCTTTGCCGCTGATTGCCGCCTTTGTCGCGGAACGTGTCGGAATGGACGGAAGCGCAGCCAAAGTCGTCGTGTCCGCCGTTTCGGGCTTTGTTCTTCCCGCCGTGGCAAACAGCCCCGTGCGTCTGGGGCTGACGACAGCCGCTTTGTACGTTATCGGGCGGTACGCTTAGTTTTCTTTTTCTTTGCTTTTTTGGCTTTGGTGTGCGGGCGGTTTTTCTTGCCGTGGCGGTATTCGGCGGGGTTTTGGAACCGTTCGCAAGCCCATAATCCGCGCTTTTCAGCCTTGGCTTGCGCTTCGTCGGTTGCGAATTTTTTGGAATACTGCGTATAGGCGACGGCGTATCCGTTGGCGACAAGCCATTGATTCAAATTGATTTCCGTGCCGTTTCTGCGAATAAAACATTCGCCGATGGTGCGTCCGTAGCGGTCACGCTTGTCGCCCGAACAATAGATTTTATCCGCTCCGACGAAATCCTTTAAAGCCGCGGTCGCCTGTTTGCCGCATTCGACTTTTTCCCCGCCGCAAGTGCAGGTTTGGGACGTTTCAGGCGCGTCAACGCCCAGCAGACGGATTTTTTCCTGTCCGATTTTAACCGTGTCCGCGTCGATGATGCGGACGTCGCCCTGAATGATATGCGTGCATCCCGCCGCGATAATCAGCCCGACAATATATTTGATGAATTTTTTATAGCTTTGTTTAGGTCTGGTCATTTCGTTAAAAATCCGTTAATATCCTGTTTCGGTTTTTAGGAAAACACGGGGGACGCGCGATGTCAAAAAAATTTTGGGTTCTGTTGGCTTTGCTGATGCCACTGTCGGCGCAGGCTTTGACGCTGAAAACGCCGAATCGGGTCAAAACCGACGCGGACAAGCTGGTGTTCGAATTTTCCGACGCGATGATTGCGCTGGGGCAGATGGAACGCGATGCAAAGGATATTCCGATTGAATTTTCCCCCGCGGTCAAATGCGAATGGCGCTGGCTGAATCAAAAGGCTTTGGGTTGCTTTTTGGGACAAAACGCGCTGAAGCCCGAAACCAAATACACGATGACGTTCGGGACGTTTGCCGCTTTGGACGGGCAGAAAATTTCGCCCAAAAAAGCCAGCTTTACCACCCCCGAAATCACCGTCAACAAAAACAGAAGCCGATTCGACCGTTTCGAAAATCCGAACCGTCCCGTGTGGCGAATCGAATTTACCGCTCCCGTTGTTGCGGCGGAACAGGTGAAGCTGCTGCGCTTCGGCGGGGAAAAAGCGGTCGAATTGCCCCAAAAATGCCCCGAATGGGATGATTTTTGCGCTTACAAAATCGACGTGATGCCCGAAAAGGATTTGGCGGCGAATGCCGAATACACGGTCGAATACAAGGGCGAAACCGTTGCGAAAGGCAGGACGCTGCCGCCTTTGGGCGTTGTCGGCGTCAAGTGCATGGTTGAAAACTGGCTGACAAAGCAATATGACGCAAACGAAGAGGCTTTTTGTCTGGACGGGTCGTACATCGCCGTCAAAATGACGGATTCGGTCGTGCAGGAAAACATCAAAGACTTTGTGGCAAAAGCCGAAAACCGCGCCGTGATTTCCGACGAAATTCCGCTGATTTTGAAAAGCGGACAAACGGTTGAAATTCCCGTTTCGGCGGGGATGCGCGACCGCTGGGGCAACAGCCTGACCGAATCCGCTTTGCTGAAAGTCCGCGTGTCCGACCGCGAACCGCAGCTGCGCACGACGTACGAACAGGGCGTTTTGGAATCCGCCGAACAAACCGATTTCCGCGGCTTTGCCCAAAATCTGGACAGCGCGGCGATTGTGTTCAAAGGCTTTTCGGCGGGACAAAACGTGCAGGGAAGACATCAAATTTTCGACGTTCATCCCGACATTCGCAACGTGATGTATCCGTTTAGCTACGGCATCCGCACTATGCTGGAGGGCAAGTCGGGGTATTTGTCGGGAACGTTCGACACCGATCCGAAACGTCCGTATCCGCAACGTTTTACGGCGATTGTTGCGCCGTGGCAGGCGGTCGCGAAAGTATCCGCGGACAAAACGGTTGTCTGGGTCAACGATTTGAAAACGGGCAAGCCCGTCAAGCGCGCGTCGGTGGAGCTTTACGCCCAAAATCCCGAAGAACCCGCCGCGGACATCGTTCCGATTTTGACGGCGAAAACCGACCGCAAAGGCGTGGCGGAGCTGGGCGGATACGCGGCTTTGGGGGACAAAACGGAACTGCTGAAAAGCTGGTCGGACGCGAAAGAACGCCTGTTCGTGCGCGTTGTCAAGGACGGGGACATGACGGTTTTGCCGCTGACCTATCCGTATGAAATCAGCGCGGGCGCGGTCAGCGATTGGACGGTTTCGACGACGTACGAACCGCAGACGCGCCAAAGCTTGCGGACGTTCGGGATAACGCCGCAGGGCATTTACCGTCAGGGCGATGCGGTGGACTATAAAATCTATGTCCGCGCCGACGGGCTGAAAGCCGCCCCGAAAACGGGCTATGATTTGCAGGTGTTCGATTCGATGGGGCAGGTCGTTTATGAACGAAAAGACATCGCCTTGTCCGATTTCGGCGCGTTCGACGGCAGTTTCAAGCTGTCCGTCCAAGCCGTCGCGGGCACTTACGAATTTCAGCTGAAAGCGGGCGAAACCATGCTGACGCCGATGAAAATTCTGGTGTCCGATTTTACGCCCATGCCGTTCAAGGTCAAAACCGACGCCGACACCGATTTTGCGGCAGGCGGGGATGTTTTGACTGTTTCGGGGAATGCGTCTTTGCTGTCGGGCGGGGCGTTCGCGAATGCCGCCGCGCGTCAGACGGCGGTGCTGTCGTTTGCGCCGTTCAAGTACGAAAACTTTGATTTCCATTCCTCCGATTCGCCCGAAGAAACTTTGCTGGACAGGACGGACAAAACCGATGCGAAAGGCGAGCTGGCTTCAACCGTTTCCGTTCCGAAATCCGACAAGGAAACAGGGACGATTCGTTTCGAAACCCGCGTGTTCGACGACAGCGGACGCTTTGCATCGTCGATAAAAACAGTTCCTTATTTCGCAAGCAAAACTCTGGTCGGAATCCGCAAGGAAAAATGGTTCGTTCCCGCGGGTGCCGAAACGGCTTTGGATGTTGTGGTCGTCAGCCCCGACAAACAGCTTGTATCCGCCATTCCCGTCAAGGTCGAAATCTATCAAAAAAGCAATCGCTTGATTCGCGAACGCACGGCGGGCAACGCCTATGTGCTGAAATACGAACCCGTCGAGGACAAAGTCGGCGAATGCGCTTTAATCAGCGCGGACAAGCCCGTCAAGTGCGCTTTCACTCCCGAAAAGGCGGGACAGTACAAAGCGGTGGCGAAAATCGGCGAATCGACGGCGGAAACAGCCTTTTATGCCGAGGGGGCGGGTTATGTCCCGTGGGAAGCGAACAAAGACGTTGTGAAGCTGTCCTTTGACAAAAAGGAATACGCCGTCGGCGATACAATCGAAATGATGGTCGAAAATCCGTTCAAGGACGGACGCGCTTTGATTACCGTCGAACGCGACGGCATTCTGAAATCGTGGGTCGAAACGATGGACAAGGGGACGGAAAAGGTTAAAATCAAGGTTTCCAAAGACTTTTTCCCCGGCGTGTATGTGTCCGTCAATCTGTTTTCGCCGCGCGTGGCGGATTCCTCGGTCGAACCCGATTTGGGCAAGCCGTCCGAAAAAACGGGATACGCCAAAATCGGCGTTGTTGACAAGGCGCGGGTTTTGGATGTGAAAATCACGCCCGAAAAACAGGAATACCGTCCGAAGCAAACGGCGAAAGTAACGCTTTTCGCTGCGGCAAAGCAGCCCGTCGAATTGGCGGTTGCCGTGCTGGACGAGGCTGTTCTGGCTTTGCTGCCGAACGGGATTGAATCGTTCAATCCTTTGCCCGAACTGAACAAAACGGGGGATTTGGACGTCAGAACGTACAGCTTGATTGCGCAGCTTGTCGGTCGGCAAAAAGTCGACAAAAAAGGCGCGAATCAGGGCGGCGACGGCGGATCGGACTTTGCCGTGCGCGATTTGTTCAAGCTGGTCGGCTACTGGAATCCGTCGCTGAAGACGGACAAGGACGGCAAGGCAAGCTTCGAAATGGTTTTGCCCGACAACCTGACGTCGTGGAAAGTCGTCGCGGTGGCGATGATGCTGACGGACTTTGCGGGATTGGGGCAGGCGGATTTCAAGGTCGTTCAGCCGCTGGAACTGCGCGCTTTGCTGCCGAACCAAGTGCGCGTCGGCGACACGTTCGCGCCCGCCGTTTCCGTGATGAACCGCACCAAGACCGAACAGACGGTCGCAGTTGCTTTAAACGGCGAAGTCAAGACGGAATCTTTGAAACCTTTTGAACGCAAAGCGGTGTTTTTCGCCCCCGTCAAAGCGGGCAAAACGGATAAAATATCCCTGCTGTTCACGGCGGATTCGGGCAAGGACAAGGATGCGCTGAAAGTCGAAATTCCCGTTTTGAAAAACAAGCCCAAACAAACCGCCGCGATGTTCGGCAGAATCGACGGAATGGAAGAGCTGCCTTTGGACATTCCCGCCGACAGCGTTCTAACTTTGTCGGTTTCGCCGACGGTGGCGAACGCCATGGATTCGGCAATCAAAGCGATGATTGAATATCCGTTCGGCTGTTGGGAACAGAAAATCAGCCGCGCGTGGGCGGCGGCGGTCGCGGGCGAAAAATGGACGGACGGCGGCAAATTCGCGCAAACCGTTTTGGACGATATGCCGTCGTTCCAAACGCCCGACGGCGGCATGGCTTATTTTGTGAACTACAGCGGGTTTGACAGCCCGTATCTGTCCGCATATACGGGCTATGTGCTGACGCGGCTGAAAGCGAAAGGCTTTGCCGTTTCCCCGATTGCCGAGGAAAAGCTGGGCGCCTATCTGCTGCGGATTTTCAACGGGCGGAAAAGCGTCGAAACGCCGACCGCCGTGCGTGCTTTGGCGGTGCCGTACTTAATCGACCGCGGGTTGATTGACACGGCGGATTTGGAGCCTTTGCGCCGCGATTTGCCGAAAATGACCGCGTTTGAAAAGGCGGTTCTGCACCCCTATATGCCGACGGATTTGCTGACGGATGTTTACAAAACGTCGGGGGCGGTCATTGTTGCCGAAGACGGCGGTCAAAGCTTTGCCGTTTTGCCGTCGCGCGCGAAAACAAACTGCGCCGTTTTGCAGGCTTTGCCCGAAAAGCGCGAGCTGATGAACGGTGTGCTGGCTTTGCGGGGCAAGGACGGAACGTGGGGTTCGACGCAGGCGAACGCGTTTTGTTTGGATGCGCTGGACGCCTATATGGCGGTCAACGAAACGGCGGTCGATGCGAAAGTCATTGCCAAAATCGGCGAAAAGCGGATTTTGGACGACACCATGACGGCAAACACGCTGCAAACCGCCGTGCCGTTCGCACAGCCCGAAACGCAAACCCTGACGATGATGAAAAACGGGCAGGGCAATCCGTACTATGCGGCGGTGCTGAACTATCCCGTTCCCGTCAAAACGGCGATTAACGCAGGGCTGCAGGTGGAACGGACGTACAGCGTCGAACAGGACGGCAAATTCGTCGAAACAACGGCGTTCAAGCGCGGGCAAACCGTGCGTGTGACGCTGAGCGTGCATGTTCCCGCTTTCCAAAGCTTCGTTGCCGTGTCCGACCCCGTCGTCGGCGCGTTCGAACCGCTGAATTCGCTGCAAACCGACGTCGGGCGCGACGGATTCTATTTCAAGGATTCGAATTTCAAACAGGTCACGTTCTTTGCCGAGGAATTGCAGGCGGGAACGTATGTTTTGACCTATGACGCGCAAGTCGTGGCGGACGGCGTCTTTACGGCGTTCCCCGCCAAAGCCGAAGCGATGTATCTGCCCGACGTGTTCGGGCTGAGCGCGGCGCGGGAAATCACCGTTCAATGAGGTGGCTTTTCTGCGGGCTGACGGTTCTTTTGGCGGCGTTCGGGCTGATTGTCGGACTGAACACCGCGCCGTTGCCCGACAGCTTGGACGATTTCGCGGCGGAAAAGCAGCAGTTTTTGGACAACCGCGGCAATCCGCTGAACGTGTCCTATCAAAACTGGTTCAACGTGTTCGACACGGCGGAGCTGTACGAAATTCCCGAACTGCTGCAAAAAATGTTCATCGCGGCGGAGGACAAAAACTTTTATGCGCATCACGGCGTCGATTGGGGCGCGCGGCTGTCCGCCGTTATGCAAAACGTCAGGGCGGGACGCGTCGTGCGCGGGGCAAGCACGCTGACCGAGCAGGTCGTCCGTATGCTGCATCCCCGACCGCGCACGCTGTTTTCCAAAATCGTCGAGGGTGTGGACGCTTGGCGGCTGGAACGGCGTTTTTCCAAAGACGAAATTTTGAAATTTTACTTGAATCAAGTGCCGTATGCGTCAAACCGCCGCGGAATCAAACAGGCGGCGCGGTATTACTTTTCGAAATCCCCCGACAGGCTGAGCGTGCGGGAAATGACGGCTTTGGTCGTTTTGGTGCGCGCGCCCGCCGCGTTCAACTTGTACAAATACCCCGAAAAAACGGACAGGCTGGTCGGGCGGCAGCTGCAAAAGTTTTACGAACAGGGAATTATCGGCAAAGACGCTTTCGAAACCGCCAAAACCGAACGCGTCAAGCTGACGCCGCCCGCTTTGACGGTCGAAGCGCCGCAGTTTTTGGCTTTTGTCAGGAAAAACGCGGACGGGGCGGTTGTGAAAACGACGCTCGATTCGGCTTTGCAGGACACGGTGCAGAAATTGACGCGGAACCGATTGAAAGCATTGCAAAAAAAGAATGTTCATGCCGCCGCCGTTTTGGTTTTGGAACGTGAAACGGGCAACGTGCTGGCATGGGTGTCCGAAAGCATCGACGACAAAACCAAGGATTTCGACGCGGTGCTTGTCCCCCGTCAGGCGGCGTCTGCGCAAAAGCCGTTTTTGTACGCTTTGGCGCTGACCAAAGGGTGGACGGACGAAACGCTGCTGAATGACGAACCGCTGAGCCGTTCGGTGGGGCTGGGCGTGCATCACTTCAAAAACTACAGCCGCCGCCACTACGGAACGGTGACCGTGCGGCAGGCGCTGGGCAATTCGCTGAACATCCCCGCCGTCAAGGCAATCGAATTTGCGGGTGTCGATGAATACTGGGCTTTTTTAAGGAAAATCGGCATAACGACGCTGGATAAATCCCCCGATTTTTACCGCGAGGGGCTGGCTTTGGGCAATGCGGAAATTCCGCTGTTTGAGCTGATGCGCGGGTACTTGATGCTGGCGAACGGCGGGATTTTAAAGCCGATACGCGCAACCGCTTCGGACGATTACGCGCAGGAACGCGTGCTGTCCGAATCCGCCGCTTTGACGATTGCGGACATCCTGTCCGACCCTTTGGCGCGGCAGTTCGAATTCGGAACGGACAGCGTGCTGAACTTTCCCGTCAAAACGGCGGTCAAAACGGGGACGTCGACCGATTACCGTGACGCGTGGGCAATCGGCTTCAACCGCGATTTCGTGGCGGGCGTGTGGATGGGCAATCTGACCTACGAGCCGATGCGGGACGTAACGGGCGCGTCGGGCGCGGGATTGCTGCTGCGGTCGATTTTTACGGAATTGAACCGCATGAAAAACACGGGGACTTTGAAAACGGCAGCGGTGAAAAGCGGCGCGGCGCGGTCTGCGGAACGGGCGGAAGTCTTTGTCGCGACCCCCGCGGACGGCGCGATGATAGCGATAGACCCGCGCGTGCTGACGGAATATCAGGCGTACCGCTTCGAATTGTCGGGGACGGCGGAAAGCGCCGATTGGTTCGTTGACGGGCAAAAGGTCGGTTCGGGGCGTTCTTTTTTCTGGAAACCCGTCAAAGGAAGTCATACAGTACACGCCGAAGCCGTGCTTGAAAACGGGGAACGGCTGATTTTGAAACCGCACGGAATTGAAGTGAAATGATGAAAAAGCCCGAACTGCTGTTGCCCGCGGGAACGCCCGAAGCGTTGAAAACCGCGATTTTGTACGGGGCGGACGCCGTTTATGCGGGTGTGCCGTCGTTGTCTTTGCGCGCGAAAACCGCTTTTGACGAAGGGACGCTTGCCGACGCAATCAAAGAAACGCACGACTTGGGCAAAAAGATTTACCTGACGCTGAATCTGTTTTCCAAAAACGACGACGCGGAACGGCTGGACGAGTTTGCCGCTTTAATCGGCAGGCTGGCGCCCGACGGGCTGATTGTGTCCGACCCCGGCGTGTTTGTGTTTATGCGTGAAAAAGTGCCGCAGATTCCTTTGCACGTTTCGACGCAAGCCAACGTCGGTTCGTGGCTGACCGTCAAGTTCTGGCGGGATTTGGGCGCGAAAGTCTGCGTGCTGAGCCGTGAAACGTCCTTTGCCGAAACGCGGGAAATCAAGCGGCTGTGTCCCGACATCAAAATCGAAATGTTCGTTCACGGCGCAATGTGCATGAGCTATTCGGGGCGGTGTCTGCTGTCGGCTTTTATGGCGGGACGCAGTGCGAACCGCGGCAAATGCGCGCACGCCTGCCGCTGGAATTACAAGCTTTATTTGCAGGAATCCGAACGCCCCGACGAATTTTTGCCGATAGAGGAGGATGCGCGCGGGTCGTACATCTTGAATTCCCGCGATTTGTGTCTGATGCCGAAACTGAACGAAATTTTGGCGGCGGGCATCGATTTGCTGAAAATCGAGGGGCGCAACAAAACGCCGTACTATGTGGCGCAGACGGCGCGCGCGTACCGCAAAGCAATCGACGATTGGTTCGAAAATCCCGAAGCGTGGCGGTGCGAAAAATACCAAGCCGAACTGGATACCCTGCAGAACAGGGGCTATACGCTGGGATTTTTCGACGGCGTGAACACGCCCGAAATGCAGAACTACGATTCGACGCAAAGCACGGGGGCGTGGCGCAACGCGGGCGTTATCCGCAAATGGCGCGATGACGCCGCCGAAGTCGTGATTTACCAAAAAATCGTGGCGGGCGATGTGCTGACTTTTCTGCCGCCGAAAAGCTTTGCGCCCGCCGATGTCAAAATCGAACGCGTGATTGACGGCTTTACGGAACGCGAAGTTCCCGTGCTGGCTCCCGGAAAGGCGGGGCAGTTTATTTTAATTCCGAAAAGCTTTTTTAAAAACGTAACGCTTGACGCTTTTCCCGAATTAACGGTTGCGCGTATGCCCTGCGGTCTGGTAGGATAGCGCGTTCTTTTCGATAAAAGGAATAATGAGATGAAATTGAAAGCTTTGTTGCCCGTGTTGCTGCTGACTGCGTGCGCGAATATGTCCGTTCCCGTTTCCGTTTCTTCGGACGAGGACACCGCCGAAACCCCTGTCGAAGCGCCGAAAAAATCAGAAGCTTTGCTGGACAAGGTGCAGGAATTGGTCGCAAAAACGCAGGAAGCGGCGATTTCAAGCCTGCCCGCCGAAATCACCGCGAACAAATCAACCTATAAAACCGTCGAAGCCGTCGCGGACCGCGAGCAAAACCAGAAAGGCGCGGGATACACCCGCGTGTACGGCGACGAAGACGAGGTTTTTATCACCGTGTTTTTGTACAGCAATCGGGAATACGGCATGACCGCCGAAGTATCCCCCGCGACCGAAGCGCTGATGGACAAGCATTTGCAGGAATTTTCCGCTTTGCAGGATTCGGGGCTGTACGATTCGGTGAACGTCGGTGAAAAAAACGTGCGCGATTTGCGCTGGTCGGGGCGGAAATTCCAAGTGCTGGAGGTGCCCGTCGCGTTCAATCAGCACGATGACGCCAAAAAATCCTATGTGGTTTTGGGGGCGAATCCCGATTTGCTGAGCTATGTGCGCATCCGCTTTACCTATCCGCAGGGACGCCGCGACGTCGAACGCAACAAAAACATTGTAACGGCGCGGATTTTGAACGCCCTTGCCGTTTTTGCGAAAGAACAGAACGCCCGATGAAAAAACTGCTGAAAAGCCTGCTGGCGGCAATGATTTTAAGCGGGTGCGCCGCCATGCGCTACGGTAACGCCGCCGATGACGTTTTGCGCAAAATGAACGCCGCTTACGCCAATCGGGACGTTGACGCGTTCATGCAGAACGTCAGCCCCGATTTTACGGGCAATATCAACGACTTGAAGCTTGCGGTCGAAAACGATTTCGTGGGTTTTGTGTCCGTCGATTTCAACACTTACGTTGCCGAAACCGAATTCGACAAAGAATCCCGCATCGTTCGCGCCAAAGTGCTGTTTTTGCGTTCCGCCAAATCCGCGCGGTTCGGTTCGGACAACCAAAGCGGCGAAACGACGCTGACGTTCGACGTGGACGAAAACGGCGTTTTGAAACTGCGCGATATGCCTTATCCCGCTTTGTACGGGCTGATTACCCCCTGAAAGGGAAAAAATGACTGCCGATGAAATTTTAAAAGCTTACTTTAAAGCTTATGAAACGCCGTGCGCGTTCGACCCGAACCATCCCGAGGACGGCACACTGTCGCGCAAGGACGATGGACTGCCTGTTTTGCCGATGAACGCCGAGGAAACGCAAGCGGCGTGTATGCTTGCTTCGACGGACGCGCGGGCGCTGGATTTGGTGCTGAACAACGTTTCAAGCGGCGCAAATCCCGCGGCGGAAATCAAGGCGGACTTTCTGGGGCGTGTCGCGGGCGGCGAAATCGCGGTTCAAGGCTTGACGGCAAGTGACGCAATCCGCCATTTGGGATATATGAAAGGCGGGCATAACATTGCCGTCTTAATTGATTTGCTGGATGACGAAAAAACGGCGGAAGCAGCCGTTGAAACGCTGTCGAATCTGGTGCTGATTCACAACGCTTTCGATACGGTTGTCGAAAAATACAAAGCGGGCAACAGACATGCCGCGGCTTTGCTGAACGCGTGGGCGCGTGCCGACTGGTTCACGCACCGCAAGCCGATTGAGGACGAAACGGCGGTCGTTGTTTACAAAATCCCCGATTCAATCGAGGCGTCGACCGACTTTCTGTCCCATTCCAAAGGCGGACACACCCGCACGGACATTCCCAAGCACGGCAAGCATTACTTTATGAACGCCGAAATGCTGGCGGAACTGAACGCTTTGAAACAGGCGCACCCCGATATTCCCGCAGCTTTGGCGGCGGATAAAATCGGGACAAGCTCGTCGCGCAAATCGGGCATGAACAATGTGGAATGGAACACGGGTATTGAAAACGAAGACACGCGCTTTCAGCCTGACAAAAGGACGCGCGCAATCGTATTCGCAGGGTCGGTGCTGGGTCCCATTTTCGCCAAAACGGCGCAAGATATGGGGTCGGTCGTCATTCGCACGAACACGTCGGTTTTAAATACGGGCGATGTGGTAACGATTGTTTGGCGCGCGGGTGAAATCCGAAACGAAGCGGGGGACGTCATCGCCGAATTCGCCGAACCCGTTGATTTGGACATTTTGCGCGCGGGCGGCGGGACTTTGTTCCGCATGGGCAGGATTTTGACGGCGAACGCCTCCGCCGCTTTGGGCAAAACGTATCCGTTACCGTACAAAACGGAAAAATCGGATTTGACGCCCGCGCCGATGACGGCGGCGCAAAAAGTGATTGCGTTGGCGGCGGGGTTGCCCGTTGTGCGCGCGGGTCAAACGGTTTATGCGCGCGTCGACACGGTTGCTTCCCAAGACACGACGGGTCCTATGACCGTGCAGGAATTGCAGGGGACTTTGGCGGCGACAAAGCTTGCCGTTCCGCTGTTTTTGCAATCTCAATGCCATAATGCGGCAATGGGGTTCAGAACGCCTGCCGTTATCGGAGCGAACTCGCGGCTGGCGGACTTTGTGAAAAGCTTGGGCGGTGTTGCGCTGAACATGGGCGACGGCATCATTCATTCGTGGCTGAACGAACTGGTCGTGCCGAATACGGTCGTTGTCGGCGGGGATTCGCACACGCGCACGCCGACGGCGCTGAGCTTTCCGCTGGGATCGGGCGGCATTGCCGAAGCCGCCGCGACGGGCGTTTGCGAAATCAAAGTGCCGCACAGCGTCCTTGTTGTGATTGAGGGCGAATTTAAAGACGGAATCACGGTGCGCGATCTGGTCAACTATTTGCCGTACAAAGCGCAAAAGCTGTTCGGCAAAAACGTGTTCGAGGGCGCGATTATCGAATACCGCCGCTTGGGTCTGCCGTTCGGGATGATTGACGTGTTCAAGCTGACCAATTCATCGGCGGAACGCAGCGCGGCGGCGGCGTACTTTGAACAAAACGCCGATGATGTCGCGCATTATTTGAGGCAATCCTCGATTCCCGTCGTCGAAACGCTGATAAAAGGCGGCTATGATAACGGCGGCGCGCTGGCGCGGCGGCTGGAAACGCTGAAAGCATGGACGGAAAATCCGCAGGGCTTTGCGGCGGACAAGGGTGCAAGCTACGCCGCCGAAATTCATATCGACTTGGCGGAAATCGACCAGCCGTACATTGCTTGCCCGCACACGCCCGACAATGTGAAGCCGTTGTCGGAACTGGCGGGGACAAAGGCGGATTTCTGCTTTATCGGGTCGTGCATGTCGGGCGAACGCGACTTTGAACGGTTTGAGCAAATCGTGCGTGACAAGACGCTTGCCTGCGAAGTGTGGGCGGCTGTTCCGACCAGACTTATCCAAGCGCGGCTGGAAAACCGCGGAATTCTGAAGGCTTTGCGGGAAAAGGGCGTGCGCGTCGAAGTGTCGGGCTGTTCTTTGTGCATGGGCAATCAGGAACGCGTCAAGGGCGAAAAGAACGTGCTGACGACATCGACCCGAAACTTCAAGGGACGCATGGGCGACGCGGCAAGCGTTTGGCTGGTGTCGGCGGAACTGGAAGCCGCCGCGGCGGTTGAAGGGGCTTTTCCAAGCGTTGAATCGTATTTCAAGGCGGTGAAAAATGATTGAGTCTTTCGTGGATGTGGCTCTGCCCGAAGAAGCGGCGGGCGAAGCGTACCAAATCGTCAAACGCGAGCTGATAACGCCGTTTGAAAAATGGATTGGCGCGGGACGCGTGCGCGAGCATGACTGGAGCTTGAAAGGGCGAATCCAAACCAACGGCGAAGTGGTGCGCGAAACCGTCGAAATGGCGGGCGGCGACAGAAAAGCCGTGCTGGTCAAAGGTCCTGGGGTGACGCCGACCAAAACGCAGGTCGCGGAAATGTTGGCTTTGCTGGGGGACGACCGCAAACCCGAAGCCCTGTCCAAACTGGCGACGGGAACGCCAAACGGCTATATGCGCGGGCATTGGCTGGTCAAGGGAAACCTTGAACGCTATCAAAATCCGGGGCTGAACGGACTGGTAAAAACGGTTCTGCCGACGTACAAAGACGCGGGACGGGTCGAAGTGCTTTACCCCGACGGCGGGCGGTACAAGGATGCCGAATGTGTCGTGCTGGACGAGGATGCCGAGGTCTTTGTCGAATTCAACCGCAAAATCGTGCGCGAACCCGAAAAGCTGTCGGCGGGGTCGGCGGTATACTTCAAACTGACGCGCCGCGATGAGGTCGAAAAGCTCTGCGCCAAGGCGATTGCCAAAAAAAACGAAATCATGTTTATGTCGAAATATACGGTGCGCCCCGAACTGGACGGCGAAAAAAAACGCATTTACAACGATATGCGCGAAAAAGCGGGATTGGAACGGCGCGAAGGCAATCAGCGCGATATTGTGGACGCGGCGTTCGCGCATTTATTGGCGCACCCCGTCAGCCAAGACACGACGGTGCTTGTTCCCGACGCGTCTTACGGTCCGAAAATCGCGGCGGTGGCTCAGGCGGTTTATGCGAACGGACTGAAAAAGCCCGCGGACGAATTTTCGGTTTGCCGCTTTTCGGCGGGAAAGTGCGAATACGGCGGATTGAACCAAACGGTGACGGAAGACGGTTTTTTCCGTATCGTCGTCGGACGCAAGGAATTCCGAATCCCCGTCAGCGCGGGCGATATGTTCGAGGAAATGCACTATGATTACGCCGATGCGAAACGCTATGCCAAACAGGTGTTCCGTCAGGCGCGGAACAAAGACTACAAGCGTGTGATTTTCGCTTTCGACGAAACGGACGCTTTTGACGCGCCCGTCGCCAAAGCGGTGCGCGATACGGCGTACGGTTTAAAACAGGTCGAAGGGGCGGACTTTATGCTGATGCGCCCCGACGCCGCCGCCGTGATGATGTTCACCGCGCCCGCCGTCGGAAAAACGTGCTACGCTTACGACAACTTGTGGGGCGACATTGTGTCCGACGCGATGGATTTGGGAACGAGTATCGCTTCAATCAATTCGGTCATTTTGTTGGCGGACGGACGCGTCTGGGCTGAAATGGGCGGGGCGGGAACCGCGCCCGATTTGGTCGAGCGGTTTAAAAAAGAGGGCTTTTGGCGCTATGATCCGATTCCGATTATCGAAGGCATGGCGATAGGCTTTGCCCAATCCGCCGCCCAGGAACCCGCGAATTTTGAATTGTCCCGCTATGCCGCGGCGCTGCACCAAGCGTATGTCGATGTTTTGAAAAAAGGCGTCGCCACGCCCGATTTGGCAGGCAAGCTGACGACAAAAACGCAAACGGGCGTCGATACGGAATCTTTTGTCAAAGCGGTGCGGGTCAGACTGCACGCTTTGCTGGGCGAAAATGACGAAGCCGCGGTGTTGGCGGAAAAACTAAAACAGGAAACAAGGGAAATCAGATGACGACCGTAAAGCTGGAATATGACGGAAAAACCGTTGAACTGCCTGTGCTGGAAGCGACGACGGGCGAACGCGCGATTGATATTTCCGAACTGCGCGCGAAAACGGGGCTGACGACGCTGGATGCGGGGTTCGGCAATACGGCTTCGTGCATCAGCACAATCACTTATGTCAACGGGGAAAAGGGCGTTTTGCGCTATCGCGGAATTCCGATTGAAACCGTGGCGGAAAAGATGACTTTTATCGAAACGGCGTGGCTGTTGATTTACGGCAGACTGCCGACTCAGTCCGAATTGAGGGCGTTCAGCGTGCGTCTGACCAACAACGAACTGCTGCACGAAGGGCTGTTGCATCACTTTGACGCTTTCCCGCCGAACGGTCAGCCGATGTCCATTCTGTCCGCCGTGGTCAATTCGCTGATTTGCTATTCGCCCGAAATCATGGATACCGCGAACGAAGAAGCCATGCGCAACGCCGTCGCCGCCATCATTTCCAAAGTACGCACCATTGCGGCGTTTTCTTATCGCAAAGCCATGGGGCTGCCGTTCATTTATCCCGATCCCGTGCGGAGCTACTGCGACAACTTTCTGCACATGATGTTTTCTTTGCCGAACCGTCCGCACCAGCCTACGCCCGAAGCAGTTAAGGCGCTGAACTTGTTTTTAATGCTTCACGCCGATCACGAACAGAACTGCTCGACATCGACCGTCCGCATTGTCGGTTCCGCCGAAACGAACCTGTTTTCCAGCGTGTCTGCGGGGATTTGCGCGCTGTGGGGCAAACTGCACGGCGGCGCGAACGTCGCGGTTGCGGAAATGTTGAGGCACTTGGTCGACGACGGCGAAAGCACGGCGGACTTTATCGAACGCGTCAAGCGCAAGGAAGTGCGCCTGATGGGCTTCGGGCACCGCGTTTACAAGACGTTCGACCCCCGCGCCAAAGTGTTGAAACGAGCCGTGTTCGATTTGCTGAATGCCGAAAAAGTGAACGACCCCTTGATTGACAAGGCTTTGGAATTGGAACAAGCCGCCCTTGCCGACGATTATTTCAAGGAACGCAACCTGTATCCGAACGTGGACTTTTATTCGGGTATGATTTTAAGGGCTTTGAAGATACCTTTGAATATGTACACGGTGATGTTCGCTATCGGGCGGATTCCGGGGTGGATCGCCCATTGGGTCGAAGGCAATCAAGGCGTCCGCCGATTGGCGCGCCCGCGGCAGCTGTATCAAGGCGCGGTCGAAACGCCCTTTGTTCCGCTGGATTTAAGAAACGGTTTGTAAAAGGAAAGCAAGAATGGCTTACGAAGATTTGACGCAGAAAAAAAACGAACTGGACAAACTGCCGCCTTTGGACGGGGATGTCGCCGAAGAGTTGCGCAAAACCGTTGATTTGGAGCTGACTTCCGTCGGCGACTGTTTCGACGGCGGCGCGCTGACCCGCCGCGAAACCGAACTGATTTTGTTTAAAAACAAAGTCGTTCCGATGCGTTCCCTGACCGAACACATCCAAGCGCTGAACATTTCAAAGGCGTTCGATATGATCCAAGAGCTTGCCGAACGCACGGGGCGTCCTTTGGACGACAGCGACGTCAAAAACATTCACCGCGTCATCGTGCGCGAGCTTGACGACAAAAACGGCGGGATGTACCGCGGCTTTGCGATGACTTTCCCGACGGGCGACCAGCCGCTGCCAGAACCCGCGCGCGTGCAAAGAATGATGGATGATTTCGGAATGTGGCTGTTTACCGCGCGCACTTTGCATCCCGTCGCCATGGCTGCCGAAGCGCATTTGCGGATGATGTCGATTCATCCGTTCGGCAAAGGCAACGGCAAAACCGCCCGCATGCTGATGAATCTGATTTTGCTTCGGAACGGGTATCCGCCCGCTTTGTTTTCGCGGCGCGAGAAAAAAGAATACTGGCAATCTTTGGAATCCGCAATTTACAACAACGACAGGACGGACTACGACAAGCTGGTTTGCCGCGCCGTCAACCGCGCTTTGGAACTGCATCTGAAAGCCGCCAAAAAACAAACGGTCAACGTGGAAGAGGAAGCCGCTCCTTATTTCCTGCGTATCGGTCAGCTGGCAAAGGAAACGGGTGAACGCGTGTCAACCATTCGCTATTGGACGACCATGGGCATCATTGAACCCGCCGGCAAAACGTCCGCCGACTATATGATTTATTCGTCCGATGTTCTGGACAGAATCAAAAAACTGAAAGACTTGAAAGCTCAACGCTATACGCTGGATGAAATTAAAGTGAGGCTTGGGGAATAAAGAATGCTGTTTTCATCTGTTTCGTTTATGTTTTTGTTTGCTCCCATTGTTGTGGGGATGAATTGCCTGCTGCAGATGAACGGAAAAAGCAACGCGTGGTGGCTGATTACTGCATCCGTGATATATTACGGGTTGGCTCAGATAAACGCTTTACCCGTGTTTTTGATTTCTGTGGGAGTAAATTTTTTGCTTTCACGGCATATCGAAAAGAAAGGGATGCTGTTTTTCGGCGTTGTGTTCAATTTATTGTTTTTGGGATATTTTAAATATACGAATTTTTTAATCGATAACGTTAATTCGTTTTTTAAAACGGATTTTGAAGCCGTAAAAATGTTATTGCCGCTCGGAATATCTTTTTTCACATTTGTGCAAATCGCTTATTTGGTTGATTTGACGCGCGGCACGGCAAAAAAGATGAGCTTTTCCGAATACCTGCTGTTTGTTTCCTTTTTTCCGCAGATTAGTGCGGGACCGATTGTGTCGTACGCGAAAATGATTCCACAGTATCACAGCACGGAAAATCGGCTGTCTTGGCAAAAGGCGTATGCCGCGCTGATTTTGTTCATTATCGGTTTTACAAAGAAAAAACTGGCGGATAATTACGCTTTTTTCGCGAACGAATTGTTTGACGGCGGAAAAAATTCTTTTGCATGGGCGTGGCTGGGGACAATCGGCTATACGTTTCAGTTGTACTTTGATTTCAGCGGATATTGCGATATGGGAATGGCTGTTGCGAAAATGCTGAATATTTCTTTGCCCGTCAACTTCGATTCCCCGTACAAAGCGAACAGCATTCAAGATTTTTGGCGGCGCTGGCATATCACTTTATCCCTGTGGCTGAGGGACTATCTGTACATTCCGTTGGGCGGCAGCCGAAAAGGATTGGCGCGGACGGTGTTGAATTATTTCATTGTTTTCCTGTTGGGCGGATTCTGGCATGGTGCCGGTTGGACGTTTGTCGTGTGGGGCGCTATGCACGGAACAGCGTTGGGAATACATCGGGTGTGGAAAATGTTGAACAGGCCTTTGCCTAAAATCTTCGGGGTGGTTTTGACATTTTTGTTTGTCCATCTGACATGGGTGTTTTTCAGATCCCAAAACATCGAACAAGGAATGAGTGTTGTTTCTGCAATGTTTTCGCCGACGGATCTTTCTTTGCCGAAGTGGGGGTATATACGCAAATATGTTTTTCAGTGTTTTGGCGGAATGGTTTGTGTTTTTGCCGCGCCGAACAGTATGCAGATATTTGAATCCGTCAATGCGGGGAAAAAGATATTTTATTTTGCACTTTGTCTGATATTTTTGGGGCTTTTCCTGACAGTGCAGGCAAACAGTTCCCCTGCGTTTTTATATTTTAAATTTTAAAGGAATGAAAGTATGAATATCTATAAAAAACGAACGATTTCATTAATTTCCGTGGCGTTTTTTTTGCCGGTGTTTTTAATGGGAAGCAATATCTTGCTCGACCCTGCGGAGATATACCATAAATCTTTTTTTCGTCCGGAATGTACGCCATACAGGACAGTTGAAGGATTGGTTGGAAGAATCAATCATTATATGGAGGGTTATGACGGCGTGTTGTTCGGTTCATCGCTCAGCACAAACTTTGAAATAGGGTATTTGTTAAAAAAGACGGGAGTAAAATTTTTCAAAGCGGCGCGGGACGGCGTTGGAGCGATGTCTATGGATAAAATCGTGCGCTATGTCTTTGAAAAAGATAAAGCGTCCGATTTGGCTGTGGTTTGGTGGGAACTGTATCATCAAAAAATGACGGATAAAGATCGCATCAAAGATAATTTTACAACATATTTGTTTAATGACGATATTTCGGATGATTTGCCTTATCTGATGTCGTTTTTGACAACGAAAAAAGGAATTGATGTTGTTCGCGGGAAATGTGCATCCTCAAAAATTGATATGACGGCATGGCGGCACGATACTCGTCATCAAACAACGCAAAACAATTATTATCAGCGAATCGATGACATAAACAAACAGATCCGTACGGCACAAAAACAGTGGGCGGAGTATTCCTTTGTTCCCGCAGAGGTTCCCGCTTTGGACAATTATGTGTTGCCCGTTGTGCGCTCCAATCCGGACAGAACTTTTGTATTTTATGTTCCGCCCGTCAGTCTGGCGGCCTTGGCGTCGTTTGAAACAGACGAATTGAACCGTTATTTCACAATGATAAAACGTCTGATTGACGAGGGGCAAAACAATCCCAAAGTGAAAGTGTATTTGCCTGTATGGAACAAGGATGTCATTACGGACGGAAAACTGTATCGGGATGATTTGCATTATGTCGGGACGGTCAATGATGCCATGGTTGACGATATCGCTGACGGAAAGTATTTGGCAACTGCCGATAATTTCGATTCGTTTGTGCGCGACTTGACGGATTGGATTAAGCATGAACAAATGAGGTAGTTAAAATCTGAGGACTTGACAGAAGGTAATTTTTAAATAACATAATGTTAATCTGTCCCTTGAGTATTCAAGGGACTTTTTTTATGCAAAAAGGATTATCATAATGAGGCAAGTCAAAATTCCATACCGCTGGAAACCGCGGAAATACCAGATGAAACTGTGGAAATACTTGGAAGACGGGGGCAAGCGCGCGGTCGCCGTTTTGCACAGGCGCGCGGGCAAAGACAGTTTGTCGCTGAACTGGACGGCGGTGGCGGCGTTTGAACGCGTCGGCGTGTATTGGCACATGCTGCCTTTGCAGACCCAAGCGCGCAAAGTCGTTTGGGACGCCATTGACAAGCAGGGGCGGCGCGTCATCGATCAAGTGTTTCCGAAACAGTTGCGTAAATCAATCAACAGCCAAGAAATGAAAATCGAACTGGTCAACGGGTCGATTTGGCAATGTTTGGGATCGGACAATTATAATTCTTTGGTGGGGGCGAACCCCGTCGGTGTTGTTTTTTCCGAATACTCCATCGCCGATCCCGCCGCATGGGACTTTATCCGCCCGATTTTGGCGGAAAACGACGGGTGGGCTTTGTTCATTTACACGCCGCGCGGACGCAATCACGGATTAAAGCTGTTTGAAACGGCAAAGCAGGCGGAAGGCTGGTTCGTGCAGGCTTTGGGCGTCGAGCAGACCAAGGCGATTCCTTTGTCCGCAATCGAATCGGAACGTAAAGCCGGCATGGACGAAGAAATGATACGGCAAGAGTTTTACTGTTCGTTCGACGCGGCGATAAAGGGCAGTTATTACGGCGCACTTATCAACGATTTGGAAAACAAAGGCGCCGTCTGTCATTTGCCGCACAATCCCGCTTTACCCGTTTATACGGCATGGGATTTGGGCATCGGCGACGCGACGGCGATTTGGTTTTATCAGAAAAACGGAACAAGCGTCGATGTGATTGATTACTGTGAGGCAAGCGGTGTCGGGCTGGATTACTACGTCCGCGTTCTGCGCGAAAAGCCGTACACTTACACCAACGACAACATTTTCCCGCACGATATTCAAGTTCACGAGCTTTCCAGCGGTAAAAGCCGTTTGGATTTATTGGCGGGCTTGGGTGTCAGAGGGCGCGTTCTGCCCCGTGCAAGCGTCGAAACGGGGATTGCCGCCGTGCGTCTGCTGCTGCCGCGATGCCGCTTTGACGCGGAAAAGTGCCAAGCGGGGCTGGAGGCTTTGCGTCAATACCAAAAAGCGTGGGACGAACAGCGGCGGACGTTTCAGCCGAAGCCTTTGCACGACTGGACCAGCCATGCCGCCGACGCTTTCCGTTATTTAGCGGTCGGATTGAAAGAGGATTCCGCAAAAGCCGTCCGCTTTTCCCGCGAGAGCGTAAAAACGGCGGCGGAATACGATCCGCTGGCTTAGGGCATGGCGGCGGAGTCTGTCACCGCGTCAATCAGCACCGCGCCCGATTCGTTCAAGGCGGCGGTCAAAACAGCTTTTAAATTGTTGGGCGATTTTATCCGCGCGGTTTTAAAGCCTATGGTGCGCGCCAGTTCGGCAAAATCGGGGTTGACCAGTTCCGTTTTGAACGGCGGGATTTTTTCCAGCTTGGCTTCAAAATCGATAAAGCCCAAAGTTTGGTTGTTATAGACGATGACTTTCAAATCGACGTGGTTTTGAATGATGGTCAGCAGTTCGCCCAACAGCATGGAAAGCCCGCCGTCGCCCGCCAGCACAATAACGGGCGTGCCGCGCGGCAAAGCGTAAAACGCGCCGATGCCCGCCGACAAAGCCGCCGCCATGGTGCCGTGTTTGAACGAACCGATGATGCGGCGGGTGCCTTTCGCCTGCAAATAGCGCGCCGCCCACACGTCGTTCAATCCGACATCGACGGCGAACACGGTGTTGTCGGGGGCAATGTCGTTTAAAACGGCGGTCAGGTATTCGGGACGCAGCGGCGTCTGTTTCGCGTATTGAACCAAAGCGTTGCGCTTTTGCGCCGTGATTTCGTCGCGATGCGCCAAAGCCGCGGTCAGATGCGATTTGTTCGTTTTTTCGGCAATCAAAGGCAAAACGGCGGTTAAGGCGGCTTTGACGGACGCTTTGATGCCGAACGTCAGCTTGCTTCTGCGTCCCAGATGCGCGGCTTTGGTGTCGATTTGCACCACGTCGGGCGCGGTCGGCAGCAAAGCCCGATATGGGTAATCCGTTCCCAGCAAAAGCAGCAGATCGCACGATTCAAGCGCGGTTTTCGGTTCGCCCGAACTTAAATAGCCGTTCAATCCGACATCGAACGGATTGCCGTTTTCCATAAAGTCTTTGCTGCGGATGGTGTGAACAATCGGGGATTTGATTTTTTGCGCCAAAGTCAGCACTTCATCCTTGGCAAAACGGCAGCCGATGCCGCAGTAAAGCGTTATCCGTCCGTGCGAATTGAGCATTTGCGCCAGTTTTTCGATGTCGGCGGGGGCAGGGGACAGCGTTGTCGGTTTGTTGTCGACGGTGCGGCAATAAACCGTTTGTTCGACGGGGACTTCCGCTTTGGCGACATCGGACGGGACAATCAGGACGGCGACGCCTTTTTGAGCCAGCGCGGCTTGCATGGCGGACTGCAGCAGGCGGGGCATTTGTTCCGCACACATCACCGTTTCGCAAAAAACGGAGCAATCCTTGAAAACGGTTGCGGGATTGGTTTCCTGAAAGTATTCCGTGCCGATTTCCGAAACGGGAATGTGCGTGACCAAAGCCAGCACGGGGGATTCGTTGCGCGCGGCTTCGTACAATCCGTTCAGCAGGTGCAGGCTGCCCGGACCGCAAGTCCCCGCGCAAACCGTCAAAGTTCCTGTCAGAAACGCCTCCGCCCCCGCGGCAAAAGCGGCGGATTCTTCGTGCCTGACGGGTATCCATTGAAGCCGTTTGTTCAGGCGCACCGCGTCGCCTATCGCGTTCAAAGAATCCCCGATTAAGCCGTAAATCCGCTTGACGCCAGACTGCGCCAGCGCGTTGACCATCATTGTCGCCACATTCATTGGAAAGCCCTCCGTTGTTTCAGGGCTTTATTGTACGAAGCGCGGCGGCTTTCAAACAGATGGCAATAGGGTTGAACGACTTAAAGCCAATGCTTTATCGCGTCCAAATCGTCCTGTGTCCCGAACGGGGTGTTGACGAACAGGATGCCGCTGCCCAGCATGGCGGTTTTCGGGTGCTTGAACAGGATTTCGGCGTTGTAAAACTTGGGCAAACCGGCGTCCTGCAGCGGCTTTATCAGGTCGAAATGGTGGTTTTCCCGCAAAATCGGATACCAGACGCCGATAACGCCCTCCGCCCATTTGCGGTGAAGCTTCAAAACGAACTTTGCCGTTTTTTCGTATTCGGTTTTAACTTCGTAGCTGGGGTCGGTGAAAACCATGCCGCGGCGCGGCATCGGCGGGCAAATCGCCAAAGCGCCCTCGAACCCGTCGCGGTTGTGCAAATGCGTGTTCGGATAGCGCATCAGGCGGAACAATGCTTGGTATTCTTGCGGATGCAGTTCCATTAAATGCAGGGTGTCCGTCGGGCGCAACAGGGCTTCGGCGATAAAGGGCGAACCGGGGTAGTATTGTTTGCCGATTTCGGAACGGAGTCGGTTCAGCAGATTCAAGTACGGATGATTCGCGGGGATTTTGCGCGCTTTCAAAACCGATTCGATGCCGAAAGCGGCTTCGTTCGTTTTATGAGCTATTTCCGACGACAAATCGTACAATCCGCGTCCCGCATGCGTTTCGATGTAGGTCAGCGGTTTGTCCTTTTGCGCCAATTTTTCCAAAACGGTGCAAAGCGCGGCGTGTTTGTGTACGTCCGCCAGATTGCCCGCATGATACCCATGTTGATAGGAAAGCATCGAATCCTCCGAAGTTTTTTCTTTGGTATAAAGCTTTTGAGGAAACGATGCCAGAATTGTTTTGAAAGAGAGGTAAAAAATGAGAAAGAAAACACAAACGCCGTCAAACGAAATGGCGGATTATTTGATTGAAACGGTCAAGGAAGTGATAGAGGTCGCGCGAAAACCCGTTCCCGTGTTGGACAAAGCGGGGCATCCGACGGGCGCGACGGAATATCAGGCGGCGACGGTTCTGAAAGGGTGCGAACTGCTTGCAAAGCTGTTGGGAACGCTGAAAGAATCCGACGACAAGCCCGTATCGGTGCAGATTGTTTCCTACCGCGATGCCGAGGAATCCGACGGATAAAGCGCGGGATTGAGCATGTCCCCGATGCCCGCGTTTTGCAGTTTCGGATTCAAACGCAGATATTCCTGCGCCGTTTTACCGAAAATATCCCGAATATCCGAAGCGGCGCCGTTGGTCAGCAATGTTCGGATCACTTCCGGATTTTCGTTGTAGTGAACCGCGTAAAACAAAGCCGTCCATCCTGTTTTCGGGTGCAGTCTGTTCGGGTTTGCGCCGTTGNNGGAACCAGCGCGTCGGGATTGTACTTTGCGGCAATCATCAGGGCAGTCATGCCCGTTTCATCGCTGTCTTCGGCATTTGCGCCCTTTTGCAGCAGGGCTTCTATCGCCATATTGTCGCCGTCAACAACCGCTTGCAGAATCGGCGTGTACCCGTCGGCGCGGGCGGAAAAGGCGAACAGCAGAAACAGGAAAAACAGGCGCATAAAAAATACTCGTGCTTTGTAAAAAATATCGGAATTGAAATCGCGGACCCCGTGCGGGGTGAAGCAATTTTGTGATTGGTTGGCATGCGTGCCAATGCCTGCACGGGACTGCTTCGCTTTGCTCGCAGTTTCGATTTTTATTTATTTTCAATCAGATAAATAACACCGAAATTGCGCGGAGCGTCAGCGACAAAGCAATCTTGTGATTGGTCGGCGGGACTGTTTCGCTTTGCGCACAGCTGCGATTTCCTTTGCGGTATCGGCACAGGCGGCAACATACAAAAAAAGCCCGCATAAACGGGCTTTTTGTTTCAAAACGAAACGCTTAGCGCATTTTCGTTTCTTTGAAAACAACGTGCTTGCGCGCTTTCGGATCGTACTTTTTCAAGCTGAGCTTTTCGGTTTTCGTACGGGGGTTTTTCTTCGTGGTGTAGAAGTAACCCGTTCCGGCGGTGCTTTCAAGCTTAATCTGTAATGTAGCAGGCTTTGCCATGACAATTCACCCATCAAAAAAAACAAAAACGATAGTCCGAAAATACTCTATTTCAGAAAACTGTCAAGTGAAAAATACGTCAAAGCGCCGTTATATTGCTTTGAATCGGTCAAGATTCGTTTTGCGATTTCGTCATCCAGCGCATTGTCCGAACGAATCTGGCGCGGGCATGCCCGCAACGCTTGGCTTTTCACGGCGGCATCGCCCTTTTTCCACGGCAACAGACGCGTTTGCGCGGGCGGCACTTTGTCGATGTCGACCAAATTCAATCCCGACGTGCAGATGTTCGGAAAAACGCCGTAAATGTCGGGAGAATACCCTGACGGCAGCAGATAGCGCGCCGTGGTGACGGACAGTTCGCCCGCGTTTTTGACGGAATCGACGCTTTGCAGAACGCCTTTGCCGTAAGTGGGCGTGCCGATAACCGTTGCGTGGCGGTAATCCTGCAGGACGCCCGCAAAGTATTCCGCGCTGGACGCCGTTTTCGCGTCAACCAGAATCGCCGTCGGATAAACGGGGCGGTTGTTTTTTTTCGTCGACCAGTATTCCTGTTCGTCCGCTTCGCCGCGTCCCTGCGTGCGAATCATCAACAAATCGGGCGGCAGGAAGATGTCGGCGGCAAGGACGGCTTCTTTGAGCAAACCGCCCATATTTCCGCGCAAATCAATAATCAATCCTTTCGCGCCTTGTTTTTCGGCGATTTTCAGCGTGGCTTTCAAAGACGGCACGGTGCGTTTTGAAAACGCGGCGATTTTAATCGTCATCAGACGCGACTGTTCGTCAAAGAAATACGCGACGGGCGATTCGACGACGGCGCGGCGCGTCAGCAGTTCCCTGCGGGTTTTGCCGTCCCTGCGAATCGTCAGGGAAACGGTCGTTCCCGCTTCGCCGCGCAAAGCGTTCAAAATCTGAACCCGCGACAAATCGGGGACGGATTTGCCCTCGATTGCCGTAATGCGGTCGCCGATTTGAATGTCGCTTTGAGACGCGGGGCTGTCGGGCAAAATCGCCGTGATTTCCAAAAAACGTCCGATTCGGCGGTAACGGATGCCGATGCTTGCGGGGTTTTTCAGCGCGGTCAGCTCGGTTGAATCGTCGCCTTCAAAATGCGCGTAGGAATCAAGCGTGCCCAGATACGCGTTGATGAAGATGTTGTAAAACTCCTCGGCGTCGGCTTTTTGCGCCTTGGGCGAAAAAGGGCGGGCTTCCACCGCCGCCGCCAGCAACAGGCGCGACCAGTTTTCACAGTCGTTTTCGTCGGGCGCGCTGAAGCTTTTCAGCACTTTGTCGTCCGCAAACAGGATGACGCGCTTGCCGTCCAAAGCCGCCGTGATTTTTTGGTCGAACGTGGACAGGCTTTTGACCGCCGTTTCGGTCAGTTCGCGGGCGGTGACGGGCTTGAGCGATTTTTGCGTTGTCAGCGTGCATGCCGTTGTCAAAACGCGTTCCATGCGGGGAATGGGAAGCTTGGTGTCATTGACGACGCTTTCCCACCATACGGGCGCGGCGTGCGCCGTCGAAACGGTCAGCAAAAAGGCAAGAATCGCCCGCAGTTTCATGGCCTATTTCCTTTTGCGCTTGGCGGGCGAGCGCGTTTTTTTCGGGGCGGGTTTGCGCGTTTTTTTCACACCCGCGTCCAACAGGTGAAACAGCAGACCGCCCGTGACGGGCGTCGCTTCCGCCAAAATCATTTCGACGTGTTCGCCCAGTTCGTAAGTGTTGCCCGTGTTCGCGCCGTAAAGGCGGTGGCGTTCTTCTTCGTGCACATAGAAATCGTTGGGAAGCGTGCTGATGGGGATAAGTCCGTCCGCGCCGATTCCGTCAAGCGTGACAAACAGTCCGAAACGGCTGACTCCGTTGATAATTCCGCCGAACCGTTCGCCGATTCTGTCCTTTAAGTAAGCGGACAGATAGCGTTCTTCGGCATCGCGTTCCGCGGCGGCGGCGCGGCGTTCCGTGGCGGAGATATGTTCGCCGACATCCTCCAAATCCGCGGTTAAATCGCCGTTTTCGTCGATTAAGCCGTCGTTGCCGAGCTTCAAGGCGGAAATCAATCCGCGGTGAACCAGCAAATCCGCATAACGGCGAATCGGCGACGTAAAGTGCGCGTACTTGTCCAGCGCCAAGCCGAAATGTCCCAAGTTTTCGGGGCTGTAGCGCGCTTGGCTTTGGGAACGCAAGACCAGTTCGTTGACCATGTAGGCGCGCGGCGTTCCTTTGACTTTTTCAAGGACTTTGTTCAAGCTTTCCTGATCGGCGTGCTGAACTTTCAGTCCGACGGAGCTTAAAAACGTCCGCAACGCTTCGGCTTTGTCCGCGCTGGGCGGTTCGTGGACGCGGTACATCGCGGGGATGTCGTGCGATTCCAGCGTTTGGGCGGCGGCGACGTTCGCGGCAATCATGAATTCTTCGACCGTTTTATGGCTGTCCAGTCGTTCGCGCGGGCGGATGTCGGTGATTTGCCCCTTGTCGTTCAAGGTGATTTCGCGTTCAATGACGTCCAGTTCCAAAGCTCCGCGTTTTTCCCGCGCGGCGGCAAGCGCTTTGTACGCGCCCTGCAAATCCAGCAAATGACGGCGCAAATCGTCGTTCATTTCGGGCATTTTGCCGTCAAAGACCGATTGGACTTCGTGATAGTTCAGCCGCGCGGCGGAGCGCATGACGGCGCGCACGAATTTCGATTTTTGCAGCTTGCCGTTTTTGTTAATCCACAAATGCGCCGCAATGCAGGGGCGGTCTTCGTTCGGTTTCAAAGAACACAAGTCCGTCGACAGTTCTTCGGGCAGCATGGGGACGCATCGGTCGGGGAAGTAAACCGAGTTGCCGCGTTCGCGCGCGCACAAATCCAGCGGTTCGTGCGGACGGACGAAATAAGCGACATCGGCAATCGCGACGATTAAGTGCCAGCCGTCTTTGTCGGGTTCGGCAAAAATCGCGTCGTCAAAGTCGCGCGCGTCTTCGCCGTCAATGGTAACCAGCGGAATATCGCGCAAATCAACGCGTGTTTTCATATCGGGCAGTTTGGCTTTTTTCGCCTGTTTCAACGCTTCCTCCGAAAATTCCGTCGGAATGCCGTGCAGGGCTATGGCAATCAAACTGGCGGCTTTGGGGGCGTTCGCCTTGCCGATGATTTGGACGACTTTGGCTTTGCGGGCGGTTTGTTTGAGGGCTGAGCCGATAACCTCCGCAACCACGACATCGCCGTTTTTCGCGCCGTTCGTATGCAGGGAATCGACGATGTAGTCCTGATGCAGGCGGCGGTCGACGGATAAAATATGACCGCCTTTGCCGCCCGTCGTGTCAAACAGCCCGACAACGCGGTTCGGCTTGTCCGACAAACGGCGCAAAACCGCCCCGTGAAAAAAGCGTTTGCCCGCGGGATGAAGCTTTAAAACGACGAAATCGCCTTCTTTCGGGGGAGGGCGCAGTCGTCCCAAGTCCGTAATCAGAATTTGCGGCGCGGGCGTCGGTTTGTTCCAATTCAGCGGGCGGGCGACCAATTCGCCGTCGCTGTCGATGCCCGTGATTTCGCACGGACATTGTTCAGGCAGACCGTCGGCGGGAATCATTTTCTTGCCGTCCGATTTTTCGATTTTGCCCGACGATTTCAGTTCTTTGAGCATTTCTTTGAGCTTGATGCGGTCGTCGCCGCGAACGTTGAACGCGCGGGCGATTTCACGTTTGCCGACCTTGCCCGAATTGTTGTTCAAATAAGCGACAATGTCGTCCATGGTCGGCAAAGGCTGTTTGGATTTGCTCATTCCGTCACCGTTTTTTTGGTTGTTTTGCGGGTTGTTTTTTTCGCCGTCGCTTTTTTAGCGGTCGTTTTTTTTTGCGGCGATTTTCTTTTCCGTTGTTTTGGCGGATTTTTTCGCGCCGCTCTTTTCGGCTTTGGCGTTTAACAGCTCAATCGCTTCCTCCAGCGTCGGAGCGCGGTTTTCGTCGCGAATCGCTTTGGGGACGGACGCGATTACACTGCCGTGCTTGACGTAAGGACCAAACCGTCCCGAAGCCGTGACAATCGGCTTGCCGTCGGCGGGATGCGTGCCGATTTCCTGCGGCGGAACTTTGGCTTTCGCCGTCGCCAGCAGTTCCAAAGCGCGGGGCAGGTCGACGGTGAGGATGTTTTCCGACGCGGGCAGGGACTTGAACGTGCTGCCGAGTTTCAAGTACGGACCGAAACGCCCGATTCCCGCCGAAACGGTTTGCCCGTTGTCGTCCGATCCCAGCGTGCGAGGCAGCTCCAGCAGAGCCAGAGCGTCCTGCAAAGTCAATTCCGCGGGCGGCATGTTGCGCGGCAAAGACATGCGTTTCGTCGTTGATTTTTCGCCTTTTTTCTTGGGCGCGTCCTCGCCTTGCTGGACATAGTAGCCGTAAGGTCCTTTGCGGACAAAGACTTCTTCGCCGTCGGGCGCGGTTCCCAGCAGGCGGCGGTCGGGTTCTTCCGTCGAACGGTCGCCGCTTGTTTCGCCGCCGAACGGGCGGGTGTAGCGGCATTCGGGATAGTTGGAACACCCGACGAACGCACCGAATTTTCCGATTTTAAGGCTGAGTACGCCGCCTTTTTCCTTGCCGCATTCGGGGCAGATTCGGGATTCGGGCGTCGGGAACAGGTGTTCGGACAAACAGTCCTGCAAAGTGTTCAAAACATCTGTAATCGTCAGCGGTTCGACCGATTTGACCGTTTGGTCGAACGCGTCCCAGAAATCGCGCAACAGGGCTTTCCAGTTCAGCTTGCCCGCCGACACGTCGTCCAGCGCGTTTTCCAAATCCGCCGTAAAGTCGTATTGAACGTATTTGTTAAAGAAGTTTTCCATAAACACGGTAACGATTCTGCCGCGGTCTTCGGGAATGAAGCGGCGTTTTTCCAAACGGACGTACTGTCTGTCCTGCAAAACCGACAAAATCGACGCGTAAGTGGACGGTCTGCCGATACCCAGTTCTTCCAGTTTTTTGACAAGGCTCGCTTCCGAATAGCGGGGCGGGGGCTGGGTGAAGTGCTGTTCGGGGCGGACGGCTTTTTGTTCCAAAGCGTCGCCCGTCGAAAGTGGCGGCAACAGCGTGTTGTTTTCGTCATCCGCGTCGTCGGAATCTTCAAAGTACACTTTCAAAAAGCCGTCAAACGCAATTGTTTGTCCCGTTGCGCGCATGACAATCGAACCGTCGCGGGACGGGCAGTCGACGGCGACTTTGTCGATTTCCGCGTTTTGCATCTGGCACGCCAAAGCGCGCTTGTACACCAGTTCGTACAGGGCTTTTTGGTCTTTGTTCAGGAAACGGGCGACGAATTCGGGCTTGCGGTGCAAAGACGTCGGGCGGATGGCTTCGTGCGCTTCCTGCGCGTTTTTGACGTTGTTTTTGTAATAGCGCGGCTTTTCGGGCAGGTATTTACCGCCGAATTCTTCGCCGATGACGGCGCGCGCTTCGTTAATCGCTTCCTGCGCCATTTGGATGCCGTCGGTACGCATATAGGTAATCAAGCCCACCGTTTCGCCGCCGATGTCGACGCCTTCGTACAGCTGTTGCGCCAGTTGCATTGTCTTTTTCGCGGAAAAGAACAGCTTGCGCGCCGCTTCCTGCTGTAAAGTCGATGTCGTAAACGGCGGGGCGGGGGAGCGTTTGACGGTTTTGCGCTCTATCGCGCCGACGTCGAAGTTTGCGGCTTTGATGGCGGATTCGGTGGCTTTTGCGTCCGCTTCGTTTCCTAAAGTGAACTTGCCCAGTTTTTTGCCGTTCAAAACGGACAGATGAGCGGTGAACAAGTCGGCTTTGGGCGTCATAAAGTCGGCGTCAATCGTCCAGTATTCCTGCGGTTTGAACGCTTCGATTTCGTTTTCGCGGTCGCAGACCAAGCGTAAAGCGACCGACTGCACGCGTCCCGCCGAACGGCTGCCCGGCAGCTTGCGCCACAAAACGGGCGAAATCGTAAAGCCCACCAGATAATCCAAAGCGCGGCGCGCCAGATACGCGTCAACCAGCGGCATATCGATGACGCGCGGATTTTTCATCGCGTTCGTGACCGCCGATTTCGTGATTTCGTTGAACACGATGCGCTTGACGTTTTTGTTTTTCAGCTTGCCGCGTTTGGTCAGTTCCTGCAAAACGTGCCAAGCGATGGCTTCCCCCTCTCTATCCGGGTCGGTTGCGAGGTAGACGGTGTCCGCTTTGGCGACCAAAGAGGCAATGGCTTTGATGTGTTTTTCGTCCTTGGGTTCAATCGCCCAATCCATGGCGAAATCTTCGTCGGGGCGAACCGATCCGTTTTTGGCGGGCAAATCGCGAATATGCCCGAAGCTGGCAATCACTTCGTAATTGCTGCCCAGATATTTGTTAATCGTCTTGGCTTTTGCGGGAGATTCTACAATAACGACGTCCATGTTTCATTGTCCTGTGGATATGCGGATAATTCGGTTCCCCGGCAGACGTTCGATTCGTCCGGCGAGTTCCAGCTCTACTAATAAAACGGAAATTGCGGGCGCTGGCAAGCCCGTTTCGCGTATCAAAGCGTCCAGATCGGTCGGCGTGCCGTCCAGTTTTTCCAGCAAGTCCGTTGCGGAAAGCTCTGTCTGTTCGACCGGTTCAACAGGGGTTTCGACGGATTCGCGCTCAATCGCTTCGTTCAAAGACAACATCGGCAATCCCGTCAGATGAGCGATGATGTCGTCGGCGGATTCGACCAGCGGCGCGCCCGTTTTAATCAAGTGGTTGACGCCTTTCGCGCGTTCGTCCGTCGGCGTGGCGGGAACGGCGAAGACTTCCTTGCCCTGTTCCAACGCGCGGTTGGCGGTAATCAAAGACCCCGAACGCAAAGTCGCTTCTATCACGACCAGACCGTTCGCTATGCCCGAAATAATCCTGTTCCTGTGCGGAAAGTTCGCGGGCTGCGGCTTGGTGTCCAAGGCGTATTCGGAAACCAGCAGTCCTTTTTCGCGGATTTCGTCGTACAGTCTGCGGTTTTGCGCGGGGTAGGGGATGTTCAGCCCCGTTCCCAAAACGGCGACGGTGGACGCTTTCGGGGTCGCGTCAAACAGCGCGCCTTCGTGCGCGGCGGCGTCAATGCCGACCGCCAAGCCCGAAACGACCGTGTAGCCCGACTTGACCAAATCGTTGGCAATCGTGCGGGCTGTTTTTTTGCCGTTAATCGTCGCGTTGCGCGTGCCGACGACGGCGACGGACGGACCGTTGAACAGCGCTTTGTTGCCCAGAACGGACAACACGGGCGGCGCGTCGGGCAGGGGCTTGAGCAAAGCGGGATAATCCGCGTCGTCCTTGAACAGCATTTCGCCGCCTGCGTTGTACAGGCGGTCGATTTCCGCGGCCGCAGCCGATTCGGAATAAACGTTCAACGGACGCTTTCGCCCGCCGAGCCGCGCAAAATCAGGCAGGTGAAGCAACGCTTCTTGTGCCGAACCGAAGCGCGTCATCAACGCCGAAAACGTCGCAACACCGACATTTTCGGTTCGTATCAGGCGCACTTTGGCGATTTTTTCGGCATCCATCATGCGGCTTTTTTCTTCAGCTTGATTTTCGATTCTTCGCCGCGAAGCAGTCTGCGGATGTTTTCATGGTGGCGAATAACCGCCAAAACTGCCAGAAAGCTGTAAAAGTACACAAATTCGGGCGTGGCGAAGAAATACGCGTAAACGGGCGCCAAAACCAAAGCCGCCAAAGCCGACAGCGACGAATAGCGGAACAGCAAAGCCATGACCAGCCACGTTACGCACGACGCCAAGCCGACCTCCCAACAGGTGTAGAGCAAAACGCCCAAAGTCGCCGCGACGCCTTTTCCGCCTTTGAACTTCAGCCAAATCGGAAAGTTGTGTCCCAAAACGCCCGCCGTGCCGGCAATCAAAGCCGCCGTGTCGCTGACGCCTTCTTCGGGAACGCAATTCGCCGCGATGAACGCCGCCAAAGCCGCTTTGCCCGAATCCAATATCAGCGTCAGCAAAGCCAAATCCTTGCGTCCCGTGCGCAAAACATTCGTCGCGCCGATGTTGCCCGAACCGATTTTGCGGATGTCGCCCAACCCCGCCATGCGGGTCAGCACAATCCCGAACGGAATCGAACCCAGCACATAGCCGATGACGGCGGAAAGGATTAAAAGTGTCGTATCGCTCATCATTCGTGTCCTTTTGATGATTAAAATTCAGTTAATAGGTATAACACTCTTTAAAGCTTGTGCAACAACTTTAAAGTCGGCGTCGGGCAAAACGGCGTTTTCCGTCAGCGTCCTGCGCCATGCCGCCGCGCCCGCGCAGCCTTTGAAAATTCCGAGCATGTGGCGGGTTACGGCGTTTAACCGCACGCCTTGCGCCAGCTGTTGTTCGATGTACGAACGCATTTGCAGCACCGCGTCGACGGCTGAAACGGGGGCGGTGCTTTCCCCGTAGATTTTTGCGTCCGCTTCGGCCAGCAAAGCGGGGTTCGCATACGCCACGCGTCCGATCATCACGCCGTCGACGTGCTTTAAATGCGCCAAAGCCGCGTCCAAAGAATCGATGTTGCCGTTGATTGAAACGGTCAAATCGGGAAAGTCGCGCTTGAAACGGTAAACCAAGTCGTAATTCAGCGGCAGACGTTCGCGGTTTTGTTTCGGTGTCAAGCCTTTCAATCGGGCTTTGCGCGCGTGGATAATCCAGTCGGTTGTCAAAGGCTTGACCAATTCTGCCAAACGGCACAAATCGTCGTAACCGTCGGAGTCTTGCGTTGTTTCCTCCAGCGCGATGCGGGTTTTCAAAGATACGGGGACGCGGCTGTTTTCCTTCATCGATTGCAGGCAATCGGCAATAAGGGCGGGGTTTTGCCGCAACGCCGCGCCGAAGTTGCCCGCGCTGACCCGTTCGGACGGACAGCCCGCGTTTAAGTTGATTCCGTCGTAATCAAAGCTTTGCGCGATTTTGCACGCTTTGCCCAACAATTCGGGCGAAGACCCGCCCAGCTGTAAAATCAGCGGCTTTTCGGGCAGGTTGAAGCTCAGCAGCTTTTCCGCGTCGCCGAACACGACCGCTTGCGCCGTAACCATTTCCGTATAAAGCAAAGTCCGCTTGGTAAAACGGCGGGCGAAAAAGCGGAAGTGTTTGTCCGTCCAATCCATCATCGGCGCGACCGACAGCCGACCGACGTAAACGCTCATGACAGTTTCGCCAGATGATCCGCCACCATTTGCAGAAACGGATCTTTGTCGACTTTGTAGGTGACCAGACAGTTGCGCTTCGACCCCTGTTCAAACGTCGTCATGCCGAACTGTTCGCTTTTGGCGTCGGTATTGACCTGCACCGTGCCGTAACGCCCCGAAAACAAAGCGGGACGCAGAAAACACGCAATCGCGCACGGGTCGTACAGCGACGTGCCGTTTTCGGGCGCCAAGCCTTCCTCCGCCATTTTTTGACGGTGAGGGGCAAGGATTTTCGCCGTTTCCTCCAGCAAATCCGCGCTTTTGGCGGCGCAGCGGGAATTTAAATCGCGCAGGCGTTCCAAATACGTTTCGTCCGCGTACGCCTGCTGTCCGACTTCCATCGGAATAACGGTGATTCTCTGTCCCAAATCGAACACGATTTCCGCGGCGTGCGGGTCGGCGTACACGTTGAATTCGGCGTACGGCGTCGAATTGCCGCGCGGTCCGTCTTCGCAAAACGCGCCCGCCATAATGACCAGTTCGCGGATTCGGGAAATGATTTTCGGTTCTTTCAAAAAAGCGGTCGCAATGTTCGTCAAAGGTCCGATGGCGATAATTGACACTTCGCGTTCCGTCGATTTCATAACCGTATCGATGATAAAGTCGACAGCGGACGTCGATTCGCCTTTGTACGTCGGTTCGCCGAAATCCAGTCCCGCCAGCCCGTCTTTGCCGTGTATCCATTCGGCGTTGAAAACGGAACGCTTCAAGGGACGGTCGCAGCCTTTAAACGTCTTGATTCCCGAATGCCAAGCGAAATTGCAGATTCGGCGGGCATTGTATTCGCCCTGTTCGACGGGGACGTTTCCGTTGACGGCGGTAATGCCCAGAATGTCGGTGTCCGCGTCCGCCATTGCCATAAACAAAGCTACGGCGTCGTCCACGCCCGGATCGGTGTCGATGATGATTTTGTTTTTCGCCATGCGAGTTTCCTTTTTTAAAAGCGCAAACAGGATAAAGGGAAAATGTTTCAAAATCAACCTCAAACCGTTGACAGCAGAGGGGAAAATATGAAATAATATAAAAAAGTTTGTTTAGCCAAGAATGGTGATTGAAATGTCGACAGGAAAAGTGTCAACAAATACGTCGGTCGGTCATACGACCAATATGATGGCGAAGTTGGGGAATATCGCTTCGTCGCGGATTTCCGCATCCGTTGTCGGCGTGTCCGATTCGGCGGGCGCGGGCAGCTCCACCGACCAATATCTGTTGAACGAACAAACGCCGATGTTTGAAAAGCCTCAAACCGCCGCTGTCGAGGCATCGCTGATTCCGATGATGGAAGCGGGGGCGGTGCTGGAAACAAACTTGCGGTTCGACGACGGGACGGATTCGTATTTGTCTTTGCGCGAAGCGGGGCAGCAGCTGGAGTCGTATGAAAAAACAATCGAAGCGTACGAAGACAGCGCGCCCAAAAAAACGCAGGGCTTCGGTTAAGGAGGACGAACGATGATTTCATCGGTTTCTTTGAACGGAATGCAAGCGGCGGCGGCAAGCTTTTACAAAAGTGCGCAAAATATCGTGGAATCGGGCATGCAGGCGGCGCAAACAATGGAAACGCCCGATATTCCCGTGACGGCGGTGACGGGAACGCGCGCCATCGGCACGGCGTCGACGGCTTATGTCGCGTCCGAGGACGTGATGCTGAACGAAATGACGAACATGATGATTGCCGAACAGACATTCAAAGCGAATGTCGAGGCGTACAAAGTTGCCAACGAAATGGCGGAAATGCTGGATTTGCTGGTCGGAAAATAATTTTTTTGAAAAAATGAAAAAAAACACTTGACCGACGGGGCGCATCTATGTATGTTTACGCCTGTTGAAACGCTACGGGCGAGTAGCTCAGCTGGTAGAGCACATGACTTTTAATCATGTGGCCCCGGGTTCGAATCCCGGCTCGCTCACCAAATAAAAACCCCCGCAAATTTTGCGGGGGTTTTTATTTGGTGTGTCGGCGCGCCCGATTTGAATCCGGACGGGTTCGGTCGCCGCAGGCGACGACGCACAGGCGCNNGCGGTCGGCTTGACCGACGCGCCAAAGGCGCGCAATTTCGGTAAAGTCTTTTCGGCAAAAGATTTTCTTGATTGACCCGATGAAAATTTGCTAACCTATCCGAAATTGTCAAACAGCGTGCTGTTTGTTTTATGAAAGGATAGTTGCCGTGTCTAACAAATATACGGAAGAAAACCTGATTCGCGCCGCCTCTTACCTGCCGAGCGAAGAGGAAAAACAGGCTTTGCAGTCGGCGGCGTCCAAAAACGCCGATCCGTTGTCGGCTTTGCTGTACGCCGACGACCGCGATACTGTTTTGTACGGGATTTTCGGCGATGTTCCCGACTATTCGAATCCCGATATCGAAGCGTTGTGGGACGAAGTGCTGGATGCGGAACCCGAAGACGTGTACGAATACTGTTTCCGCAAGGGCGTGGATTTGTTTCAGGATGACGGAAAGCCTGTTTCCGGCTGGCGCGATATCGCCGTGATGCTGAAAGCGATCGACAAAGGTATTTTGGAACTGGCGTAACACGATGGCTGAACCGACTAAAAAAAATGCGAAAGATGCCGCAAAGCCCGCTTTTATGACGCGGATGCGGAATTATTTTCTGACGGGGCTGCTGGTAACGGCGCCGCCCGCTTTGACGATTTATCTGGCGGTGCTGCTGGTCGGTTTTATTGACAACAAAGTTCGCTATCTGATTCCCGACGAATACAATCCCGAGCAATATCTGCCGTTTGCGATTCCCGGCGCGGGGGTCGTTTTCGTTGTGGCGGTGATGATTCTCATCGGCGCGTTTACGACGGGGTATTTGGGGCGTCTGCTGGTGCGCGTGTGGGAACGGATGTGGGAAAAAATGCCGTTCGTGTCGGGCATTTATTCGACGTTCAAGCAGCTGTTCGAAACGGTGTTTTCGCAAAAATCGAACGCGTTTCGTCAGGTGGTCATGGTCGAATTTCCGCACAAAGACGCGTGGACAATCGCTTTTGTAACCGNNAAACCGCCGATACGCCCGAAGACGTCGCGCATGCTTTGGGCAAGGACGATTTGGTTACCGTCTATGTGCCGACGACGCCGAACCCGACGTCGGGTTATCTGATTATGGTGCCGCAAAAGGATGTCGTTCCGCTGGATATGAGCGTCGAGGACGGCTTGAAAACCGTGATTTCCTTGGGCATTGTGACCAAAAAGAAAAATTTGTAAGGAATAAGGATGTCTTTTTTATCGGAACAGACGGCGCACCGGCGCACGTTTGCGATTATTTC
>DEDN01000003.1:0-3208 GCA_002349565.1 Alphaproteobacteria bacterium UBA2903 | reverse complement strand
ACCGAAAAGCTGCTGCTGTTCGGGGGCGCGATTCAGATGGCAGGGGCTGTAAAAGCCCGCGGGGAGCAGCGCCGCGCGCGTTCCGACTGGATGAAAGTCGAACGGGAGCGCGGAATTTCCGTCGCGTCGTCCGTGATGACATACGAATATGCGGGCTGTACGTTCAACCTGCTGGACACGCCGGGGCATGAGGACTTTTCCGAAGACACTTACCGCGTTTTGACCGCCGTCGATTCCGCCGTTATGGTCATCGATGCCGCAAAAGGTATTGAAGACCGCACCCGCAAGCTGTTTGAAGTCTGCCGTCTGCGCGATGTGCCGATTATCACGTTCATCAACAAAATGGACCGCGACGCAAGGGATCCGTTTGCGCTGTTGGAAGAAATCGAACAAACGCTGGCTTTGGACGTCGCGCCCGTCAGCTGGCCCATCGGGGCGGGGCGCGATTTCAAAGGGTGCTACGATTTGCTGAACGACCGCTTGGCTTTGATGGAACGCGGCGCGACGCAAGAGGGGGAAGTCTGCAACGGCTTGGATGATCCGAAGCTGGACGCTTTGCTGCCCGCCGACGCGGTGGAAAATCTGCGCGCGGGCGTGGAAATGGTGCGCGGGCTTTGTCCCGAATTTGACGAAAAGGCGTATTTGGAAGGTTCTTTGACCCCTGTGTTTTTCGGCAGCGCGATTAACAACTTCGGCGTTCGCCAGCTGATTGACGGACTGGTCAAATACGCGCCGTCGCCGCGTTTTCAGCCCGCCGTGGGGCGCAAAATCGATCCCGCGGAAGATAAAGTTACGGGCTTTGTGTTTAAAATCCAAGCCAACATGGACCCGAAGCACCGCGACCGCATCGCTTTCGTGCGCTTGTGTTCGGGGCATTTCCGGCGCGGAATGAAGCTGTTGCACGTTCGCAGCGGCAAATATCTGCCCATGCACAACCCGATTATGTTTTTGGCACAGGAACGCGAATTGGCGGAAGAAGCTTTGCCCGGCGACATTATCGGCATTCCGAACCACGGCAATTTGCGCATCGGCGACGCGCTGACCGAAGGCGAAGAATTGACCTTTACGGGCATTCCCAGCTTTGCCCCCGAACTGCTGCAAAAAGTGCGCTGCGCCGACCCGCTGAAAGCCAAACACTTGGGCAAAGCTTTGCAGGAAATCGCCGAAGAGGGCGGGGCAAGCGTGTTCAAACCGCAAATCGGAACGGATTGGATTGTCGGTGTTGTCGGCAGTCTGCAATTCGACGTTTTAGCCGACCGCATCCGCACGGAATACGAAATTCCCGTCATTTTCGAACCGACGACTTTGTATACGGCGCGGTGGATCAAGGCGGAAAATCCAGCGGATTTGAAAGCTTTTGTCGATGCGAACAAAGCGGCGATGGCGACCGATCACGACGGGGAATGGGTGTTTTTGGCGCGCAACGCGTGGCATTTGAACAAAACCAAGGAAGATTTCCCGAAAATCAAGCTGGTCGAAACCAAGCAGAACAGTTAAAGAATTTTTTCGATTTTCAACAGGGCGGTTTTCAAGTGAAGACCGCCCGCATAGCCTGTCAGTTTACCGTTTGCGCCCAAAACGCGGTGACACGGAACAACGATTGAAATCGGATTGTGTCCGACCGCGCCGCCGACCGCCTGCGCCGACATCTTTTTGCCCGTTTCGGATTCGATTTGCCGCGCGATTTCACCGTAAGTTTTTGTTTTTCCATACGGAATTTCGCGCAAAATCGCCCAGACCCGCCGACGGAAAGCGTTTCCGGCGGGGGCTAAAGGCAATTCGTCGGGTGCTGTCTTTTGTCCTGAAAAATAGCGGACAAGCCAATCTTTCGTTTTTTCGAATACGGGTAAAGTGTCGTCCGATACGGCGTTTTCTGCGGTTTTATCGGGTGTTTGCCCTTGTATCCATAATCCCGTCAGGTTTTCGCCGTCGCTGGTCAGCAGAATTTCCCCGACGGGTGAAGTCAAGGTCGTTTTGAAATATGTCATAGGCTGTTCCACAAGTTAAAGGTCGCATAACTGCCGAACGGGCGGCATTGTTCTTTTATCGTTTTGATTTCTTTGGGCGTCAAAGGGGAGAGGGCTTTTTTAACACCGTAATCCGAATCCAAAAACGCATCGGGCGCACGCATTGTTCTGATTGCCAGATAATTCGCCGTCCACGGTCCGACCCCGGGCAAGGCAAGCAGCTTCGGAATCTCCGTTTCGGGATCGGCAAGGGGCGACAGGTCAAGCGTGCGGTTGGACAGTCCTTGCGCTATCGCTAAAATCGCTTTGGCGCGTGTCGGCATAATACCCAAATCGATTAAAGCTTGTTCGGGCAGGGCGGCGATTTTTTCGGGGGACGGAAACGCAAAGCCCGTTTCAATCGGTTCGCCGAATGCGCCTATAAACCGCGCCGCCAAAGTTTGGGCGGCTTTGACGGTGATTTGCTGTCCCAAAACGGTTCTGACGGCGGTTTCAAACGCATCGAAACAGCCGACGGAACGCGTGCCGGCTACACACAAATCGGGTTTGATGTCATTTAAAAAGCGTAATTTTTCAAAAACAATGTCGGGATCGTTATCCAAATCAAACAAAAAACGTAAACGGTTTAAAACATCGGGCAGAACGGGGGCAAGGACTGCTGTCGCCGAAACATGCAAAGCGTTTTGCAAGGGGGCGGGTTCAACCCGAATCCGTCCCTGCACGCCTGTGATAAAAACGCTGCGGGCATAAACGCCGTTTTCAACCGTTTCGATGTTCGGCAAAGCCCTTGAAGCCAGAAAACGCAAAACGCTTTCCCATTGATACGGCGGACGGTAAGGTAGAACGGTCGAAAGCATAAAACACCTCTTTTAAAAAAAGTATCCCGTTTGGCGCCGCTTTGCAAACATAAAAAAACAGTACGCAGACCAAGTGAATTTTCAGATATTTTTAAAACAAACGACCGTTTTTTGTGTATANNTTGCTTAAAGGAATTCACCGTTTTTTGTGTATATAGCAGAGATTGCTTTTGAATACAACACATTTATTGCAAACAGGCTGAAAGCAGCGCTTTTTGCGACAGCCGCCTTTTGCCCGAAAACTATCAAATCAAACGGTGAATTCCTTTAAGCAAGGGAACGGGGAAAGGGAAGAAAAAAGGGCATGAACACAGCGTTTGTCCAAGATTACGCCGATGTTGAAATCGTCGCCCGACAGCGAGAGGCGATAACGGATTACGCCCG
>DEDN01000022.1 GCA_002349565.1 Alphaproteobacteria bacterium UBA2903 | reverse complement strand
TGCGCGTCCCCGATATGCCCAGAGTGGTTTCGTTGCGATAAAAGCGAATGCGCGGATCGGCGTACGATTTAACGACTTTTTCGACGTTTTCAGCCGTGGAGCAATCGTCCAAAATGATAAGTTCAAAATCTTTGAACGTTTGATTCAGCACGCTTTCGATTGCTTCGCGCAGGTATTCTTCTTTGGTGTTGTAGGTTGGAATCAGGACGGATATTTTAGGCATGGCAAATCCTTGCGTTTTAAAAGTGACGACCATTTGATTTATGAATAGCATTATAAAGCACGAAATTCAAATGCAAAGATTAAATCAACGATTTTTCGTTCAGTCGTTTTACAGATTTCAGGCAAATCAAACGGTCGTTTGTTTTGCAATTTCTTAAAGAACGGGTTTTTCAAAAAATTTGGAAAAAATCTGTTGCCTTTTTGTATAAAAAGCGTATGTTTGATATGTCAAACACAAGGAGGCTGTCATGGAAGGCAGATTTCAAAATCAAGCGGAAGCGGACTCATTTCTTCAAAACGCGTACGACCGCGGCGGGCGATATATGGTTGACGGCAAGCCCAAATACACCTCCCACGCCGTCCGTTTGGAAGAACAGTACGGCTTTAAAAACATTGCGGGACATTACAAATTCCGCGACGGCAAAACGCCCGACATGGCGGAATACGGATACCGCAAAGCTTGGCTGAAATATTCGATCGCGACGGAACTTTTGAAAAAAAGCGAAGATTCGTACGCTGTTCACGCCGCCGAAAAAATCAAACCCGAAATTCCCAAGGCTTTGAACGAAGTCAATGCGGAAATCGCGGAACTGACAAAGCTGAATCCCGAATTGGGGCGGCTGAATTATAACAAGCACGACTTTGTTGAAAGCTACCGCGCTTTGATCGGCGTGACATCGCAATACAATGTGGATGACATCAACACCTATCTGCACACTTACCGCACGGGCATCAAAAACGTGGAAGTGCAGAACGGCATGGAACGGCTGAAAAAGACGCACGGCATCCGTTTCGGTTGGCAGCCCGCCGTATCGACGCTGAAAGAAATCGATCGCCAAATCATGGTGCGGGAAAAAATCAAAGCGCAACAGGCGCAAAGATAAAAAAGGCGGGGCGAAAGCTCCGCTTTTTTTAACGCACGCGTCGGGAAGACATAACCGCCGTTCGGCAGGTGTACACGGTTCTTTGAATCAGCGCTTCCGTTTTCCAATCAATCGTGCAGTTGTTTCCGCCGCCTGCGGGATAGCGCACGCAAATGCGTTCCTTGCCGTTCAGCCGCTTGCCGTTGCTGACATAATCAAAACCTTTGCCGCAGTATTTCAGACAATCCGCGCCGTATTCGCCCTTCCCGCCAACGGAAGCCGCGCCGATGCACGGCAGTTTTTGGTCGGCAATGGGCTGTTTGGTTTGAATAGCCGTTTGACAACTGTAAACGCTGCCGCCGACGGAATAATCAATATCCCAGCCCGTTCGGCATTCCTCGCCGCAAGGCAGGGGATATTTGACGCAGATGCGTTCTTTTCCGTTCATTCTGTTTCCGGGACGGTCGTAAGAAAATCCGTCGCCGCACAACCGCAGACATTCCGCGTTTCTGTCAATGGGCGTATCGTCCTGAACTGCTTTATGGCAGGAATAAACCGTCCCGCCAACCAGCGGCTTTTTATCCCAGCCCGTCAAGCATTTGTTCCTGCACGGCAAAGGATATTCGACGCAAATCCGCTCTGCCCCGTTCAAAGCGTCGCCATAGCGGTCGAAAACGGCGTTTTCCCCGCACAATCGGACACAATCGGCGTCTTTGTCCTCCCCTTTGTCGTCGGCGCGAACCGATTGAACCGCCGTATGGCAGGAATAAGCGGAATCTTGCGCAACACGGCTGATTTTCCAGTCCGTTGTGCAGGACTGCCCGCAAACCAAGGGATATTTGACGCAGATATGCTCCGTTTTGTCCCCTGTGACGGTTCGGTCGTAAAGAAATCCCGCGCCGCACAGCTCTTCGCACTTCAAGTCATACAAAAGCAGCGCTTCCTGCGCCGAAGCCGCGGAAGACAGCAACATCAGCGGCAGGAAGAATACCGTTTTCATTCCGAATCCGCGTTCTGTTCCGTTATTTGGGCAACGGCGCTCAACACTTCCAGCAGGGAATTGAATTTGTAAATACGGTCTTCCGCACAGGCGGCTACGGCGTCGTTTTCGTCATCCAGCAGCGGCTTTATCGCCACAATGTTTTCCAAGCAAAAATCACTCAGTTCATTCAGCGTTTCCAAAACCATGCCGCGCTGTTCTTCATGCTTTTCGCACTTTTTCTGTTCTTTTTTTTCTTTGTCTTTTTTAGCCATGGGAAATTCTCCTGTTATTTTTCCAAGTTGTCGCGGATGTAGCGGTCAAGCAGCTGCACGCCGAAACCCGATCCGCCTTTCGGACACATCAAGGTCTGTTTTTGCCGCAAAGCAACGCCCGCAATGTCCAAATGCGCCCATTTGACATCGGGCAGAACAAAGCGTTTCAAAAAAGCCGCCGCCGTGCATGCGCCGCCTTCGCGTCCGACCGTCGACGTGTTGCGAATGTCGGCAATGTCGGAAACGATTTGTTCGTCATAGCTTTCGTCAACGGGCATCGCCCACAGCTTTTCACCGCTTTCGTCCGCGGCGGAAAGCAACGCTTTTTCCAACGTTTCGTCATTCGAAAACACGCCCGCGAACTCTGTCCCGAGGGCAACCACGATCGCCCCCGTCAAGGTCGCCAAGTCAATCAAAACAGGAGCTTTGAAGCGTTCCTGCGCATACCACAGCGCATCGCCCAAAACCAAGCGACCCTCGGCGTCTGTGTTGACGACTTCGACGGTGATGCCTTTCAGCGACTTAACGATGTCCCCCGGTTTTTGCGCCTTTGCCGACGGGATGTTTTCGACCATGCCCATCACGCCCGCAACGTTGACTTTCGCCTTGCGCATGGCAAGGGCTTGCAAAGTCCCCAGAACGGTCGCCGCGCCGGCAAGATCTTCTTTCATATCTTCCATGCCGTTGGCGGGTTTCAGGCTCAAGCCGCCCGAATCGAAGCAAACGCCTTTACCGACCAAAACGGCGTGAGTTTCCTTGTCTTCAGGAACGCCGCGCCACTGCACGACCACCATGCGCGGCGGATTGACCGATCCTTGCGCCACGCCCAGCATCATGTTGAATCCTTTGTCATGCAGCTGCTTTTCGTTGTAGATTTCCGTCTGCAAGCCATACTTCTGCAGTTCGTCCGCGCGTTTGGCAAACGCTTCAGGCGTCATAACATTGGCGGGTTCGTTGACCAGATCGCGCGCCGTGTGAATGCCCTTTGCCAAGGCAAAATAAGCGTCGTATTGGTTCTGCGCCGTTTGCGCCTGCTCGGTCAGAATGAAAAACTCTTTGACTGTAACAGGCTTTTTGATTTCCGTTTTGTATTTCGTAAAGCGGTAGGACGCTATTTTCGCGCCGAATCCGACGGGCGCGGGGGGCAAATCGTCAACGGCGAACGCGACGGCTGTTTCACCCTCGGTCAAAACAGCATTGGCGGCATAAGCCCCGATTTTTTTGGCTTCCAGTTCGCCCAACTTTTCTTTTTTGCCCAAACCGACGCACAACAGCCGCTTGACGGGCAAATTGTTCAGCGCGGTAAAGCAGTACGTTTCGCCGAATTTGCCGTAAAAGCCGTTACGCTTCAAAGCGCGCGTCACGCCCCCGTTCATTACGGCGTCGATTTTTTTGGCTGTTTTGGACAGCGTGATGTTTTCGTAAACGCCGACAATCAGAATGCCGTCGCTTGAAATTTCAGTCTTTTTGAAAAGAATATCCATTTGTTCAACCTGCTGTTATAAAACGAATCTTTGCTTTTAGCATACACGCCCGCGCCCTTTGAAAGCAAGCACAACAAAGCTTTGTTTTCGAAATCGGAACGATTTCGGCTTAAAAGACGTGCAAAGCCCGTCTTTTTTTGATACAACGTTTTTATCTTCGGAGGATGAAAATGACGACGGAACTGCAAATCAGAATGCCCGACGCGCCCAAAAAAGGGCTGGTTTTCGCTTTGCTGCTGGACGGACAGGGCGGCGCGACCCCCTTGACTATGGATGAAGTAGAACAGTGGAAAGAGGAAGACGGCTTTTTATGGCTGCACTTCGATTCGTCCGCGCAGGAAACCAAAGACTATATGCTGGAAAAAAGCGGCATTCAGGCTTTGGTGCTGGATTCCCTGCTGGACGACGAGGAAGACCGCCCCCGCTGCATGTCGTTCGGCGACAATCTGATGCTGTTTTTGCGCGCCATCAACCTGAACGTCGGCGAAGAACCCGACGATATGATTTCCCTGCGCATGTGGGAGGAAAAGAAACGTTTAATCACTCTGCGCGAAGACCCGATGGGCTTTATGTGGGAAATCAAGCAGCACCTTGCCATCGGGGCGGGTCCGCGCGACGCTGGGGAAATGCTGGATGAAATTTGTTCCCTGACGCTGGATAAAATCGTCGAAGCCGTGTCTGACATCGAAAACTACATCGACCGCGCCGAAGACGAAATTCTGGATGAAATCGAGGACGAAGAGCTGATGCCCCGCTTGTCCGAAATTCGACGCAACTTGACCGAAATGCGGCGTTATCTGGCGCCCCAGCGCGACGCTATGGAAGGCGTGTCCCGTCAAATGCTGTCGTGGATGAGTGGCAAGGACCGATTCTTTTTGCACGAAAATGCCAACCGCATGCTGAGAATTATCGAAGACATCGACAGCCTGCGCGAACGCGCGATGATTAACATCGACGAACTGGCGAACAAAGTCCGCGAACAAACACAGCAAAATATGAACACTTTGTCCGTTTTGGCGGCGATTTTCATTCCGCTGAACTTTGTAACGGGGCTGTTCGGCATGAACGTCGGCGGGATTCCGGGGCAGAACATGGCGGGCTTTACGTTCGCGGTCGTATCGCTGATTACGGTCGGCTTTATTCTGGCGCTGATATTCAAACGCCTGAAATGGTACTGAAATGAAAGCTTTGATTAAACAAGTGGATGACGCAAGCGCGGCTTTGGCGGCGGAATTGCTGGATAAAGGCGAACTGGTCGCTTTTCCGACCGAAACAGTGTACGGGCTGGGTGCGGACGCGGCGAACGATTTGGCGGTCGCGTCGATTTTCGAAACAAAAGGACGCCCGCAATTCAATCCTTTGATTGCGCATATCGCCGATTTGGCGTGGATCGAAAAATTCGCCGTGATGACGCCCGTTGCCAAAAAACTGGCGGAAAGCTTTTTGCCCGGACCTCTCACCATGGTGATGAAGCGGTCCGAAAACTGTCCGATTTCACATTTGGTTTGTGCGGGACTGGATACGGTCGGCGTGCGCTTTCCCGTTCATGCGGGCGCGCAAAAAATGTTAAAAGCGTTCGGTCGTCCCGTCGCCGCTCCCAGCGCGAACATATCGGGGACGGTCAGCCCGACGACGGCGGAACATGTCGCGCAAGGCTTGGGCGATAAAATCCCGCTGATTTTGGACGGCGGCGCTTGCTCCGTCGGGGTCGAATCGACGATTGTCGATGTGACGACGGACGCTCCCGCTTTGCTGCGCGCGGGCGGACTTGCCGTTGAAGACATCGAAGACGTTTTGAAAAAGCCCTTGCGCCGCCCCGAAGCCGATCCGAACGCGCCGCGGTCGCCGGGACAAATGCTGTCGCACTACGCGCCGCGTCTGCCCGTTCGTCTGAACGCGGAACAGCCCGAAGCGGGCGAAGCGTTTCTGGCATTCGGCGCGGCGGACAACGCAACGCTGAACCTGAGCCCGACGGAGGATTTGAGGGAAGCGGCGGCGCATTTGTTTGCTTATATGCGCCTGCTGGACGATAAAAAATACACAGGCATCGCCGTGATGCCGATACCGACGCAAGGGCTGGGATTGGCAATCAACGACCGTCTGAAGCGCGCCGCCTACCCACATTAAATTTACTGGCTACTACCCGCTACTGCCCGCAGGGGGAAAGCA
>DEDN01000021.1:40200-44161 GCA_002349565.1 Alphaproteobacteria bacterium UBA2903 | reverse complement strand
GTTCTTTTGCAAAATGGCGGAGAGTGTGGGAATCGAACCCACTCACGGGTTTAACCCCGTGTACGGATTAGCAATCCGCTGCATTACCATCCTGCCCACTCTCCGTTGGCTTTTGTTTTAGCGAAAGTTTTGCCGTTCGTCAACTAAAATAATCAAACGACCGCTTTTCCCAACTCGTCGACGTGTTTTATCGCCTGCATAAAGCGGGCGGCGGACAGCTCTTCGCCCTCGATTTTCCAGCCGGGGACTTTTGTCGCTTTGTCGACCAAAGCGGGCAAGTCGGCTTCCGTCAATCCCAAGTCCGACAATTTTGTCGGCAGCCGGGCTTCGCGGTAAAAGCGCATCACGCGGTCGCGCAATTCGGTTTGACCGTCGTAGTCCAGCAGCACCAAAACACCGTAAGCGACCCAATAGCCGTGCAAATAATCGTGGTACACGGGAAAAATCGTCGCGCCGTAGTAAAAGCAATGCGCCAAGTTCGTATTGTAGTAAAATTCGGGGCAAACCGTCATATTGCTGACCAGTCCCGTCGAAATCACGATGTCCAGCGCGACTTCCTGCAAAGCCTGCGAAGATTTGCCCGCGCGGCAGGACGCCAGCGCCTCCGCCCCGTATTTCAGCAAAGGTTCGGTGCAGGCGTCGCACAAACACCGACCCAGCAGCAAATTCTGATCCAGTTCGACATGGCGCAAAGCCAGCTTGACCTCGGGTTCTTTGCTCAGCGCGTCGCCGATGCCCGCCTGCAAATACTCAATCGGCGCTTCGGCAATCACGGCGTCGTTGATGAACACGAACAGCGGCGGGCGTTTGCTGTAATAGTTGTTTTTAAAGCTGCCGTCCGCGTTGTACATAATCGCCAAAGCGGTGCAGGGCGCGCAGTTCGACGCGATGGTCGGGAACGTGAAAAGCGGCTTGCCCAATTTTTCCGCCAATACTTTGCAGGTGTCGCAGCATTTGCCGCCGCCCATCGCCAAAATCATATCGGCGGACTTCACCGCGTCGATTTCAGCCAAAGCGTCCACGTTTTCGTATGTCGAACTGCCCGTGAACAGCGCGCGCCCCAAAACTGTGACATTCACCCGCTTCAAAGCGTTTTCCAACAGATCTCCGCCCGCCGCCGTCGCGCGTTTTCCGCCGACAATGACAGCCGTTTTTCCGTATTGTTTCAAAATGTCCGCCGCTTTTTCATAAGCGTCCGCACCGATGACATAGTTCGGCAAAGCAACCGTTTCGCGTTTCATTTCACAATCCTTTTATCAGCGGTGAAGCATAGCTTCAGACAAATGCGAGGATACGCGTTCCGCTTCGATGGATTTGCGTTCCGTGTCGCGCAAAATGGACGCGCGCAGTTTTTCGTTTGCAGCCGCATTTTCGGGAGTCCCGCCCAGCTCGACGCTGACGGGCGCGCCTTTCGCGAACTTTTTGACCAAAGATTTATCGCTTAATTTCGACATCTTGAATTGCACTCCTTGAATTTTGTAACGGAAGTATAGTCCCGCCGCAAAAAAATCTCAAGCGTTCAATCCGCACGCCCGACAATTCCTGTTTTTATTTGCATACTGCCCCGCTGTATTCTATCCTGTACATAAATTTTTTTCGGGAGTTTTTTTATGTTTGCCGTTTTCAACATCGCCATATTCACCGGCGCCTTTCTGATTTTCCTTATCCAGCCGATGATAGCGAATATTCTGCTTCCCAAAGTGGGCGGATCGCCGAATATATGGAACACAAGCGCAGTTTTCTTTCAAGTTTCCCTGCTGGCGGGATATTTTTATTCCTACATTGTTTCGCAAAAACTTTCCCTGAAACGGCAAATCGTCATGCATTGCTGTTTGTTGTTTTGCGCTTTGTGGGCTGTCGATTTTCATTTTCAATCCGAACAAATTTCCGTTGCAAGCCCTGTTTGCGATGTTTTGCGCGCGCTGCTGAAAAACATCTTTTTCCCGTTTGTGCTGTTGTCCACGACATCGCCTTTGGTGCAGCGCTGGCTGTCCCTGTCCGATCTGAAAGAAAGCAAAAACCCGTACATGCTATATGTTTGCAGCAATATCGGCAGCCTTTCGGCGCTGTACGCCTATCCTTTGGGATTTGAAAAAGTGCTGACCGTTTCCGAACAAAGCGGCTTGTGGCGCATTTTGTTCGCGGCGTTTTTTGCAATGATTGCCGTCCTGGGCGTCTATTTGATCAAAACCGCCGTCCCCCTATTTGCAGCAGAACGGACAGAGCGGAAACCTGCGGAAAAAACAAGTCCCGTTCTGATTTTTTATTGGATATTTTTCGCATTCGTCCCGTCCAGTTTGATGCTGGGAGTGACAAGCCATTTGTCCACCGACATCGGCGGTTTGCCGTTTTTGTGGATTTTCCCGCTGTCGTTATATCTTTTGTCGTTTGTCTTTACGTTTTCAAGGTTCTATACGGAAAAAACGTCCGAACAGTTCCTGCGTTTGTACAAAACGGCGGCTTTGGTTGCCGTCTTTTTGTTCTTTTCCGCAACAACAACGTCGAATGTCAAACAAAACGCCGTTTTAACGGGAACGCATTGCCTTCTTTATTTGATTTTCGCAATTTACTGTCATGGCGTTTTATCCGCCAAAAAGCCCGATTCCGAAAAGCTGACCCTGTTTTATTTGTGTCTGGCGATCGGCGGAGCTTTGGGCGGCGTTTTCAACACTTTCATCGCGCCGCATTTGTTTTTGTTCGTTTGGGAATACCCGTTCGTCATCGCCTTGTCCCTGCCGTTCGTTTTGATCGGCGCATCCGAACAAAAAACGGATTTTGTCAAAGCGGTGAAAAACGAAATCATCCTCTTTTTTGTCGCGGCGGTTTCGATCAATCTGCATCCGAACAAATCATCGCTTTCGGCGGTAATTCCGCTCTTTGCCGTTTTGGCGGTTTCCGTCCTTGTTTTTTCGTTTTCGAAAAGGAAACAGTTTTTTGTTTTGTGCCTTTTCGTTTTCGCTTTTCTGCCGCTGTTTTTCGAACAATCGCCGGATATCGTCTTTAAAAAGAGAAATTTTTTCGGAACGATTCTGGTTGAACAAAAAACGCTTGCTCCCGCGCCTTTTGCTTTTTTAAAGCTGTTTCACGGGGATACGCTGCACGGACGTCAAAACCTGTTTGTGATCAAAGGCGAAACATTCTACGATTTCAACCCCAGCACCTATTACGGCAAACACGCCGCCGTCAAAGATTTTTTTGACGTATACGACAAACCCGCCCCCGTCGCGGCATGGCTGGGATTGGGATCGGGCGCGATTATTTGCTACGCGCCGCAAAACACGAAACATGACGTTTTCGAAATCGACAAAGACATGGTGGATATTTCGTTAAAATACAGATACTTTCGATACTTGGAACATTGCGCCCCGCATGCGGCTGTCAAAATCGGCGACGCCAGAATGGAAATCGCCAAAGAACAAAATCACAAATACGATTTGATCACTTTTGACGCGTTCAGTTCGCATTTCATTCCTGTCCATTTGACAACCAAGGAGGCGATTGAAACATATCGGTCGAAACTGAAACCGGACGGCGTTATCCTGCTGCATATCAGTTCGCGCGCGTTTGATGTGGAACCCATCCTGACAAGAATCGCCCGGGAATTGGGAATGACTTTTATCGTCCGCAACCTGCCGAAAAAAGACTACGGCGGTTATCCGCAATGGGGTGTTTTAAGCAACAGCCCCGATGCCCCCGAAATAAAAGCTTTGCTGGCTATGCCGGGGTGGAGAAAAGGGGAAATGAAAGAAAACACCCCTTTGTGGACGGATGATTTTCACAATCTGCTGTCGGCATTGCGCCGTTAAGCAGGCTCGAAAGACGAAAAAGGCGGGATTTTCACCCGCCTTTTTGTTTGTTATCTGGATTCGCCCTGCCGAACAGCCTGTTTTGCCGGTATCTTCGGAGCGGCATCCTTTTGCACCGTTTTGCTTTGCAAAGTCTGCATCAAGTTCGGCTTGTG
>DEDN01000021.1:38393-39980 GCA_002349565.1 Alphaproteobacteria bacterium UBA2903 | reverse complement strand
ACCCCGTTAATCGGCGGCGGAACAACTTTGCCGTTCGTCGGCATCGGCGGAGGGGGCGGCGGCACCGCATTGCCGTTCGTTTGCACCGGAGGCACAGCTCCGGCGGGCGCAAACGGCATATGCACCCCGTTAATCGGCGGCGGAACAACTTTGCCGTTCGTCGGCATCGGCGGAGGGGGCGGCGGCACCGCGTTGCCGTTTGTTTGCACCGGAGGAACAGCCCCGGCGGGCGCAAACGGCATATGCACCCCGTTAATCGGCGGCGGAACAACTTTGCCGTTCGTCGGCATCGGCGGCGGCATCAGCGACCGTTCAAACGCTGCCCCATCGGCAAATGTCCCTTGCACTCCACGAACAGCTCTGCCCTCAATTTGGAAATCCGGATCCATCATGCCGCATGCCGCACATTGTTTCTGCGCGTCTTTTATCAACACATACGCAATTGCAGGAATATAATCGAATGTCGGCGAACGCATTTCCTGCTTGATTCGTTCGGCGGAGGGCAATTCTTTCATCAATCCGACGGTCGTGGCTTTAAAATAAGCGACCTCGTCGATATTTTTTCCTTTCGGAATTAAAGATTCGAGTTTACTGCCGATCGACGCGTTTTCAAAAACGTTATGTTCCGCCGGATTATGTTTCAAAAGCTCTCGATTCTTATCGTTCAAATCCATCAAAGGCTTATGATATTGTTCCACATAAAAAAGAGCCGTCTGAAAATTCCCTGCATACCCTTGCATACTGGCGAAAACACAGTCGGATTCTGACTTTCCCGCCTCTTTTGCCGCGACATATTCCCTGCAGCCCGGGCGGTACATTGTTTTTTCAAAATCGGCGCGGGCTTCCGGCAAGTGTTTGACATCGTTCATATATTGGAAATTAGCCACTTCCGCGGCGGCTTCCCCCATACGTTCAGCCAAAATCTGATCGGGTATATTGGATGCAACATTCACCCAGTTTCCGACTTGTCTTTGTTTAAAATGATGGTATTCATGAGCAAACGTTCCGGCGGATTCAAAACCGCAACCAACCATTCTGCCCATCACGATTTCGTTGCATGCCGGAGAATAATAAGCGGCGGCGTTTCCTGTTTCCGCTTGGCGCAAAGTCGGACGTTTTTCAGGCGGAAACGCTCTAAAGCCTTCAACCATCCGCGGACTTTTTACAGCGCACTCCATTGTTCCCATCAAGCTCTGCACGCTTTCAAAGGACCCTACCGCGTTGAAATAGTCATCCTTGCCCGCTCCGAAATAAATACGAAATTTATTCGCGTCTTTTTCATCCCCGACCATATAAACGGTTGAGACCGGCTGAGCCTGCTTTTGCGGTTGCGGATTTTGAAATGCGGAAACAAGATCATCTGCCATAATATTTCTCCCGACTGCTTGACCGCGACAAAGACATCATCCGTTTACCCTCATCGCCATTCTTAAAATACAAAGTTTTACAGCCTTTTTCGTTTGTTATCTGGATTCGCCCTGCCGAACAGCCTGTTTTACCGGCATTTTCGGAGCGGCATCCTTTTGCGCCGTTTTGCTTTGCAACGTCTGCATCAAGTTCGGCTTGTGCGACATCTGATTCAGCTTG
>DEDN01000021.1:0-38185 GCA_002349565.1 Alphaproteobacteria bacterium UBA2903 | reverse complement strand
CCGTTAAGCGGCGGCGGAACAACTTTGCCTTTCGTCGGCATCGGCGGCATCGGCGGCGGCATCGTCGTTTTCGCTTGTTTCGGCATCGGCGGCAGGGGCGGCGGCATCGTCGATTCCGCTTGTTTCGGCATCGGCGGCGGGACAACTTTGCCTTTCGTCGGCATCGGCGGCGGCATTGTCGTTTTCGCTTGTTTCGGCATCGGCGGCACAGCCCCGGCAGGTGCTAACGGCATCTGCACACCGTTAAGCGGCGGCAGAACGACTTTGCCTTTCGTCGGCATCGGCGGCGGCATCGTCATTCCCGCCTGTTTAGGCTGAGAAGCTTCTTTCGGCTTACCCGACAAAACGGTTGCAAAATCGGCACGCATCGCGTTTTTGTCCGCTTTTTCCTTTGCAACGGGAGCCTTTCCGTCATTGACTTTGGTTTTGGTGTTCCACAAACCGTCCAGTTCTTCCTGAGATTTACCGTAAGTCTGCACTTTCCCGAACGTTTTTTTCTGTTCCTGCAAAGCGTCCAAACGTTTTTCAAACGCCGCGCCGTAGGTTTCCGACAGTTCGTTTCCTTTAAAGGAATCTTTGGTGTCGGGGGCATACATGTCGCAAATGATTTTCCATTTCGGATCATCTTCGGGAATCGTTACAACGCCGCGCGGGGAAACCAGCAATCGCGCCGCCAACGGATTGTCGTTCGGGTTCATGTGCGCTTCCAAATCATCCGACCAAGTTGCCTGTTTTTTCAGTCCGTTTTGATTGGTCGAATCCATGGCGACATTTTTCATGTCCTCCAATCCGAAATTTTTGGTCATCAGCGTTTTGGACGATGCTTTGTACACGCTGACAAAACCGATATTTTCCCGTGTTCCGTCGGCAAAGGTAACGGCGTGTTTATCCATATCGCCGCTGCCGCCCGTTACCGAATTGCCCGCGCCCGAATACATCATCGCATACCCCGGATTGGGCGATGCGTAAGTATATCCCGCACGTCCGACGCGCTGGGTCGGATTCATATAAGACGACATTTCGTCCCCTGCGATGAACGATTGCCCGCGAAAGAAATACTGCGCCCCGTTTTCGTTTGCCTGTTCCAAACGACGAGTAACGGCGGCTTGCGTATCACCGCGCTGAGCCGCCTGATTTAACGCCTGCGATATGATTTCATCACGGATTTGCTCCCCGTTCATCCGAGCATAGCGCGCCTTGTCCGCCAAAGAAACGGTCGGATCGTTCATCACACATTCCTTCAGCTGGCGGGTTTTGTCCGCCTTGTCTTGAACACGCTGATCCATTTGCCCCAGCGTCATCGGCGTAATCGCGCCGACAACGTTTGCTCCGTTTGTGCTTTGAACGACTCTCAGCGCGTTTTTGATATTGCCGCGCGCGTCTTCGGGTTCAAAAAACGGTGTCAGCAGTTCGTATTTATCGCTTGAATCCTGTCCGTGCGTCGGACGGCGAATGACAAACACGGACGGATCGGCAACTTTGTCCATATCCGCGCCGTCGCAAAATACGGTCTTGAAGCCCGCTTTGTTCATACGATCAACCAAAGCCTGCATTTTGTCGGGAGAATCCAATGTAAAACTTTGCGCGCATGCGACGGGTTCGGTCAAATTCTGCATTCCCAGCATCGGCGGCAGTTTGATAGCGCGGACGGCATTTTCGCCCTGATACATCTGGCGGGCGTACAGCACGTTTCCGGCTTGTTCTTGAAAATTTTGCGCGCTGTTGTCACGCAGTTCTTTACACCGCGCGTTCAGTCGGGAGCGCAAAGCGTCCGATTGTTCCCGCACATTTTTAATTTCCGCCCCTGTTTTGCTCAAATCCTGTTCGGCGGCCGCGATTTTTTTATCGAAAGACTCGGGATTGAAAACGGCTTCTTTTGAAGCGTCATCCTTGGCAGACTGAAAGAACTCATCGATTTTTTGTTTATTTTTATTGATGGTGCGTTTATTCAGCAGAACTTTGATTTTGTCTTTCAGAGCTTTGGGTTCAGGCAGTTTGTCCCCCTTTTGCAAAGCGGCGCGCACGTCTTTTTGCATAGCGGGCGGATACGCGGACAGAAGCGCATCCACGCTGTCGCGAACAGAACGCGTCGCTTCTTTTGTTCGCGCCATCGCGTCAAGCTCTGCCTGTTTTTCCTTTTCCTGCGCCGATTTTTGGGCTATATCACCGTTCAGCGCGGCTTCTTTTTTCTGAAAAGTCCCGTACAGTTCCGCGATCTGCGCCTGATAACGTTTGTTTTCCGCCTTGTACAACGTATCCAGCGCCGTATTGTCATCGGCGGCCAATATGTAATCGGTATCAACAAACCGTAAAATTCTGTGTTCAGCTTTTTCACCAAACGATTGCTCAGAATCCCCGAATTCACGCCGAGCGGCGGAAACCGCCGCGTTTTTGTCGAATCCCTGCGGGATATTATATAAATCCGGCTGCAATCCTTGCCATTCTGTTTTTTCTTTTGCTTCCGCCATGGAAAAAGCTCCTTGGAATCCTATCCGCTATCCTTTACAGAATAGTTCTTTTCGGAGCTTTTCTCAAGATTTTTTTGTCTAAAATCAGACGGGAAGTTTGCGCACTTTGCTGACGGGCGCGTAGTATTCGTGTTCCAGTTCGTTATCCAAAATTTCGGCAATCAGCACTTTGTCCTGCTTTTGCAAAGCGGTGACCGCTTTTGGGGACAGATATTCCAGCAAAATGGCGCGCTTGCCGTCGCGCATCAGCAGGGCGGATTGAATTCCGTCATAGAAAAAGCGCGGCTGAACGGGCGCACCCGTGCGCGCCCGAATACAAAGCAACAGTTCGCCGTCTTTGTTTAAAACAACGTCGTACAGTCCTTCTTTTTCAGCCATCGCTTTTTCCTTTGTTTTACGCGTCCAGTTTCTGTTTGACCAGCTGGTTCAGCATGGCGGGGTTCGCCTTGCCTTGCGAAGCGCGCATCGTCTGACCGACAAACCAGCCCAACAGTTTTTCTTTGCCGCCTTTGTATTCGGCGACTTTGTCGGGATTGGCGGCAATCACGTCATCAATCATTTTTTCAATGGCGGACGTGTCGGTGACCTGCTTCAATCCTTTTTCCGCAACGATTTCGTCAGGGGATTTACCTTCTTCGACCATAAAGGCGAACACGTCTTTCGCAATCCGCGAAGAAATCGTCCCGTCGTTGATTAAATCAACCATGCGCCCCAGGTTTTCGGGCTTCACGGGGCTGTCGGCAATGGATTTGCCCAGCTTGTTCAGCACGGCGAACAAATCGCCCATGATGTAGTTGGCAACCTTTTTCGCATCATGCCCTTTCGCCGCGGCTTCAAAGTAAGCGGCAATGTCTTTTTCCGCGACCAGTTGTCCCGCGTCGTAAGCGGGCAAGCCGTAATCCGCCGTAAAGCGCGCTTTTTTCGCGTCGGGCAGTTCGGGCATTTCGCCGCGCAGGCGTTCAATCAAAGCATCGTCCAAGCGCAGCGGAATCAAATCGGGATCGTAGAAATAACGATAGTCGATTGCCGTTTCCTTCGACCGCATGGTTTTGGTAACGCCCTTGACGGAATCGAATTTGCGGGTTTCCTGAACGACTCTACCGCCCTCCTCCAGCAATTCGACCTGCCGTTTGGCTTCGTATTCAATCGCCTGCATCACGAAACGGATGGAGTTCACGTTTTTGATTTCCGCGCGCGTGCCGAACGGTTCGCCGGGGTGACGGACGGAAACGTTCGCATCGCAGCGCATCGACCCTTCGTCCATATTGCCGTCGCACGAACCGATGTAGCGCACAATCGAACGCAGTTTGCGCAAGTATGCGCCCGCTTCTTCGGGCGAACGGATGTCGGGACGGGACACGATTTCCATCAAAGCCACGCCCGCGCGGTTCAAATCGACAAAAGACTTGCTGGGGTGCTGATCGTGCATCAGCTTGCCCGCGTCCTGTTCCAAGTGCAAACGTTCAATGCCGATACGGCGCGTTTCGCCGTTTTCCAAATCGACGTCGATATAGCCGTCGGAAACAATCGGGTGGTCGGACTGTGAAATCTGATAGCCGTTCGGCAAATCCGCATAGTAGTAGTTTTTGCGCGCGAAAATCGATTTTTTGTTAATCGTCGCGTTCAAACCGAAGCCCGTTTTAATCGCCTGTTCCACGCATTTGTGGTTGACGACGGGCAGCATGCCGGGGAAACCCGCGTCGACAAAGCTGACCTGCGTGTTGGCTTCCGCGCCGAACGCGGTCGCCGCGCCCGAAAACAGTTTCGCGTTGGAAATGACTTCGCAATGGACTTCCAGCCCGACAACGATTTCCCAGTCGCCCGTTTCGCCTTTGATAATATACGACATCTTATTTTCCTCCCGCGCGCAAAGGACGAATCGGCATGCCTGACATGGATTCGATTACGTCGGCGACGCGCAAAATCTTTTCTTCTTCAAAACTGTTGCCGATGACCTGCAATCCGATGGGCAGACCGTTGACTTCGGACGTTCCCGCGGGAACGCAAACCGACGGCAGCCCCGCCAAAGACGACGGAACCGTAAACACGTCGTACAGCTGCATTTTCAAAGGATCGCTTGTGCTGTCGTCGTCCTTGCCGAACGCCGTTTCGGGCGCGGCGGGCGCCAAAATCACGTCAACCTGCTTGTAAGCTTCCGCAAATTCGCGGCACAACAGGCGGCGGACTTTCTGCGCTTTCAGATAGCAGGTTTCGTAGTAGCCTTCCAACAGGATGCAAGTGCCAATCATGATGCGGCGCTTGACTTCCTTGCCGAAACCTTCGGTGCGGGTGTTCGTGTACATCTCGTCCAAAGACTTGCCGTCGACGCGCAAACCGTACTTCACCCCGTCATAGCGGGCAAGGTTCGACGACGCTTCCGCGGGCGCAATCAGGTAATAAGTCGGCAAAGCGTACGGTGTGGACGGCAGGGAAATATCGACGATTTCCGCGCCCGCTTCACGCAGTTTCTGCGCCGTTTTTTCCCAAACGTGACGCACGTCGGCGTTCAAACCCTTGTCGGGATTGTATTCGCGGGGAATCCCGATGCGCAAGCCCTTGACATCGCCCGTCAAAGCTTTCGTGTAATCGGGAACGGGAATGTTCATCGACGTCGAATCCTTGGCGTCAAAGCCCGCCATGGAACCCAGCATAATCGCCGTGTCGCGCACCGTGCGGGTCATCGTACCCGCTTGGTCCAGCGAGGACGCGAACGCCACCATGCCCCAGCGCGAGCAACGCCCGTACGTCGGCTTGCACCCGACAATGCCGCAGAACGAAGCGGGCGTGCGGATTGAACCGCCCGTGTCCGATCCCGTCGCCGCCATGCACAGCCCCGCCGCGACAGCCGCCGCGGAACCGCCCGACGACCCGCCGGGGATAAGAAACTTGTCGGGGTTGGTTTTGTCTTTGTACGGGTTGCGAACCGCGCCGTACCAGCTGGTCAGGTTCGCCGTGCCCATCGCGAATTCGTCCATGTTGGTTTTGCCCAGCATGACAGAGCCTTCGTCTTCCAGTTTTTGGGAAACGGTCGATTCATAAGGCGGCACAAAGCCGTCCAAAATATGAGAACAAGCGGTCGTGCGAACGCCTTTGGTGCAATAGAGGTCTTTCATCCCGACGGGAATCCCCTCCATTTTACCGATTTTTTCGCCTTTGGCGCGGCGGTCGTCGGAACGTTTCGCGCGTTCCAAAGCGACTTCGGGCGTTTCAATGACATACGCGTTCAATTCGCGCGCTTTCGCCATTTCGTCCAAGTGAGCCTGCGTCAGCTCGACTGCGGAAAACTCTTTTTTCGCCAAGCCGTCCAAAGCTTCGGCGACTGTCAATTCAACTAAGTCGGTCATTGTTTACTCCACCACTTTGGGAACCAGAAAATAGCCGTCCATCCGATCGGGGGCGTTTGCCAGAATTTCGTCGCGAATTCCGCCGTCGGTAATTACGTCTTCGCGTTCGCGCAAAGCCATGTCGTCAACCACCGAATTCATCGGCAAAACGTCGTCCGTGTTGACATCTTTCAACTGATCGACCCAGCCCAGAATCTTGGTCAGTTCGCCGACCATTTCATCCATATTTTCGTCGGGAATCCGCAAACGCGACAAAATCCCCAACCGCTTGACCATATCCCTGTCGATTGACATAGGTGTACTTGCTCCTGTATTAGTATAAAAAAACAAACTTTGATGAAAGTATCATTTACGATGACGGACGGCAAGAACATTCCCGTTTTTTCTTTGATTGAATTTCAAAATACCGTCAAGCGCGGCACGTCGCTGGTCGGATTGGACATCGGCACGAAAACCGTCGGACTGGCGGTGTCGGATACGCTGTGGATGACGGCAACGCCTTTAAAAACCGTGTTTCGCAAAAGCTTTCAATACGACTTGGACAATCTGGCGCAACAGCTGAAAGGGCGCGACATCGGCGCGTTCGTGTCGGGACTGCCTTTGCAAACCGACGGGGAAGCGGGGGCGCAAGCGCAATACACCCTTGAACAAGCGCAAAAAATCGCCGACGCGTTCGGCAAGCCCGTCTTTTTCCAAGACGAACGCTATTCTTCCGCCGCCGTTGAACGCACGATGATTGACGCTTACGACATGAGCCGCAAAAAACGCAAACAAAAGCTGGATGCGGGCGCGGCGGCGTTCATTCTGCAAACGTTTTTGGATATGATAGCCGTTTAGCCGTCTTGCGCGGTTTGAAAAATCCTTTCATTCTGGTCGTATGACACAGGAATTGAAAAGAAATGGATTTTATCGGTTTATCAAGCGGTTCACCCTGCCCTTGATAGTCGTTTTGTTTTTGATCTACTGCTTTACGGACAAAGCGCTGTGGACGGATTTTAACGGCTATGTCAAATCGTTCGGCGCCCCCGCGCGCCAAGCCGTCCTTGCGATACTGATGTTCTTGGCGGTTTTGTATCTGTTGCGGCTGTTCCGCGGCTGGTTTGTGCAAAAAATCCTGCATCGTTTGCGCTTGCGCCCGTCGTCGCAGGAAGCGCTGACTTCCGCGCTCAGCTATATTTCCGTGCTTATCGCTTTGCTGGTCGGGCTGTCCGTGTTCGGCGTCAATCTGCGCAGTCTGGGATTGCTGATCAGCGCGCTGTCGGTCGGCTTGGGCTTTGGCTTGCAGCACATCGTCAACAATTTCATTTCGGGCATTCTGATTATGTTTGAACGCCCATTCCGAATCGGCGACTGGATTGTCGTCAACGACAAAGAGGGCATCGTTTACAAAATTAACATCCGTTCCACCGAATTGGAAACGTTCGACCGTGCCATCGTGATTATTCCGAACGCGGACATCATTTCGGGACAGCTGATTAATTGGACGCTGACCGACGCGGGCGGGCGCATTTCCATCGATGTCGGCATCGGCTACGCTTCCGATTTGGAAAAAGCGCTCGACATCGCGCTTGACATCGCTAAAAGCGATCCGCGCGTTTTAACCGACCCCGCGCCGTCCGCCATTGTAACGGAATTCGCCGACAGCGCGATAAACATCCGCCTGCGTTGTTACCTGAGCAATATTCTGGAGCGTTCCTATATCAAAAGCGATTTGATGATTCGCCTGCAAAAAGCTTTTGCGGAAAACGGCATCGACATCCCTTTTCCGCAAAGAGTCGTTCAAGTCCTTAAAGATTAACGCCCGCGCGCAGATGCGACGGCTTTTGACAAAGCCGCCGTTTTCGCCCGATTTTGCGCAGACCGGAGGATTTTTCCGTTTTTGTCGCGTTCCGCCATGGCCCAAACCGATTCATCGGCTTTCACTCCGACCGTTTTAGCGTAATCCGCCGCGATTTTCATATAGCCCGCCTTGTCCTTTTTCAAAACGGAAAATGCGGAATCCGACATCAGCATATCGGCGGAAACATACGGTTTTCCTTTATACAGGCAAGTATCCGCAACGTCGCGGGCAGGCAATTCTTTGCCGAACAGATCTTTTCTGCCGCTTTCCTTGCCTTTTTGGGCATAAAAATCGATTTCGTCCCTGTGCGCGTCGTCATAGAAATCACGGAAATAATCATAGCCGTACCACGCCTGAAAGCTTGCCTGCATGGCTTTCTTTTCGTCGCCCGACTTGTCCATTTCGGCGACGAAAGCGCGAAACATCGGCATGTCGTTTTTCTCGGCTTCGGCATACACTTCGGGCAGAACGTCGCGGCATTGATAAGTGAAAGCGGCTTCGTGCGCGCAGGCGTCGGCTTCCATCGCGCGTTCACGGCGCAAAATGGACGCAATGTTCAGCTGTTCCGTTTTCGGCGTGTTTTCAGGTTCGTGCGCCGCTTGAATGGCGTGCTGTCCTTCGTGAACGATGGTTTGCAAAGCGTACCCGTCGCCAAAGTTCGGATTGACCGCGATTTTTTTGCTTGTCGGTTCGCAAAAACCGCCGAAATTCCCTTTTTCAAAAGTAAACGTATACCCCAGTTCGGACAGTTCCGTCAGCGTGTCGCGCCCTTTGTCGGTTTGCATGACCAAATCGACCAAGCGCGCAAATTCGGCGGATTCTTCCTTTTGCTTGCGTTTATCCGAAGCGGTGAAAGCCGCGGTCAAAACGTTTTTCGCCTGTTGCGCTTTTTCGCCGCAAGCGTATGTTTTAACGGATTTATCCATAAACTCGGCAACGGATTTGGGCATCGCTTAATCTCCAAAAAAAATCGGACTTTCCGTCACAATAACAGATTGTCCGATTTTTGCAAGCGTTTTGTCTGATTTTTTGTCTACAAAAGCCGTTTAGTCTTCGTACAGCAGGTTGAGTTTTTTGGCTTTTTTCCGAACCGTAAAGACGCTTTCGATTTGGGACAGCTGAACGGCAAGAGCTTTGTTGTAGCGCTTGTTAATGACGGTCGCGGGACGGTAAGCCCATTCGGAGCTGATTTTTATCAGCGCATCCTGCAGTTCCCAGCGGTAGCTGAACGTCAAGCCCGAAAGCTGTTTGATTTGGGAAATCTGTTCTTCCGAAAACATTTGGGGATCCAGATTTTCAAACTTTTCGGGGTCGATATAGATTTTCAGCAGTTCGGCGGTGTTAAGCAATTTCTGTTCGGTCTCGCCCGACATTTTGCCGACGCGGGCGCGGACAGCGGACATAAATTCGACGCCCGATTTGTAGCGTTCGCCTTTCAGCACGCCGATTTGATTGGCGGGCAGACCGTCGGCAACCATTCTGTTATAGACGCGTTCCGAAATAAAGTAGGTTTTCGGCGTGTAGACGCGCTGATAAAAGACGTTCTGCATGAAAAACAGGGCAAAAAAGCAGATTGTCGCCGCAATAACGGGAGTAATGACCCACCCGCAGACGATACGTCCGACGACGCTCCACTTGATTGTTTTCGCCGCCCCTTTGCACAGCCCGATGCCGATGACCGCACCGACGACGGCTTGCGTACTGGATACGGGAACCAGAGGAACGGTAGGCAGATTGTGCGAAGCCAGAAAATATTCCAGCCCTTCGGACGCGAACAGGAACAGCACCATGGACTGCGCGACGACGACTACCCAAGCGGCAAACGGAGACAACGGCATCAATCCTTTGCCGACCGTCCCCATAACGCGGTTGGAATAGGTGAAAACACCGACGGCGGTCGCAACGGAACCGACGAAAAACAGCTGTTGAACGGCGGAAATGTGCAGTCCCGCAAAGTTGAAATCAACGAACGGAGCGACGGGGACGAACACGCCGACAACGTTTGCCATATTGTTTGCGCCCAAAGAATATGCGCCGAACGCACCCGTGACAATCATGGCGATGCGGGTGCAGAAATCGCGGCGCAACAAGTGAATTTTGGCAGAGCGCAACAATCGGTTCAGCACCAAGTAAATAACGGCGGAAAAAGTTCCCGCCAGCAACGGGCAAGCCACCCATGTCGATGCGATTTTGACAACGGACTGAACATCGGTAACGGAATCGGTAAACCAGTTCCAGCCGATAATCGCGCCGACGACGGCTTGGGACACGGACACGGGCAATCCGCACTTGATCATCGAATACACGGTAAAAGCCGCCGCAAACGCCGTGACAAAAGAGCCGGCAATCGCGTTGACCGCGCCCAAACTGCCCAAAGTGTACGCCGCGCCGACGCCGCTGATGACCGCGCCCAAAGCGATGAAGATACTGCAAACGATTGCCGCGGTTTTGAATTTGACCATGCGGGTGCTGACCGCCGTGCCAAAGATGTTCGCCGCGTCGTTCGCGCCCAGCGACCACCCCAAAAACAAACCGCTTGAAAGGAAAATCAGTCCCGTAAAGCCCATAACGCCCGCCTTTGTCAGTTATCGCGCTTGATAACGTAAATCGCCAGTTTGTCGGTGATGTCTTCCGCCATATCCGCCAGATTGTCAATCATTTCGACAAAGCTGCACAGGTGCATTTTGTTCGCCAAAGGCAAATCGGACGAATAAATCGCGCGTTTGATTTTGGTGCTGATTCTGTCGGCTTCGCTTTCATAGAAACGGACTTTGTGGATATAGTCGCGGCAGGAATTGAAGTCGCGGAAAAACGTTCTGGATGCGATTGTAATCTGTTCGACCGAGTTTGTTACGGAATCGACAATCGCCAAAATGTCGGGATGAAGCGTCGCGGGGAAAACGGGCTGTTCAATCGTGAAACGGTATCCGCTGGCGTCGTATGCGTTCAAAATGGCGTCCAAATCTTCGACCAGACTCAGCACGTCGGCGCGCAAATCGGGAATCAGGTTCTGTTCATACAGTCCCGCTTCGACTTCGCGGCGCAGTTCGTCGGCGCGGCTTTCGATATGACCGATTTGTTCCGCGTGGGTTACAAAGTCCTCGGTCACACCGTGTTCAAGGAAGACATGAATCGCTTTTTTGTAAATCAAGCCCGCTTCGGAAATGCGGTCCAAGAATTCGTCGATTTTGTTTTCCAGCGCGCGGCTGCCGTAAAACATTGAAAAACCTTTGGATAAATTCATATCAAAATCCTCTTTCACACAAGAACGCCGCCCGACAAGGGCGTATATTTTCATTTAATTTATCATCTTACAAACAGGTAAAAAGTTTGTAAAGGATTCAAATCCGTTTTTTTAAGGGAAAAACGCTTTTCCGCCGCCCGTCTCCATTTTTCAACAAAGGGTGTTTTACAGCTTTGAAAACTATGCTATCCTTTTAGCAGCATTTAGAGCGAGGTTTGCAATGAAAAAATTTCTTATCCTTTCGGTTTTGGCAACTTGTTCGTGCAGCATCATAAATGGAAACGAATTTGATGCCGCAACCGTTTACACTCCGCCAGCAAAAAAAGTAAAAAAAGAACTTGTATTGAATGAGAAGTGTGAAGACATCCCTGCCGTTAAAATTTTTCAGGTATTGGATAAATTCGCGCTCGCTGATGCCTGCGAAACAAACGAGTACGACAAAGATTTAACCTGCTTTGGCTTAACCGTGTATGTCCCTAAAAAAGAAGGAAAAATATATTACGACGATCAAATTATTAAACCTTCGAAAAAACAATGCATATCTTTTGAAGGAACATATCAATATGAAGCAGGACGTGGGGAATTTAAAAGAATGAAAACAGTCCCCGTTTTAAAAATAATCAACAAATACAAACAATGATACAAACAATCCTTGTTTTATTCGTCTTTATTGTCGGAATTCTTTTTAAGTCCAGTTTTTTCTTAGGGAAAATCGGCGAAGCAAAAGTTTCAGCATTACTTTCGTTTCTCCCAAAAGAATACACTGTGTTCAATAACGTCTTATTATACATAGACGGAAAAAGTTCGCAAATCGACCATATCGTAGTATCCGCTTATGGTATATTTGTGATTGAAACCAAAAATTACAAAGGGTGGATTTTTGGTTCCGATACATCAAGACAATGGACGCAGAATATTTATGGAGAAAAACATTCTTTTTACAACCCCGTACTTCAAAATCAAGGACATATCTTTGCCTTAAAAAAATTGTTGAATCTTCCCGCCGATTTTTTCATATCCGTCATCGCCTTTTCATCAAAAGCCACTCTCAAAGGATATTTCGGCGAAAATGTTATGTATATATCTGAAGTAAACGGATTTATAAAAAGTTATACGGATAAAATTCTGACAAATGCCGATGTGCTTTGTGTTATCGAACAGATTTCGGAAAACAATCTGTCTTCTTCGGAAAATCAAACACAGCATATTCAAGAAATTGAACAGAACAGAGAATATCGCACTCATCGGATTGAATGCGGTATTTGCCCGCGCTGCGGGGCTAAGCTTGTTGTCAGAAACGGACGTTACGGACAGTTTATGGGATGCAGCAACTATCCCAAATGCCGTTTTACACAAAAAATCGATACATTCTTGTAATACTTACAAAACAGAAAGATTTATCCCTTAAAACGATAACCGCGCCCGATTCAGGCGCAGCTCGGTCTTCCGAGCGGAAGGGAGATGAACAAGATTCAAATCTCCAATCACAGTGGGAAGCTGATTAAAATCCTTTTGACGGCTGTCCTTCTTTTACTGAGCTGTATTCATAACGCTTGGTAAAAGGAAAAGCCCCCGATGCTGCTACATCGGGGGCAAACTTTTTAAGGTGATATAAGATTCAACCTCTCCGACAAAATTATTCCCTCACATATTCCGCCGGAATGCAAGCTTATTTTCTGTCGCGCACCAAACGGTACGAAATCATCACGACGGCAAATGTTACAAAGAACAGCGCCGCGCACAACGCGTTGACGTCGGGCTGAATTCCCGTTCTGACCATGGAATAAATCTTCAGCGGCAGGATTTCATACGACTTTCCGCTGACGAAAAAGCTGATAATCACGTCGTCGATGGACAGCGTAAAGCTCATCAGCCAACCCGCGAACACGGCGGGGACAATCAGCGGAATCAAAATGCGGCGCACAATGCTGACATCGTTCGCGCCCAAATCCGCCGCCGCTTCCGCCAACGTGCGGCTGACGCCTTTCAGCCGCGCCAGAACCGTCATCGTCACAAACGGAAAGCAGAAAACCGTGTGTGCCAAAAGCAACGTCGTAAATCCCAGCGGAATCCCCAGCACGATGAAAATCATCGCCAAAGAAATGCCTTGGATGATTTCGGGCGACATCATAATCACGGACAGCGATCCGAACACGACTTTCTGTCCGATGAAGCGGTAGCGGTGCAGAGCAATCGCCATAATCGTCCCGACCACCGTCGACACCGTCGCCGACGAAGCCGCCAGGAACAAAGACCGCACCGCCGATTTAATCAAGCTTTGGTCGTGCAACAGGCTGGCGTACCATTTGGTCGTAAAGCCGCTCCACGCGTTGGAGTTGCTGGCGTCGTTGAACGAAAACACAATCGCCACCGCCAGCGGCATATACAAAAACAGATACACCACGGCGATATACAGCGATTTGAGCAGTTTGCTTACCATAATTGACGCTCCTGTTCGACGGTGTTGCCGCTTTTGTAGTACAGATGAAGCAGAACCAGCATAAACGCCGTCAAAGCGACGCTGATAGCCGCCCCGACCGGCCAATCATGGTCAATCATGAATTTGTTGCGGATAATGCTGCCCAAAACGTTGACATCCGCTCCGCCCAGAATGTCGGACACATAGAACAGCGTCAAGGCGGGCAGGAAAACCATAATGCACCCCGCGACAATCCCCGGAAAGCTCAGCGGAATCACAATCTTGTAAAACACTTCAAAAGGACCCGCGCCCAAATCCGCCGCGGCTTCGACGATACTACGGTCGATTTTTTCCAGCACGGCGTAAATCGGCAGAATCATAAACGGCAACAGCGTGTACACCATGCCCACGAACACGGCGAACGTCGTGTTCAACAGCTTCAGCGGTTCGGCAATCAGCCCGAAGTGCAGTAAAAACGCGTTAATCAAGCCGTCTTCGCTTAAAACGGCAATCAGCGCATAGTTGCGGATAAGGGAGTTCGTCCAGAACGGCACGACAATCAGCATCAAAAACAGCGCGCGCGTTTCCTTGGAAAACCCAGCGATGAAGTAAGTGAACGGATAGCCGATCAGCAAACAAAACAGCGTCGTGACGAACGCCAAGCCGACGGATTTCAAAATCACCGTCAGCAAAGCCGCGTCGCCCAAAGCCCTGTACGCCTGCAAATTCAGCGGCAGACGCAGGAACCAAACGGGTTCTTTGGTCAAAAAGCTTGCCAGTAGCACCAGCAGGTTCGGCGCGAACACCATCACCCCAAACCAGATGAAAATAAAGTACAGCACCGCCGTGCGGCAGAAGTTGTCCGCGGTTTTAAGCATCGGGCAGAATGACCTCCCAATCTTTAATCCAGCTGACGTTTACGACGTCGTCGGCTTGATAGATGATTTCGGGATCATCTTCGTTAAAGAACTGCGTCGCCATCACCATATTGCCGCCCGCTGTCTGAATCCACAAATCAATCGTGCGCCCTTTGTAAACCAAGTGGCTGATAACCCCGCGCAACGCGTTTTCGGGGGCTTCGGCTTCGGGGTCGTTGACTTTGCTGACCACCATATCCTCGGGACGCAACAAGACTTTGATTTTGCCGCCGCGGCTGACGTCGAACGTCGACGGTTTGCGCAAGCGGTAGAACATGCCTTCGACAATCGTGTCGAACGTGTCGGCTTCGACTTTGATAATCATGCCGTCGAACACGTTGATTTCGCCGACGAATTTGGCGACGAACATATTTTTCGGCTCTTCGTAGATTTGAATCGGCGTGCCGACCTGCTCAATCATGCCTTCGTTCAAAACGGCGACGCGGTCGGACATGGAGAGCGCTTCCTCTTGGTCATGCGTTACATAAACGAACGTAACGCCCAAATCGCGCTGAAGCTCTTTCAGTTCAATCTGCATTTCCTGCCGCAGTTTGTAATCCAAAGCGGACAACGGTTCGTCCAACAGCAGGACTTTCGGATTGTTGATGAACGCGCGCGCCATGGCGACCCTTTGCTGCTGACCGCTGGACAGTTCGGACGGATAGCGCAGATAGAACTGGTGCATTTTGACTTTTTCCAGCGCGCTGAAGACTTCGATTTCGATTTCTTCGTCGGGCAAGCCCTTCATCTGCAAACCGAAAGCGACGTTGTCGAACACGGTCATGTGCGGAAACAAAGCATACTGCTGAAACACGGTGTTGACAAAGCGGCGGTTGGGCGGCAAGTGGGATATTTCCTTGCCGTTCATAATGATTTTGCCCGATGTCGGGCGCTCGAATCCCGCGATAAGGCGCAACAAAGTCGTCTTGCCGCAGCCCGACGGTCCCAAAAGCGTCAAAAACTCGCCGTCGTTAATGGTTAAATCCACATCGTCCAAAACTTTGTTCGACCCGAAAAACTTGGTAACGTTTTTCAGTTCCAGCAAGGGGTGGGGCGTTGTTTCCATATCAAATCCTTCTGTTCAAAAGCCGCGCCGATTCGGGCGTGTGTTTTTGCTATAATACATAATTTACGGATTCAAAAAATCTTTTTTCTTCAAAAAAGCACAAAAAGCCGTAAAATGCTGTTCAAAAGGAGAAAACCGTTGAACAAAAGCCGCCGATTTATGGTCATGCTGCGGAAAAACTTCCGCAAAAAACGTTATAAAACCCTGCGTTCGCCCGATGTCAAACCCGTCGTCGGCTGTATTATGAAGTGCGATTTGGGGCTGTTGCTGGAACACACGGGCGTGTATATCGGCGACGGGAAAATCGTCAGTTTGAACCGTCACAGTCAAATCCGCGTCGAATCGCCCAAGACTTTCTTTCCGCCCGGAACGAACCCCGACTCCAACCGCATTTACACGGCTTGCTTTGAAAAAACGGACATCGTGCTTGCCGCGCCGATAATCGCAAAGCGGGCGAAAAAGCACATCAACGAAAAAACGCCGTACAACGTTTTGTTCAACAACTGCCACCGCTTCACCTGCGGCTGTGTAACGGGAAACTTTGAAAACGACGTCGTGTCGTTCGCCATGCTGGAGGAAATTTTGCACCGCAATATCGCTCTTCTGCGCCCGAAAAAATCACTGTGGCACAGGTTTAAAAACTTCGTTTTGCGCAAAAAAGAAAAGCCCTTGTCCGACCGCTACAACTGGCGTCCCGTCAAGTTCGACTGAAGCATTGGGAAAACAGCGAACCTATTACATGCAAAGACGCCCGTTTCAAGGGCGTCTTTTTGTAAAAATTCAGACCGTCAATCCATGCCCAAAGCGCGTTTGTACGTTTCAAGCATAAATTCTTCCTCTTGCCGTTCCATTTCGTCCTGTTTGCGAATCTTTAAAATGGCTTTCAGGGCTTTGACATCGAAATTGGCGGATTTGGCTTCTTCGAACACTTCTTTGATATCGTTCGCCAGCGCTTTCTTTTCTTCCTCCAGCCGTTCGACGCGTTCGATATAGCTCAGCAATCGGGCGGCATCGACGCCGTTTACATCTTTGACTTCATCGGTCATGGGCTTTTATCCTTATTCTTCGGCGTCTTCGACATCCAGCGGAGCGGCTTCGCCCGTCAAAGATTTCGGCGCGACTTCGACCGCTTTCTTCAAATCGATTTCCGTGCAAAGTCCCAGTAATACGGGATTGCGCGCTTTGATGTTCGCCATGTTCCAATGCGTTCTGTTGCGAATCGCATCAATCGAATTGTTTGTCGTTCCCAGCAATTTGCGAATCTGCGCGTCCGTCAATTCGGGGTGATGTTTCAAAATCCATGCAATCGCGTCGGGTTTGTCCTGACGTTTCGCCATCGGAGTATAACGCGCGCCTTTGGAGCGAATCGACAAAGCGGGCAGATCGCTTTCGTTCAGTTTCAGCGACGCTTTCGGATCGGCTTCGCAGCGTTTGATTTCTTCCGCCGTCAGCTGACCGTTGGCAATCGGGCTTTGTCCCATCATGGACGACCCGACGTCGCCGTCGGCAATCGCCTGAATTTCCAAGGAATGCATCCCGCAAAAATCGGCAATCTGTTCAAACGTCAGCGCGGTGTTGTCGACCAGCCAAACGGCGGTCGCTTTGGGCATAAGAGGTAAAGACATCGAAGAATCCTTTTCTATGTAAAATAATGTTTGGCGCAAGGATAGCCCAAAAGCCCCCCTGTCGTCAAAGTGTTAATGCAAAAAAATTCACAAATCCGCAACGGGCTGCCACGGCTGACCGGCATCCCCGCGCCGCATCCCGTCAAACGCCCTGCCCGTCAGCATCCCGTTTTGCCTGAAAAAAGGCAGCCATTGCCTTGCCGTTTCACGGTTTTCGGAACTCAAAGGGGAAAAATCCACCCCTTGGTAAAAGTACACATCGCCGCCCAAAGCGTAACCGCGCGGCTGTGTTTCAATAATCCCCCGCGCCTGACTTTCGACAAAGCCCGCCTGCCGCAGCAAATCGAAATGCGATCCCGAAAAACCGTCCTGTGCCAGCAAAATCCCCGCCTCTTTCAGCAAAACGAAAGCTTTGCGGCGGCGGTGAAAATCCTCTTCGGCGTTCATATCACTTTTTTTCGGCTTTGCGTTCGTCGGTCAGCATCAAATCCGCAGGTGCCTGTTCGGCGGGAATCGGATCGTCCATGTGACGGCAGTTGCCTTCCAAATACGCGCCCTGTTCGATTTCCAAACGTTCGTGCGTAATATCGCCCGTAACTTTCGCGGTTGTCGCCAAAAACACGGAACGCGCGCACAGCAGCCCGCTGACATTGCCGTGAATTTTCGCCACATCCGCCTGTATCGATCCCGAAATCCGCGCATTGACGCCGACAACCAGCAGACGGCAGCGGATATCGCCTTCGACAACGCCGTCAATGTGCAGTTCGCCTTCGCTGACCAAATCGCCCGTAATCGTCAAATCAGAACTGATAATCGACGGCGATTTCGGACGCCTGTCGTTATTGACCACCTTAGTGCCGCTTTCGTGTTTAATCTTTGAAAACATTTCTTTTCGCCTTTATAAAACTCATCGGATCCACAGCATAGCCCCTGACGCGGATCTCATAGTGCAAATGCGGTCCCGAACTGCGCCCCGTGCTGCCGACCGTGCCGATTTGATCGCCCGTGCGGACGGCATCGCCCTTTGCGACAAAAATCTTGTCCATATGGGCATAGCGGGTTCTGAACCCCAATCCATGGTCTATTTCAACCATATTTCCATACCACCCCCAACGTCCCGTGCGAATGACTTTCCCCGGAGCCGTCGTAAAGATGGGTTCCCCCGTCATCCCGCCGATATCGACGGCTTCGTGGCGGGCGGGAACGCCTTGGAACGGGTCTTCGCGCGCGCCGAACGGCGATGTGACGCGGATTCTGTTGACGGGTTTGCCAATCGGCAGAGCGTTTTGCAGCGCGTTCAGATCATACCAGCGGTCCAGCCGTTTGTTCAAGCTGACCAAAGAGATATTCACCCGATTGCGTTCATGCGGCATAGGGGCGGGAATGAACGGACCGCCCGTGCCTGTTTTTTCTTTGTCGCGGCGGATGCGTCCCAACAGAGTTCCCATCCCCAAGCCCGCCGTTTTCAAAGACGCGTCGATTCCCGACAGTCCGTCTTCGATGACGCCGATATTTTCGTCCGCGACGGAAGCCATTTTGCGAAACGCCAAAACCTGCGTGTCCTGCATCGCCGCCACCAAAGTTTCAAGCTTGCGCACTTTGGCGCGCAGCTGTTCCGAATCCGCCATAGCCAAATCGCGCTGCAGCATCGCTTTGTGCGTATTTTGAACCGAGCTTTTTTCCGTTTCCGTCAGCGCCGCCAGTCTGCCGCGCACGACATCCAGCCGCGCCGCCAGCAAAGCGTTGCGGCTTTGCGCATCGTCAATCCGTTTCAAGGTTTCGGAATCTTCGGGTTCGGGCAAAGCGCCGGATTTGCGCACGGAAGCGACCTGAGGCACGGTTTCCAAATCGCGCAAACGGGTCAATTCGGCGCGGTTTTCCTCCAATTCGGCGGATGCGGAACCGACATACTCGCTCAATGCGCCGACTTCCCCCAACAGGCTTTGATACGCCGCCGCCATTTCGCCGATGCGTTTGTTTTTTTCGTGCAGAACCGCCGCGTTTTTGAAAAAGCAACCCGAAGCGAAAACGCCCCACAGGCACAAACAAAGCGCCGTTCCCGCCGCAGCCGCCTGAACCCATGCGGGAACATCCCAGCAATTGATGTCGGCGCCGTTTCGAATCAAGATTTCCCGCCGCTTGAACAAGCGGTGAAACAATGACCGCCGGCGATTTTTCGATTCTTCGTTTACAGCCATCGGAATCCCTTTTGTTTTTCTGCATCATACTATATGATGGGGATGTTTTAAAACTTTTTTTTCGAACGAAGGCAAAAAATGGCTATAAAAACAAAAACCGCTTTTATCTTGGGAACATGGTTCGGATCGGGAAAAGCCCCCGTCGCGTCGGGAACGTTCGGATCGCTGGCGGCTTTGCCGTTCGGCTGGGTGCTGATGCATTACACGGGATTGACGGGTTTGATGATTGCAAGCGTCATTGTCTATTTTATCGGCGTTTGGGCGGCAAAAACCGTTATGGACGAATTGAAAGTCGAAGACCCCGGTCTGATTGTCATTGACGAAGTGGTCGGGCAATGGCTGGCTTTGGCAACCGCGCCGATGACCTTCGCGGGCTGTATGGCGGCGTTTTTCTTTTTCCGTCTGTTCGACATTACAAAGCCCTATCCCGCCTGTTGGGCGGATTCGAAACTGCACAGCGCGACGGGCGTGATGCTGGACGATGTGTTTGCGGGCGTTTACGCCGCGATCGCCGTCTTTTTGCTATTCAAATACGTCCCGCTGCCGTTTTGATTATTCGACGCTTTCCAAAATGATGTAATCGCCGTCCTGCCCCATATTCAGCAGCGAGCGGGCGGATTCCTCCAGCATGTCCGCATCAATGCTTTGCGGGGACAGCATTTGAACTTTCTGTTCCATTTCCGCGCGGCGCAGGGCGATTTCATCGGCGACCTGTTTGGCAACGGCGATTTCCTGCTTGAGTTCGAACATCCGCCGCAGTCCGCGTTCGCCGTTGACCGCGTGCCAACCAAAGTAAAACGTCAGTACCAGCCACACCAAAGGCGGCAGAACATGACGCATCCGACGGCGCAATTCGCTGATAACGCGCATTATTTCTTCTTCCGCATCGCTTCGGCGCCATTGACGACGTCCAGCAGTTCGGTGGTGATGTTTTCCTGCCGCATCTGCTGATACTGCAAATTCATCGTTTCCAAGTTTTCGTCAATGTTTTTTTCCGCCGCCTGCATCGTCGTCAGCCGCATGTGGTGTTCGGCGGACAAAGCTTCCGTAATCGCGGTGGACAGTTCGATAAGCAGGCGTTCTTTGAGCAGCGCGGAATAAATTTTGGCGGGCGGCAAAGTGTACGTCGGCAGGTTTCGACCGGGCCAGCCGCGTTTTTTCAGCCGCTCCATCCACTCCGTCCCCAGCGGCATCAGCAGGGTTTCCGTCGCCGACACGCTGACGCCGCGTTTTTCGCTGTAAAAAACGTAAACGTGCGTCACGTGGTGCGTATGAATGTATTTGTCCGCCGTAATCAGAACGGAAGCCGCCGTTTTGCTGACCGCCTTGACCGAATTTGAAACGGGATAGGCTTCAATGACGTTTTGCTTGCCGCGCATCAGCTGACCGATGATTTGACGTCCGACGGCGATAAAGTTCACTTGGTCCAGCGCAAAGCCCTTTTGACGCAGAAAATCCTGCGCGTACTGCACGACTTCGCGGTTCATTTTGCCGACCAGTCCCGTGTCCGACCCGATGACAACCGCCAAAGCGCGGCGGGCTTCGGGCTTCAGGTGAGGATCGCGGGGAATCTGCAAATCGCCGTTTTTCATCAAAGCCACGACACCCAAGTTAATCGTGCGTCCGTATTCAATCAGCGATTTCAGCGCCGTGTCGTATTGGATAATGCTGACGGCTGACAGCGATTTCATCGTCGAAACGATGGATCGCAAATCGTTGGTGGTTTTGATGCGTTTTTGCAGACCTTCGATGTCCATGCTCACACCTGCTTGGCTGTCACAACATGTTCGTTAATCAGCGCCGACCGAATATCCTCCGCCAACGCTTTTTTACGTTCGGGAGTCAGCTTTTCACGGTGCAGAATCGCGTCCGTCGTGTCCCTGTGCTTTGTTTTCATCAGCGACGCGATGGCTCTGTACGCTTTTTCGCGCATATCGTCCGCCACATTGTCCAGCAAGCCTTCGGTCGTCGCGAACAAAATCGCGATTTGTTCGACCACGGGAACGGGCGCGAACTGCTTTTGCTGCATGACGGCGCGAATGGCGCGTCCGCGTTTGAGCTGACGTTCCGTTTCCGCGTCCAAGTGCGAACGGAATTTTGCAAAGCTTTCCAATTCCTCGAACTGCGAAAAAGCCAGCTTCAACGGTCCCACCAAAGCGCTGTACGCGGGCAGCTGAGCGTCGCCGCCCACGCGGGACACCGAACGCCCCGTGTCGATGGCGGGCAGAATGCCCTTTTGGAACATCGGCGAAGACAAATAAATCTGTCCGTCCGTAATGGAAATGATGTTCGTCGGAATGTACGCGGACATATTTTGCGCTTCGGTTTCCACAATCGGCAAAGCCGTCAAAGAACCGCCGCCGAATTCGGGCTTCAAGCGCGTTGAACGTTCCAGCAGCCGCGAATGAATGTAAAAGATGTCGCCGGGGAACGCTTCGCGTCCGGGGGGACGGCGCAGCAGCAGCGACAATTCGCGGTACGCGCGGGCGTGCGCGGTCAAATCGTCGTAAACGACCAGAACGTCTTTGCCCTTTTCCATAAAGTATTCACCGATAGCCGTCGCCGCGTAAGGCGCGATGTACTGCATCCCCGCCGTTTCGTCGCCCGAAGCCGCCACGACGATCGTGTTTTTCATCACGTCGTATTTTTTCAGATTGTCAACCACGCGGGCAATCGCCGTTCCGCGCTGTGCAATCGCGCAATAAATGCAAATCACGCCCGTGTTTTTCTGATTGATAATCGCGTCAACAGCCAAAGCGGTTTTTCCCGTCTGACGGTCGCCCAAAATCAATTCGCGCTGACCGCGTCCGATGGGTGTAAAGGAATCAATCGCCTTGATGCCCGTCTGCAAAGGAACGGCAACAGGGGCGCGCGCCATAATCGGATAGGCCTCCCGTTCGATTTTGCGGCGGTTGACGGTTACAATCCGCCCCGNNTCAGTTCCCCATCGATGGGGCCCCGTCCATCCAGCGGATTGCCCAGCGGATCGATAACGCGCCCCAGCAGACGGTCGCCGACTGGAACGTCGACCACGCGTCCCGTGCGGTAAACGCGGTCGCCCGCTTTGACATCGTCGGGATTGTTCAAAAACACGACGCCGACAGAATTTTCCGCCAAAGTGAACGCCAGTCCCATAACATCGTTCGGGAACATCAGCAGTTCTTCCATTTGAACATTGTCCAAGCGGGACACTTCCGCCGTTCCGCCCGATACGGAGGAAACCGTGCTGATTTCTTCGACGTTGACTGAGGCGGACTGTTTGTCAATCGTATCCTGTACGACGGAAAAGGCGTCTTTTACGGTATCTAAAATCATGGTTTCCCCTGTTGTTTATGCGTTTTCCTCGCGTCCCAGACGCAGAGTCATATTTTCCAGCGCTTCGTCGACTTTCGCCGTAAAAGCGTTCAAATAATCGTCCAAGTTCCACGACACGACATTGCCGTTGACCGAAAATTCAATGCCGCACAGCAAACGCGGATTGACATCGAATTCGACTTCGGGTTCGTCGTCCAACTCCAGCACTTCCGCCAGCATTTTTTTCAGCCCGCTTTGCGCTTCCGCGGTCAATTCTTCGGATGTTGACACGCGCAGCGGCGATTTCTGCCCTTCCGCGCTCAGAACTTTTTTGTCCTTGGACGGCATATCGCGCAACTGTTCCTTGAACACGGAAACAAAGCGTTCTTCCAGTTCTTCGTTTGCCATGCGTTTGAACGCCTTGCGCGCGAATTCAAGGAAATTTGCCACAACCGTCTGACGGATTTCGTTGGTCATAACGGCTTTTTCGCGGTCGAATTCCTGCTGAAGCAACAGTTTTTGTTCCAAAACTTCGGCGCGCGCATCCTGTTCCAGCTGCTTGCGCAAAGCGGCGGCTTCGTCGCGGGCTTCGTTCAGGATTTGCGTTTTTTCCGCGTCGATTTCCTGATAACGCTTGTTCAAATCCGCCAGCTTCCGTTCGGCTTCCGTCGACAGGTCTTCGGCGTTTTTGACTTCATCCGCGATGTGTTTTTCACGCGCAGCAATCGCGGCAAGCAAAGGCTTGTACAGGAATTTGTACAACGCCCACGCCAGCACCGTAAAGTTGACGATTTGCGCCAAAATGGTGGTGTAATCTATTGACATGTCCTTTATCCTTTCAAAAGGAAGGGCTTATTTCGCAACCGTGGAAATCGCATACTGCCAGAACGGATTGGCGAACAGCAAAATCATCGCGACGACGAAGCAGTAAATCCCCGACGTTTCGACAATCGCCAAAGAAATGAACATCGTGCGGGAAATCGATCCCGCTTCGTCGGGCTGCTGCGCCAAAGACGTCAACCCCGATGCCACCGCGTAGCCTTCCGCCAAACCGGCGGCGGACGCGCCGATGCTCAAGCAAAATCCCGCGGTGAAAATCGAAATGGAACCCAAAATAGCGACTAAATCCATAATACAGTCCTCCTGTTATTTTTCTAAAGTTTCGAGTGCTTGTTTTTTATTTTGAACGGCGGGCGGCTCGTCTTCGTCGTCATGGACGGACGAAACGTACATCAATGCCAGCATTGCAAAAATGTAAGCCTGAATCATCCCCGTAAACAGCCCCAGCACCTGCATCGGCAAAGGCAGAATGAACGGAACCAGCATCAGACAAATCGAACCGATGATAACGCCCGACAAAACGTTGCCGAACAAACGGACGGCCATGGCGCCCGTCGACGTCAGTTCGCTTAACACATTGAACGGCAGCATGGCGGGCGACGGTTCGATGTATTTTTTCAAATACTTTTTCATCCCCGCGTTTTTAATGCCGAAGAACGGAATTCCGATCAGCACCATAATCGCCAAAGCCCCCGTCGTGGACAGCGAAGCCGTCGGAGATTTGAATTCGGGAATCAGCGTCATCAGATTGCACGTCAGAATGAACAAAAACAGCGTCCCGATAAACGGCAGATAAGTCATTGCTTTTCCGCCTTTGGTCATTTCGTCGATTTGCCCGTAAATCAGCTTGACCATCACTTCCATCGCGGTCTGCCAATGGGACACCTTGTCGCCCGTTTTCAGATTGCGGGTCGCCAGAAACGACACCAGCAGCAGCACCGCCATCACAATCCACGTCGACGCAATCGTCCAGTTGACGGGAAAGTTGACGTACGGCAGCACAAAAGCGATTTGCTGATCGTAAATTTCTAACATGCGGGTTTCTCCTTTGCCCTCAGTTGTTTTTTTACCGTGCGGACGATGACGAAGCGGGCGGCAAACAGCCCGACGACGCCCGCGAACAAAACCTGTTCGTCATAACGCGTCAAAACGAACAATCCGCCTATCAGCCCGATGGACCGCAACAGCCAGCTGAAAAACAAAAACCGTTTTTTGTGTTCAACGGCTTTCAACCGCATAACCGACCAAAACAGCCCGCCGAAATACAGCGCGCCCATCACGGCGCCCGCCGCCAAACCGATTGAAACCGAAACGGGGTTCAAGTTCATTGTTCCCCTCCGTCTTCTTCGAAAGTCTGTGTCCTTGCGTCGGCGTCGTCCTCCGCTTGGTCAACCAAAGCGTTGCGGCGGTTTTGTTCTTTTTGCGCGCGGTCGATTCCCTCGCGTTTCAGCCATTGCCACGCGCCGACCAGTCCGACCAGAAATCCCAGCAGCAGAAAGTTCAGCGTCCAAGACACCGACGCGGTTTTGTAATTCGCATCCATCCAGCGTCCCAGCATCGCCCCCAAAAACGTCGGAATAGGAATATTCCAGCCCAGCGCGCCCAGAAAAGACAACCCCATGGCGGGTTTGAACGCGTCTTTGTCCGTTTTGTTGACCAAGTGCCGCGACGCGCGGCGCGCCAGCCGTTCCGCCAAAGCGTTTTCGTTTTTAGCCTGCTCTTTTTTGGCGATTTCCAGATTCATAAAGTTATCCTTTCAGCTGATCGGGCTGATTGTTGATGTTGCGCATGACGACGGCGCGGGTCAATCCGACCTCCAGCCGCGCCATGGCGGCGTTGACGGTTTTGCGGCTTTCCTCGTCCTTTTTGAATTCTTCCCTGATGGTGCGGGACAATTCTTCCAGATTGTCGCTGATGACGGCGCGGCGCACGGACAGCAGAACGGTCGCGTTGTCTTTGACCAAAACGCCGCTGTCGCAAGCCATGAAAACCTCCCGTTCGGGGTGTTCCGCAGGCGTGAAAGACGCAATCCCCGGCACGATGACGGTTACAAAGTCCGCGTGTTTCGGCAAAAACGTAAACGACCCGTCCAACGCTTCAAACCGAACGCGGGAAACCTGTTCGTCAACGACAATGCCTGCGGGGGTCAGGGTTTTCAGCCTCATGCCGCGTTTTCCGCCTCCTTGAGCTTTTTGGCTTTTTCAATCGCGTCGTCAATCGTGCCGACCATATAGAACGCGTTTTCGGGCAAATCGTCGACTTCGCCCGACAAAATCTTTTCACAGCCCGTCAGCGTGTCGTCCAGCTCGACAGACTTGCCGTCCATGCCCGTAAAGTGCTTTGTCGTAAAGAACGGCTGAGTCAGGAAACGTTCCAGTTTACGGGCTTTCATCACGGTCTTTTGGTCGTTTTCGGGCAGTTCGTCAAAGCCCAGCATCGCGATGATGTCTTTCAGTTCCTCGTATTCCGCCAAAGTGCGACGAACGGCGGTCGCAACCCGATAATGGCGTTCGCCGACGGTCAAAGGCGTCAGCATGTTCGACCCCGACGCCAGCGGATCGACGGCGGGATACAAGCCTTGCGACACCCGCGCGCGGGACAGAACGATGTTGGACGACAAATGCGCGAACGTGTGGCTTGCCGACGGGTCGGTCAAATCGTCCGCGGGGACGTACACGGCTTGAATCGAGGTAATCGCCCCCGTCGCCGTCGAAGAAATGCGTTCCTGCAAAGACGCGATGTCGGTTGCCAAAGACGGCTGATAGCCCACGCGCGACGGCATCTGTCCCATCAAAACAGAGATTTCCGACCCTGCCTGCACAAAGCGGAACACGTTGTCAATCAACAGCAAAACGTCTTGTTTTTTTTCGTCGCGGAAGTATTCCGCCATCGCCAAAGCGGCGTGCGCCACGCGGAAACGAATCCCCGGCGCTTCGTTCATCTGTCCGAACATCATAATCGTCTTGTCCAGAACGCCCGCGTCGCGCATTTCGCGGTACAGCTGTTCGCCTTCGCGGCAGCGTTCGCCGACACCGCAGAACAGGGACACGCCTTCATAGCGTCCGACCATGTTGTTAATCATTTCGGTAATCAGAACGGTTTTGCCCACGCCCGCGCCGCCGAACAGCCCCGCCTTTCCGCCGCGTTCCATCGGGGCAAGCAAGTCAATCGCCTTAATTCCCGACACAAAGACTTTGGAATCCACGCTGCGGCGCGCCAACGGCAAAGAATGATTGTGAATGGGGCGGCGTTCCGTTTCGCCGATACCCGCCCCGCCGTCAATGGTGTCGCCGAACACGTTGAACATTCTGCCCAAAATCTTGTCCCCGACGGGAACGGTCAGCATGTGTTCGGTGTCAAAGACTTCCTGTCCGCGCGCCAATCCGCGGGTCGGTCCCATTGCCAAAGCGCGGACGGTCTGTCCGTCCAAGTGCGCCTGCACTTCCAGCACCAAATCGCCGACGCGCAGTTCGTTGAAAACGGCGGGCAGAGAATCGGGGAAAGAAATATCGACGACACTGCCTTGAATGGCGTGAATACGACCTGTGTTGCGGGGGGATTCAAGTTCTGTCATCGTATATCCTTTTCGTTAATGGCTCTTTCAGATATTCAAGGATGCCTGTTTTCCGCCGATTGTTCAACCTTTATTTTCGGGGATAGAAGGCGGCAAAGACGGCGGCGTTTCTGGCTCAACGTTCGATTCCGTAACGGGTTCGGGCGGCGGAGCGGGCGGAGGCGCCATCATCGACGCAGGCATTTTCGGCACGCCCGCTTTACCCAAAGTGGACTTAAAGCCCTTGATAACGGGGATTTTGATGCGTTTGACGGGCGCGGCGTCGGGGTTGGGGATGCCGCCCTGCTGACGCGCCGCCTGCATTTGCGCGCGTTTCCAAGCGGGCAAATCTTCGTCTTCGTTTCCCGTTTCGTTCAGTTTGAACGTCGGCGGCGGAGGCGGACGATCATCCACGTTGTCATCCATTTTGACTTCGACGGTAACGGCTTCCTCGATTTGCTTGCTTTGCTCTTCGGGCGACAAGACGACGATTTCGACGCCTTTTTTGTCTTTCGGACGAACGATTTTGACCAAATCGTCGGGTCCCACTTTGTCGTACATCATCAAAACCGCCAGCGGATTTTCGATATGGTGCTGAATCAGGCGTTTGATTTCACGCACGCCGTTTTTGGCGATAAAGACTTCGTCCGCGAACCATTTGCGCGCTTCCAAAGTCAGTTCCGCGCGGATGTTGACGGCTTTGGCGCGCTTGACAAACTTGTTCAAGTGAATATCCACGATTGCCAGCAGGTTTTCTTCCGCCAATCCGTGGAACGGAATGATGTCGTCGATACGGGCAAGGAATTCGGGACGCAAGTTTTTGCGCAGGAACTCCATACGCTGATAGCGCGGCAAATTCGCACCCAAGTTCGATGTCATAATCACCACCGTGTTGCGGAAATCGACCGTCAAGCCCTTGCCGTCCGTCAATCGCCCTTCGTCCAGCAGCTGCAACATCAGGTTCAGAATCTCGCTGTGCGCTTTTTCCATTTCATCGAACAAAACCACTTGATAGGGGCGCAAGCGCACGGCTTCGGTCAGTACGCCGCCCTGTTCGAATCCGGGCGTCCCCGGCGGAGGTCCCAACAAACGCTGAACGGACACTTTTTCCATGTATTCGGACATATCCAAGCGCAGCAAAGCCGTTTCGTCATCGAACAAAAATTCGGACAAAGCCTTTGCCAATTCGGTTTTACCGACGCCCGTCGTACCGATGAACAAAAACGTGCCCAAAGGACGGTTCGGATCCTGCAAACCCGACTTCATACGCCTGACCGCGCCCGAAATGACGGAAATCGCTTCGGGCTGACCGATAACACGGCGTCCCAAAAAGTTTTCAAGATCGATAAGGCGTTTTTTGTCCTCGGCATCAACCTTGTCCATCGGAATCCCCGTCCATGCGGAAATGATGTTTGCGACGTGCTGTTTGTTCAAAACGGTGTCTGTTGTTTTCTTTTCGTCCAAGTCCATCATCAAGCCCGTGGCGGCTTCGTCCAGCAAGTCAATCGCCTTTTCGGGGAACAAACGGGACTTGACGTAACGCCCCGCCATCGAAACGGCGTTCTGCACAATGTCGTCCGCGATTTGGATTTGGTATTTTTTCTCCAAATGTTTGCCCAGCCCGCGCAAGATGTCCGTCGTTTCCGCGGGCGTCGGTTCTTCGACGTACATGGTTTGCAGACAGCTCATCAAATCGGGGTCTTGTTCGATATACTGTTTAAACGCGTTCAGTTCGGCTTCGACGACGCACTTAATCCCGCCGTCCAGAACTTTCGGCTTTAAAAACTTGGGGATTTCGGGGTTGCCGTTCGGCGTGCGCGCCAGAAATCCCAAGTCGTTGATGTACAGAATCATCCTGTCGCCCGCGGCTTGGATTTGCTGGAACGCTTCTTTCAAGTGTTCTTCGTATTCCGCCTGTGTTTTGGAATCAATCATCATCGTCGCGATATCGACGCCGACCAGACTGCGCCCCTGCAGTTTCGGCGGCACGCGGTTTTCAGCCAGCGCTTTGGCGAACCCTTCGACAATCGACGTTTTGCCGATACCCGTCGGTCCCAGCAGCATGGGGTTGTTTTTCGTGTCGCGCAGCAAAATATGCATGACGCGGCGCTGTTCCTTTTCACGCCCGATAACCGGCTTCAGCGTGCCGTTTTTGGCTTTTTCGGTATAGTCGATAATATAGCTCACGCAAAGACCTCCCCTTCAAAAGCGCAATGCGTCGCGCCCGTCATCAGAATATCGCCGTTATCGTCCCATTCGACAATCAAAGCGCCGCCGTCCATTTTGATTTCGGCTTTGCGCGCGCTCAAATTCCGCCGCGCCGCCGCCGTCAAAGTCGCGCACGCCCCCGTGCCGCAAGCTTCGGTAATTCCCGCGCCGCGCTCCCATACCCGCATACGGATAAGGTCGGGTTTGACAACCTGAGCGAACTCGACGTTCGCGCGTTCGGGAAACATCGGATGCGTTTCGACAAAGCGTCCCCACTTGGCGACGTCGAAAGCCTCGACATCGTCGACAAAGAAAACCGCATGGGGATTGCCCATCGACACACAGCACGGTTCGGGCAAATCGGCGGAAATTCCTTTAACCGCCAAAGTGTCTTGGTTTTCGGCAATCGGAATTTCGTCCCAATTCAAACGCGGCTTGCCCATATTGACGGTGGTCAGCCCGTTTTCCGCGCGCCAAGCTTTCAGCAGCTTGCCGTCGGGGGCTTCCATTGTCAGCGAATCGACGCCCTTTTCGTCCATCAGCAGTTTTGCCGTACAGCGTGAACCGTTGCCGCACGCGCCCGCCGACGACCCGTCTGCGTTGAAAAACAGGATTTTGACATCGGCTTTGTCCGACGGCTTCAGCACTATCAGCTGATCGAATCCGACACCCGTTTTGCGGTTGCCGACGGCTTTGATTTGCTCCGCCGTCAAATCGACGCCGCGCATAATCACGAAATCGTTGCCCAAGCCGTCCATTTTGATAAAGGGGATTTTTGTCATAAGCTCATTTTCCCGATACGTTCCAAAGCTTTCAGAGTGTTTTCGCGCGTTCCGAACGACGTCAGGCGGACGTAGCCTTCCCCGCACGCGCCGAAGCCGCTGCCCGGCGTGCAGACCAGCTGAGCGTCATGCAACAGTTTTTCAAAGAACATCACCGACGTCATTCCCGCCGGAGTCGCCAGCCAGATATAAGGCGCGTCTTTGCCGCCGTACACGGTAAAGCCCTTGGCTTGCAGCCCTTCGCGAATCAAGCGCGCGTTTTCCATATAATAGTCGGTCATCGCCTTGACTTCGCGTTTGCCTTCGTCGGAAAACACGGCTTCGGCGGCGCGCTGAATAACGTAAGCGACACCATTGAATTTCGTGCAGTGGCGGCGGCTCCACAGCGGGTTAAGCTCGACCTCCGCCCCCGACGGCGCCATCGCTTTCAACGCGTGGGGAACGACCATGTAAGCGCACCGAACGCCCGTAAAGCCCGCCGTTTTGGAAAACGACCGCAGTTCGATGGCGACTTCTTTCGCGCCGTCGATTTCGTAAATGCTGTGCGGAATGCCGTCCGTGCGGATGTATTCCTTGTACGCGGAATCAAAGATGATGATTGCTTTGTTTTGTTGAGCGTAGCGCACCCATTGGGTCAGTTCCCCTTTGGTCATGACCGCCCCCGTCGGGTTGTTGGGCGAACACAGGTAAATCAAATCGCACGCCGTTTTGGGCAGAGCGGGCGAAAATCCCGATTCGCGCGTGCAGGGCAAAAACGTCAAAGAACGTCCCGCCATGATGTTCGTGTCGCGGTAAACGGGATACACGGGATCGGGAATGGCGACTTTCGCCGTCGTGTCAAAGATTTCCTGAATGTTGCCGACATCGCATTTCGCGCCGTCGGACACAAAGACTTCGTCCGCCGCAATATCGACGCCGCGCGCCTTGTAATCGTTGTCGATAATCGCCTGACGCAAAAATTCGTAGCCCTGCTCCGGACCGTAGCCGCGCATGGTTTCGACTGCGCCCATTTCGTCGGCGGCTTTGTGCATCGCTTTGATGCACGCGGCGGGAATGGGCTGCGTTACGTCGCCGATGCCCAGACTGATAACTTCGGCGGCGGGGTTTTGTTCCTTGTACGCCTTGATTTTACGGGCGATTTCCTGAAACAGATAGTTGGCGGACAAATCAAAATAATAAGGGTTTGCTTTAATCATTTTACACCTTAAATCAATCAAGCGTTTTTCAAAACGGGCGCGTCGTAGACCTGCTGAGGTTCGCCGTCGGTGTCCAGCTCGCACACTAAAATTTGAGGGGATTGTTCTATTTTTTCACGCACGGAATCGGGAATATGCTCCAACGAAATCCGCGGCGTGTCGGCGGAACGGAACAAAAAAGCGTCCGAATTCTGCAGCGTGAAAAACGGGTCTTTCGCCAATCCCCCGATGCCGCTGAACATCAGCACGGGTTCGTCCCCGTCGTTGGTCGTAAAGTCATAATCCCGCAATTTGATGACAGTCATGTTACCGTCCTTTATCCTTTAACTTTTCAAACAGTTCAGTCTAATCGAATTTTTCCCCTTTGCAAAGGATTAAGTAACAAAAACGGCACAGCGCGCAAGCAAGGCTTGTTTGGTATTTTTCGTTGAAAGCTCGCCGTTTGTTTTGTAAACTGATTTTGTTCGCATAAAATCGGTTTGTGCGAAAAGTGCCTTAGCGGGCGCGGGACTGTAGCAAGTCTTACCATTATCCGACGCAAGATATTGCGCCGTCATCCGTTTTTGCATCCGCAACTACGGAAAAATATCCCTGACATCCTGCCGATGTTCGGGGAGCTTTTGTCGTATGTTCAGAAGTCCCGATTTGAATCGGATAACTTTAAAGGGCAAAAGAATCTTCGATAATGGTAGATTTGCTAACTCCCCGAACCGCTTTAGGGCGGTTTTTGGGGATTTTTTTATGGCTAAAACAACGGGAAACGCGCGGTTGCAGCAGGCGCGGCGCAACAAAAAAGACGAATTTTACACGCAGTTGTCGGATATAGAGGAAGAACTGAAGCACTATCGGAATTTTTTCAACGGAAAAACCGTTTTCTGCAACTGCGACGATCCGTATGAAAGCAATTTTTTCAAATACTTTGCCTTGAATTTCAATGCGCTGGGTTTGAAAAAACTGATAGCGACCTGTTATTCGGCATCGCCTGTTATGGGACGGGAACTGCCGTTGTTTGACAGAATGAACGGCAAAAAAGCGTACAAAATCGAAATAACCGAAGTAATTGACGCGAATAACGACGGCGCGGTCGATTTGTCGGACGTTGAATATCTGATAAAAAACGGAAAAAACACTTTAAGCGTTTTGAAGGAAAACGGCGATTTCCGTTCAGCCGAATGTGTCGAGCTGTTGAAACAAGCCGATATCGTCGTGACAAACCCGCCTTTTTCCCTGTTTCGTGAATATGTAACGCAACTGATTGAATACAATAAGAAATTCATTATTATCGGCAACAAAAATTCTATTACTTACAAAGAAATTTTCAAACTTATCAAAGAAAACCGTCTGTGGCTGGGATACCGCAACATCAACAAAGACATGTGGCTGATTTTACCCGACGATGAACAAAATTTTGAAAAAATCGAACACGGGAAAAAAATCAAACACATTATGGCGTGCTGGCTGACGAATATCGAAACGACAAAGCGTTACGAAGAAGTGATTTTGTATAAAAAATACACTCCGGAGGAATATCCGAAATACTACAATTACGACGCGATTAACGTGAATAAAGTCGCTGACATTCCTGCCGATTACGACGGCGTGATGGGTGTTCCGATTACTTTTTTGGACAAGTACAATCCGAACCAGTTTGAGATTTTGGGAATGGATGATCACCGCTTGAAGTACCCGAATTGGCGCGGAAGAGGTCCGGATTTAAACGGAAAACCAATTTACAGAAGAATTATCATTCAAAGGAAAAAATCATGAAAATCGAACTGTATCAAATCATTGTCCGCGATGTTTTCAACGGCTATCAAAACAATGACGAAAACGGCATCGTCGGATACGGTGGAAAGCTGAACATACNNTATCAGCGCGAATTTGTTTATGACGACAAAAAGCGAAACGCCGTTATCGAAACGGTTTTCAAAGGCTTTCCCCTGAATGTGATGTACTGGTCGAAAAACGCGGACGGCACTTTCGAACTGCTGGACGGACAGCAAAGGACGCTGAGTTTGTGCGCTTACGCCAACGGGGATTACTCGTTTAACAGCAAATATTTTCATAATCTGACGGAAACGGAAAAGAATCAAATTCTGGATTATCCGCTGATGATTTATGTTTGCACGGGCAACGACAAAGAACGGCTGGACTGGTTTAAAACAATCAATATCGCGGGTGAAAAACTGACCGACCAAGAATTGCGCAACGCCAATTACACGGGATCTTGGCTGACCGATGCCAAACGTTATTTCAGCAAGACGAATTGCGTCGCTTACAACTTAGCAAGCAAATATATGAACGGTTCGCCGATTCGTCAGGATTATTTGGAAACGGTGCTGCGCTGGATAAGTGCGGGCAATATCGAAGACTATATGGCGCAACATCAAAACGCACCGAACGCCAATGAATTGTGGCTTTATTTTCAAAGCGTCATCGCTTGGGTTCAAACTGTCTTTCCCGTGTACCGCAAGGAAATGAAAGGAATCGACTGGGGACGGTTGTATAACCTGTTCGGAACGCCAAACTTCGGCAACTTTGAACCGCGGATTGCCGATTTGATGGAAGACGAAGACGTTTCCAACAAAAAAGGCATTTACGAATATCTGCTGTCGGGCGATGAACGAAAATTAAACTTGCGCGCCTTTTCGGACAAAATGAAACGGGAAGCTTACGAACGGCAAAACGGAATCTGCCCCAAATGCAAACAGTGTTTTGACTTCGGGCAAATGGAGGGCGACCACATTATCCCGTGGTCGAAAGGTGGCAAGACGACGGCGGAAAACTGTCAAATGCTTTGCCGCAGGTGCAACGGCATCAAGTCCAACCGTTAAACGCGTCAATCCAGCTTTTCCAGCAGAGTCATCAGCGCCCGCGCCGCCGCGTCGCACGCTTTGGGCGCGTTGGTTTCAAAATCGCCGAAACTGTGTTCGCGGTTGTCCGAAATCGCGCGCACGATTGTAACGGGAACTTCGTTCATCGTCGCGATTTGCATCACGGGCGCGCTTTCCATATCGATACAGACGGCGTTGAATTTTTCCTCCAAAAAGTCTTTGTCGGCTTCTTCCGCAAAGCGGTCGAGCGTCGCCAAAGTCCCGCGTTCGAACGGCGCGTCCAGCCGTTCGGGACGGAATCCGTCGGCGCGGAAAGCGGGGTTGCCTTCGAACAAAGGCTTTGCCGAATCGACGACATCCGTCGGACACCAAGCGGCGCCGAAACACACGTCACCATGCACCACTTTGTCGGGAACAACCACGTCAAACACGTTCAAATCCCGCGACACGGCGCCCGCGACGCCGCAAACGAACAGATGTTCGGGCGCATACGTCATAACGACTTTCTGCGTTTTCGCCGCGGCAAACGTTTTGCCCACGCCGCAGCGCGCCAAAATCAAATCGCAGTTGTCCATGGCAAAGCGTTTTTCTTCAAACCCGTAATCCAGCGGTTCGCCCAGCCGCCCCAAAGCTTTTTCGACGGCTTCGAATTCCATGGGCATGGGACATAACACGGCAACGATTTTTTTCATGGCAACCTCTTTGCGGTTAAAAGTGCGGCTTGTCTTGTTTACCCTTTTTGTGTTAAAAATACAAACAAAAGTTATTTTGCAAAGGAAACGGCAATGAATAAATGGCAACGCAGATTCTTTGATTTGGCGCGACTGGTCGCAACGTGGTCGAAAGATCCGTCTTCGCAGGTCGGCGCGGTCATCGTTGACGACAAAAAACGCATCGTGTCCGTCGGGTTCAACGGGCTGCCCATGGGCGTTGAAGACACCGCGGAACGTCTGAACGTTCGCGAATTGAAATACGAACTGATTGTCCATGCGGAAGCCAACGCTATCTTGACCGCCCCGAAATCGGTCAGCGGCTGCACGATTTACGTTTACCCGTATTTGCCGTGTTCCCGATGCGCGGGCGCGATCATCCAGTCGGGCATCAAGCGCGTTGTCGTCGAAGACCGCCCCATTCCCGACCGCTGGCTGGAAAACTTCACCCTTGCCAAAACGATTTTGACCGAAGCGGGCGTCGAAGTTTGCATCGTCCCTTTGGACAAAGACGAAAAATAACGGAAAAGCCCCGAAAACTCGGGGCTTTTTTTTCAGGCTTGCGCGGCTTTCAGCTTTTCAATGCCTTTTTCAATGCGCTTCAAGCTTTCGTCCTTGCCGAACAAATAGACGGCTTCGACCGCGCCGACGGGGGTGCATTGCTTGCCCGTCAAAGCGGTGCGCACGGGCCACAGGAATTGACCGTTTTTCATTCCCAGCTTTTCGGGAACGGCAAGCAAAACCGCATGCACGGCATCCATTGACGCAAAGTCCGCATCCGTCATCGCTTCGACGACGTTTTTGGCTTCCTCCAACGCTTTCAGCGCGATTTCGGGCGTCGTTTTCATTTTTTTGTGAACGTACATGTCGATATCGTATTCGGGCAGTTCGTCAATGAAGTCAACCGCTTCGGGGATTTCGTTCAGCACGTTGACGCGCGGCTGAACACATTTCGACAGCACTTCCAAGTCAACTTTGCGCTTGACCGCGTCCTTGTAATACGGCAGGGCGAGTTCGTGGAACTTTTCGGGCGGCAGAGCGCGGACATAAACGCCGTTCATCCATTTCAGCTTTTCGCCGTCGAAAATCGCGGGGGATTTGTTGATGCCCTCGATGTTAAAGATTTTTTCCAGTTCAGCCATGGAAAAGATTTCTTCGTCGTTTTTCGCGCTCCAGCCCAGCAAAATGATATAGTTCACAATCGCTTCGGGCAAATAGCCTTTGGCAACCAAGTCCTGAAAAGACGCGTCGCCGTTGCGTTTGGACAGTTTGTTGTGTTCGTCTTTCATAATCGGCGGCAGATGGACATAGGTCGGGATTTCCCAGCCGAACGCCTGATACATCAAATTGTACTTCGGCGTGGACGACAGATATTCGTTGCCGCGCAAAACGTGCGAAATTTTCATCAAATGGTCGTCAACGACGTTTGCGAAGTTGTACGTCGGCAGTCCGTCGGATTTCAGCAAAATGCCTTCGTCCAAAGTCTTGGTTTCGACCGTGACGTGACCGTAAACGCAGTCGTCGAAAGATACCGTGCCGTGCGGATCGATGGTTTGCCGAACGGTGTACTTTTCGCCCGCGGCAATGCGTTCGCGCGCTTCCGCAACCGACAATTTTTTGCACGGATCGCGGAATTTGAACGGAATGCCCGCTTCTTCGCACGCTTTGCGCTGTTTTTCGATTTCCTCTTCGGAACAGAAGCAGTAATGCGCGCCGCCCAAATCAACCAGTTTGTCGGCGTATTCTTTGTAAATCGCGCGGCGTTCCGATTGAACGTAAGGACCGTAAGGACCGCCGACGTCGGGACCTTCGTCATGTTTCAAACCGACCATTTTCATCGTTTTGTAAATGATATCGACCGCGCCGGCGACATAGCGTTCCTGGTCGGTGTCCTCGATGCGCAGAATGAATTTGCCGCCCGCGCTTTTGGCGACCAAGTATTCATACAAAGCGGTTCTGAGGTTTCCGATGTGCATATAGCCCGTCGGGGACGGGGCAAATCTGCTTCTGACTTCCATAGGGACGATTCCTTTTCAATAAAAAAACGTTTTGTTTAATTTCTACCCGTCAAGGGGCGAAAGTCAAGGAAAAGGTTTTAAATCAAGCGGAAACAGCTTCCCGTTTGTTTCCGAAAGCCGCCGCGGTTTTGCACCATCCGTTATTCCAATCAACCGAAATATAAAGAAGCCCCCGCCGATGCGGGGGCTTCTTGTTTAAACAAATTATTCGCGATAGACGCAATAGCCTTTGCTGCATCGCTTTGCGGCGACACAATCAAGATCCGTTTCACACTTTTCGGTCGTTTCAACCGTTCCGTTGCTTTGAACCGCACATTTATTTTTCGGCGAAGCTGTTACGCAAACCTGTCCGCTTGGACACCCCGCAGTAGACCCCGATTGACATTCGCAAACATAGCTGTGTCCCGTTGCCCAACAATGCGGTGTATTTCCCGAACACGGATTCGGCGAGCACAATTCAACGCATTGTCCGTTGGTACATTTTTTAGTGCTGTCACAATCATTATCGGACGAACATCCTACCTTTACGCATTCGTTTGCAGGCACTTTGCTTCGGCATTCATAACCGTCGCCGCAAGAAGAGCCTTTGCATTCACAATAGCATTGGTGATTTGTTGCGTATGCGTTGGGCGTTTTGCCGGAACAGCTGACTCCCGTACAAGCACCCACGCATTTTCCTCCGGAACATTTTTTGCTGCTGTCGCAATCGTTATTGGAAGAACAGCCTGAGCTTACACATTCGTTCAGCGGAACTTTTGTGCGGCATTCGTATCCGTCGCCGCAGGAACTGGCGTTGCATTCGCAACCAACCAAAACATGGTCTTTTATGTAGCATTTCGGCGTTTTTCCCGAACATGTCCCCGCCGGACAAAGCGGTACGCAGGAATGACCTGTGCAACCGTCGTTGGATGATTTGCAATCCGATGCCGTTTCACAGCGTCCCGCAGACAGCACGCAAACATTGTTTTTGCAATATTTGTAATCGGGACAATGAATATTGCCCGTGCATTCAACGCATTTCGAACCATTCCACGCGGGGGCTGAAGACGGACAGGAAACATCTATGCATTTGCCGCAATCCTTTTCGCCCGACATACCTTTCGTTTCCAACGCCTGTTGAGAACCGCACGACGTTACGGAAGTCGAATACCCCGACGGACATGATTTAGGCGTGCATTTGCCGCAATCTCTTCCGTTCACCGTTCCGTTCGTTTCAAAACTGTATCCGCTGTCGCAAGACATAACCGAAGTGCTGTATCCCGACGGACAAGACGCAGGCGTCGACGGAGTGGACGGGGTATCATCAACACAAGTGTTGCCTGAACAGATTTGACTGTACGGACAATCGGAATTGCCCGTGCAGCAGCCCGATTTGGTCACGCATTGGTGATTGCTGATTTCCTTGCATGTGCCGCTGCACGATATCGACACGCAATCGCCGCTTGCCGAACAGTATTTGTTCCATGCGCAATCGCTGTCGCTGCTGCATTCGGATGTCGGAGTACTCGGTGTCGAACAGGACACGCACGATTCGCCGTTGGGGGCGGTTCCCGCGCTTGTCTCTTCGTCGCCCGCGGAACAAGACGTCTGATATCCCATATCCGAACAGCCTTTCAGCGTGCAGGTGTA
>DEDN01000001.1 GCA_002349565.1 Alphaproteobacteria bacterium UBA2903 | reverse complement strand
TCCAGCGTTTCCGCGTGCAGAATCTCGTTGTCGCGGTAGTCCGTTTCTTGCGTCAAAGGCACTTCGCGCACAATCGCGATTTCCGCCCCCGATTCCGGCGCGGTTTTGAAAACGATGTTGCCGCCGCTGATTTCCCAGTCCGTTCGTTCGGTCTGTATGTCATTTTTCTTTTGCCTGACCTTGATATGCTCCTGTTCCAAAAAGGAAAACGGGATTGCAAATTCCGTCGCAACCCCGTTTCCGATGTAAATGGCCTTGTTCGTTTGACTGCTTACCGTCATTTTTTATCCTTTCAATAAAAAACGAGAGGAATAACCTCTCGCTTTGACGTCAGCATCCTACTTTTGCAATAATATAACTGATTGTGATTATTTTTGCAGACGTGTCAAGTTTTTTCATTTTCTCTTTTTCAGCCCGCTTTTATCAAACGGTTGCGGGCAAGAGCGGAATCTAGCGGGAGCGAACGGGTTTGGCTGTTCCGAAAAACGCGTATTTCACACAGCGGCAATTTGCCGTCAAAGCGGCGGGCGGGCAAGGACGGCGGAGCAAATCGGCGGCGGCGGTGCAGGACGCTTCCCCCGAAAGGGTATAAGATTCGATCGATTTATTCGGACGGATTTTTCCGTTGTCGAAATATGACGCGGGCAAAAAGGGCTTTAATTCTTTGTCCGCCACCGCGAAAGTCGTTCGGACGATTCCTTGCCGCGACAGCTCCGCCGTTTTAAGCGGTGCGGAAAAATTCAAGTAATCTTTCAGGGCTTGTTCGATACGCCTTGTTTGATTTTCGACGGCGGCATCCTCCATCCGCTTTTGCTGCCGCGCCGCCTGCCGCATGGCAATCGGAACGGTCAAAGAAATGATTCCGACAACCGCCAACGCTTCAAACATCAAAGCCCCGCGTTCGCTCATCTGCGCCGCCTCAACGCTTTGATTTGCGCGATTGTCACGCCTTTTGTCGCCAGCACCAGAGCGGCGAACAACACGCCGCCGATGCCGATTAAAGCCCCCAGCAGTCCGAAGCGCAAGACTTGCCCGCCGTGCAGCCAGTCGGGGAACAGGCGCAGACTGGCGGCAAAGCACGCGCGGGTCGCTATGCCCATAATCACGGACGACAGGACAATCGACAGGGCGCGGCGGACAAACGGCGCGTCCAAAGTGTGAAGCCGCTGTTTTTTAATGCGCCAGGCATACTGGGCAACGTTCAGCCACGCGACAATGCCGCTTGCCAAAGCGATGCCCAGATAGCCGATTGTCGGCAGAAACGCGGCGCACAAAATCACATACATCAGCAACGCCCAGCATGCGATTCGGACGGGAGTCGCCGTATCCCCGCGCGCGTAAAACACGGGGGACAGCGCTTTTGTCAGAATGTACGCGGGCAGTCCGACGGCGTATGCGGACAGGGCGATTGCCGTTTTCACCGACGCGGTGTTTGTGAACTCGCCGCGTTCAAACAGCACGGAAATAATCGGATAGTCCAAAGCGATTAAGCCCGCCGCCGACGGCACGGACAGCGCCAAAGCGATAATCAGCGCTTGGTTCAGAGTGTTGTGGGCTTGCGCTGTATTGCCCGACTTTAAATCCCGCGTCAGAATCGGCAGCAAAGCCGTGCCGATAGCCGCGCCGATAATGCCGACGGGCAGCTGATACAGGCGGTTGGCGTAATACAGCCACGACACCGCGCCCGTGGTCAAAAACGATAAAAACAGCGTGTCCAAAAACAGGTTGATTTGGTAAATGCCCGACCCGAACACGCCGGGGATAATGCGCTTCAGCAGCAGCGACAGTTCCGCCGTTTTGCGCTTGACAACCGTCCACGGGGCAAGGATGCCGAGCGGCATGCCCGCGCGGCGCGTGTGCCAAATCAGCCAGACCAGCTGCAGAACGCCCGCGATTGTAACGCCCGTTGCCAAAGCGTAGCCGTAATTGCCGCCGAACAGCGGCGTCAAAGCGAACAGCGCGGCGATCATGGTCACATTCAGCAAAACGGGGGTCAGCGCCGCCGCCGCGAAATAGCCGAGCGAGTTCAAAACCCCGCTTTGCAGGGAATTCAGCGACACCAGCAGCAAATACGGGAACGTAATGCGCGACATAACGACGGCGGCGTTGAATTTGGCGGCGTCCTCGACGAAGCCGGGGGCTTGAACCATAATAATCAGCGGCATGGCGATTTCCGCGATTGCCGTAAACAGCAGCACGACGTAAAACAGCGCGGACATCGCTTCGACGGCGAATTTTTGCGCTTTTTCGCGTCCGTGCAGTTCCAGCTGTTCGGAAAACAAGGGGACGAAAGCGACATTGAACGCGCCTTCGGCAAACAGACTGCGGAACAGGTTCGGCAGTTTGAACGCGACGAAAAACGCGTCGGCAATCATGCCCGCGCCCAAAAAGTTCGCTATCAGCACGTCGCGCACGAATCCCAGAACGCGGCTGATCATCGTCCAGCCGCCGATTGTCGCGATTGATTTAAGAACCGATGTACGCATTGTTCAAAACTTCCGTAATTGTTGATTTGATGTTGTCCAAAACCGCTTCGTCAACGATTTTTTCGCCGTTGTTGTCCGTGACGTAAAACACGTCCACCACGCGCGATCCGTAAGTGTAAATATGCGCCGAAACGATTTGCAGACGCAAGCGCGTCATCGCATGCGTCGCCAAGTGTAAAAATCCGACCGCGTCCGTGCCGTTGACTTCTATCAGCGTGCATTTGTCCGACGCCAGATTGTCGACAAACGCGCGGACGGGAACGGTCAGTTCCGTTTTCGGCGCGGTTTTGCGCTTTTCCGCCAGCATCGGTTCAAAATCCGTTTGCGCCGCCTGTTCGATTTTTTGTTTGAGCTTGGCGATTTTCTTTTCCGATTCGACGGGGCGGCGAAGCGAGTCTTGAATCAAAAACGTATCCAGCGCCATTTTGTTGTCCAAAGTGGTGATTTGCGCTTCGACCACGGAAACGTCGCACAAAGCCATCGCCCCCGTGATTTCCGCAAACAGCCCATCATGATCGGGGGCAAGCACGATAAATTCCGTAACGCCGCGCTCCGCGTCCGTCGATACGGAAAAAGAATACGCTTTCGACGGCGGCAGTTCCGCCAGTTTCCGCTGGTTTTCGGTCAAAACGCGTTCATGCGCGCCGCCGCCCCGCATCCGCGCAAAAGCAAACGACAGCAAATCCGTCAACAGCTTTTCCTTGAACGAGTTCCAGACGGCGGGACCGACCGCTTTGATGTCGGCGACGGTCAGCGCGAACAACCGCCGCAGCCGTTCGGGCGACTGCACGGTTTGCACAAAGTCGTCAATCGTTTTCGGGTCGAAAATATCGCGGCGAAAGGCGACTTGGCTCATCAGCAAATGATTGCGCACCAGCCAGACGACATCCTGCGCTTCGGCGTCGTCCAATCCCAAATCCGCCGTGACTTTTTGCGCCAGAACGGCGCCGATTTCCTCGTGTTTTCCGCCGCGCCCCTTGCCAATGTCGTGCAGCAAAGCCGCCAAAGCAAGCGTTCTTTGCGCCTGTTCGGAGCTTTGCCGTTCTAAAAAGCCAAGCGTTTTCAGCGTGTGTTCGTCGGTCGTGTAAACGTGGTACAAATCGAACTGCACTTGCGCGATTAAAGGCTGAAAGTCGGGCATAAAGTATCCCAAAACGCCCGTTTCCAGCATTTGACGCAGGGTCGTTTCCGCGCTTTCGCCCGCCAGAATGTCCAAAAACAAAGCGTTGGCTTGCGGGTTTTTGCGCAGTTTGCGGGCAAGCTTGGCATTATCCGTGATTTTTCCCAAAGTGCGTGGATCAACAGGCTTTTTCAGCAATTGTTTCAGATAAAACGCCCGCATTGTCAGCATCGGATTTTGGTCGAGCGACACCGTGTCTTTGAACGAAATGCGGTCGTTAATCAGCACGAAATCCGAATCGATGTCCGAAAACGAAACGCCGTCGTTCAGCGTGTCGCCGATAATCACGGTCATCAGCCACGACAGTTCGCCGACGTTTTTGCAAATCAGATAATAATGCTTCATAAACCGTTCAACCGCGCATTGTCCGCTGCGGTTGTCGTATCCCATTTTCAGGGCGATTTGCTTTTGCGCTTCAAACGTCAGGACGTCGCCCGCGCGCCCGTTCAACAGGTGCAGATGACAGCGCACGGTCGTCAAAAAGCGGTGCGCTTTCAAAAACGCGGCGCAGGCTTGGCGGCTGAGGATGTTGCTTGACACCAAATCGGGCATGTTCGTAATGCCGAACAAATACTTTATCAGCCAGAACATCAGGTGCAAATCGCGCAAGCCGCCGCGCCCCTCTTTGACATTGGGTTCCAGCATGTATTTCGACTGTCCCATGCGCTGATAACGCAAGCGGCGTTCCTCGACTTTCGCCATAACAAAGTCGCGTCCGTCCGTTTCGCGGCACAAAGCGGTAAACCGCGCATTGAAATCGTCGAACAAGCCGCGATTGCCGTCGACAAAGCGCGCTTCGAGCAAATTGGTGCGGATGGTCATTTCCGTTCGGGCTTGGTTGATGCAGTCGTCAACCGTGCGGACGGCTTGTCCGACTTTCAGCCCTATGTCCCACAGAATTTGCACCATAAAGGCAATGCGTTCCTGCGCCGTCGCGTCATCGGCGTTTTCCAACAAAAACAACAAATCGATGTCGGAATAAGGCGCCAGCTCTTTGCGCCCGAATCCGCCGACGGCGACAATGGTCGGCGGGGGAGAGCTTTCGGACGGAACAACGGTTTGCGCCGTCAAAGCGTTCAAGTCGCGCAGGATGTCGTCGAACGCGTCGGCGTAAGCGTACATCGCTTCCAATCCGTCCGTGAAATTCAGCCGCTTGGCGAACGTTTGAAGCAGGCAGGCGCGCCGTTCTTTCAGTCGGGCGACAACGGCGGCGCGTCCCTCGGATTTCCAAGCGTCGGTCAAAGTCATGGCATCATCTGCTTTAACGCGTAAAGCGCGTCCAACGCTTCGCGCGGAGTCATCGAATCGGGATCGATTTCTGCCAGTTTTTCGATGATTCGGGCGGCTTCGGCGGGGACGGTTTCTTCGGGTTCGGGGGCGGGCGCGTCGGCTTTTTTCTTGACCATTGCGAACAAAGGCAGGTCGTTCATAAAGTTGATTTCGTACGACCCCTGCTTTTCCATTTGCTCCAGCACTTGTTTGGCGCGCGCGATGACGGCGGGCGGCAGTCCCGCCAGCCTGCCGACGTGAATGCCGTAAGACCTGTCCGCCATGCCTTTGACGACTTCGTGCAAAAATACGACGTTGCCTTTCCATTCTTTGATTTTCATTGTGTAAAGCGACAGATTGCCGAGCATTTCCGCCAAAGCCGTCAATTCGTGGTAATGCGTCGCGAACAAAGCGCGCGATTTGTTGACGTCATGCAGGTGTTCCGCGACCGCCCATGCAATCGACAGCCCGTCGAATGTCGCCGTGCCGCGCCCGATTTCGTCAAGGATGACAAGGGATTTTTCCGTTGCTTGGTTTAAAATCGCGGCGGTTTCCACCATTTCGACCATGAACGTCGACCGTCCGCGCGCCAAATCGTCCGCCGCGCCGACACGGGAAAACACTTTGTCCACAATGCCGATTTTCGCCGATTCCGCGGGAACGAAGCAGCCCGCCTGCGCCAGAATGGCAATCAAAGCGTTTTGGCGCAGAAACGTGCTTTTGCCCGCCATGTTGGGACCCGTAATCAGCCACAGCCGCCCGTCGTGCGTGTCCGAATTGCCTAATCGGCAGTCGTTTGCGACGAAATCGGCGTGTTCCTCCGCCATGGTTTGTTCGACGACGGGATGACGCCCTTTCACAATGTCGAACGCCAAACTGTTTTCCAAAACGGGGCGGACGTAGTTCTGCTCCGCCGCGATGTGCGCCAATGCGCTCGACACGTCCAACATTGCCAAAGCGTGCGCCGCCGCCGCGATTTCCGACCCGTGCGCCAGCACCGCTTCGACCAAATCGGAAAACAGTTCCAGTTCAAGGGTGAGCGCCTTTTCCGCAACGCCTTTCAGATTGTTTTCCAGTTCGGACAGTTCGACGGTCGTAAAGCGTATTGCGTTCGACATGGTTTGACGGTGCAGGAAAATCGACTGCCCGCTGCGCGCGTCGTCCAGCATTTTTTGCGCGTTTTTGGCGGATACTTCGATATAAAAGCCCAAAATGTTGTTGTGTGCGATTTTCAAGCTCGGGATTCCCGCGATTTCCGCGTATTTCGACTGCAAGCCCGCAATCATCTGGCGGCTGTCGTCGCGCAAGTGCTTCAAATCGTCCAGTTCTTTGGAATAAAGGGGCGCGATGAATCCTCCGTCGCGCGCTAGCAGCGGCAAATCGTTCGCCAGCGCTTTTTGCAGCGTGTCGGTCAAAGCGTCGTGATTGCCCAGTCCTTTCAGACAGTCGGTAATCGCGACGGGTTCGCCCATTTCGGTCGCCATGGACAGCTTCAAATCGGGAATTTGCTTCAGCGTGTCGCGGATGACCGCCAAATCGCGCGGTCCCCCGCGTCCCAGGGACAGGCGGGACAAAGCGCGCTCCATATCGGGACATTCCGCCAAACGGTCGCGCACGGTCGCCCTTACCAGCGGGTTTTTCACAAAAAATTCGATGCGGTCAAGCCGTTTTTCAATCGCCCCGACATCGGTCAAAGGCGCGGCAAGGTACTGGTACAGCAACCGTGCCCCCGCGCCCGTTTTTGTGCGGTCGACGGCGGAAAACAGCGACCCTTTGCGTTCGCCCGACAGGCTGGAAAACAGCTCCAGATTTCTGCGCGTCGCCGTGTCGATTTCCATCAGCATGCCCGCCGACCAGCGGCGCAGGGCGTTCAGGCGGGGCATTTGCCCTTTTTGCGTCAAATCGATGTAATCCAGCAGCGCGCCCGCCGCGCCCGTTTCGCTTTTGTTGAACGCGCCGAACGCGTCCAAAGTCTGCACGTTGAAGAACGCTTCCAGCCGTTTTTTGCCGTTGTCGGGGGAAAAGCGAACGGCGGGCAGGGGCGTCAAAAGCCGCTTGACGTCGTTGAACGTTTCAAAGTATTCGGGCGTTTGCAAAATTTTTTCGGAAACGATGATTTCCTTGGGTTCCAAGCGCGACAAAGCCGCCGACAGCGTGTTGGCGCGGCGGTTCGGCAGCGTCTGCACCGCGAAATCGCCCGTCGACATATCCACCCACGCCAGCCCGATGCCGTCCGCCGTGTCGGTCAGCGCCGCCAGCCAGTTGCAGGAACGCGCCTCCAAAATATTGTCTTCGGTCAGCGTGCCCGGGGTGATAAGGCGGGTCACCGCGCGGTTGACCAAAGCGGTCGATCCGCGTTTGCGCGCTTCGGCGGGATCTTCGGTCTGTTCGCAAATCGCGACTTTGAAGCCCTTGCGAATCAATCGCGACAGATACATTTCGTGCGAATGGACGGGAACGCCGCACATGGGAATGTCCTCGCCCTTTTCACGCCCGCGCTTGGTCAAAGCGATGTCCAAAGCGGCGGACGCCTTTATCGCATCGTCGAAAAACATTTCGTAAAAATCGCCCAATCGGTAAAACAACAAGTAATCGGGATGTTGTTCTTTGACGGCGAAATACTGCGCCATCATCGGCGTATGTTTGTCGGAGGGGGTTTTTTGTGTCATAGCGTTTCACTTTTTTGTTAAAGTATGGTACTTTTAACACACTTAACCTCTTTGACCAACAAAAGAATTGATAAAAAATGACCGAAAACAAACAAACACTTGCAGAACAATCGTTGGCTTTGCACGCGAAAGGGCGCGCGGGCAAAATTTCCCTGACGGCGACAAAGCCGCTGAACACGCGCGCGGATCTGGCGCTGCTCTATTCCCCCGGCGTCGCCGCGCCGTGTCTGGAAATCGAAAAAACGCCCGCCGACGCGTACCGCTACACGACCAAAGGCAACTTGGTTGCCGTCGTGTCGAACGGAACGGCGGTTTTGGGGCTGGGCGACATCGGCGCGCTGGCGTCCAAGCCCGTTATGGAGGGCAAAGCCGTTTTGTTCAAACGCTTTGGCGATGTGGACGCAATCGACATCGAAATCGATTCGCACGATCCCGACAAAGTGGTCGAAGCGGCGGCTTTGACGGCGACGGGTTTCGGCGGCATCAATTTGGAAGACATCAAAGCCCCCGAATGTTTTTACATCGAAACGGAACTGAAAAAGCGGCTGAACATTCCCGTGTTTCATGACGATCAGCACGGAACGGCGGTTGTTGTTGCGGCGGGCTTGGTCAACGGGCTGAAGCTGACGGGCAAAAAAATCGAAGAAATCAAGCTGGTCGTGAACGGCGCGGGCGCGGCGGCGATTGCGTGCGCGTCCCTGCTGCGCGCGATGGGCGTCAAAAAAATTACGATGTGTGATTCCAAAGGCGTGATTTACAAAGGGCGCACGGCGGGCATGAACCCGTACAAGGAAAGCTTTGCCGTCGAAACGTCCGCCCGCACGCTGGCGGAGGCGGTCAAGGGTGCGGATGTATTCCTGGGACTGTCCGTTGCGGGTGCTTTGACGGGCGATATGGTCAAAACCATGGCGGACAAGCCGATTATTTTCGCTTTGGCGAATCCGAATCCCGAAATCACGCCCGCGGACGCCAAAGCCGCCAATCCCGCGGCGATTGTCGCAACGGGGCGGTCGGACTATCCGAATCAGGTCAACAACGTGCTTGGTTTCCCCTATATTTTCCGCGGGGCGCTGGACGTGCGCGCGCGTGAGATCAACGAAGCAATGAAAGAAGCCGCGGCGCACGCTTTGGCGGAATTGGCGGCTGCGGACGGATTGAATGCGGAAAACATCATTCCCGATCCGTTTGACGCGCGCTTGTTGGAAAGTGTTTCAACCGCCGTTGCCAAAGCGGCATGCGATTCGGGCGTTGCCATGGCTCCCGTTTCCGACTGGGACGCGTACAAGCGGGGATTGAAAGCGCGCAAAGGATAAAAAATGTTCGACTGGCGCAAAAAATACCTGCAAATCGTGATGCGGCGCAACGAAGATTTCGAAACGCCGTACCACTTTGTCGAACGTGTTTTGACGGTTTCTTTGCCGACGGCGATAATGCTGATCATTCTGGTCATGATGGGCGAAGTCAGCCCCGTGTCGGCGGTAGCGGGGTTTGCGGGTGTTGTTGCGCTGACGGTTCTGCTTTCTTTGCCGTTTTTCGTGACGTTGCAGTCGGTGACGCGCTATGTCCGTGAAATGGCGGAAGAAAAGGATTTTTCGGAACTGCCCCATTTGACCGGAACGGACGACGAATCCGCGCTGATTATTGCGGCAATCAACCGTATGCGCACGATTTGGCTGAACAAAACCGAACGGCTGGAGGCGCAAACCCTGTCCGACGCGGCGGTGCTGGACAGCCTGCCCGATCCGCTTTTGATGCTGGACGAGGACGGGGAAGTCATGGGCGCGAATCAGGCTGCGCGTGAAATTTTGGGGATTTCCGTGCGCGGAAAAAGACTGGCTGACGTTATTGGCGACAGCGCGCTGGAACAGGCGGCGGAATACGTCGTTTCGGCGGAAGAATCGAAAAAAAGCCTTGAAATCACGCTGAACGGGCGCACTTACAATGCCAAAATCGAACGTTTGCCCGCCGAAGCGAAAGCGGGTGCGGTCGCCGTTTTGACTTTGTACGATATGACGGCGCAAAAGCAGTTCGAACAAATGCAGGCTGACTTTGTTGCGAACGCCAGCCATGAATTGCGCACGCCTTTGTCGATTTTGTCGGGCTTTGTCGAAACGCTGCAAAGCACGGCGCGCGACGACGCGGAATCGCGGGACAAATTTCTGGGCATTATGCAAACGCAAGCCGTGCGCATGTCCGCTTTGATCGAAAGTCTGCTGTCCCTGTCCCGATTGCAGATGAACGCGAACAACAAACCGTCGGACGCGGTTGACGTTCCCGATATTTTGAAAAACGTCAAGCAGATGCTGGATGCCAAAGCCGAAAAGAAAAACGCCGTTATCGCGCTGAAGCTTTGCACGCAGCCGTATCGGATATTGGGCGATGCGGGTGAACTGACGCAAGTGTTTCAAAATCTGACGGACAACGCTTTGAAATACGGGCAGGACGGCGGAACGGTTACCCTGTCCTGCAAAGTCGACGGCAACAACTATCTGGTAGCCGTACACAATACGGGCGATACGATCAAACCCGAAGCTTTGCCCCATGTTTTCGAACGTTTCTACCGTGTCGCCGAAACGAAAAACAAAGCGCGCGGCACGGGTTTGGGATTGGCGATTGTTGCGCAAATCGTCAAACACCACGACGGGAAAATAACGGTGGAAAGCTCGGCTGAAGCGGGGACGACCTTTACGGTGTCTTTGCCGTTTTCGCCTGAAGTCGGCGATTCAGAAAATACAGAATCGTCAGTCCGGGCAGACACAGAAACGCCGTAAACACGAAAAAGGACACCCAGCCCAGCTTGACGACCAGCCAGCCGCTTGCCGCCGACAGCAAATCGCGCGGCAGCGCCATCAAAGAACTGAGCAAAGCGTATTGCGTGGCGGTGTAGGATTTGTTGCACAGCGAAGACATATACGCGACAAAAGCCGTTGTCGCCATGCCCGCCGCCATATTGTCGGACACAATCGCCGAAATCAGCCAGACGAACGATTTGCCTTGAAGCGCCAATCCCGCGAACGGCAGATTGGAAAGCCCCTGCAAAACTCCGCAAATCAGCAGACTTTTGAACAATCCGAATTTAGCGACCAGAACCCCGCCCAAAAATCCCCCGAAAATCGTTGCGGCAACGCCCCATACTTTGACAATGGCGGCGATTTCCGTGTTGGTAAATCCCGCTTCCTTGTACAATTTCGGTGTGACCGTGCCGATGGTCGTTTCGCACATTTTGTACGTCAGCAGAAACAACACAATCAACAGCCAATCGGGCTTTTTCACAAAGTCGGCAATCGGCGCGACGACGGCGTCTTTAAAGAAATTTTTTTGCTTGGGCTGAACGGACGTTTCGGGTTCTTTGGCGCACAAAATCGCCGCCATGCCGATGATGCCCGACAAAGCCAGAACTTCGTAAACGCGCGTCCAGCCGATGATGTCGGACAAAAACAGCGCGCCCGCGCCCGCAATCAGCATGCCGATGCGATAACCGAAAACAAACGTCGCCGCCGCCGCGCCTTGTTCGGAATCTTTCAAATACTCGATACGGAACGCGTCAAAAACGATGTCCTGCGATGCTGAAAAAAACGCGACCGCGACCGCGCACGCCGCCGTTGCCAAAGGGGCTTGAGTAGGGTTTGTATGCACCAGAGCAATCAGGCTTGCCATCAGGCACAGCTGGAAAAAAATCGCCCACGACCGCCTTTGCCCCAACCGCTTGGTCAGAAAAGGCAAAGGCATGCGGTCGATGTAGGGCGACCACAGGAATTTAAAGCTGTACGGCAGACGCACAAGAGAAAACGCGGCAATCGCCTTGACATTCACGCCGCAGTCGGACAGCCAGAACGACAGCGTCGAAAACACCAAAACCAAAGGCAGACCGCTGAACAGCCCCAAAACCAGCATTGCAATCATTTTCGGGTTTTTATACACCGAAAACGCGGTTTTCCAAGCAGTCATCGCCTTTTATCCGTTTTCTTTTTCCAGCTGGGCGCGTTTGTTCGCGTCGCGTTTGCGCAGGTTCGTGTCCAGAATCGCTTTGCGCAGACGGAACGTTTTGGGCGTGACTTCCAGCAGTTCGTCGTCTTGGATGTAGGCAAGCGCTTCTTCCAAGCTCATTTTAATGGGCGGAATCAGCTGGATGTTTTCATCTTTCGCGGCGGCGCGGATGTTCGTCAAGTGCTTGGTTTTAATCGGGTTGACTTCGATATCGTTCGACTTGGTGTGTTCGCCGACAATCATGCCTTCGTACACATCTGCGCCCGGATCGATGAACATGGGACCGCGGTCTTCCAGTTTCCACAGCGCGTAAGCGACGGCGACGCCGTTGTCCGTTGAAACCAGAACGCCCGTGCGGCGGCCGGGAATCGACCCCTTGTACGGTTCGTAGCTGTGGAACATTTTGTTCATCACGCCCGTGCCGCAGGTGTCCGTCAAAAACTGCGAATGATAGCCGATAAGCGCGCGCGACGGGGCAAGGAACGTCAAGCGGGTTTTGTTGCCGCCCGACGGGCGCATGTCCGTCATTTCCGCGCGGCGTTCGCCCAAAGTCTGGCAAACCGTGCCGACGTACTGTTCATCAACGTCGATGACGACTTCCTCGATAGGTTCAAGGGTTTTCCCCGAAACGGGGTCTTTTTGCATTAAAACGTGCGGGCGACTGATGGACAGCTCGAATCCTTCGCGGCGCATTTGTTCAATCAAAATGCCCAGCTGCAGTTCGCCGCGTCCCGCGACTTCAAACGCGTCGGTCGACCCCGTGCGCGAAATGCGCAGAGCGACGTTGCCTTCGGCTTCTTTTTGCAAACGGTCCCAGATGACGCGAGACGTTACTTTGTCGCCCTCTTTGCCCGCCAAAGGCGACGTGTTGATTGAAAACGTCATCGCCAGCGTCGGCGGGTCAATGGGCTGAGCGGGAATCGGCGTCGTGACCGACTGGTCGCACAAGGTATCCGCCACGGTCGCTTTGGTAAAGCCCGCAATGGAAACGATGTCGCCGGCTTCGGCTTCGTCCAGTCCCGTGCGCTTTAATCCGCGGAAAGCCAAGATTTTGCTGACGCGCGCGGTTTCGATGACTTTGCCCGAACGGTCAAGGGCTTTGATGCAGGAATTGACCTTGACGGAACCCGAATGGATTTTGCCCGTCAGAATACGCCCGACGAACGGGTCGTTTTCAATCGTCGTCGCCAGCAAAGTAAACGGCGCGTACGGGTCGCATTTGGGGGGCGGCACGAATTTCATAATCGCGTCAAACAGCGGTTCAATGGACGTGCGGGGGTCTTTGTCCAAATCGTAAACAGCCCAGCCTTCGCGTCCCGAAGCGTACAAGACGGGAAAGTCCAACTGTTCGTCCGTCGCGTCCAAAGAAGCAAACAGGTCGAACACTTCCTCGTACACTTCCTGCGGACGGGCGTCGGGACGGTCGACTTTGTTGATTAAAACAATCGGTTTCAGTCCCAGCTTCAGCGCTTTGCTGACGACGAATTTCGTCTGCGGCAAAGGACCTTCGGCGGCATCGACCAGCACAATCGCCGAATCCACCATGTCCAAAATGCGTTCGACTTCGCCGCCGAAATCCGCGTGCCCCGGCGTGTCAACGATGTTGATACGCGCGCCTTTCCATTCGATGGACGTGCATTTGGCCAAAATCGTAATACCGCGTTCGCGTTCCAGATCGTTGGAATCCATAACGCGTTCGGCGACGACCTGATTGTCGCGGAACGTGCCGCTTTGACGCAGCATGGTATCGACCAGAGTTGTTTTGCCGTGGTCGACGTGGGCAATGATAGCAATATTACGCATGGGTGTTTACTTCTTCGTTGAATTCAAACTAAGCGTTTTTCTATGCAGTTTTGCTTGACTTGTCAACAAATTTCACGGTATTTGAATAAAAAGCGGAGGAAGACGATATGAAGAAAGGCTTTGTTTTTTTGGCGGGATTTTTAATGGCGGGATCGGCGGCGAACGCGCAGATTTCCGATGCGTCGGAAATGATGAGAGTTGCGTTTGATTTGCTGGACGTCAACAACGACGGCGTTATTTCGTCGAACGAATACAAAGCCTTTGTCGGGGGCATTGATGCGGATGTTTTGTTGGACGATGCGCAAAAACGGCACAAGAAGTCCAGACGGAACGCCGCGTTTAAAACCTTTGACAAAAACGGGGACGGCAATCTGGAAAAGGACGAGTTTTTACTTTTGATGCAAACGGAATCGATGCTGTCTGCCAGCGAACGGCAAAACAAAGTCATGGAGTTCGCGAACAATCCCGACAAGGCGGAGGCCGCGTTGCAGGATTCTTTGAAAAAATTCAACGAAGCGGTCAAAAAGTTGGAAAATATGTCTCCCGACGAAATGGCAAACAATTTCCTCAAAGGCATATCGTCCAATATTGCCGACGAAAACTATTTTCAAATGGATAAAAACAAAGACGGTTGCGTTACCGAAAGCGAATACGCGACTTATATGGTTGAAGACAGCCGCAGAATGGTCAGCGATCCCTTGTATGCGCTGAACGAAGACGAATCCCGCGCTTTGTATCGGGACGAAAAGAAAGCCAAACCGAACTGTCTGACAAAGGACGAATATCTGCGCAACTATGACGAAAAGCTGTCCTCGCAACTATGACGAAATGCTGTCCTCAGCCATAGGCGGCGACGCAGGCTAATACCGTCCTGCCATGGCTTTGAACAGCAGGTTTTCGTATTTAATCAGCTGATATTTTTGCGCCAGCAGATTCTTTCGCGCCGCGTTTTCGTCGGCGACGGCTTGCAGAACATCTTTGAAACTTGCCTTGCCCGCTTGATGCCGCGCGCGGTAATACGCGGTGATTTGACGGTTGTTTTCGACCGTTTTTTCGACGTTGGCGTAAATGTGTCCCGTTTTGCCGTAAGCAAACGAATAATAAGCGACTTCGTTTAACGCCTGCGCCAAAGCGTCCTTGAAGTCAATCAAGGCGATATCGTAATCGGCTTTGGCGATTTTGACGTTGTTTTTCACGCTGTTCCAATCCAAAAACGGCAGATTGACCGACACGCCGCCCAACAGATACGGAAAATCGAACGTCGATTTCGCGCGGTCGGACGACGATCCGATTGCGCCGTTCAGCGAAATCGTCGGATACCAACCTTTTTCCGAAACTTTCACGGTTTTGAACGCTTTTTTCAAGCGGTACTGCGCGGCGGTCAAATCGGGACGGTTCGCCAGAACGGATACGGGGACGGACAAATGCGGCGTCAAAAGCGGTTGCTTTAAAATCGAAGCTTTGCCTAAAACAAAGCCGTCCGACGGTTTCAGATTCAACACGTTGCGCAGGCTTTGCTCCATTTCCTTGTATTGCGTTTGCGCGTTCAGCAGCGCCGTTTGTTCGGCAATCAGGCTTTGCCGCGCCTGCGTGATTTCCAGCTTGTCGGCTTTGCCCGTGTTGAACCGCGCGCTCGCAATGTCAAGCAGACTGCTGTAAGTGTCGATGTTTTTTTGCGTCAAATCAATCGTGTCGCGCAAATAAAGCAGGTTGAAATACAAATCGACAACGCTGTTGACGACGCTCAGCCGCGCGCTTTCGGCGTCGGCGACGGTGGCGTTCAGCTCGAATTCCTGCGCGTCGCGGGCGTCGGCGATTTTGCCGTACAAGTCGATTTCATAATTCAAAGCAAGCTCGCCCGAAAACGTTGGCGTCGATTTTTTGCCGTCGTTCAGCTTTTTTTTCGACGACGCGCCCAGACTGCCCGTCAACGTCGGAAACAAATCGGATTCCGACAGGTTCAAATTTGCCAGCTGTTTTTGAATCTTGACCGCCGCTTTCAGCATGTCGGGATTGTTTTTCAAGGCAAAGCTTGTCAAGTAGTTCAGCTCGTCATTGTTGTACGCTTTCCACCAGTCGAGATCGGCTTGGAATTTTTCGCGGATTTCTTGCGTATAGTTCAGCTCGGCTTCCAAAGACGGAACGGATTTTGTTGTCGCGGCGCACCCCGACAAAACGGTTGTTGCCAATAAAAAGGATAAGAAGGTGTTTCGTTTCATCATGTCATTCACTCGCCAAAGCATCAATGGGGTTTAAGTTGGACGCGTTTTTCGCGGGCATATAGCCGAAGATAATTCCTATGGACGACGAACAGACCAAAGCCAACACAATCGACGCGGTTGAAAACAGCATGCCGAAGTTCGTCGCAAACGTGTTGACCAGCCAGCCGAGCGTCAGGGAAAACGCGACGCCCAGTCCGCCGCCCAGCACGCAAATCAGCACGGATTCAATCAGGAACTGCAGTAAAATGTCGTATTGCTTTGCGCCGATTGCCATGCGGATTCCGATTTCGCGCGTGCGTTCCGTGACCGATACCAGCATGATGTTCATCACGCCGATGCCGCCGACAATCAGCGAAATGACCGCGATACAGGCAATCAGCAGCTTCATTGTTCCCGTCGTGCTTTCAATCGTTTGCTTGATGCTGTCCGTGTTAATCATAAAGAAGTCTTTTTTGCCGTGCCGCGCGGTCAAAATCGCTTCGATACTGTCTTCGGCGACTTGGGATTTAACCGAATCGCTGACGCGCACGGTAATCGAATTGATGTCTTTGCCGCCCGTGATTTTGTACATTGCGGTCGTGTAAGGCACCCACAGATTCATGCTTTCCGACATCGGACCGGGGGAGTTGTCCTTTTCCGTCATGCCGATGATTTTCAAGGGCTTTTTGTTGAAAATCAAAATCTCGCCCACGGGATTGGGATTGTCCGCGAACAGTTCTTTGCGCGTGTTGTCGTCGATAACGACGACGGAATCGGCTTGGGAAACTTCTTCGGGACTGAAAATGCGCCCGACGGTCAGATTTTTGCCTTTGACCGAGAAATAAGCGCGGTCAACCCCGCGCAAACTGGCGGTGACAGAATTGTTTTTGTAAACCAAAGTCCCGCTGGTCGACACGTTCGGGCTGGCGTTGTCGATGAACGCTTGACGCGCCAAAAACTCGGAATCACTGATTTTCAGCGTTTTGATTTTTCCCGAATGACGGTCGCCGAAGCCTTTGCCGGGTAAAATGTCAATCGTGTTCGTTCCCATGGAGCTGATTTGCTTCATGATTTTGGCTTGGGACGCGTTGCCCAAAGCGACGACCGACACGACCGAAGCGATGCCGATGATAATGCCCAGCATGGTCAGCAAAGACCGCATTTTGTTCGCCAAAATCGAATGAACGGACATCGAAAACGATTCCAAAAAGCTGTAGCGCAATTCCGCCAGACGGGAACGCTTGACGTTTTTGACGGGATTTTGCAGGGGGAAAAATTCATTGGCTTTGCGCGTGTCGGAAATGATGCGTCCGTCCTTGATTTCGATGATGCGGTCGGCTTGGGCGGCGATGTGCGCGTCGTGCGTGACCATGACAATCGTGTGTCCCTGACGGTGCAGGGATTTGATGATTTCCATGACGGTTTCGCCGCTTTTGGAATCCAGCGCGCCCGTCGGTTCGTCGGCAAGGATAATCTCGCCCCCGTTCATCAAAGCGCGCGCGGTGCGGTCGGCTTTGCCGATGCCCGAATAGACGGCGGGCAGGGCCGCGTTTTCAAGCGCGTTCAAATTCGACAGCAGGTTGTAACGCTGAAAGATGAAGCCGAACGTCTTGCACCGCAAAGCCGCCTGTTCGTCTTTGGTCATTTTGGCAACCTCGACACCGTTGATTTTATACGATCCCGCCGTCGGCACGTCCAGACAGCCGATGATGTTCATCAGCGTCGATTTGCCCGATCCCGATTGTCCGATAATCGCGACGAAATCGCCCTTTTCAATGGTGAAATCAACGTCTTTCAAAACGTGGGTTCTGTTGTCGCCCGCGCCGAAAAACTTGTTGATTTTCGACAGTTCAATGATGTTCATCAGAAGCCTCTCGGACGTTTGAATTTGTCTTTCTTTTTGGTGACTTCGGATTCGGACATTTGCGCGATGACCACGGTGTCATGATCGGATACGCCCGATTTGATTTCGATGTCCACGCCGTCCGACAATCCCGTTACAACCGCGTGCCGTTGAATGCCCGTCGGGGTCAGAACGTTGACATAACTTTGCGCGCCGTCCTTTTTGACCGCCAGAACGGGAGCCGTCAAAACATTGTCGGCTTGCGCAACGTAAATCACGTTTTGGGTTGTCATGCCGATTCTTAAAGCGCCGTCGGGATTGTCGACGACCAGCCGTCCGTAGTAGTAAATCGCTTCGTCGGAACCGACGACTTCGGTGTATTCGCCGTTGGTCAGCAAAGTCAGCCCCGGATCAATGGATTTCAAAGTCGTTTCGTAAACGGTTTCGGGCGCGCTTAAAACGGTGTAAGTGACTTTCGCCCCCGTTTGAACTTTGCCGATGTCGCCTTCGGAGATTTCAATCAGAATTTCCATTTGCGACAGATCCGCGATTTGAACGATGGTCGGCGTGTTCATTGCGGCGTTGACGGTTTGCCCCGTTTTGACGGGAACGGAAACGACGACGCCGTCCAAAGGCGCGGTGATTTTCGTGTATCCCAAGTTCGTTTCCGCCGTGTTCAAAGCCAGCGCGGTTTCGGCAATCGACGCTTTCAGTTCGGTGACTTTGGCTTTGGCGGCTTCAAAAGCGTCCTTGGCGTTTTCAAAGTCTTCCTGCGAGGCGGCATTCTTTTTCAGCAAACGTTGTTCGCGGACGAATTGCTTTTCGGCGATTTTGGCGGAAATTTCGGCGGCGTTCAACTGCGCTTTCAAACTGGTCAGCTTGGCTTTGGCACTGTTGACATCGTTTTCCTGCGTTGTCGAATCGATTTGGGCGATAAGGTCGCCTTTTTGAATCCGTTGCCCGACTTTGACGGGCAGATATTCGATTTTTCCCGACGTTTGCGCGCCGACGGTGACCAGTTCGATGGCTTTGACTTCGCCCGTGGCGTTGACTGCTTTTTCGATGTTTTTGCGAATAACGGGTTCCGTGATGTAGGAAACGGGTTCATCTTTGAACCAAGCCTTGCACCCGAACAGGGCGGCAAGAGCGACCAAAGCGAACAAAAAGACGTTTTTTTTCGATAAATGCAACATGTTTCGTACTCGACCAAAATCGTTAAAACCAAATGTTTAACGATTCCATAGTCAGGATACTTACGTTTTACCGAAAATTTTTTTACGGTTTGATTTTTTCCGCGATTAAATCACACAAAGGCGTTTCGGGACGCGCGCCGTAATGGGAAATGATTTCCGCGGCGGCAAGCGCCCCCATTTGCAGACATTCGGAAATCGGACGATCGGCGGCGTAACCCGTCAAAAATCCGGCGGCGAACAAATCGCCCGCGCCCGTCGTGTCAACCACGCGGTTAATCGGTTCGGCGGGGATTTCGTAGCGTTCGTTGCCTTTAATCGCGACCGCGCCCTTTGCGCCGCGCGTTACAACGACGATTTCACACAAAGTCCGGCATTTTTCAAACGCTTCCTCGGGATCGTGCGTATCGAACAGGGATTGAATTTCGTCTTCGTTGCAAAAAACAATGTCCACGCCGCTTTTAATCAGTTCCAAAAAGCTGTCGCGGTGGCGGTTGACGCAGTACGGATCGGACAAGGACAAAGAAACTTTGCGGTTGTGCTTGCGCGCCAATTCGACGGCGAACGAAAGCGCGTCTTTGGCTTCGTCGCGATCCCACAGATAGCCTTCCATATAAACGATTTTGGTTTGACGGATAAGCTCTTCGTCAATGTCTTTGCGGGACAGCTTTGCACACGCGCCCAGATAAGTGTTCATCGTTCTTTGGGCGTCGGGGCTGACAATCACCATGCACCGCGCGGTCGGTTTTTCGTTTTTCAGACACGGAGTCGTAAAGTGAACGCCCGATTCGGTAATGTCTTTGCGGAACACGTCGCCCAGTTTGTCGGCGGCGACTTTGCCGATAAAAGCGGGCTTGCCCCCCATGGCGGCGATTCCGACGGCGGTGTTTGCCGCCGATCCGCCAGAACATTCGACGCTGGTGTCGGGTAAATGAGCATAGAGCTGCTCAGCCCTTTGCGCGTCGATTAAAGTCATCACCCCTTTGGGCATATCGTGCTTTTTCAAAAAATCGTCATCCATGTTGGCAAGGACGTCAACGATTGCGTTTCCGATTGCGACGACATCGAAACGTGACAAAGCGTTCATGATAAAACAGAACCTCCGTTGGGGTTAATTACCCGTGCAGTATAAAGGAACTTTGTTTTCAAGCAAGCCTCTGTTATAAAAAAATAAAACTTTTTTCCAAGGGGGACGAAAATGATTCACAGTTTTTTAGCCGCGTTTAGCGATGTTTTTTCCAAGAAAATCAGAAGCTTGCTGGTTTTATCGCTGATTTCCGCAACGATTTTGTTGTTGGGATTGTTTTTCGGACTGACGGCGGTTTTTACGCATTTTGTTTCGTTCGACAGCGTTTGGCTGACAAAAACGGTCAATGTTTTGGGGGGAATCGGATTTTTTATTTTGGCGTTGATGTTTTTTCCCGCGGCGGCGACTTTTGCGGCGGGCTTTTTTATCGATTGGGGCGTTGACAAGCTGTCTCAAGGGCGCAAATTGCGCGATGTCAAGCTGGCGGACAGCGTCAAAATGTCGTCGATTGTCGCTTTGCAAGGCGCGGGGGCGACGGCGTTGATTACGCCGATAAGCGTGTTGCTGGGCTGGATTCCGCTGTTGAATCTGCTGCCCGTTGCTTTGTATTACTGGGTGAACGGGCGGATTTTGGCGCGCGAGTATTTCTTTTCGGTCGCTTTGCGGACGAATGATTACGCGTCGGCGGAAAAACTGTTTGAACAAAAGTTGCCTTACTGGCGCAAAGCGGGTATATTTATAGCCGTTTTGATGACGATTCCCGTCGTCAATATGATTAGCCCTTTGGTGGCGGTCGCCTTTATGCGGCGATTGGTCGCAAAACAAGAGGATACTCAATGAAACGGCTTGTTTTCTTATTGTTTTTGGTGCTGTGCGGATGCCAATCCATACCGACGGAATTGCCCGTTGTCGAAAAAACTCCCGTTGTGGAGGCGGAAAGCGGTACGCCGCTCAAGGTTGCCGAGTCGCACCGCGAAAACCCGATATTAAAAGCGGACTATGTCGAATCCGTTTTGGGCGCGCCAACGGTCAAGCGGATGGAATCGCCTTCGCAAGTCTGGGTGTACGCGCAAAACAGCTGTGTGTTGTTCGTGTATATGAATCAGGATAACGAAGTCAAACATATGGAAATCGGCACGCCGAACTACGGAAGCACCGAAAAATCGTCGACGGATTGCTTGCAGACGGCGGCGAAGCTCAGATGATAACGACGGTTGATTTTCAAATTACGGATTGGGTGCAAACCGTTTTCAGGAACTCTGTTACGGACGCCGTCATGCCCGTGATTACGGTGCTGGGCGATAACGGCTACGTCTGGCTGGGGCTGAGCGCCGTGCTGATGGCGTTCAAACAAACGCGCAAGACGGGATTTTTGATTTTCGGCGCGATTTTCATCGGCGCGATTATCTGCAATTTGACATTGAAGCCGTTTGTCGAACGCTTGCGTCCGTGCGCCGTCCGTCCCGATTTGGCGATTTTGGCGGCGTGCGAAACGGGATTTTCGTTCCCGTCGGGACATACGACCGCTTCCTTTGCCGCGGCGGGCGTGCTGATGCTGACGCATACGCGGTTTGCGTGGGCGGGCGTGATTTTGGCATGCCTTATCGCTTTTTCACGGATTTATATGGGCTTCCATTTCTTTACCGACATCATGGGCGGCATGGTCGCCGGTACCCTCGCGGCATTTATCGCGGTTGAAGGGGCAAAGAGAATAAAGCGGGCGTGAAACTCAAGCGGGAAACATGAACGAAATTGAAACTTTAATCTCGGAGCGCAGACTGGCTAAATACAACAAGCCGTCCGCGGAGGAAGCGTTTACGGCGCATTTATATAACTCGGAATTGGCGGAAAGTTTTTATCAGTCTTTAAGTTATTTTGAAATTATCCTGCGCAACAAAATCGATGCCGTGTTTTCCAAACATTTGGGCGAGGATTGGATTTTCAATCCTGATTATCAGATTGGGAAAAACGCGGACACTTTTCAAAAAATCCAAAAAAGGCTTGTGGTGGAAGCGCAAAAAGACCCGAACAACAAAAATCATATCATTTCGGAACTGACTTTCGGGTTTTGGGCTTATTTGTTCAGTCCAAACTATCGAAAAACGTTTTGGAAAAAATACCCCGCTTTGCTGAACGAGATTTTTGACAATGCTAAAGAAACTCTTTCCGTCGGAGTTTGTTTTGAACGTGTGAACAGAATCCGAAATTACCGTAATAAAGTGTTTCACTACGGTTCTTTGATAAAAGTTGTTGACCCGCTGAACGAACCTGCGCGAATCCACAATATGATTTACAAGTTGATCCGCGATATGAACGCCAATACAATTTTAAGGCAGATAAAAGAAATCGACCGTTTCAATGAAGAATATATTAAAGGTCGGCGGTTGGGATTTTTATAGATAACGGAAAAGAGGCGTCAACTGCAATCAGATAAAAATCCTGCTTAAAAAAGCTTAATGCAGTATATAGCCTCTCTATCTGAAAAAGAATATACATTTTAAAACGCCGATTGTCAAGAGGGGAGCAATGCTCTGGGCGGCATGGTTGCCGGCACCCTCGCGGCATTTATCACGGTTGAGATGGAGCGACATACTTATGCGAAAAGAAAAAGGTCAATCCTCCTCTCGCCAAAACTCATCTTCATAACAACCGTTTTTTGAGATTTCGAGAGATGTTTTTATGTTTCCATAATCGTCAAAATCTTCCGGATAATATATATCTTGACGCTCTATTTCATCAAGACACAATCCGTGAGCAACGAACATTCTTTCTTGTTCTAACTTGTCTAACTGATCTCCAATATACGCAACTTGTCGAGTAGTTGATTTTAAAGTATGTTCACAGTAGATTCCGTTCGCAACATCTTGATAAATTTGAATATTTCGTCCGCCTCCGAGTAATAGAACCTTTAAAGGTTGATGCCATGCCCTTAAGTTGTTTGGAAGCTTTTTCTTTACGGAACGAATAAGAGTATTGACGGTTATAACGCATTTTTTAAAAAAGAAATCATGCCGTTTCTTTAATTCATCTCTTATTTTTTGATCATCATATTTTTCTAAGAAATAGTTTAAATCTTTAACCTTGGATGTTGTATCAAAACAATTATCCTCTGTTTTAGGAAGTGCTCCGGACAGGAATTTTTCATATATTTTCGCTCCTAAAAATGGCATGATGGAACTCGCAACCGAAAAAGGTTTGTTTTCTAATTGTTGCTCAATGATAAATAAAGAGCAATCCAAAGTTCCCGCCCCGATATCAAGAGCTAAATGAAGATCGTCTTCCCGTGAAAAGCTGGTTTCGTAAGTTTTTATCTCGGCTTTTATTTCCGGGAAGCATTTAAGTTCAGTTGGATGCTCTTCAGCAATTAACGGCTGTGAAATGTCTTGCTCAAAAATAGCCTTTTTGTACGAAAGTTCATAAGCTTGTTTTAATGCGGCTTCGAATTTGGCTTCGGCTCCTTTTTGTGAACAGCTGGCAAACGGAACGCCGGCTCTGACAAAAAGCCACTCAAACGAATGATTTTTATAGGCATCAATGTCCGCATATTTTTGGATAAACCATGTCCGAACATATTGAAGAACCAAAGCTATGAACGGGATGATTTCTGTCGCTTCGTTTTGAATGAAATCCAATTTTAAATTGGTAAAAGAAGCTTCCTTTTCACCAGACAAAGGGATGAAATATTGCCCGTTTTTTGTTACACTCAATCTTGTCGGAAGCAAAAACGGATTATATTTCGCGGAAAAACATTGAAAATCGACTGGATAAAAAACGTTTTTACAATAATGCTCGTAAATGACTACCTTTGTAAAAGAGGTACCTATGTCCAAGCCTATTACAAAATAAATCGGATCCGCATCATTCTCATTAAAACGTGTTTCGTTTGAAAATAAAGTTAATGGGTAATGCGGTCCTATTTCGTGCGTAATTATATGTTCGTTTCCTGATATTTTGCTGTCTGTAGAGTGTTGAACTCTTAACAATTCTTTTTCGAGCCGAGGCGCATCTGCATAGTTTGTTTGTTTTTTATGGTTTTCTTTGAGTTTGTAAAATTGATTAAGTAAATCATTATATCTTTTTGTAAGGGATTGAAAAGTTGATGAAGTTTTGAAATCGGATGCATAAGATGATTTTTCTATGGCAGACAAAAGTCGGTTAATTTTAAGAGAGTGGGACACACACACATTATAATTTTGAGTTCGAAGAACGTTTTCAAAAGTATTTAAAAGTGCCTGAAGTGTGTCCAATGTTTCAATAGGCAGCTTTTTTACGGTAGGATTCGGTTTAAGTTCAATCTTAAATGAGGCTCGCGTCTTGTTAGCGGGGGAAAACGGTTTAACATCTTGATTAGGCGTTTTGATCGCAACGTTCTTCTCTGAATTTTTATTGGCTATTTCACTAATGATGGAAGCATATTGTTTGTCCCATGTGTAAAAATTTTTTCCAAAGGAAAGCAGGTTTGAAAGTTTTTCAGCGTCTTCTTTCGGATCGTATTTGCATAAGTCAATGAAGTTGTTGTGAATTTTTATCATCAGCCGTTACTCCACATGCACCAAAGCCAAACATATATCCGATGTTTTTTCAGATAAATTGAATTTTCTTTGGTTTAAAGTTTCTATCTTGGTATCGAGTTTGCTTGTAATGACATCCCGTTTGCCAATAGTTGCGTTGACCATTTTTTGCTGGTCTATGGTGCCATTCCTTAAATTTTGAATACGTTCCTCATATTTGGAAATTTGTTCTTCGCGATATTTTTCAATATGACGTATTTGAAAATCTATCCTATCATTGTTCTTGTCTCTGTTTTTTTGGGAAATATCTTCTAACTTTTCAACAAGATCCAAAGAAACGTCTTGTTTTGCACATTTAATGATTTTTTCATAATCAAGGTTTCTCTGATCAATCCAATTAGTGCCTTTTTCTACGCATCTGTTAAACAAATCTTCAGCGTTTTCAAAAACACGTCCCGTATTAAAATCATAGGCTACGTAGGCAATGTTTTCATATCGGACTGCTCCGTCAAATTGTATCTTTGACGCCCCTAAAACGTAATCCCCTTTTGGAAATTCATCGGATTGCAGTCGTATTGCAAAGGCAGCGCCTTTGCTGTAGAGGGGGAGCTGCTCATATTTAAATGCTAAAAATTTTACGATAGGGTGGGCTTGATTGATTAACTCTGTTTTTCCGAAATTGGAAGTAACTTTATTGTCAAAGACACATTTTATACACATCGGGTAGTTTGAATAGCTTTTTTGAGAAGCGCAGTATGTGTTTAACTCAGATAAAAAATCCGGTTTGAATTTTATTGTAAATGCATATTCATCTTTTTCAGGCAATATAATTGTTTCAGGTGAGAATAATTTAATTGATGTTATTACAAATATGCGAATGTCATCTCGTGTGATGCGTTGCTTTTTGTTGTTCATTTCCTCTATTTTCTGAAAAACCAAATCCCCCAAATATGTAAATTGAGCAGCTTCTTCTTCCAATTTATCTTGTTCGATTTTTTGATTTTCAAGCGCACGTTTTGTTTGCGAAATCATAGCATCTTCTTCTTGGGGCGTGAGTCTGAAGCAGGATAGATGCAGCTTTTTGATTTCTGAGCCAAGGATATTTTCAAAAGATCCCAAAGCTTCTTTGCATATATCAAGCTTCTCATACAATTTTTCGTAAATTCTCGCATCGATGGTATCTTTATGAAGCATATTCCATATAGTTATTTTTTGAGATTTTTGTCCAATGCGATCCAATCGACCGATGCGCTGTTCCACACGCATAGGATTCCAAGGCAAGTCGTAGTTAATAAGGAAGCGACAGAATTGCAAATCAACACCCTCACTGCCAACTTCTGAAGTCAAAAGGATGGAAATGTCATTTTGGGATGAAAAATCGGAAATGATTTTATCTTTATCTCCTGAATTTCCCGTGAGCAGCAGAGATTTTATATTTTGTTCCGAAAGGCGCTCATGAAGATAGTTCAAAGTGACGACAAATGACGAAAATACTATTATTTTTTCGTTTTTATTTTTTGTTAGTGCTTCCGTGATACATTCACTTAATCGTTCAAATTTGGAATCGTGTGATCGCAAATCATTTAAGTAGTTTATAGAAGAAACGGCGTCGCAAATACAGTTCATTAAATCCGAAAATGAATTTTTCTCTACATCGATTTCATCCTCATCTTCATATTCGTGGACAATCGAATTTAAACGGTTTTTCCAAGAAAGCATTGCGGAATATATGCTGCTTGCCAACATGCGCTGAGGCATGCACAATAAAAATTCGGCGGAGCCTTTATCTAAAGTATAGCTGTATTTTTTTATAGCGTCAGTTATTAAAGAATATGCTTTTTTTTCGTTTTCGGTCATATCTATATATTCCGGAATCGGTTCTCGAATGACCCGATTTTCTTTTATATCCCGCTTTCTTGTTCGTGTATAAATATATCCCAAAGAATGGATGTTTTCTAATTCATAAGCCAATTTTTGAGGTGAAATTTTTGAAAAGCCATCTGTTTGTAATTTATTCATCAATGTATCTAATTGTCTATTTTCAATAAAAGCTTCGCTTGAAGCTATTTTTTTCAATCTATCCATAATATAGATTATGTCACTATTCCCCTGAAGAAGTTTATCTCGCAGTAAAACAATGTCTTTATTTTCATTTAAAATATTTGAAAAAGCTTCCGGTCTTTCAAAATCATCTTTATCCAACATACGAAGAAGCGTATGCAAATCATCGCTTTTGTTTTGAATAGGCGTTGCCGACAAAAACACAGCATAATCTGAAACACTTCGAAGAATGGTGCCCAACTTACTTGTTTGTGTTTCTTGGTTACGCATATAATGAGCTTCATCAATAATCAGCATATCAAAAATTTTTTCAGGATCGTCAGCGTGTTCTTCAAAAAAAGAAAATAATTTTTGCGCAAAGCCGATGTTTTCATCGATATTCTCATCTTGATATTTTTTTCTTTGAGGACGAAGACCTTGCATACTGCAGATAACAGCAAATTCAGAATTATAAAGCCGATCGTTTAATAGCTCCAAAAGTCCTTGTGAATTTAGGATTTGAGCTTTTATACAAAATTTTGATTGTAACTCGCGTTTCCATTTTTCCTGTAAGACGCTTGGACAAACAATAATCAATTTTTTTAAGTTGAAACGATGCTTTAATTCAGTCCATATCAATCCGGCTTCAATGGTTTTTCCCAAACCGACTTCATCAGCTATTAACAAACCGTTTGTCATGGAATTTAATATCTTAATAACAGGCTTAAATTGATGTGGTAAAAATTCTGTGTTTGTAAATCCCATACTGTATAAAATATCTTGAATGTTCCCGTTTATTTTGATATGTGAAAAATTTCTTTTTAAAATCTCTATATCGGAATATTTTCTTTCGCTAAACAAATCAAGAGCGGAATAAATTTTATTTTGTACACATTTTTGCAAAGTTGTTTCAGGATAAGTCTGTTTTGAATTGTCAAATTCCACTTCCCAAAACACTCTTGTACCGCGAATGCACGAAGAAATAAGTGTTCCTTTTTGATTGGGGTTGTTTTTCAGTTGAACTTTTTCCCCGACAGAAAATGGCATGAATCCCCCTTTGATTGTATTCTTTTGCAAAGTATATCAATTTTGGGTGAATTTTCAAACTATATTATTCAATCATTGTGCAAATGAAAAAAGCCCTCTTTCGAGGGCTTTTTCATATTTATATCTTTTCTTACGCCATTTGGCTGTTGACCCATTCGGCAAGCTTGGATTTCGTCATGGCGCCGGAATGGGTGGCGACGGCTTGACCGTCTTTGAACATAATCAGGGTCGGGATGCCGCGCACGCCGAAATTCGTCGGCGTTTCGGGCGAATCGTCAATGTTCATTTTGACGACTTTCAGTTTGTCGCCCAATTCTTTGGAAACTTCTTCCAAAACGGGGCTGAGCTGGCGGCACGGCGAACACCATTCCGCGTAAAAGTCCACCAATACGGGAACGGCGGAGTTCTTGATTTCCGTTTCAAATTCGTTGTCATTGATGATTTTCATCGTTTTTGCCCTTTCTGTTTTTTTTTGATGCGTTAGTTATAAGTGCCTTTTTTCCGCGGGTCAATAGTCCGATGCGTCATTCAACCAACGATGTGATGTCCGCGACTTTCGGCGCTTCCGTCCACAGCAGGAAACAGCGGATTTTCTTTGTCGGATAAATCTGCGCCAAAACCGATTTGTACGCCCGCATTTGTTCGACATACGGCGCGGGCGTTTTTTCAAGGCTGTCGGGAATCGCGCGGTTGCTTTTGTAATCGACAATCAAGACTTCCGTTTCCGACACCGCCAAGCGGTCGATTTGCCCGCTGACGACGCGATCGCCGACAACGCCCGAAACGGGGACTTCCGCCAAGGCATTCGGCGTGAACAGAGGGAAAAATTCGGGATTTTCCAGCACGCTTAACACTTTTTCAACGGCGGTTTCCCCGTCTTCCATCGGGTTGAGGGACAGGAACTTTTCCGCCGCCGCTTTGCGTTTTTCGGGCGGATAGGACGGCAGGATTTCCAGTAGTTTATGAATGAAAGTCCCGCGTTTGCGCGCTTGCAGCCTGTTTTCGGACAGCGGCGAAGCAAAGACCGTTTCCTCGCCTTCGGGCTTCGAGGGGACAAGCGGCTTCGGCGGCGTCGGTTCGGCGGGCGGCGTGGTTTTGTATGCCCAGCTTGGCAAAGCGCAAAGCTGTTCCTGTTTTTCCGTTTGTTCGATTTCGGGCTTGGCTTCAGGCTGAACGAACAGCGTTTTTGAAGGCAGGGAGTCGGCAATCAAAGTATACCAGTCGCTTTTGGGCGCTTGAGATGTTTTGGCGTTTTTTTTGGATTTCGCATTGTCCCAGCCCGTGACGTACAGCCTGTCCGCCGCGCGGGTCAAAGCGACGTACAACAAGCGGCGGTATTCGCGTTCATCGGCGGCGTTCAGTTTTTCGATTTCGGCGACGGCTTCGGCGTTGCGCAGTTCGGCTTTGGGAATCCAGACGGGCGCGCCGTTTTCCAGCCACACCGTTTTCGGGGCAAAGAATTTCTTTTGCCGCGTGTCGGGCAGGAAAACAATCGGGGCTTCCAAGCCTTTGGACGCGTGAACGGTCATAATCCGCACAGCGTCCAAGGTTTGTTCGGGGTCGCGCTTGATTTCAACATCGTTCGCGCGCAAATCCCGCAAAAACAGCTGCAGGGACGGCGTGTTCGCGCGGTCGTAATCCAGCGCCAGATTCATAAACTCCTCCAGCGCGTCAAGGGCTTGCACGCCCAAGCGGCGGACAAAAGCCTTTTGCCTGCCCAGCCGTCCCAAAACATAGGCGTAAAGCTCGAACGGGCGCATGGTGTCCACGCGGTTCAACAGGTCGGACAAAAACGCATACGCTTTGCCAAGCGGCGTTTCGGGCTTGTCCGCGTAAGCTTTCAACCGGTCGAACAGGGATTGTCTGCCGCGCCCGTACGCCAAAGCGAACAAGTCGTTTTCCGACACGCCGTTCAAGTCGGGCAAAGCTCTGTCCGCTTCGGGCAAATCGTCGGGGGATATGCCGCACAAAGGCGACCTTAAAATCGTCGCCAGAGCCAAATCGTCCTGCGGCATCAGCAAAAAATCGCCCAAGACCATCAAGTCTTTGACCGCGATGTGGGACGTGATTTTCAGTCTGTCGGCGCCCGAAACGGGAACGTTGCGGGACTTCAGTTCACGCGTCAGACAGTCGATAAAGTTGTTTCTGCGCCGCACCAGAACCAGAATGTCGCCCGCCGTTATCGGCTTGCCCGACGGCAGGCGTTCCTTGTTTTGAATCATGTCGGCGATTTTGGCGGCGATTTTTGCCGCCGCGCGCGCCATGGGGGACGATTCCGTTTTGCGGGTTTCGACGGGTTTGGTGTAAACGGCTTGCGCGTCGCCCTGTTCGGACTGCTCGACATCCCAGATTTCGACCAGACCGCCCGCTTTTTTACGCCAAGCGATATGCGTCGCGTCGTCGGTTGCGGCGACTACGCCGTCGGCGGCGGCCGGATTTTTCAAAACATCGTTGACGGCTTCGATAACGGCGGGCGACGAACGGAAAGAAATCGTCATCGGCACGTCGTTCCAACGCTGTTCGGCGTTCAGCACTTTATCCTTGAAAAAACGGTGCATTTTCTCGAATTCTTCGGGAGCGGCGCCTTGAAAGCTGAAAATCGACTGCTTTTGATCGCCCACGGCAAACAAAGTGCGGCGTGTTTTGTGCGCTGTTTCGCCCGCAAAAAACTCGTCCGCCAAAGCTTTGACAATCCGCCATTGAAGCGGGCTGGTATCCTGCGCTTCGTCAATCAAGATGTGGTCGATGCCGCCGTCCAGTTTGAACAAAACCCACGCCGCCGCGCCCGATTTTTCCAGCAAATCAAGTGCTGTCGCAATCAAATCGTCATAGTCCAGAACGGCGCGCGCTGCTTTCAGTTCGGCGTATTTTTGCGTAATCGCCGCGCCGATTTTCAACAAAGCCAAAGAAATCCGCATAGAGGCGAGGGACTGCAGCCGCCTTTTCAGTTTTTCCGCCCGCAAAGCTTCGGTCTGCATTATCGGGTCGGCTGCCGCCGTGTCTTTGTGCGCCAAATCTTCACGCACTTTGCCTGTTTTGGTCAAAAACACGAGCAGATAAGTGTTCAAATCCGCGCGTCCGACAACGAAATCGGCGATGATTCGCGCGTTTTTGATATCGGTCGACCCCTTGCCGTGTCCCAGAATCAAAGCGGCTTGGCGCAATTCGGCTTCGCGTGTTTCGCTTAAAGTGCAAAAATCGGCGATAAGGCTGTCTTCGGTCGCGTTTTCGGGCAAATCGAACGCCTGTTCATAGGCAAAGCGCGCGGATTCCGACGTCGGGTGCGCTTGCGTAAACGCGCGCAGACGCGGCAGACGGACGGCAAGCTCTTTCATCGTATCCAGAAATCCCGTTTCGTTCGTCGTCAGCGCAACGGTTTGCAAAACGTCGGTAAAATCGGGGTTGCTCAACACGCTTTCCTGCGCGTCGGAAATCAGCTTTGCGGCGTTGGATTCGTCCAAAACGTCGAATTGCGGGGAAACGCCCGCCTCCAGCGGAAAGCGTTTCAGCAGGGATTGACAGAACGAATGAAGCGTCAAAATCTTCAATCCCCCCGCCGTGTCCAGCAATTCCGCGAACAAACGGCGCGCGGTTTCTTTTTTGGCGGTGCCGGCGCCCAAGTCGGTCAGTTCCTTGTCCAAAGCGGCGTCGCTTGCCGTCGCCCAGTTCGCCAGACGCGCGGCAATGCGGTTGTACATTTCCGCCGCCGCCGTGCGCGTAAAGGTCAGACACAAAATCCGTTCGGGCTTCGCCCCCGTCAGCAGCAAGTTCAGCACGCGGTCGGACAGCACTTTCGTTTTGCCCGATCCCGCCGAAGCCGCCACCCACGCCGATGCGGTCGGATCGGATGCTTTGCGCTGGATTTCGTTCGGGTCAATCGTTGCCGTCATCGCCGTCCTCCGTTTCTTCGCGGGTCGCCCATTCGTCAAACCGCGCCAAGTGGTCGTAATCGTTGTATTTTTGGGAAACGCTGGTGTCGGGAGTCGGCAAATAGGGCGTTTCGGGATTGTCGAACGCTTCTATCGCCGCAATCAGCCGTTCCAAAGCCGCGGCGGTCAGTTCGTCCGTGTCGGCGGAGATTTTGCAGATTCGTCCGCCGTCGCTTGCCCCGCGCAAACGCCAGTATTCCAACGTTTTGACTTCGCCCTGCGGCAGATTTTCAAAGCCGCGGCGGCGGATGATTTCGGCTTCCAAAGGCAGTTGGGGCGAATATCCCGCCAGAACGGTTTTTTCCGTCGGCAACACCCCCGTTTTATAGTCGATAATCGAAATCGAACCGTCTTTCATCACGTCGATTCTGTCCGCGCGCCCCGTCAGAGTAAAATCCCCGCCTTTCATCGGCAGGACGGTTCGTCCCGTTTGTTCGGGGTAAATGCGGCGGATGGAATCAATCCGTTCGCGCTGTCGGGCAAGAAACCACTTCAACGCTTCGAACACGCGCGGCTTCCAAAACGCGGCGGCGGTGATTGAAAAGTTCAATTCGGCAATCGCTTTTTCGCCGATGGCAAACAATTCGGCTTCGGCGTTCGGCGGAATCGAATCGGGATGTTCGGAGCAGAACAGTTCAACCGCTTTGTGCAGAGCCGACCCGAAATCCGCGACGTTCAGCTGTAAATCGATGTCGTCCAGCGGCTTTAATCCCAATATATGGCGCGCGTAAATCGAATACGGGTCGCGGAACAGTGTTTCCACCTGCGTGACCGACAAAGAACGCGGGCGCGCCGCGACGGGCGGGCAGGGGCGCGGCGGCTGAAAAGCGACGGTTTCGTTCGGCGCGTCCAGTTGTTTGCTCCACGCTTGTTTCGTTCCCGTTTCCCACTTTAAGCCCGACGCGTTCAAAACGGCGTCCAGCCTCATCAGCCAGCGCGACGGCACGGTCGGCGTTCCCCCGCTTTTCAGCGAACGCGTCAAAAGGACGTTCGGCGCGCAAAACGCTTGGCAAAAGTCGTGCGCGGACAGCGCGATTTTGCGTTCGGGCATGGGCATCGCACATTCGGCGCGCATGGGGCGGCTGAGCCACGGGTCGGCTTCAATCGTTTTCGGCCAAGAGCCTTCGTTCAGCCCGCCCAAAATCAGCAAATCGGGGCGAATCAAGCGCGCTTCCATCGTTCCCAGAATGTCCAGCCGCGGGTGCATGCCGAATTTCGGACGCACCAAAGCTCCGCTTGCCAGCATGGCAAACATTGCCGGATAATCCGCCGGCATCATATCGTCAATCAAATCGGCGTTTTCCTGCGCGTCGGCAATCAGATTCAGCGCGGCTTCGCCCGCGTCGCCGACCCAAAGCCTGTCCGCGCCGCTGCGGTCGTCCGACTGCGCCAAAGCTTCGGCGGCTGTCAAATGCGCGGTCAGATATTGCGAGAACGGGTGCGGTTCTTTGCTTTGCATCAGCGCCGTAAAGTCGCCCAAGCAATCGGCAATCGTTTGCACGAAAGCTTTGTCCGCCGCCGCTTTCAGCAATCCGTCGAAACCGTCGCCGGGGCGTTTTCCGCGCAAAGCGGTCAGTTCCAGCGCGCGCACCTGCGGACGGAAACTGCCGTATTTCATACCGCCCGCCGCCAAAGGATGCTTCAAGCACGCCAGCAAATCGAACGGCGCGGCGTTGCTTAACCCGACTTGACCGACCAGATTCAGAAAAATCCCCAATGGCGTCAAAGACAGCGGAACGCCCGCCGAATCGTCCATCACCACGCCCCAGCGGTTCATTTCGGCGACAACTCTGCGCGCCAAAGAACGGTCGGGCGTAATCAGCGCCGCCGTTTTTTCGGGTGTTTCCAGCGTTTCGCGCAACGCCAAAGCGATGACCAGCGCTTCTTCCTGCAAAGTGGCGCAGTCGACGCGCTCGATTCCCCGCAAAGCGTCCGCCGCAAACGGTTTTGCGCTTTGCCATTTGTCGGTCGTCGCGGCGGGGCGCATGGCTTCGCATATCAGGCGCAGACGTTCCGAATCGGCGGCTTTTTGTCCGAATTCCCCGACCTCTTCGCGCGCGATTCCCATGCGCTCCAACAGTCGTTTCAAGTGGTATTGCGGGTGCGACGGCTCGATGGCGGCAAACGTTTCGTCGTCCGAAACCAGATCCAGTCCCGGCAGAATCACCATGCCGTTCGGCAGGGAGGCTATCGCGTCCAGCAGCCCCGCCGTCGCGGGTTGAGATCCCGTCGAACCCGCCGCGATAATCGGGTGAGGCGGCGGATTTTCGCGCCAGTAATCGGCTTGCGCTTTGAACAGGCGGACTTGGCGGTCAGCGGCGTCGATAACGCCTTCTTCCTTTAAAATGGCGGGCCACATCGCCGTGATGATTTCCAGAAACTTCAGCGTTTCCTGCCAATGCGCGGCGAACGTGTCGGGGACAAGGTTTTTCAACCGCGACAAATCCGTTTGCTCAATCGTGCTTTCATCCAGAAAAGCCGCCAAAGCGTCCGCCAGCTGCAACGCTTTTTCCGCCGAAAGCCCGTCGGGCTGTTTTTGCCTGACCAGCTTTGCCAGCAATAAACGGCGGCGCAGCGGAGAAATCGCGGGGGGAATGTCCTCCGCGCCCGCGACGCTCAAAGAGGTCAAGGTGTCGTCGTTGTCCAGCGATCCGAACGGAATCATTTTCGGCAGCAGCATGGGCGTTCCCGCGCTTTGCCGCAAAAAAGCGTCGCGCATCGTTTTGCACGCGCGGCGGGTGGGTAGAAACAGCGTGATTTGCGCCAGTTCTTCGGGGCTGTTCGTTTTCATCAGTTCGGCGGCGAGTGTGTCCGAAAAACAAAGCGTCGGGGAAATGGTGAAAACGTTTTTGGTCATTTCAGGTTTTGCTCCGCGATTGTCAGCGCTTCGGGCGTGCCGACGTGATACCAGTCGCCGTCCAAAACGACGGCGGAAAGTCTGCCCGCTTTTTCGGCTTTGTCATACAAAACGTTCAGTGAAAACTTGCCGTCGGGAGAATCGTCGAACAGGCTTTTTTTCAAAATCTGCGCGCCCGCGAAAACATAAGGCGCGGTCGTGCCTGCGGCTTTGCGGTGCGGCTTTCCCCGTTCGTCCAACAGATAATCGCCCGTGCCGTCGTGTCCGAAGACGCGCGTCATCGGCACCAATAACAGCAAAGCGTCCGTCAAATCGGGATTCCACGCCTGTTCCATTTTTTGCAAAGCGGGCGTGCCGCGCTCCGTCCACGCGGGATCGGCGTTTAAAACGAAAAACGCGGAATCGTTCAGCAAAGGCAGGGCTTTTTTGACGCCGCCCCCCGTTTCAAGGGCGGATTCTTCGTCGGAGTAAACAAAGTTCAAATCCGACCGTTTGGCAAAGTTCGCTTTGATTTTATCGCCCAAATAGCAGACGTTGACGACACAGTCCCGAATGCCTTGCGCGGCGATTTTGTCAGCGATGCGGTCAATCAGCGTCCTGCCGTTGACGGCAATCAGCGGCTTGGGCAAAGCGTCGGTCAGTTCGCGCATGCGCGTGCCGCGTCCCGCCGCCAAAATCATGGCTTTGTTTATTTTTGCAGGCATGGGGGGATTCCTCGGAATTCGGCGGGAACGTTCTTGTCGAACCACAGGCGCAGTTTCGCCAAAGCGGGATGTTCCAAAGCGCGCTCCAACAATCGCCACAGACGCGGCAAGTGCCGTAAATAAACGGGCTTGCCGTCGCGCACGCACAGGCGCACGAAAATCCCCAGCACTTTGGCGTGTCGCTGTGCCGCCAAAACCGCCCAAGAGGTCAAGAACTCCTCTTTGCTCGGCAGTTTGTCCGCCATGGCGGCGATGTAGCGGTCCTGCATTTCCTTGAACAATTCGGGGCGGATGTCGCGGCGCGCGTCTTCCAGCAAAGACATAATGTCATAGGTGACGGCGCCCGCCAAAGCGTCCTGAAAATCCAACAAACCGCAAGCCTGCAATCCCGTTTTGCCGTCCAAAATCATCAGATTGTCGACGTGATAATCGCGCAAGACGATGGTTTTCGGCATTTTTTGAACCAAGGGGAAGACTTCCTGCCACAACAGCGCGTATTCGTCGGCGGCGGCTTTGTCCGTTTCGTGTCCGAACGCCGCGGGCATGAACCAGTCGGGAAACAGCATCGCTTCGCGCAGCAAAGCGTCGTCGTCATAGGGCGGCAAGTCCTCGGGAACCGCGGTTTCTTCGTCCAATTTATGCAAATCTATCAATAAATCGGTCGCCAAAGTATATAAAGCGCGTTCGTCTTCGCCCTTTTTCAGCAATCGGGTATAGGTCGCGTCGCCGAAATCCTCCAGCAGGACGAAACCGTTTTCCTCATCGGCGGCGTAAATGTGCGGCGCGCTGTAGCCCAGTTTTTCCAAGTGGCGCGCGACTTTCAAAAACGGGCGGACGTTTTCCATCGGGGGCGGCGCGTCCATTAAAACGCGGCTTTCGTCCGGGCGGGTCAATCGGTCGTAATGACGGAAAGAAGCGTCCGCCGCCAGCAGTTTTCTGTCACCGTCGCTCCAGCCGTTTTGGCGCAAAAAATCGTTCAGCAGAGTCAGTCTGTCCGCCATTGCAAATTCTCCAGTCTTTTGTTCCAGCCGTCGCCGTGCGGAATCAAAGCAACGCGCCGTTCGTCGGGAGCATCGCCCGCCGTGATTTTGATTTCCAAACGGTTGCGCGGATAAAGCCGTTCCGCCCGTTCCGGCCATTCTATCAAGGATATGCCGTCGCTCAACGCTTCTTCAAACCCCAGCTCGTACACTTCGTCGGGCTGTTTCAGGCGGTACAAGTCGAAATGCCAAATCGTGCCTTTTTCGGTATCGTACAGCTGAACCAGAGTGAACGTCGGGCTGGGGACGTCTTCGTCGGGCGAGGTCAAAGACCGCACGAACGCGCGGGAAAAAACGGTTTTTCCCATGCCCAGATCGCCGTACAGCAAAATCACATCGCGCGGTTTCGCCAAATCCGCCAGTATGCGGGCAAAAGATTCCATTCCCGCCTGATTTACGGTTGATTCTATCATCAGAAATTGTCGAAAATGGATTTCTTGTTCTTTGAGGGCAATGTTACTTTCGGCACTTTGATTTTCGAAGCGCGTTCCTGAATTTGCTTTTGCTGAGCCTGCCATTCCCACGGGGCTTGAAATTGCCCTTCCCACAATCCTTCTTTGGCGGTGCGCGCTTTTTGTTCGTAAGGAACATAAATCGGCGTAATTTGCGGCAAAGCGATTGCCCATCCCGCTTCGACCATGACCGCCCCGATGTCGAACGACGCGACGGAACACGCCGCCATCAAATCGCCCTGATTGTTTTTGTTCATGATTTTGCAGGAAACGGGATCGGAGCCGATAATTTCCTGCAATTTGCGCGCGGCGATGTATCCGCAATCGTATCCGCGGTTGTGCGCGTCCGTGCAGGATTGTCCCAAAACAGGCGCGGCAATGCCGTACAGACGGACGGGCATGCCGTTGACGATGATTTTGTCACCGCCCAGAATTTTGGAAACCCTGCCTTGCAGAACGGGGACTTGCGGCTGCTGCGGGACGGGCTGGACGGCTTCCGTGGACTGCGGAGCGGTCGGCTGCTGCTGCGTTTCCGCCGGCTGAGGCTGCTGTTGCGGAACGGCTTGCGGGGGAAGAGGCTGCGGTTGCGGCAGATAGGGATTCGGCGCAGGCTGGGGCGTCGCGGCGGAATCTGATTTGCCCGTAACGGCGTTGACCAGATTGTTGAACATATCCCCGCCGGAAACAAAGAAAATCATGCCGCCGATTAAAACCAGCACAAGCCCCAAAGTCGAAAAACAGCCCAGGAATTTCCACAATTTGCGGGAAAACAGAAACAAAACAACGGCGCATACCGTAATAATCGCGCCCCCCGACAGAAAATCGGCGGGATTGGTGCTTTGGAATTTCAGACTGCCGACATAAGAACCGAGCATTGCCAAGAAAATCAGTCCCATACGGAAAATGAATCGCATAATTTTTCATCCTTTGCGAAAAGCCGTGTTTTTGTGTATTAAAGAAAAAGCCGCGGTCAAAGTCAATAACCGCGGCATATTTTTTTATCGAACGGAATTTAGCGCGTGTAATCGTCGCGTTTGCGAACCGTGCGCACCATGTTGGTGTGCTTGGCGGATTGTTCGCGTTCACGGCGGACTTGCGCCAAATCGCGCCGTTTGACCTGTTTTTTGCTTAACCCGCGCAATTCGCGCAACCGTTTCGCGCTTAATTTTTTACCCGTTTCCTTTTCGGCGACGCGCGCACGCTCTTTGGTGCGGTTGCGTTCCAGCTTTTTGCGGTTGAAACGGTTTTTGCGTTCGCTGGGCAGCAAGCTCATCCGCGCTTTGCGTCTGCGTCTGCGTTTGCCTTCCAGTCCGCGGACGTCTTTCGCCTTGACTTTCATCGGTTTGAATTTGCCGACCATTTCGGGCGTGTACTGCGCGTTGCGCAATTCTTCGACGGACAGCGCGCCATCCATTCCTAATTTGTGTTCCTGACGCAGCATGGCGTCGCGGACGCCCAATCCCTCGCGAACCTGACGGCGATCCTCTTCGCGAATGCGTTTTTCCCTGCTTTCGGCTGTTTTTTCGGCAGCGTCGATTTTTTCACCGTACAGCTTGTCTTCCGCCTGTTTGGCGGCTTTCGCCGATTTGTACAGGATATTGTCGTTGCGCGCCGTGTTGGAAAAAGCGTGCTTGTCGTCCCGCTTTTTCAACGTATTGCGTTGAGACCACACAAATTCGCTGTTTTCCGTCAGTCTGATGCGTTTTTTCTGGTTTTCCTGCATGGGATTCGTCCGTAAAAAAAGAATGTTTTGTTACAAATCAGTATACACAAAACAAAAAGGAAAGGAAAGAGGTTTCGACAAAAAGTTCTGAAAAAAATAATTGTTGTTTTTCAATATGTTATTTAACTGGAAGCCGAATATCCATAACAGCCCCGTCCGATTGTGGGGTTTGTTGAACCGTTCCGCCGTGCATTTCTATCAGGTTTCGGGCGAACAGCGTTTCGAAACGATTCGAAAAAGCGTCGGCGTCTTTGGGGACGTAAGCGATTGTCAGATTCAAGACTTTGCGCCGTTTTTCGGCTTTGACGGTCAAAACGACGGCGGACTGCTCTTTGGATTCGGACACGGCGAAACCGAGCAGGGCGAACAGCGCCTGTTTCAAACGCCGCTTGTCCGCGATGATTTGCGGCAATTCGGGCAGCGGGTCAAGTTGCAAGGCGATATTTTTTTGCCGCGCCTGTTCCACGGTTGTTTTTATCAATCCCATCAAAACGGCGGCAAAATCTACGCTGTCCAGCTCCAATACGGCGGAACCGCTTTCAATCAGCGCCAGATCCGCCGTTTGATCCAGCAAAAACCGCGATTCGGACGCGTCCGCCGCCAAAATTTCACCCCGCAGTCTGTTCAAAAACGTTTCGCGCAAACGGTCGGTGCGGGCGGCGGCTTGTTTGAAACGGATGAGCATTTTGTCTTTTTCCGCGGCGGAAGCGGCGTTTTTTTCTTCGGCGGTCGTATCGGCATAAGACACGAACACGCCGCCGCCGGGGACGCTGTATGCCGAAAATTCCAGCACTTTGCCGTCGGGGCGCAGAATTTGGAAAACTTCGCCCGAATGCGCCGAAATAACGCCTGTCAGCTGTTCTTTCAAAGCATCGCGGTTTTTGTCCGTTTCAAAAAACGCCATTTGCCTCTCGATGATTTCCGATACGGTCAAAGCCCCCGTTTCCTTTAAGTTCCACAGCGTTTTATAAGCGTTGTTCGCGGCTTTCAGCCGTCCGTCGCGCCCGAATAAAAGGACGGCTTCGCGCAAATGGTTGAACACGGTTTCCTGCGTTTCGTTCAAAACCGTGACCGACCGTTCCATAGTCAAATGTCCCGTGACGTCTTCATAGGTGATCAGCAGTCCGCCCTGCGGATGCGGGATGATTGTGCGGCACAGCGTCAGTCCCGACGGCAGATGGATGTTTTCGACCGTTTCGGACACCAGCGACGAAAAATTTTTCAATTCGCGTTTTTTGTACGCCGCAAAATCGCGGTTTTCGGGCAGCCGCCTCTTATCGCGCAGCGTATCCAAAAAATGCGAATAAGTCGGTGCCCCGTCCAGCCATTCTTCCTCCAAATCCCACAGATTCAGAAAGGAGGTGTTGTAAAAACGCAGTCGCGTTTCCGCGTCGAACACGGCGATGGCGGTCTTTAAGTGTTCCAAAACCCCGTTGTGCGCGGCGATGTTGGCGTCCAGACTGTCCTGCAATTCCTGTTCCGCCGTGATGTCGCGGACAAAGCCGATTGTTCCCTGATCGGGCAAGGGGACTTCGGACACTTCGACGCGGCGGCGTTTTCCGTCCATAACGACATATTCGCGGGCTTTGCGTTCTTTGCCCGCGGCACGGGCGGACGCCGCCAGAACACGCGCGTCGCGCGGCGATTTTTCGTAAACCAGTTCCCCGCCTTTCGCAACGGCGTCATCGGACGTTTCGGCATGCAAAGCTTCGGCATAGGCGGCATTGCAGGATTTTATCCTCAGATCGGCGTTGCGCAGCCAAACGGGAAACGGCAGGGCGTTGAAAGCGGATTCCAACAGTTTTTTGCGGTTTTGCAGGGTCGTTTCCCGCGCCGACAGTTCGGTCAGCCGCGTTTGTTCATCCGTAATGTCGCGCACCCACAGAATATCCAGCAGCCCCGTTTGCCGTTCGGTTAGCTGTCGTTTGCCCGATGCCAGAAAAGTCCGCCTGCCGTCCGTCAGTTCCAAAGTGAAAGGAGTGTTGTCCGCGCGCATCCGCGTCAAAGCGTCCGTCAGCTGCTCCGCGCCGTCGGGGGTCAGCCTTTCCAACACGGATTCGAACGCCGCCGCCGTGCCGTCCGTCAGGTTCAGCAAAACGGCAAGCCGCCGCGAACACGCGGCGCTTTCCAAAAAACCGACCGAATCGTATCGCCACAGATAAAATCCGTCCGATTGCGTTTCCAACGCTTCCCGACACAGTAAGGCATCGTTTTTTGCCGCCGATTCGCGTTTCAACGCTTTGCAAAATCCGAAAACGGCGGCGGCAAAGACGGTAAACCCCGCAAAACAAACGAAAGCCAGCGTTTTCGGATAGGAAAACGCAAACAAAAAAATTTTTGCCAAAAAAAGGTCTATCGCTTTCATAACAAAGAAAATAAACCGCTTGGCGGAAAACCGCAAAACAAAAATTCATCTTTTCAATGAAAGAGGATTGAATTAAACCTTGCTAAAACCGAAAAGGCTTCTTATATTAACGGTAGTATTTAAACTTTAAATTGCAAAAGGATGAAAACGATGGCTGGACACAAAAGAAATATGCGTGGTCGCGGAACTTCCCGCGGCAGAACGGCGGACGGTTCGCCCAACCCGATTGACGTTCATGTCGGCGCGCGCGTCAAAATGCGCCGCACCCTGTTGGGGATGAGTCAGGAAAAACTGGGCGAAGCGATTGGGCTGACTTTTCAGCAGGTACAGAAATACGAACGCGGAATGAACCGCATCGGCGCCAGCCGCTTGTTCGACATCAGCAAAGTGCTGGAAGTGCCTATCGGCTATTTCTTCGACCAAATGGACGAACAGGTCGCCGAACATTCTCCGCGCATGCTGGCGGGCAACGCCGTTTTGGCGGAAGAAACGATTCCCTTCCCCTACGACCCGATGAACAAGCGCGAAACGCTGGAACTGGTGCGTGCGTACTACAGCATCACCGACCGCCGCGCCGCGCGCAAAGTCTTTGAATTGATGCGGGCTTTGGCGCACTTCGGAACGGATGTCGAAGACGAGGACGAATCCTTCCCCGAAGAAGAATAAAAATCATTTTCAAAACGTCCGCTTTGCTTTATAAACAAGGCGGGCGTTTTTTTATGCCCGCTTCATACATCGTTTGGACATGAGGAGTACATTTATGAGGAAAAATTACCTGTTTACCAGCGAATCCGTATCCGAAGGTCACCCCGACAAGGTGTGCGACAGCATTTCGGACACGTTGCTTGACCTGTTTTTGACGCACGATCCGCAGGCGCGTTCCGCCGTCGAAACCATGGCGACCACCGACCGCGTCATCATTTGCGGCGAAGCCCGTTTGCCCGAAACCGTCGACAAACGCATGATGGAGGATGCCATTCGCAAATGCATCAAGGACATCGGCTACGAACAAAAAGGCTTTGACTGGCAGACCGTCGACATTCAAAATTACCTGCACAAACAGTCGTCCGATATTGCGCGCGGTGTTGACGAAACCGAAAACAAAGAGGAAGGCGCGGGCGACCAAGGCATTATTTTCGGCTATGCGACCAACGAACTGGCGGGGACGGAGTATTCTCCCGCGACTTTACATCTGTCGCACGGCATTTTGAAAGAATTGGCGCGCTTGCGTCATTCGGGCGAAGTCAAATGGCTGCGTCCCGACGCGAAAAGCCAAGTAACTTTAATTTATGAAAACGGAATTCCCGTCGGCGTCGATTCGGTTGTCGTTTCGACTCAGCACACCGAAGACGTTCCTTACGACGAAATCCGCGAAACGGTGCGCGGCGTGGTCAACGGGCTGTTGCCGAACGGCTGGATGGTCGACGACAAAAAATTCTATGTCAATCCGACGGGGCGTTTTGTCACGGGCGGTCCCGACGGCGACACGGGATTGACGGGGCGCAAAATCATCGTCGACACCTACGGCGGCGCGGTGGCGCACGGCGGCGGCGCTTTTTCGGGCAAAGACCCGACGAAAGTCGACCGTTCCGCGGCGTATGCGACGCGTTATCTGGCGAAAAACGTCGTTGCGGCGGGATTGGCGGACAAAGCGATGATTCAGGTTGCTTACGCCATCGGTGTCGCAAAGCCTTTGGCGGTGTATCTGGAAACGTACGGCACTTGCAAAGTGGACGAGGAAAAGCTGGAAAAACTGCTGTCCGAAGTCATGGATTTAAGCCCGCGCGGCATTCGCACTCATCTGAAGCTGAATCGTCCGATTTATCTGCCGACGTCGCGCTACGGTCATTTCGGACGCACGCCCGATGTCGAAGGGGCTTTCCCGTGGGAAAAGACGGACTTGGCGGACATTCTGCGCCGTGAATTTTAAGAGGTGACTTATGACGGAAACAGGGTTTAAGGAACATCGCTTTTACGGTCGCCGCAAGGGCAAGAAATTAAAGGAATCCCGCATTGTTTTACTGGATTCGTTCTTGCCGAAAGTACGGCTGCGCGCTTTTGGCGACGGCGAAAAGGTTGACCCGAAGACTCTGTTTCCGTTCCCCGTCGCGCACGCGTGGCTGGAGGTCGGATTCGGCGGCGGCGAACACCTTGCCGAACAATCCCGCCGCCATCCCGATACGGGCTTTATCGGCGCGGAAGTGTTTTTGAACGGCATAACGTCGCTTTTGACGCATTTGACGGGCAAGGAACGCCGCGGCGACGTGGATGAAAACGTCGGATTGGCGGACGGGCGCGTTGATAATGTGCGCGTGTACGACAACGACGTGCGCGACTTGTTCGAACACTTTGCGGACGGCGGGTTTCAGCGTATTTACGTCCTGTTCCCCGATCCGTGGCCGAAGCGCAAACACCGCGACCGCCGCTTTATCGGTCCCAAGAATCTGCCCGTTTTGGCGCGCTTGCTGGAAAAAGGCGGGGAACTGAGAATCGCCAGCGACGATATGACGTATATTCGCTGGGCTTTGCAGCATTTGATGGATTCGCCCGATTTCGAATGGACGGCGGAATGTGCGGACGATTGGCGCAAACCGCCCGCCGATTGGGTCAATACGCGTTATGAGTTAAAGGCTTTGGACAAAGGCAAAAAGCCCGTTTATCTGGTATTCAGGAAAAAATAACCGTGCGGGTCAAAGTCAAATCGAACGCGCGGGAACGCGAGTTTGTTGTTTTCGGTCCTTTTACGGCAAAGGACGAAGAAGTCTTTTTTGATGTTTTTTTGCAGGTGCGCCGTCAATCCGAATCGCAGGTAGTGTTCAATCTGGCGCAATGCCCGCGCATGGACACGGCGGCGATGGGCATGCTGCTCTTGGCATGTCAGGAAGCGGCAAAACGCGATTTGTCCCGCGTCATCCGCGGCGCGTCGGATTCGCTTGCAAAACAGTTGAAAGCCTGCGGCTTTGAAAAATTTTATTTTTTCCAACAAAGGGCTTGAAAACGGCGGAAAAGTCTGCTATCCGTATTGACAATACATTCTTGTAGTTTTTATGAGGGTGGGCTCAAAGAGCCCGCTTTTTTTGTACGAAAAGGGAAACAGCCGATGGCTTTATACGAAACGTTGAACGATTTGATTACGCCCGTGTGCGATGAACTGGGCTATGATGTCGTGCGTGTGCTGTTGTCGGGCGGCGAACGGCGCAAAAGCTTGCAAATCATGATTGAACGCAAGGACAGAACGCCTTTGACCGTCGATGATTGCGCAGCCGTCAGTCGCGCGCTGTCCCCCGTGCTGGATGAAAAAGATCCGATTGAAAGCAATTACACGCTGGAAGTCAGTTCCCCCGGAATTGACAGACCTTTGGTGAAATTGGACGATTACAATCGGTTCAAAGGGTTTGAAGCCAAAGTCGAATCGTCCGCTCCGATTAACGGGCGCAAGCGTTTTCAAGGTAAACTGCTGGGAACCGAGGGCGAAAACGTTCTGGTTGAATTCGACGGCGCGCCCGTGTCGATTCCGTTCGCCGATGTCGCCAAAGCCAAATTGGTGCTGACGGACGAATTGATCGCGGCAAGCGAAGCTTCACAGACTAATGAGGACAACTGAGGAAAAATCAATGGAAAATACGGCAGCTTTACCGCGTCCCGAACTGTTGCAGGTCGCCGATGCGGTCGCCCGCGACAAGGGCATTGAAAAAGACGAAGTCTTAACGGCTATGGAATTGGCGATTCAAAAGGCGGGTCGTTCGAAATACGGCGCGGAACACGACATTCGCGCGCAGATTGACCACAAAACGGGCGAAATTCGCCTGTACCGCTTTATTGAAGTCGTTGCGGACGACGCTGAAATCGAAAACGAAGCGGCTCAAATCCGTGTCGGCGAAGCCAAGAAAAAAGACGCCAAGCTCAATGTCGGCGATTTCATTGTCGATCAGCTGCCTTCCATTGACTTCGGTCGCATTGCCGCGCAGACGGCGAAACAGGTCATCGGACAGAAAATTCGCGACGCCGAACGCATCCGTCAGTACAATGAATACAAAGACCGCGTCGGCGAAATCATCAACGGCATTGTCAAACGTGTCGAATCGGGCAGCGTAATCGTCGATATCGGACGCGCCGAAGCCGTTTTGCGCTGGGACGAAATGATTCGCCGCGAAACGTTCCGCACGGGCGACCGCATCCGCGCTTACATTATGGACGTGCGTTTGGAAACCCGCGGACCTCAAATCTTTTTGTCCCGCACGCATCCGCAGTTTTTGGCGAAACTGTTCGCGCAGGAAGTTCCCGAAATTTACGACGGCGTGATTGAAATCAAAGCCGTTGCCCGCGACCCCGGTTCGCGCGCGAAAATGGCGGTGACGGCGACGGATTCGTCGATTGACCCCGTCGGCGCCTGCGTCGGTATGCGCGGCGTGCGCGTTCAGGCGGTCGTCAACGAACTGCAGGGCGAAAAAATCGACATCATTCAGTGGTCGTCCGATCCCGCGACCTTTATCGTGAACGCTTTGGCGCCCGCCGAAGTCGTCAAGGTCGTGCTGGACGAAGAAGACCACCGCATGGAAGTCGTCGTTCCCGACGATCAGAAATCGCTTGCCATCGGCGGACGCGGTCAAAACGTCCGTTTGGCGTCGCAGCTGACGGGTTGGTACGTCGACATCCTGACCGAAGCCGAAGAATCCGAACGCCGTCAGAGCGAAGTCAAAGTCCGCACGCAGGCGTTTATTGACGCTTTGGACGTTGACGACGTTATCGCGCACCTGCTGGTCGCCGAAGGTTTCAATTCGGTTGACGAAATCGCCGTCGTTCCGATGGAAGAAATCGCTTCCATCGAAGGGTTCGACGAAGATTTGGCGACCGAGCTGCAGAACCGCGCCCAAGCTTACATCGAAAAACGCAACGCCGAATTTGCCGTTCGCAGCAAAGAATTGGGCGTTGACGACAGCTTGATGGGGTTGGAAGGTTTGACGCAGGAAATGATTGTCAAACTGGCTGAAAAAGGTGTCAAAACACTGGACGATTTCGCCGATTTGGCGACCGACGAAGTGTTGGAAATCGTCGGTGAAAACGCGATGACCGCCCATGATGCCGAAGCTTTGATTATGAAAGCACGGGAGCATTGGTTTGAAAACGACGGCGAAAAAGCCTAAGAAACAACCCAAACGGCTCTGGCACGGGAAACCCCGCGGCAGTGTCGAACGCAAAGCCAATCCCGAAACGGTGCGCAAATGCATCGTTTCGGGCGAGGTTTTGCCTGTGGAAAAGCTGATTCGGTTCGGCGTTTCCCCCGACAGGGAAATTTGCCCCGATTTGGCGAACAAGCTGCCCGGTCGCGGCATATGGATAACCGCCGACAGGGACGCCGTGCAAACCGCGGTGACAAAGGGCTTGTTTAGAAAGGCGGCTCGCGCTAAAGTGAGCTGTGCGGACGACTTGACCGACCGTATCGACGCCTTGTTTGTCAAGCGGATTCAAAGCTTGCTGGGATTTGCGCGCAAAGCGGGACAGGTCATTACGGGCTTTGAAAAAGTCGAGGCGGCTTTGACAAAAGGACGCGCGGCGTATGTGCTGCAGGCATCCGACGGTTCAATTGACGGGTGCGCGAAAATAAAACGCTTGTGCGGCGACGTTCCCGTTTATACCGTGCTGACGGCGGACGAAATGGCGCAGGCTGTCGGTGCGGGGATTTGCGTCCATGCCGCTTTGACGGCGGGGGGCGCGGCGGAAAATCTGGTTGCTGAAATCAAACGGCTGGCGGCTTTTCGTCAAAAAGAACTTTAATTTGCATAGGAAAAGGCTGATTTATCTATGACAGACGCTAACGATAAAAACAAAGGAACTCCGTTGACTCTTTCCCGTCCCACTTTGGGGCTGAAAAAAACGGTGGATGTGAACCGCGTGCATCAAAGCGTGGCGGGCGGCCGCAACAAATCCGTTCAAGTCGAAGTCCGCAAAAAGCGTTCTTTTGTAACGGATGCTCACGGAAATATCCAAGGCGTTCGTTCCGATTCCGCTTCGGGGTTGGACAGTGAAAAGGCGCACCGCTTGAAAGTTCTGCAGGCGGCGATGAAAGCCGATGAAGAAGCCAAAGCGAAAGCCGAGGAAGAAGCCCGCCTGCGCGCCGAACGCGAAGCCAAAGAAGCCGCCGAACGCGCCGCCCGCGAAAAGGCGGAAGCCGAGGAAAAAGCCAAACAGGCTGCTGCGGAAGCCGCGAAAAAAGCCGCCGCTCCCGCTCCTGCGCCCGTGGTGAAAAAGCCCGTTGAAGCGCCGAAGCCCGTTAAAAAATTCGACAAGCCCGCCGCTCGTCCGCAACAGCCCGCGATGAGCCCCGAAGCTGCCGAAGCCGCGGAACAGCACCGCGCCAAAACGGCGTTCAAGCACAAAGAATCGCGCGATGACGATCGTCGCCAAGCCAGACGCGGCGGCGGCGACGACGACAAATGGCGCGGCGGCCGCAATATGTCGGCTTTGATGCGCGGCGACGACGAAGAGGGACGCGGCAGAAGCTTGGCGTCCATCAAACGCGCCCGCGAAAAAGAACGTCAAAAGATGTTCGGCGCGCCGAAACCCGCCGAAAAGGTTTACCGCGAAGTTGTCATTCCCGAAACCATCACGGTTCAGGAATTGGCGGCTCGGATGAGCGAACGCGGCGCGGACGTGGTCAAGGCTTTGATGAAAATGGGCGTGATGGCGACCATTACGCAGACCATTGATGCCGATATCGCTCAAATCATTGTCGAAGAAATGGGACACAAAGCCCGCCGCGTCGCCGATGCCGACGTTGAGGAAGGATTGCGCGACGCCCCCGACGCCGAAGAAACAAAACAGCCCCGTCCGCCCGTCGTGACGGTCATGGGACATGTTGACCACGGCAAAACGTCTTTGCTGGACGCGTTGCGTTCGACGGATGTCGCGGGACACGAAGCGGGCGGCATTACGCAGCACATCGGCGCTTATCAGGTCAAATTGGAAAGCGGCCAGCGCGTAACATTCATTGATACGCCGGGGCATGCCGCCTTTACGGAAATGCGCGCCCGCGGTGCGAAAGTTACCGACATCGTTGTTTTGGTGGTGGCGGCGAACGACGGTATTATGCCGCAAACGATTGAAGCGATTACGCACGCGAAAGCGGCGGGTGTTCCCATTGTCGTTGCGATTAACAAAATCGACGTTCCGGGGGCAAACCCCGAAAAAGTGCGGCAGGATTTGATGCAGCACGGCGTTTTTGTCGAAAGCATGGGCGGCGATGTTTTGTCCGTCGAAGTGTCGGCGAAAAAACGCATCAATCTGGACAAACTGATTGAAGCCATTTTGTTGCAGGCCGAAATTCTGGATTTGAAAGCCAACCCGAACCATTCCGCGGAAGGCGCGATTATCGAAGCCAAAATGGAAAAAGGCCGCGGTTCCGTCGCGACCGTTCTGGTTCAGCGCGGCACGCTGAAACAGGGCGACATTTTCGTCGCGGGCAACAACTGGGGGCGCGTCCGCGCTTTGACGAACGAATACGGCCACCGCGTTGACAGCGCAACGCCGTCCGTTCCCGTCGAAGTCATCGGTTTCCAAAGCACGCCTTGCGCGGGTGACGATTTTATCGTCGTTGCGAACGAAGACAAGGCGCGCGAAATCGCGAATTACCGCCAGCGCAAGGAACGCGAAGCCTTGCAGGTCAAGAGCACCCGTTCCGCCGTCGAACAGATGTTCGACAAGATTAAGGCGGGCGAAGTCAAAGAACTGCCCGTCGTGGTCAAAGCCGATGTTCAAGGATCGGTCGAAGCGATTACCGCAACGCTGAACAAGATTGCCACCGACAAGGTGCGCGTCCGCGTTCTGCATGCGGCGGTCGGCGCGATTAACGAATCCGATGTAACGCTGGCGAAAGCGTCCAGCGCGCTGATTATCGGCTTTAACGTCCGCGCGAACACTTTGGCGCGTACCGCGGCGAAGCGCGACGGCATCGAAATCCGCTACTACTCCGTGATTTACGAAGTCGCCGACGCGGTTCACAACATCTTGGAAGGCATGCTGGAACCCGAACTGAAAGAAAAGATTTTGGGCTATGCGAAGATTCGCGAAGTCTACAACATCTCGAAAGTCGGCAAGGTCGCTGGCTGCATGGTCAAGGAAGGCTTGATGAAGCGCGGCGCGAAAGTCCGCCTGCTGCGTTCCAACGTCGTTTACCATACGGGAACCTTGGCGCAGCTGAAACGCTTCAAGGACGACGTTAAGGAAGTCCGCGAGGGCTACGAATGCGGCATGAGCTTTGAAAACTTCAACGACATCATGGTCGACGACACGGTTGAATGCTATGAAATCGAAGAAGTCGCCGCCAAACTGGACGACATCCGCGTATAAGGAGCGTTAAGCATGAGGTCGAATTCCAAACCCGCAACCCAGCGTCAACTGCGCGTCGGCGAACAAATCCGCCACATTTTGGCGGACTGTTTCCAGCGCGGCAACGTGCCGAAAGATTTTTTGGACTGTCCGCCCGTTTCGGTGATGGAAGTCAAAATTTCGCCCGATTTTTCGTACTGCAAGGCATATATCTCCGTGCTGTCGATTGAACCCGCGACGGCGACCGATTTGGCGAAAGCGCTGAACAAACAGGCGGGATTTTTCCGCAAAATCGTGGGAACGAAAATCCGCCTGCGCCTGACCCCCGAAATTCATTTTCTGGCGGACGGCGCGCAGGAGGAAGCCGACAGAATCGACGCTCTGCTTGCCAGCGAAAAGGTGCAGCGCGACTTAACGGCGGTGCATGACGACGAACAATCCGATGGTTAAGGCGGTCTTTTTTGACATTGACGGAACGCTGGTCAATTACAAAACGCACGTTATTTGCGATTCGACTTTGGCGGCTTTGCGGGCTTTGCGCGCGCAGGGCGTCAAGCTGTTCGTCGCGACGGGGCGCGCGCCGACCAGCGCCGAATTTATCAAGGAATACTTTGATTTCGACGGCTTTGTTTACTTTAACGGCGCATTGTGTTTGGACAAGGACGGTAAAATCCTCCACGACGAACCGCTGAACCGCGCCGCCGTTGACGGGGCGATTCCGTATATGAACGAAAACAAAATCGCGTGCTGTTTCGAAATGGCTGACCGCACCGTGTTCAACCTGATAAACGACCGTGTGCGCGACCTGATGAAGCTGGTGGATGAATCGTCCATTCCGTCGTCCGTCGAGGATGTGTCGCAAACAGCGGACAGCGTTTACCAGTTGTCCGCTTTTGTAACAGCGGACGAAGAGGCGGATTTGATGCGCCTGCTGCCCGACTGCAAAGCGTTGCGGTGGCATCCGCTGTTTATCAACGTTGTCGGCAAAAACGGCGGAAAACCCGTCGGTATTGCGAAAATCTGCGAACGATGCGGCTTTGATATGGCGGACGTGATGGCGTTCGGCGACGGCGGCAACGACAGCGATATGCTGAAATCCGTCGGGTTGGGTGTCGCTATGGGCAACGCGGGGGACGCGGTCAAGCAAATCGCCGATTATGTGACGACCGATGTCGACGCCAACGGCGTTTTCAACGCTTTAAAACGGTTTGAAGTGATTTGATATGGTAAAAGCGGTTTTTTTCGACATTGACGGAACGCTAGTCAATTACAAAGCGCATGTTATTTGCGATTCGACTTTGGCGGCTTTGCGGGCTTTGCGCGCGCAGGGCGTCAAGCTGTTCGTCGCGACGGGGCGCCCGCTGAAAGGCACGGCGTTTTTAAAGGATATTTTCGATTTTGACGGCTTTTTGGCGTTGACGGGATCGTATTGCGCGGACAAAGACGGTGTGTTCTTTACCAAAAAAATGTCGGCGGATACCCGCCGCCGCTTTATGGACTATCTGGAATCGCACAACTTGGCGGGCATTATGGAAACGGCGGACAGGTACGTTTACACCGAAATCAACGACCGCGTGCGTACCGTGATGAACCGCGAATTGCCGCCCGCCGAAAACTGCCGCGACTTGGCGGAAGATGTTTTCCAGATGATTGCATTCGTTGACGCCGACGAACAGGCGGGCTTGATGGCGCAAATGCATGACTGCACCGCTTTCCGCTGGAGCGAAGGGGCAATTGATTTGACGCTGAAAACGGGCGGCAAACGCGCGGGCATTACCGCTGTTTTGGAAAAATACGGCATCAGCCGCGCCGACACCATGGCGTTCGGCGACGGCGGCAACGACTGCGATATGCTGGAATTCGTCGGAACGGGTGTCGCCATGGGCAACGCCGCCGATGCTGCCAAAGCCGCTGCCGACTACGTTGCCGATGACGTGGAACACGACGGTATTTTCAAAGCTTTAAAGCACTTTAAGCTGATTTGAAAAGATTGGCGCGTTCTCTTCTCGGGTTCGCTTTCGCCTCCGCTGTTCCATAAAAAAAAGACCGCTTAAGCGGTCTTTTTTTATGGAGCGGGTGAAGGGAATCGAACCCTCGTATTCAGCTTGGGAAGCTGCTGCTCTGCCATTGAGCTACACCCGCGAAATTCTTATCGTTCAATCACGTCGTTAAACGCGGGAGCCGACAAATCTTGATCCAATCGATTAGATAATGCCTTAATTAAATCAAATGTCAAGATGGTCCATAAATTTTCGTGTTCTTCCAACGATGCTTCACGGTCAATAATCTTGCGGCGCATAACGGAAGCTGACGTTTCGACGACCATTGCCCCTTCGGCGTTGACGACTTGGATCGTTACATCGATTTTGCCCGTGTATTGCTGCTGAATCTGCTTGTTCATCGAACCGCCCGTCACAATGTTTTCTTCGACAATGCTGGCGTCTTTGATCATAAAGCGGACGTGGCGGTCGGGCGTCTTGTCGATGCCGAAGCGGTTGACAGCCCATTTGTGAACGATCTGTTCGGGATAAACCAGCATCAGATGATCAACGTTCGGCAGTCTGCCAGGGGCGTTGTAGCTGGAAATAAACTTGATGTCCTGCGCTTTAAAGCGGATTTTCTGACCTTGCGGAACAATCTGATAGAAATTGCCCTGCGCTTGCGGGACGTACGGCTGGGCGTTCGCATCCGTATAAGCCTGCGGAGCCGTTGTTTCATAAGGCTTCTGGTCGGGCGCGTAAGCATACGGCGCCGAATCGCCGTCCGATACGCACGCTGCCGTTACAGTTGTCGCCAATACCGCGGAAATCAGGCGTGAAAGCTTGAAAGACATAATAGGTTATTCTCCTAAATCTTTTAACGTTAACGTATAGCTCTTTCCGCAAAAACGGCAGTCGATTTTAATAGCTCCGTCGACAGCCATCTCTTTTCTGTCCTGCAGTGAAAAGCGCTTTAACATTTCTATTACCTTTTCTTTTGAACAACGGCAACCGAATTCTATCTTTTTGGGCATAAAAAAGTGCAAATCGTTCCGGTTGAACAGCCTGAACAGCAATTTTTCAAGACTCAAGGTTGTGTTGAATATTTCCGAATCTTGCAATGATTTCAAGAGGACGGTCGCCGTATTCCACAGGTCGTCGACTTCCTCTTTTTTCAGCAGTTCGGCGGTTTTCGCGTCAAAAGGCATTTTTTGCAACAAAACCGCACCGGCGATCCAGCCGTGTTTTCCGTCGGGGGCGTCAACCGCCAGACGAATTTCGGTGTCGATCTGTTCCGATTGGCGGAAATATTCCAAAACACAAGCCGTCAGCGACGCTTTTTCCAACGCGACGACGCCTTGGTAAGATTGACCGTCGTGTTCCGTCATAAACGCCAAAGTTCCGTTGCCGAAGTAATGGGAAACAGGGTTTTCTTTTTCGTCCGGTGTTTGTTCCGCCTGTTTCAAAGCGGCTTCGTCAAACCGAGCATAGCCCCGTATTTGCCCCGTTGTCGTCAAGTCGATTACCAACATCGATATCGCCCCGTCGCTTTGGATTTGGAGCGAAAAAACGCCGTCATATTTGACCGAAGACGCCAACAGGACCGTTAAAACGGCTGCTTCGGACAAAAACCTGCCGACCGATTCGGGGTAGCCGTGCTGACCGATGATCGTATCCAGAACCGACGTCAATCGGACGGCTTGCCCGCGTGACATTCCGGAATCGATCAGATAGGGTTGAACAATATTTTCAGACGTATCGGTCATACGACTTCCTCCTTTTTCAATTTAATGCTATAACTTTCTTTAAAAAGATTTAATACCGACGGTTAATCTCACTTTTGAAAGCAAAAAAATGCCCGAATCCAAAAACGCGCGTCCTTTGACGGTCAAAAGACTGACCAACATCGCCTTGTATTATTTAGGGCGGTATGAAAGTTCTGTCGAGCAGTTGAGAAAAATTTTGTTGCGTCGCGTCTTAAAGGAAAGGATGAAAGGCGCTGACATTCCCGCCGACATTGATGCCGCTGTCGATTCGATTGTAATCAAAGCGGTTGCCGACGGCTACGTTGACGACCGCCGCTTTGCGGAAGGTGTCGTGCGCCGGTGTCAAAGTGCGGGAAAATCGCGCCGATATTTGATCGGAAAATTGAAAACGGCGGGAATCGACTCGGATCTGATTCTGGAATTGACGGCAGCGTTGACCGATTCGGATTTGGACGCCGCGCGCCGATTCGTTCAAAAGAAAAAAATCGGCTGCTGCCGCCCTCTTGAAAAACAAAAAGAATGTTTTAAAAAAGATTTGGCGGCGATGGCGCGCGCGGGTTTTTCTTTCGAGGTTGCAAAACAGGCTCTTGAAACGGGCGAAGACGGGGATTTTTATGAATAAGCTTATAATTTTTGATTTTGACGGCGTTTTGATTGACAGCGAATTGCTGGGCTGTCAAGTCTGGTCGGACTGCTTGAAACCGTATGCCGATGTCAGTCTGCAAGCCATGCTCGGCTATACGGGACGTACGGGCGCGCTGATTTGCAAAATGATCGAGGAAGAATATCATTGCACTTTGCCGTCCGATTTTTTGGCGCATGTCAACACCGCCGTCGAAGATTTGATGGAACGCGAACTTTTACCCGTCAAAGGCGTTTTGGAAACGCTGCCGAAACTGGCTTTGCCGATGTGCATCGCGTCGGGCAGCAGACCCGAACGGCTGTTCCAATGTCTGCGAGTCGCACATCTCGAGTCGTTTTTTAATAAAAGCAACACGTTCAGTTCCCACTATGTCAAAAACGGAAAACCCGCTCCCGACATTTTCCTGTATGCGGCGGAAAAAATGGGCGAATCGCCTGAAAACTGCGTTGTGATCGAGGACAGCGTTTCGGGTATTGTTGGCGCAAAAGCCGCAAAAATGACGGTTTTCGGCTTTGCGGGCGGATCGCATTGCGCGCCGGATCATGCCGAAAAGCTCACAGCCGCAGGGGCGGATCTGACTTTTGACGACTTTACAAAACTGCCTGATTTGCTGGGCTAGCCGTCTTCACGGTGCAGCAAAACAGCAACGCTCAGCAAAGCGAAAATAACGGGCGGACTCCATGTCGCAAAAACGATCGGCAGATTCGCGGCGAATCCCATCGCGTAAGTGATGCGCGTCATAAAATACAGCAAAAAACCGCTGGCAATTGCGCAAGACAGCTTTAACGCTCCGCCGCCGCGGCGCTGATTCGGGTCGACCGAAAAAACGGCGGCGATCAGAACCATTGTCATCAGCAAAAACGGCGAAACAATCAAAGAATGCAGGTGCAATCTGTGCGAATGCGCCGAAAAGCCCGAACTTTCGAAAAAATCGATCAATTTCGGCAGGTCCCAAAACGATATGGTTTCGGGGGAAGCGAAATTTTCCTGAATTTTGCCCAAAGTCAATTCCGTCGGAATCCGAATCGAGCCGTTAAATTCAATATTTTTTCCAGGAGTGTAAGTTCTTGCGTTGTGCAGTTCGAAAAAACCGTCCTGTAAAGCGGCTTTGTTGGCATCGATTCGTTTCAAAAAAGCGTTGTTTTCCGAAAACTCCATAATGCTGACGCCGCGCAGCGTCAGTTCGAACTTTTCCTGCCGCAGACCGTTGGCGTGCAGAGTGTACATTTTTCCGTCGCGGTGTTCCCGCAGCCACAAATCCCGCGATGCCGTCGAAATATGGGGCAATCCCTTTCGATCGTCGTCGAGTCGCTGGTATTTCGCGTACATGGTCGCCGCAAAGGGGTTGAAGACCGTGACCGAAAATACACCTATCAAAAAAGAAATTATCAGCAGCGGCGTGATGAATTGCCAAACGGATTGTCCCGCCGCGCGGATAATGACCAATTCGTGGCTTTTGGTCAGACGCCAGAAAACGATGATGGCTCCGATCAGCACGCCGAACGGCAGAATCGTAATCAGCATGTTCGGCAGTTTCAAAAGCCCCATGACAAGCACGTTCGCAAAACCGAAAGAGGGAACGGCGGCTTCTTTTTTCATCAGCTCGATAACGTCAAACAATAATATAATGAATCCCAAGGTCAGCATGACGGCAAAAAACGACATCAAAAACTGACGCAAGATATAACGGCTGATAAGTTTTGGCGCGGACATCGGCGGAATCCCTTTGAAAAACGTTTCTCTTAAACAGATATCATACCTCGGAATAAAAAAAAGTGAATTTTTTTGAAAAAAGATGTTGACATTAAGTTCGTACAGGCATATACCCGTTTTTGCGCCGCGATGGCGGGGCGGAGCTATTAGAGAGAG
>DEDN01000026.1 GCA_002349565.1 Alphaproteobacteria bacterium UBA2903 | reverse complement strand
AAACAAATCGAGTGTCCGAAGCGCAGTTGCCGAGCCAATAGGCGAGGCTTACGAAGCAAGTAAGCCCGAAGTAATCCCGGGACGCGGGCGCACAAGTGCCAATACCTGCATGGGATCACCACGTCGCGGCGTCGCCGCTCCTCGTGATTTCGATTCTGTTGTTTTCCCCGTGCGGACAACACTCCCCCTGCGGGTGCAGAAACAGTTTATGTTGTGTTGTTTTTTAATCGTCGTTGGTGATGATATCCGCGTCTTTGCCAAACGAATCGTCAAAAATCACTTCATCAACATCGTCGCCGTTTTCAATGATTTCTTCGTCGGCAACCGCTGTAATTTCGTCGTTTTCCGTTTTTTTCGCACTCAATCGGGCAATCAGTTTATCCAATTCTTCCAACGTTGAATAAGTTAAGACCAATTCCCCGCCGCGGGCTTTGGGGCGGATGGACACAGTCATCCCCAGCACGCGCGACAAATCCTGCGCCAATTCGTCGCATTCGATTTGTCTGTCCGATTTTTTGGGAGCGGCTTTTTGCTTTTTGGGCGTGCCGTCCGCTTGCGCCAGTTTTTCCGTTTGCCGCACGTTCAGACCACGCGCCACAACCGTTTGCGCCAAAGCTTCGGGATCTTTTGCCGTCAGCAAAGCGCGGGCGTGACCGCTGGACAGCTTGCCCGTTTCCAGCATTGTTTTGACGGGCTGCGGCAATCCCAGCAAACGCATGGTGTTGGCGACATGACTGCGGCTTTTGCCGACGGCTTGTGCCAATTCTTCCTGCGTGTTGGAAAATTCATCCATCAAACGGCGGTATCCTTCGGCTTCCTCCAAAGCGTTCAAGTCCTGCCGCTGCAGGTTTTCAATCAAGGCGACTTCCATCGCTTCCTTGTCGGAAAAGTCTTTGACCAGTACGGGAACTTCGCGCAATCCCGCCTGCTGCGCCGCGCGCCAGCGCCGTTCGCCGCCGATGATTTCGTATTTGCCGGCGTGTTCGCGCACAATAAGCGGCTGAATCACGCCTTTTGTTTTGACGGATTCGACCAAATCGCGCAAAGCTTCTTCGTCGAATGTGTGGCGCGGCTGAAAAGGACTGGGTTCCAAATCGGCAACGGCAACGGTTTTGACGCCGCTTTGAACGGCGTTTTGTTCGGTTTCGTTTTCTTCACCCAACAGCGCGCTTAAACCGCGACCCAAATTTCTGCTCATTTTTTCACCTCTTGCTTTAACACTTCCGCCGCCAAGCCGATATACGCCTGCGCGCCTTTGCTTTTGAAATCATACAATAAAATCGGTTTGCCGTGGGACGGCGCTTCGGACACGCGGACATTGCGCGGAATGACCGATTTGTAAACTTTGCCGCCGAAATAATTGCGCACGTCCGCCGCGACAACTTCCGACAAAGCCGTGCGCCCGTCGTACATAGTCAGTAAAATGCCTTGGATTTCCAAAGTCGGATTAAAGTTTTTGTGGACGCGTTCAATCGTCCGCATCAAATCCGCGACGCCTTCCAAAGCCAGATATTCGCATTGCACGGGAACAATGACGCCGTTCGCCGCCACCAAAGCGTTGACCGTCAGCATTCCGACGGACGGCGGACAGTCGATAAAGATATAGTCATAGTTCAGCAATTCGCCGTCAAACGCTTTTTTCAAATAAAATTGCGGCTTTTCCAAATGCGACAGCTCGAAATCCGCCCCCGCCAAATCTTTGGACGACGCAATGACGGACAGGTTCGGAATCTTGGTCCAAATAATGGAAGACGAGATTTTTTCATCGCCCATCAGCACTTGATAGCTGTTTTTCGGCGCGTTGATGCGGTCGACGCCCAAACTGACGGTTGCGTTTCCCTGCGGGTCAAGGTCGATGACCAGCACCTTTTTCTTTGCCGCCGCCAAAGCGGTTGCCAGATTGACCGTCGTCGTTGTTTTGCCGACGCCGCCTTTTTGATTGGAAATGGCGATAATCCGCGGTTGTTTCATCATAGCGTTCATTTCTTTTTAACCCCCGTCAGACATAAAATTCTGCCCTCTTCGCTGGTGATACTGGGATGTTTTTCAACGGCGAAAACGAATTTTTTGGCGCAAAGCTTCAGTTCTTCGTCCGCTTTTTTACCCTTTAAAAACAGACAGCGCGTACGTTCTCCGATAAAAGGTTTGGCGTAATTGACCAGCTTGTCCAAAGCCGCCAAAGCCCGCGCCGTAATTACATCGGCTTTGAAGACAGCCATTTTTTCAATGCGTTCGTTGTGGATGACGACCTGCAAACCGCACGCGTCCGCCACCGCTTGCAAGAAAGAGCATTTTTTGCCGTCGCTTTCGACCATGTGAACGGTTCTGGATTTGGATTCGTCCAATATCGCCAGCACCAAAGCGGGAAAGCCCGCGCCGCTGCCCAAATCCAAAAGCACCCTGTCCGACGGCGTTAAATACCGTTCCACTTGCGCGGAATCCAAGATGTGACGCGTCCACACAACAGGCAAAGTCGAATCGCTGACAAGGTTCATCTTCCCCTGCCATTCTTCCAACAAAGCGACGTAAGTATTCAATTTCGATTGAACCGCCTGCGACACGTTCAGTTGGTCAAAGACGGCTTGCCTGTCGGCTGTTATCACGGTAAAAGCTCCCTGTTTTGTTTCACGTGAAACAATTTATCCTTTTTGCTTGGGTTTAAAATAGACGCTTTCACCCCCGACAGACAAGCAAAAAATTTTATTTTTCGTTAAGTCGTTGTTTCACGTGAAACATTTTTCAACACTCAAAGCCGATTGTTTTGAATCCGAAACGGAATTCAGCCGTACAGCAGGATGCCCGCTGCCGCCGAAGCCAGCATCAGATAAATCGCACTGATGTTTTTGAAAAATATCAGCAGACACGAAACGGCACAGATAATCAAAGAAGAACCGTCGATAAAATTTTCACCGTTCATCAGCATAACCGACGCGCTTAAAATCAAACCGACGACGGCGATTCGCAATCCTTTGAACGCGTTTTGAACAATCGGTCGAGACCTGTATTTTTTCAAAAACAAAAACAGCAAAGTCGTTACGATGACTGACGGCAGGCTGACGCCAAGAGTCGCCACAAACGATCCGAATACGGATTTCGTGCTTTCGTAGCCGATATAAGTCGCCGTGTTAATGGCAATCGGTCCCGGAGTGACTTGAGAAATCGCGATGATGTCCGTGAACTTTCCGACGGAAATCCACGCGTGTTTGTTGACGACTTCGTCTTGGATAAGGGCAAGCATAGCATACCCGCCGCCAAAGCTGAACAGCCCGATTTTAAAGAATGTATAAAACAATTCCCTAAAAATCATTTTTTCCGCCCGTATGCCAAATTGCCGACAATCATGGCGGCGACGATAAATAAAATCGGCGACACTTTGTAAAAAGCAACCGCCGCGGCTATCAGTACGGGAATTAACAGCGTTAATCCCTTAATTTGCGATTTTTTCGCCATAGACCAAGCCGGAACCAGAATCAGCGCGACAACGGCGGGTTTAACCCCTTTGAACGCCGCGATGACGTACGGGTTATGCTGAAAGTTTTGGAACAAAATCGCTATCCACAAAATCGTTATGAACGACGGCAAAGTCGCACCGAGAGTCGCCATGACCATGCCACGAAATTTCGCGATTTTCAGCCCCAGAAACACAGCCATATTAACAACCAAAGGTCCGGGGGACGATTGAGCGACGGCGATGGTGTCGTAAAAATCGCCTTCGTCAACCCACTTTTGTTTATCGACCAGTTCCGCTTTAATCAACGGAATCATGGCATAGCCGCCGCCGAATGTAAACGCGCCGATTTTAAAAAATCCCCAAAACAGCAGCAGTAAAGTTTTCATAAGATAAACTTTGACAAATCCGATGTTTGAGCCAGCTCTCCGACCTTGTCGCGCACGATTTGTTTCGTTATCGTTATGATTTCTCCGTTTCGTTCCGAAGCGTCAAAGCTGATGTCTTCCAGCAATTTTTCCAAAATCGTATGCAATCGGCGCGCGCCGATGTTTTCGACGCTTTCGTTTACTTCGGCGCACAAAGCGGCGATTTCGCGCAAAGCATCGTCATCGAATTCCAGCGTTACATTTTCGGTTTTCAGCAGCTCTTTGTACTGCATGACAAGGTTGGCTTCGGGTTCGGTCAGAATTTGATAAAAGTCGTCTTTCGTCAACGCTTTCAATTCGACGCGAATCGGCAGTCTTCCTTGTAATTCGGGCAGTAAATCGGACGGTTTCGCCACATGAAAAGCCCCCGATGCGATAAACAGAATATGGTCGGTTTTGACCAATCCGTGCTTGGTCGGAACGGTAGTGCCTTCAATCAGCGGCAATAGGTCGCGCTGAACGCCTTCGCGGGAAATATCGGGATTTTTGCCTTCGCTTCTGCCGCAAATCTTGTCAAATTCGTCGATAAAGACGATTGCATTGTTTTCCACGGCTTCAATCGCCGTTTTGACGACTTTGTCATCGTCGATGAGGGCGTCGCTTTCCTCGGTGATTAAAACATCGTAAGAATCTTTGACGGTCAGCTTTTTCTTTTTGTAAGAAACACCTTTGCCCAACAGGTCGCTGAGCGAAAACATACCCATTTGAGCGCCCGGCATGCCCGGAACGTCGAATGTCGGCAAAGTGTTGTTCGGCGCTTCCTGCACTTCGATTTCGATTTCGCGGTCGTTCAAATCGCCGCTTTCCAGCATTTTTTTGAACTTTTCGCGCGTTTCAGCTCCCGCGTTTGTTCCGACCAGAGCGTCCAAAACGCGTTCTTCGGCTTTGGCGCGGGCTTGAGGTTTAACGGCTTCGCGCATTGTTTTGCGCGTCATGGTCAGCGAAATTTCGATCAAATCGCGGATGATGCTTTCGACATCGCGTCCGACATAGCCGATTTCCGTAAACTTCGTCGCTTCGACCTTAATAAAGGGGGCTTGAGCCAGCTTTGCCAAGCGGCGGGCGATTTCCGTCTTGCCGACCCCCGTGGGACCAATCATCAGGATATTTTTCGGCACGACTTCCTCGCGCAAAGCGGCGGGCAGCTGACGGCGGCGCCAGCGGTTGCGCAAAGCCACGGCGACGGCGCGTTTGGCGTCTTCTTGTCCGATAATGTGACGATTCAGTTCGGCGACGATTTCGCGGGGTGAAAGTGTGCTCATAGTTTTTCCGTAATGATGTTGTGATTGGTGTAAATGCAAATGTCGGCGGCGATATTCATCGCTTTTTCAACGATTTGTTCGGCGGATTTGTCGCCGTCGACCAAAGCCAGAGCCGCCGCTTGAGCGAACGCGCCGCCCGATCCGATGCCGATAACGCCGTTTTGCGGTTCCAGCACGTCGCCGTTTCCCGTCAAAACAAGGGTGATGTCTTTGTCGGCGACAATCATCATCGCTTCCAGTTTGCGCAAATACCGGTCGGTGCGCCAATCTTTGGCAAGTTCGACGCATGCGCGGGTCAACTGTCCCGAATACTTGTCGATTTTGGCTTCCAGCCGCTCAAACAGCGTGAAAGCGTCGGCGGTTGCGCCCGCAAAGCCCGCAATAATGCTTCCGTCGCCCAAACGGCGGACTTTTTTGGCATTGCTTTTCAACACGGTGTTGCCGAAAGTAACTTGTCCGTCGCCCGCAATGACCGTTTGTCCGTCCTTGCGCACGCAAAGAATCGTTGTTCCGCGCCAAGATTCCATAATTTTAAAGACTCCTTGTTAACTTTTTGACTTTAAGATGGTTTAAAACAGATTTTTGCCGAAAGAAAGGAAAAAAGCAATGCGTCAAACCGTTTTGGAACGCAACACCGCGGAAACCGAAATCAAAGTCGATATCAATTTGGACGGCACGGGAAAATACGACATCAATACAGGTTGCGCGTTTTTCGATCACATGCTGGCTCAACTGGCAAAACACGGCTTGATTGATTTGAAAATCACGGCGCACGGCGATTTGGAAGTCGACGCGCACCACTTGGTCGAAGACGTCGGCATTGTTTTGGGGCAAGCGTTTGCGCGCGCTTTGGGCGACAAAAAAGGCATCAACCGCTACGGCGCGGCGTGTATTCCGATGGATGAAGCCTTGAGCCGCTGCGTTTTGGATTTAAGCGGGCGGGGCGTATGCGTTTGGAACGTCACTTTTCCGACCGAAAAAGTCGGCGAAGTCGATACCGAAGTGTTCAAGGAATTCTTTGTCGCCGTTGCGGACAATTTAAGGGCGGCGGTACACGTCGAAAGCTTATATGGCGGTAATTCGCACCATATTGTAGAATCGTGTTTCAAGGCGTTTGCGCGCGCTTTGCGCCACGCGGTCGAATTTGATGAAAGGGCGAGGGATGTTCTGCCCTCGACAAAAGGGGCTTTGTAATGAAATACGTTTTATATATTTTGCTTTTGGCTGTTGTTGTCGCGGGAGCGGCGGGATTGCGGCACTTGTACCGCGTATCCGCGGCGAACAAGCGTGAAATGGCGCAATACGCTGGAAAATCCGCCGAAATCAAAAAAGATTTGGGCAGGGTTTTGGTTGTGTATTACTCGCTGACGGGACACACCAAAGAAATCGCCGATAAAATCCAAACAATGACGAACGCGGATATTTTCGGATTGGAAACAGCGAAACCTTTGCCGACAGGGGCGAAACTGCATTTAACGGTCAAAGACCAGCTGAAAACGAAAAAATATCCCGCTTTGAAGCAGCTGCCCGATTTGACGGGATACGACGTCGTTTTTGTCGGCTCGCCCGTTTGGTGGTACACGGCGGCGACACCCGTTCTGTCGTTTTTGGAACAGGCGGATTTTCAAGGGACGAAAGTCGCGTTCTTTTCCACACAGGGAAGCAACCGCGGCACGTTTTTGCAGGATGTTGAGGCTCTGACCAAAAATGCGGAAATCCTGCCCGACGCGTCGTTTAACAATATGGGCAAAGAATACGACGCGGCGGTCAACGCCAAAATCGCGGCATGGATTAACGGATTGTAAGAATTTGAAAAGGCGGGAAAATCTCCCGCCTTTTTTGTCAGAAAACCTTTTTACCCAACCGCCACAAATACGCATCCAATTCCCGCAAACTGATTTTGTTCAACTTGTAATAAGCTCGAAAATTATGAAGCACTTCGCAATAACGCGGATAATTTCGCAAATCCTGCGGTTTGAACGTGTCGAATTTGTCGACTTGCGCATAGTAAGTCAGCAACCGCGCGACATAAGAATCGTAAATCGGATAAGCGTCCTGATTTTGATGACAGCAATATTTTGTCGCAAAGGAATAGAAATTGCGCATTTTGCCGTTGTCAACGTTCAAAAGCGCGATATCGTTGACCACAGTCAAGTCTTTAGCCGCCAAACGGCTGTCGATTTTCAGATCGAAAATATGTTGCGCCATTTTGAACGCGGACAGGATATTCGTGCTGTAAAAATCGTTTAAAACGCAGACCTTGATTAAAATTTCAACCAAGTCGTCGTTTTTGGGATAATCCTTGAAAACCCTGTTTACAGCTTCTTCCTGTGCGGCGTAATGATTGGGTGCTTTTCCGTCCGCTTTAACGTCTTCGGTAATGATAGCGTATGTCGGAGTGGGAATATCCGCCCGCCGTTCAAAATGTTTTGTCATAGCCTCGCCTTACTTTTTTAACCCGTGAACCGCAGTAGTCGCATTTGTAGCCGAATATACCGGCAAAAATTCGAAAAACAATCAATGTGATAAATCCGCCGGCAATAGCAAGGGAAAAGTCACCAGTTATTACAAATACTGTAGCAAACGAAATAATGCCAAATAATGCAACAATGTTTTCAAGAATCATAGAACACGGCACGACTTTTTTACATTTCGGACAAACGCCCGTTGTCCTCTTTGCAGGTTTCTTTGCCATTTTCTTACCTCACATGTTTGAATTTCAAGACTTTTTTGGGTCCCATCACCGAATCGTAAGAATATGTTCCGATGTATTCAAACAGCCCTAAAATTTCTTCATCGTCGACAATATCGTTGTCGTCTTTGTTTTTCACGATAAAATACGGACCTTCTTGACCTCGAAAGCCATTAGTTGTGTATGCGAGAAAACCTTCACTGACTGTTTGAGAAATTTTAAAGTTTTTTATAAACAGGCAGTTTTTCTTTTTTTCGGTGACGTCATAAAATAACATCTTCGCTTCATCGCTATCGCCAGCTTCATATGGTTCGCAAAGCGGTTTTCCGTATTTTGTCAAAATCTTGTTATTTTTTCTGGCGGCTTCTTTTTCAGCCGCGCGTTTTTCCGCGGCAGCTTTGGCGGCTTCTTTTTGCTCTGCGATTTTAGCGGCTTTGTTCGCTTTGTCTTTTTCTTTTTGTTTCAGTACCTTATAAGCTTTTTCGGTAAATGTGCATGTAGACAAATCTTCTGTGCGGATTTCTACAGGATTGTATATATCCGCATATCTTGAAGCGGGTTCTGTTTTTGAAAGGTAGCTGTATGTTTTGTCTTTTGATTTGGCAAAGATGTAATACGGCGTATCTTTATTAATAGACACAACACCGTCTATCGGCATTTTGTAATACCAAGCTTGGGTACTTAAGAAATCAATTTTCAAATCTCCACCGAAATTAGATACGCCACTGGTAATAATTCCTGCTGATGAACATATTGTTTTAAATTGCTCATGATCTTTGTAGCTATCCGCTTTAAAATAGCGAACTTCATACGGCGCAGACAGTATGGGGTTAAGCGTGCATCCCGTCGTCAGCGCCAGTAAAGAAAGCAATATTACTTTTTTCATTTCTTTTTCTCCTTATTTTTTCAGCACTTCAATCAGCTTTTTAACGCCGTCTTTGCCCAATTCGTCCATATCGTAGCCCGATATACCCGTCATAATATTTTCTTCATCGCCGACCTTCACGGTGTAGATTTGATAACGCGTTCCAATTTGTTCAATGTTTCGTTCATCTCCATTCGGTGTAAAATCGACATTAAGAGTTGCTGAACAAACGCGGCTGTTTTTGTAATCATTGTACAGCGTTGTTCCCATAAACGTTGGAACGGTTTTATATTCCAGAAAGCCGTCAAGTCCGATAACTTTAACAGGGTATTTTTTTGCGCCACTGTCTTCTTTGGCCATAGCCTCATTCAACCATTCCGTCATAGATGAAGCCAAATTGTCAGTTCCGTTGCACAACGGCGCCGAATTGTTTTCCCCGCATCCAGCCAACGCCAAAAGCGGCAATAAACAAACTGCTGTTTTGATTTTCATATTTCACCCTCCTAAAAACATCGAACTAAACACATTATAATATGTATATCCGATTTGTAAATATGAAATTACACATTTTAACAGGGTGTTTGAATCCACATTAAAATAGGAAACTACACCTATGGACAAGCAAGAAACTTTAAAATCAATCGGTCGGAAAATCGCCCTGTTCAGAAAACTGAAAGGGTTGAATCAGTTTGACTTGGCTTCCGAAGCGGGCAAGATGATCAATACGATTTCAAACATTGAACGCGGTATTGCCGATCCGCGGCTGTCCACGCTGTTGGCGATTATGGATGTGCTGGATATTTCGTTTGCGGATTTGACGGCGGAACGCGAATACGACAAAGCGCTGAATCTGCCGCTGATTCATATTATCGACCGTCTGCGCGATTGCGATGAAAAGACGCTGACTTTGATTGCCAAGCAAATCGATATTTCTTTGGCATTGGCGCGCTCGGATACGACTGGCGCCAATCAAGATTAATATTCTCAACGGGAAAAGAACAGAAAAGGCGGGAAAATCTCCCGCCTTTAAATTTTTGAACAAACGTATCCGATGTTTTTTTTAAGAATTCATCGCTTCGAAAAAGTCGTGGTTGTTTTTCGACTGTTTCAGCTTTTCCATTAAAAATTCCATGGCGTCCGCCGCGCCCATCGGCATCAGAATACGGCGCAAGACCCACATTTTCGACTGCGTGTTTTTATCGACCAGCAATTCTTCCTTGCGCGTGCCGGATTTGGTGATGTCAATCGCGGGGAAAATACGCTTGTCGGACACTTTGCGGTCCAAGATGATTTCCGAATTGCCCGTTCCTTTGAATTCTTCAAAGATGACTTCGTCCATGCGCGATCCCGTGTCAATCAAAGCGGTGGCGATAATGGTCAAAGAACCGCCTTCTTCGATATTGCGCGCCGCGCCGAAAAAGCGTTTGGGACGCTGCAAAGCGTTCGCGTCGACGCCGCCTGTCAAAACCTTGCCCGAACTGGGAACGACCGTGTTGTACGCGCGCGCCAAGCGGGTAATGGAATCCAGCAAAATCACGACATCGCGCTTGTGTTCGACCAAGCGTTTGGCTTTTTCGATGACCATTTCGGCGACTTGGACGTGACGGGAAGCGGGTTCGTCAAAGGTCGAGCTGATAACTTCGCCTTTAATTGAACGGCTCATTTCCGTTACTTCTTCGGGACGTTCGTCAATCAACAGCACAATCAGATAGATTTCGGGATTGTTCTGCGTAATCGCGTGGGCGATGTTTTGCAGCATCACCGTTTTACCCGTGCGGGGCGGAGCGACAATCATGCCGCGCTGTCCTTTGCCCTGCGGACAAATCAAGTCGATGATGCGCGACGTCATATTTTTGTTGTCCAAATCGTTTTCCATTTTAATCTTTTCCGTCGGGTGCAACGGCGTCAGATTGTCGAAATTGATACGAAAACGAACGTTTTCGGGATCGGTAAAGTTGACTTTGGAGATTTTGGCAAGCGCAAAGTACTTCTCGCCGTCCTTGGGGGCGCGGATTTCGCCTTCGACCGTATCGCCCGTGCGCAAACCGAACTTTTTGACCTGAGACGGGGAAACGTAAATATCGTCCGATCCCGCCAGATAGTTCGATTGCGGCGAACGCAAAAAGCCGAATCCGTCGGGCATGACTTCAATAACGCCTTCGTCCATCAAAACTTCGTCGTTTTTGGACACTTGTTTCAAAATTGCGAACGTCAAGTCTTGCGTGCGCATGGTTGAAGCGTTTTCAACGCCCATTTCTTCAGCCAAGCTTAACAGTTCGGCGGGAGATTTCTTTTTCAAATCTTTTAAATGCATGAGTGTGTCTGTGATGTTGAGGGAGAAGCAAGCGGGAATCCGCTTTGAAAAGATAACTTTATTTAGCCGCTTTCGGTTTCTCCGTCAAGGGTAAAAGCGGCGTCAGCCGCGCCTAAAATTAAATATTAAAAAAAGTAGTAGTGGGTAGTAGAGCCTGTGGATAAGTCGGACGCAATTTTATCCACACCTTTTGAACAGAGTTGTTCACGGCAAAGTTATTCGTAACCCGGCTGTTTTCAAAGCAAAGCGACTCGTCGATTCTGTGGCGAGTCGAACAACCGTGTGGATAAAGTGGATAACTTTTGACCGCCGTTTTGCCCGTTTGCTGAAAAAAAATTACGCACAGATGCATAAAAAACAGGACAATTTTGCATAAAAGGGATAAAACTAAAGAAGGGACGATTTTGTCAGACTTATACACAGGAGTTTTGAAAAATGTTGATATTGGCCTCTCAAAGCAAAAGCAGGCAAGAATTGTTGGATGCCGCAGGGGTTGATTTTACAAGCGTTTCCGCCCAAATCGACGAAGAAGAGATTAAAAGCGAAATGCGCGCTTTAAACGCGTCCGCCAAAGAAACAAGCATGCGTTTGGCGGTTGAAAAAGCAATGGCGGTGTCCGAAAAATATCCGTCGGCATATGTCATCGGCGCGGATCAAATTCTGGATTTGAACGGTGAATGGTTTTCCAAACCCGAAAACCTCAGCATCGCGCACAAGCATTTGAAAAAACTTCGCAATAAAACGCATTTGCTGGTCAACGGCGCGGCGGTCGTCAAAAATCAAAAGGTGATTTGGTGCGAAAACTCCGTCGTGCAAGTCGCCATGCGCGACTTTTCCGACAATTTCCTTGACGAGTATTTGGCGGAAGCGGGCGAGGAAGTCTGCGATTCCGTCGGCGCGTATTATTTGGAAGACTTGGGTGCGCAGTTGGTTAAATCGGTTGAAGGCGACTTCTTTTCCGTACTGGGGTTGCCGTTGCTGCCGCTGTTGGAATGTCTGCGTTCTTGCGGAGAGTTGAAAAAATGACCAAAGCCGGCGTTATCGGCTTTCCGATTAACCACTCCAAATCGCCGACGATTCATAATTATTGGCTGAAAAAGTACGGCATAAACGCGTCTTATGACAAATACGAAGTCCGCGAGATTGACCGTTTTATGGAAAATGCGCGTGATTTTGCGGGATTTAACGTAACTGTGCCTCATAAAACGGCGGTTATCCCCTTTCTGGACGATTTGTCCGAACAGGCGCGCAAAGCGGGAGCGGTCAACACCGTTGTTGTGCGTTCCGACGGGACGTTGTACGGACATAACACGGACGGCATCGGCTTTGTCGCCAATGTTTCGGCGCGCAATCCCGCCTTTGCTTTGAAAAACAGCGTCGTTTCCGTGTTGGGAACGGGCGGCGCGGCACGCGGAATCTGCGCGGCAATGACCGAAGCAGCGGAAATCCGGCTGGTGTACCGCACGCTTGAAAAAGCACAGAGCCTTAAAAAAGCTATCGGGGATAATGTCGTCCTTGTTCCGTGGGCGGACAGGCAGTCGGTCTTGAAAGACACGGATTTGCTGGCGAACGCGACGACACTGGGCATGAACGGGTTTGACGAACTGGACATCGACTTGACACCGTTAAAGCCGTCGGCAACGGTTGCGGATTTGGTCTACGCGCCGCTGAAAACAAAACTGTTGGAGCAGGCGGAACAAAAAGGATTTGTCACAGCGGACGGATTGGGCATGCTGTTAGAGCAGGCGCGTCCCGCTTTTCGCGCGTTTTTCGGCGTTCTGCCCGAAATCACGGATGAACTGCGGGCGTTGGTCGCATGATTATCGGATTGACGGGCGCGATGGGCGCGGGCAAAACAACAACGGCGGAATTGATGAAAGAGCTGGGCTGGGCGGTTTTTGACGCGGATGCGGAAGTGCACGCGCTGATGACCGATAAAGCGGTTGTTGCTTTGTTTTCCGAAAAAATCCCTCACAGCGTGGTTGACGGCGTTGTCGACCGTTCCGTTTTAAGCCGTTTGCTGGCTGAAAAACGGCTGACGACGGCGGAATTGGAAGCTTTGCTGTATCCGTTTTTGCGGCAAAAGGCGGAGATTTTCATTCAAAATCATTCCGACGGGGTCTTGGATGTGCCTTTGCTGTTTGAAGCGGGGTGGGACAAGCTGTGCGGCAAAATAATTTACGTTACCGCCGCGCCCGAAGTGTTGAAACGGCGGGTTTTCGCCCGTCCGAATATGACGGATGAGAAATATAAGGTTTTAACCGGCCGTTTTTGGTCGGAACGGGATAAAATTTCACGCGCCGATTACGTTATCCGCACCGACGGCGGAACGGAACCCGTCAAAGCGCGTTTGATGCAGATAAAGGAAGAATTATGCGCGAAGTTGTGTTAGATACGGAAACGACGGGACTTGACCCGTACAAAGGTCACCGTCTGGTTTCAATCGGATGTGTCGAGCTGGAAAACCACATGCCGACGGGCAGCAAGTATTATCAGCTGATTAACCCCGAACGCGACGTGCCGGAGGAAGTCGTCAAAGTTCACGGCTTGACCAACGAGATTTTGGACAAGAAACCGCCGTTTCGGGACATTGTGGATGAATTTCTGGCCTTTATCGGGGATTCGCCGCTGGTCATTCACAACGCCGAATTCGATATGAAGTTCATTAACGCCGAACTTTCATGGCTGAAACGCGACCCGATTCCCATGGACAGGGCAATCGATACGCTGCTGATTGCGCGTCAAAAGTTCCCCGGATCGCGCGTCAATTTGGACGAATTGTGCCGCCGTTTCGGCGTGGACAATTCCAAACGCACGACGCACGGGGCTTTGCTGGACTCCGAACTGCTCGCCGATGTGTACTTGGAACTGCTGGGCGGCAAAGAACCTGCTTTTTTGTTTGACGACAAAAAGAAAAACGCGCTGGAAATCAAAGCCGCCGAAACGGCGAACACGCAAACGAAAAAGCCCCGGATTGACCCGCGCCCCCCTGTTTTTTTGGACGGCGAACTGGAAAATCACGAGGCTTTCGTCAAAAAGCTGAAAAATCCTATTTGGCTCAGTTGAGCGTTTTGTTTTCCGCCGCTTTCTGTTTCTGCAATTCAGCCAAACGCTGATGGTACAGCCCCACAAAGTCGATCGGGTTGATCATCAGCGGCGGGAATCCGCTTTCACGCGTCAAATCGGCAATGATGTTGCGCACGAACGGGAACAGCAGGCGCGGAATTTCAATCAGCAAAATCGGTTCGACGTGTTCGGCGGGAACGTTGACTGTCGCCACGCAGCCGAATTCGACTTCACACAAAAAAGCTACCTTGTCTTCAACCTTGGCTTCAGCTTTAATTTTCAAAGCGACCTGAAACAAAGCGTCCTGCAGTTTGGAGGCTTGGACGTCGACGGACACCGCGATTTCGGGGTTGGTTTTCAGTTCCGTGAAAATTTGGGGGACATGCGGCGCTTCGAACGAAATGTCCTTGACGAATTGCGCGTTAATTGTGATGGCGGGTTGCTGTTGAGTATTGTTTTCGGTTTGATTTTCGGTCATAGTATTCTCCTGATTTGAAAATTATCCTACTGTATCCCATTTGGGACGGAATTGAAAGACGGAAGGTTAAAAATATGCAGCAGTTTCAATTTATGGACATTGTTTTTCTGGGCATCATTGTTTTGCTGTTGATAAACCGCTTGCGCAGCGTGCTTGGCACGCGCCCCGAAAAGGACGAAACGCCCGCGCAGCCCAAGGTCGTTGACATTTCCGAATACAGAACGTTGGAAAACGGGACAAACGTCCGCTTGGAACAGGATTTGAGCGCGGCGGGCGACTTTGAACAGGATGCGGAAATTCTGCAAACCCTGAATAAAATCAAAGAAACGCATCCGACGTTCGATTTGGCGGACTTTATGCACAAAGCCCCGCGCGCGTTCGAATACATCGCGCAGGCGTTCGCCAAAGGCAACAAAACCGATTTGTCCCCGATGCTGTCGCGCGACATTTACAAACGCTTTGAAAAAGTCATCGACGACCGCGCGGCGCGCAAAGAAACGGCGGAATTCAGCCTTATCGGCTTTAAAAGCATCAAATTGACGCAGGCGAATTTAATCGGCAATCTGGTTGAACTGACGGTCGAATTCGAAACGGAACAAACGAACATCCTGAAAAACGAACAGGGCGAAGTCGTTTTGGGCGACCCGACCTATATCGAAACGGTGACGGATGTTTGGACGTTCCGCCGCGATATGAAATCGTCCAGTCCCGTTTGGGTGCTGACGGCAACGCATCACAAAACGCCCGCAGAATGAACAGGTTTCCTTTTTACTGCTTCATCGTTTCGTTTGCGCTGGCGTGCTGGCTGTTCAAGCCGTACAAGCAGCCGCAAACCGCGTGGACATCCGTCGGATTCGAAGCGTTGAACGGCTTTGAAAACGATGAGGTGATTCACGCTTTGCCCGCTTTGAAAAAGTCGTGCGCCGTTTTGAAAAAACAAGCGGAATGGAAAAAGTTTTGCAAAAAACTGAATAAAAAGCGTTTTGAAAGCTCGGCGGATTTGCGCGCGTTCGTCAAATCGGAAATGCGTCCTTTTGCCGTCGGAAAAACGGGACTTTTTACGGGATACTTCAAACCTGAAATAAGGGGAGCCGTCGAAAAAACCGATGAATTCGCCGTTCCCGTTTTGGGAGTTCCCGCCGATATGGTCAAGGTCGATTTGGGAAAGTTTTATCCCGAATTAAAAGGAAAAATGATTTTCGGACGTGTGAAAAACGGCGAAATCGCGCCTTATTTTACGCGCCGCGAAATCGAAAACGGCAAAGCGAACGCAGAAGCGGTGGCTTGGGTGGAACACAAAGCCGATTTGTTCACCGCGCAGGTGCAGGGATCAGCCGTTCTTGTCCTGCCCGACGGGCGGCGGATTTCTTTGCACTTTGCGGGGCATAACGGACATCCCTTTTACGGCATCGGCAGGGATTTGGCGAAAAAAGGCATTCATTCCATGCAAGCCATCCGCAAATGGCTGATTGAAAATCCGAAGCACGGCGAAAAGCTGATGCACAAAAACAAACGCTATATCTTTTTCAAGACGGGCGATGATACGGATGCCATGGGGTCGATGGGCGTTGCTTTGACACCGCGCAGAAGTCTGGCGGTCGACGCGGATTTCGTTCCTTTGGGCAGCTTTTTGTGGCTGGACACGGTTACGCCCGACGGCACGCCTTTGCAGCGGCTGGTGACCGCGCAGGATACGGGCGCGGCAATCAAAGGCTTGGTGCGCGGCGACTTTTTTTGGGGAACGGGCGAAAAAGCTTTAAAAGAAGCTGGACGAATGAAATCAAAAGGGACATATTTCATTTTAAAGCCAAAGGACTGAAAAATGACCAAAACACCCATTCAACCGCCGACCAGACAGGATTTGCTGATATTTCAAGGACTGCAGCGCGCGATTATCGAAAAAAAAGCGTTTATCAAAATCGATTTCAAAGCGTTGAACAAAATCGGTTCTCCGTTTTTCAATCCGTGGGAAAACGTTTTGCCTTTGCTGGTGATTTTAACGCTGTCGCTGGTGTCGATGATTGTCAACAATCTGATGACGGGAACGATTGTTTTAACGGTTTTGGTTTTGGGATACGCTTTTTTGATGCCGTTTTTTTTGGAACCGTTTATGCAAAACCGCGTGGTCAAGCGTGTCGTTCCACGAATCGAAAAGTTTTTAATCGCATGGCGATACGGCGGATTTTCGATTTGCCTTTCCGCCGATGCGCGGGTTTCCTGCTCTGCGCCGCAAGGGGACTGGCGGACGTTTGCGGAATCTTATTTTCCCGATTTGATTCCCGCCGACAATACGGACGAATCCGATGACTGAAGACAGCGATCTGTGGCAAGCCGTCGCCGATACGGTGCGTCCTTTGGGGTCGAAACAGCCTCAGCCGAAAGCGAAAACGGTTTCCGTTTCCAAAAAATTGACGTTGAAAATCAAGCCTTTGCGCCAAGAACCGCAGGAAGATTTTACAAAATACAAAGAACTGGAAGCGGGCGACATCGAATTTCTGGACAGGAAAAACGGCTTGCGTTTCCGCAGCGGGGAAATGCCGATGCAGGCGACTTTGGATTTGCACGGTCATACGCTGGAAAGCGGCGAAAAAGCGTTTAAAGATTTTATTGTTTCGGCATCAAAACGGCATTTGCGCTGTTTGCTGATTATCACGGGACGCGGCGGATTTTTCGGGCGCGGAGTGCTGCGCGCCGATTTGCCGCGGTGGATAAATTCACCCGAAGTCCGCGGCTTGATTTTGGCGTTTGCGAACGCTCAGCCCAAAGACGGCGGCGACGGCGCGTTTTATGTACTGCTGAAACGCCACAGAAAGGATAGAAAATGAATTCGACCATTTTTGCGCCGGCAACCGCTCAAGGAAAAGCAGGGGTCGCCATTGTCAGAATTTCGGGACAAAATGCCAAGCTTGCTTGCGAAAAGCTGTGCGGGCTGAAAAATCCGGTTCCGCGCAAGGCTGTTTTCACCAAAATCCGCACTGCCGACGGAACGCCGATAGACGACGCGCTGATGCTGTTTTTCCCGCATCCGCACAGCTTTACGGGCGAAGACGTCGTTGAATTGCAAACTCACGGCGGGCGCGCGATTTTGGCGGCGGTTTTGAAAGAATTGGCGGCTTTGGACGATTTTAGACCGGCGGACAGGGGGGAATTCACCCGCCGCGCCGTCGAAAACGGTAAAATGGACTTGACCGCGGCGGAAGGTTTGGCGGATTTGGTCGATGCCGAAACGGAACAGCAAAGAAAGCAGGCATTGCGCCAGATGAACGGCGCGCTGGCGGGACTGTACGACGGCTGGCGCGAGGAATTGGTGCATTTGCTGGCGTGGATGGAGGCGTATATCGACTTTCCCGAAGAGGAAGTTCCCCCCGAAGTCGCCGATTCAATCCGTGCCAAAATCGTCGCTTTGCAAACCAAAATCGGCAATCATCTGAAAGACGGACGCCGCGGCGAACGGCTGCGCGACGGCTTTCAAATCGCGATTATCGGCGCGCCGAACGCGGGCAAATCCAGCTTGATGAACAAACTGGCGCAGCGCGATGTGGCGATTGTATCGTCGACGGCGGGGACGACCCGCGACATTATCGAAGTGCGCATGGACATCCGCGGCTATCCCGTCGTCATTGCGGACACGGCAGGGTTGCGGCAGACCGACGAGGAAATCGAAGCCGAGGGGGTTCGCCGCGCCAAAAAACGCGCCGAGGAAGCCGATCTGATTTTAGCGGTTTACGATGCGTCCGAAAATCAAAACGATTCCGAAACAAAATCGTTTCAAGGTCGAAACGTTCTGACGGTAATGAATAAAAAAGATAAAGTTTCCAATATGTTGGCAGACGGGCTTTGGGTGTCGGCAAAGACGGGGGACGGCATTGATACTCTGCTGGAGCGCATCGGTTCGTTTGTCGAAGACACCCTGTCCATGCGTGAAGAACCGTCCTTGACCCGCGTGCGTCACAGACAATCATTAGATGAATGTTACAATTTGTTGAATCAATCGCTGACGGCTCCCGCCATTGAATTGACGGCGGAGGATTTGCGGCTGGCGATGCGGGCGCTGGGCAAAATCACGGGACAGGTTCGCGTGGACGAACTGCTGGATATTATTTTCAAAGACTTTTGCATAGGAAAGTAAGGCTATGTTTGATGTAATCGTTGTGGGCGGCGGTCACGCCGGTTGTGAAGCGGCGGCTGCCGCGGCGCGCATGGGCGCGAATACGCTGCTATTGACGCACAGAATCGAAACAATCGGCGAAATGTCGTGCAATCCCGCCATCGGCGGCTTGGGCAAAGGGCATTTGGTTCGCGAAATCGATGCTTTGGACGGCTTAATCGGGCGCGTTGCCGACAAAGCGGGCATTCAGTTCCGCATGCTGAACAGCTCGAAAGGTCCGGCGGTTCAAGGTTTGCGCACGCAGGCGGACAGAAAGCTTTACCGCCAAGCCATGCAGGACGAACTGCTGAACAATACGCCGAATTTGACGGTGGAAGCGGGTGCTGTCGAACATTTGCTGTATAAAGACGAAGACGGGCGGAAAATTGTTTTCGGAATCGAAACGAACGACGGCAAACAGTACACGGCAAAAGCCGTTGTTTTAACCGCGGGAACGTTTTTGCACGGGTTGATGCATGTTGGCGACAAAAAAACGGTCGGCGGGCGTGTCGGGGATATTTCCTGCGAAAATCTGACGGATTCCTTGGTAAAATTGGGATTGCGCGTCGGTCGGCTGAAAACGGGAACGCCCGCGCGTTTGGACGGTACGACGATTGATTATTCCAAAACGCAAAAACAGCTGGGCGACGAAAACCCTGAACCGTTTTCTTTTATGGATACGGTAATTTCCGTTCCGCAAATCGCTTGTTACGTTACCGCAACAAACAAGGAAACACACCAAATCATCCGTGACAATATGTATCGCGCGCCGTTGTTTTCGGGACAGATTAAAGGTATCGGTCCGCGCTATTGTCCCAGTATCGAAGACAAGCTGGTTAAATTCGCCGACAGGGATTCCCATCACGTCTTTTTGGAACCCGAAGGTTTGGACGACGATACGGTTTATCCGAACGGCATTTCAACCTCTTTGCCCGAAGACGTGCAGGACGCGATGATTCACAGCATAGCGGGGCTGGAAAACGTGCGCATTATCCGTCCGGGCTATGCGATTGAATACGATTACATCGATCCGCTGGAAATGCGCCGCACGCTGGAAACCAAGAAAGTGTCGGGCTTGTTCGTCGCGGGACAGCTGAACGGCACGACGGGATACGAGGAAGCGGCGGCTTTGGGGCTGATTGCAGGCATCAACGCCGCGCTGAAAGCGTCGGAAAGCGGCAAAGAATTCATTTTAGACAGGGCTGATGCTTATATCGGCGTGATGATTGACGATTTGACGACCAAAGGCGTTGACGAACCGTACCGCATGTTCACTTCGCGCGCGGAATACCGTTTGCTGCTGCGTTCGGACAATGCGGATTTGCGTTTGACCCAAAAAGGCATCGATATCGGCTGCGTCGGCGAAAAGCGGCAAAAACTGTTTGGCGAAAAGCTTGCCGCTTTGCAAGAAGCCCGTGAAAAGCTGGAAAAAATCGGCGGGACGCCGCGTGAACTGGAGCTGTTGGGCTTTGCGGTCAACAAAGACGGCGTGCACCGCAACGGCATGGATTTGCTGGCGTACGAAGAAATCGACTGGAACAGGCTTGCCGCCGTGTGGACGGAGTTGCAAGGCACGCGTCGCGACGTTGTGGAACAGCTGGAAATCGAAGCCAAATACAAAGGCTATTTACAGCGGCAGGAAGCCGATATTCGCGCTTTCCGAAAAGACGAAGCGCTGAAAATCCCCATGGATTTGGATTACAAAAAAATCGGCGGTCTGTCGAACGAAGTGATTATCAAACTGTCAAAAGTCCGTCCCGAAACAATCGGCGCGGCTTCGCGCGTGTCAGGCATCACTCCTGCGGCGATTACGGCGATTTTGGGGTATGTCAAATCGGCAAAATGACTATTTTTGCGGAATTTTGACAACGAACATTTCGTTTTCCGGAATCCCGATCGGTGCGGAGAGCATATTTTCAAGCTTTTCCGCCAAACATTCTTTGTTGTCCGCAGATGTTTTCAACGCGCGGATGGTTCCCAAAGCCGACAGTTCGAAACGGACTTTTGCCGGATTTTTCAAGCCGCAGTCCGCAAACATTTCGGGATTGGCGTCGATTTTAGCCTGCAGCCGCTGTTGATAATCGTTTTTTCTTTCCATCGGCATATAAACGCTCAAGTCCGTTTTTTCGGGGGATAAATGCAGGATAAAACGCTGATAAATTTCGGCATCCGGAATTTTTCCCGTGATTTGAAATGTGGAATCTTTTTCCATATAACGACTGAGCAAATACAGCAAATCATATTGGGCGGATCTGAAATCTTCGGCGGGGTCTTCTTTGGAAAAAATAACTTTCCACAGTTCGCGCTTGGGATTACGGGCATCAACGGCTGTCAGACGCAAAAACTTGGAATAAAGCTTTACACGGGTGTAAATCGCCGACAGCGATGGATTTAATTCTTCGGCTTCGGCGGGTTCGTTCATTTGTTCTTGAACGCCGAAGCGCATGTGGGCGAAATTTGTTGCCGCAACGCCGAAATAAAGCTTTAAAACAACGCTGTGAGGTTGATTTTTGTCAACGATTCGATACCCTTTTTCTTGCAAAATCGGGACAAGCTTGCGGTAAAATTGGATATATTCCAGATTATTTTCACGAATCTTTTTATTTTGCAGCTGCAAAACAGCCGTTTTATCCGACGGCACTTCATCCAAATATGCGTCCGCTTTCAGAACGGATACATCGTCCGCAACAATTTCGCAGCCTGTTAAAAACAGGATTAAAAACAGCAGTTTTTTCATTGGACGGCACGCAAATACGCGGTCGGGTGTTTATAATCGGCGGGGGACAGCTCGGTTCGGGACAGACGCCGCAATGCCGTGATGTATTCGGGCTTTTGCGCCTGCAGCTGCGGGAAGTTTTTCAAAACGAAAGCTTTGAAGCGCAAGCTTTCAAAATCGTTTCGGGCAAAGCTTTTTTTGTTTTCGGGAACCATTTCGACATAAAATTCGTTATCGCCGAATTCGAATAAAACGGGATTGGGATAAAAAGTGTCCGTTGCCGAAATTGACAATCCCAGTCCGTAAATAATGGAACCGATTGAATAAACCGCTGTTATTTGGCAAACACCCTGCGGTTTATTGTCGCCGTACGACAGCGTTTTTGTGTCGCAGTCGGATGAAAGCGTATTTGTCGAAGCGAAAACGCCGCCGCGCGAATATCCGTCTTTTACGCCGTATTCCGCTTTGATTTCGGCGGTTTTGTATCCTTGCTTGCGCAAAGTCAGGTGCATGACGTCGTTTCCCGACATTTCCCCCCAAAACGGGGTCGTTCCGATTTTGACATCACCCGTATACACGTCGGCGGAAACATTTGAATCGATGAACAGCGTATGACGTTCGGGGGCGGCGCAAGCATTCAGTAAAAGTAAGGAAAACAGAACGAAAAGCTGTTTCATCGCGCCTCTCTTTCGACGGAAAGTGTCATAGAACGAACGTTTTGAACGTTCAGAGCCGTTTTGACGACCATGGAATTGTTTTTCTGCACCAAAGTTTCAACCGCGCAGTTCGGACAAACGCCGACTTTGATTGACGGGGAAAAGGTCAGCATTTTATCCGTTCCGATTTTGCCCAAAACAATCGGGAATTTGACCGTTTTGACGGCACCGTTTGCGTAAGCGACCGTTAAAACCGCCGTGCGGGTAACGGCTCGGTATTTGACGTTCAAAGTTTTCAAATACGAGATATTGTATTTTTTCAGCTTTTTGCCGTTTGGCGCTTTGGCGACCGCTATGCCGTGATTGCAGTTGTCGGTGACGGTTTCTTTGTAAATTTTATACTTGTTCGCGTCGTATTTTCCTGTCCATTCCCGCTTGTGTTCGATTTTGCAGGCGGCGGAATCTTTGGGAATCTGCTTTAAAACGGCGTGAATTTTATCGAAAAAAGCCGCTTTGTAAGCATCCGAATCGAAAAACAAACGGATGAAAAAAGATCCGTTCGGGTTGTACGATACGCTGCCTTTTAAAAAGTTTTCCGGATAATCCCATTTTGCCAAAGCCGTCAAAATGTCTTCGCGTGTTGCCGCGCGGGGAATGACAGGCAGCGTTGCGGGCAAAGTTTCAAAGGAATAAGTGTGGTATTTATCGCGCGCGACCAAATCAACGGTTTGTTTTTGAACGGCGACGGCGGTTTTTGTTTGCTCTTTGGTTTCCAAAACAACGAAATGGGCATCCGCGTCTTTGGTCAGCCGAATATGTTTCGCCGTTGTTTTGCCGCCTGCGGCAACAATGTCGCCGGAGCTGGTCAGCCAGCCGTTTTTATAGGTTTCAAAGTGATGTGTTCCACGTGAAACATTTTGCTTTGTTATCGGCGTCCTGCCGATATTTTTGCCGTCCACAAAGATCTCTGCTCCGGCGGGGTCGGTTGTAAAAGCGACGTACGCGGGCTTTTCCGACATAACGACGTTTGTCAGATTCACGTCGTCGCCGCGGCGCATATCGGCGGCTTTCAGCGCGATGGTGTATTCCAGAAATTCGGGATGCCGCAGCGTGATAATGTTGTCTTGATTGATTTCCGCTGTAAAAGAAATGGGTGTTTTTCCCTGTTTTACATCGTTCAGCCAAACATCGGGCTGAACATCGTTCAAAACATTGACGGCGACTTTGATTTTGGACGGAATCAATTTGACGGAAACGGGCAGTTCGCTTTGCGGCGAAATTTTGATTTTCTGTTCAAACGCTTCGTAGTTCGGATGATCGACGCGCAAAGTGTGCGTCCCCGCGCTTAATGCGATTTTGATGTTCGAGTTGGCTTGCGAAAACGGCACTTCGTCGATAAAAACATTGGCGGCGTCCGTCGGAGCGGTCGTCAAATTCAAAACGCCCGTGTTGCCGCTTTGCGCGCCGATTGTTTTTTTGGCTGTTTCATCGCCGTCCTTAAACGAACGCGGCACGCTGACGGTTGTCGAGCAGTCTTTGACAACGGTATCGAAGTAACGCAGTTCGACCGTCATCGGAATGACGGCGGAGCGGGGATAGGTTTTGCGGATGAATTCTTCGTTCTTTTTCAAGGCGGCGTCGCAAACGTCTTCCCTGTCCGTGATTTTCGCGCTTTTGAAGTTGGATCGGAACAGCACTTTGTCGCCGCTGGTCATTTTCAGCGTGCTGTTTCCGCCGCGCAGGGAATTGACCCAAGACGGCGCGGTTTCCGAATAAATCGGCGCCGAACATGCCGCCAGCAGCAACAGGAACAAATACTTGAACAACGTTTACAATCCTTTGCCTGTCGACGCCAGTCCGGCGTCCCAGCGCATCAGCAGCAATTCCGTTTCCTCAGCCGACAAAGGCTGGGCGAACAGATAACCTTGAATGACATCGCATCCAAGCGATTTCAAGATCTCAAAGTGCTGGCGGGTTTCGACGCCTTCCGCCAAAACGGTCAGGTTCAGCGCATGCGCCATCGCGATGGTCGCCCGCACGATTTCCAGATTTTTCTTTTCTTTCAGATCCAAAATGAACGAACGGTCAATTTTCAGTTTTTTCAAGGGAAAACTGCGTAAAACGCTCAGCGACGAATACCCTGTGCCGAAATCGTCCAAAGCGCATCGGATGTTGTTGTCCAACAGGTTTTGAATAACGCGGCAAGCGTTTTTCGGATCGTACATCGCCGAACTTTCCGTCAGTTCAAGCTCCAACAGGTACGGCGGCAGACCGTTCTTGTCCAAAGCGTGATTGACCAGTTTCAGCAGTTGCGTTTCGTTGTGGAACTGCCGCGCGGAAATGTTGACGGCAACGGGAACGCTGCACAGCCCCATTGAATACCATTTCTGATTCCAGCTGCACGCCTGATCCAAAACCGTGTCGGTCAATGCGTCGATCAAACCGTATTCTTCGGCTTCCGCGATAAAATCCGCAGGCGGAATCAGACCGTCGGGCGTTTTCCAGCGCGCCAACGCTTCCAATCCGATGATCTGTCCCGTTTTAATGTCCACTTGCGGCTGATAGTAAGCGGTGATTTCTTTGTTTTCGATAGCCGCTTTCAAATTTCTACGCATATTGCGGTTGACCGCCGCCGCCATTGAAAAATCGCTGCTGTACAGCCGCATGGAAGCAGGCGATTCGGAACGCGCCTTGTCCAGCGCCAAATCGGCAAACTCTATCAGCTGTTCCAGTTTGTCTCCGTTTTGCGGATAGAAGCAAACACCGATGCTGACGGAAAAATCAAATTCGACGTCATCCACCAAAACAGGCTGTTTGAAAGCGTTTAAAATCGCTTCAATCTTTTTTTCGATTTCTATTGAAAATTCTACACCTGTAAGCAAAACCGTAAAGTGATGAGCATAGGTTAATGCTAATACGTCCGATTCGTTCAAACAAGCGCGTATTCTGTCTGCAACGGCGGTTGCCAGACGAGTATTGACCAAATGCGTCGAAACGGCGTTGATCTGCCCCAAACTGTCGGGTGAAATCGACAGCACGGCGACTTGCGTTTGCGTTACTTTGGCTTGATCGACGACTTTGGGGAACACTTCTTTTAAATAAGCGTAATTTTCGATTCCCGATTCCGGATCATGATAAGCCAAGTATTTCAGACGCTCCTCGCGTTTTTCAAACACGCTGATATCGCGGAACACGCAAATGAAAAATCCGTCTTTTTGCGTGATTTCGATTTCGACCGTTGCGGGCGGATAGTTCGGGATTTCAAGCCGTTCGGTAAAGACGGTTTGGTCTTTCATCGTCGACAGCAGCAAATATTGCTGCAAAGTGTCGGCAACATTGTCGGACAGCATGGAAAAAACAGATTTTCCGCGTAAATCGGGTGTTTCGGAATGAATCAATGCGCAAAATTTTTCGGAAGCGTTCAAAATCAATCCGTGACGGTCGAAAATGACGACGGCTTCGGGCAAGTTGCTCAAAATTTGGACGCTTAAATGCTCTTTGGCGCGTTTGGCGGTGGCATCAACCCAAAAACCCGTCCAAACGATATCGTTGTTTCGCCTTTTTTGCGGGGTGGAAACGCCGCACAGCCACATCGTTTCGCCCGATGGCAAAACGGCGCGGAAGTCTTCGCAGCAAACGGCGGAAGTCTTTGCGGAATCGCCGACGGCTTTGGCGTAAGCGTCCCTGTCGCCCCAGTGAATAATGTCCAAACAGCCCTCGGCGTCGGCGGTTTGTTCTTCGGCAAATCCGAACAGACTGCGGGTATCGGCGTCGGGCAGGTAGTAAGTGAACTTTCCTTTCGCGCTTTTTTTGCGTACAAAAGGAATGACTTTATCCTGTTCCAAAGCTTTTTTATAAGAAAAGGCTGTTTTGGGCATACTTCCCCCTTGATAAAAGAAAACGGCGGTATTTTAGCACTTAAAAAACAATCGGTCAAACAAAGAGCAAAAGTTTTCGTTGACAAATCGGAAAAACAGGCGCAAAAAGAACAAACAAACGGAGAGGTGGCAGAGTGGTCGAATGCGGCAGACTCGAAATCTGTTGAGGGGCCTAGCTCCTCCGAGGGTTCGAATCCCTCCTTCTCCGCCATTTTGCAAAAGAAC
>DEDN01000009.1:69331-69592 GCA_002349565.1 Alphaproteobacteria bacterium UBA2903 | reverse complement strand
AAATCGCAATTGCGAACCTGCGGGAGCGGGTGTGGCAATCCCGGGATAGGTCGGCACGAGTGCCAATATTTGCACGGGACTGCCGCGCCCCTGCCGGGGCTCGCAGTTTCGATTCTTCTTTTATTTTTCAATAAATTAAAAAAAATCCTCGAATTTGCGAGGAGTGTCGTCAAACACGACGCGGCAATCCCCGCCTTGGTCGGCACAAGTGCCAATATCTGCACGGGATCACCACGTTGTTCCGCTCCTCGTGATTTCGAT
>DEDN01000009.1:0-69183 GCA_002349565.1 Alphaproteobacteria bacterium UBA2903 | reverse complement strand
TAAAATCGCAATTGCGAACCCGCGGAGCGGGCGAAGCAATCCCGTGATTGGTCGGCACGAGTGCCAATACCTGCACGGGACTGCCGCGCCCCTGTCGGGGCGCGCGATTTCGATTCTCTTATTTATTTTTCAACACAATATAAAAAAGCTCCCCGAACGGGGAGCTTTTTCTTTTTAAACAGCGCGCTTATTTTTTCGCGGCGCGGTCCTGTTCAATGATGATCTTCAGCGCGTCGACGGCAACGCGAACGGACGCGGAGGTGTCTTCGGACATTTTTTGATCCAGTCCCGCCGCTTCGCGTTCCTGATTCCAAATGACATGGAAGCACGAACCGCAACGGCATTTCAACGCGTCGGCAACGACAAACAAAGCCGCGGATTCCATTTCGCTGGCTTTGACGCCCAAGCGTTTCCACGCTTCCCATTTCTGCAGCAGTTCATAGGAAACGGGCATTTTCGCGGGGCTGTGTTGACCGTAAAAAGCGTCTTTGCATTGGACAACGCCCGTGTGCGTCGTTTTGCCCATAGCCAAAGCCGCCTGACGCAAAGCAATCGTGATGTCCAAGTTCGCCACCGCGGGATATTCGATCGGCGCGTATTCCTGCGACGTGTGTTCAAAGCGAATCGCGCCCGTCGCGACAACGATGTCGCCCGACTGCACATCCAGATCGATGCCGCCGCACGTCCCCGTGCGGATAAACGTGTCCGCGCCGATGTTGTGCAGTTCTTCCATAGCGATGGAAGCGGACGGTCCGCCGATGCCCGTCGAACAGACGGACACTTTTTCACCCAGCAAAGTCCCCGTGTAAACATTGTATTCGCGGTTCTGCGCGACGTGGTGCGCGTTGTCGAACAGCTTGGCGATGGATTCGCAGCGCCCCGGATCGCCCGGCAGAATTACGTAACGACCGACGTCGCCTTCGACGCAATGAATATGAAACTGCTTTTCAAGTTTCTGCATAAAAAACCTCTCCAAGGAATTTGAACAAAAAAATATGACGAATCATATCGTTGGAAACAGTTTATATGAAAATCCGCCAAAAAAAACATTTATTTGCAAAAAAAGCCGAAAGAAGCTACTTTTGTTTTCGTTTCGGCAATTTTCACAAAGGATTCCTGATATGTCAGGCAAAGTCATCGTTATCGGCAACGAAAAAGGCGGCACCGGCAAATCCACGCTGGCAATGCATTTGATTGTATGGTTTCTGCGCCAAGGCAAGCGCGTGGCTTCCGTCGATTTGGACGGCAGACAGGGAACGCTGACTCACTATATCGAAAACCGCGCGGAGTTTTCAAAAAAGCACGGACTTTCCCTCGGGCTGCCCGAACATCTGACCGTTACCGTGCGCGAATTTCCGACCGAAGCCGAACGCCAAGAGGATGAAGTCGCTTTTTTGTACCAAATCGAAAAGCTGAAAAACGAAAACGACGTCATTGTCGTCGACACGGCGGGAACGGACAGCGCGTTGTTCCGATTGGCGCATTCGGCGGCGGACATTCTGATCACGCCGATCAACGACAGCTTGATAGACTTGGACGTTTTGGCGAAAGTCGACGCCGACACCCTGACGGTCAAATCCCCCGGACATTACGCCCAAACGGTATGGCAGACGCGGCAGAAACGCGCGGCGCAAAAACGGCCGCAAATCAAATGGTTCGTCGTCAGAAACCGCACCATGCACGTTTCGACCCGCAACGAAAAAGTGATTTGGAAGCTGTTGACCGCTTTGGGAAAACGAATCGACTTTACGCCGCTCGGCGGTTTGGGCGAACGAATCATTTTCCGCGAATTGTTCTTGAAAGGGCTGACTTTGCTGGATCTGGGCGGCGGAAAATCCCAGCTGAAGCTGACGGCAAACACGCTGGCGGCGCGGCAGGAATTGCGCAACATTCTGCACGCCATCGGTGAAAAGACCGATTGACGGGAAAACGATTCCTTGACAGACGGACGGAAATCCAACATCCTGTAACAAAACCGATTTATTGAGTTTTGATTCTCTAATTTTCTGGGAGGAAAAATGAATATTAAAATTGTCCCGACAACTCCTTTCGAAGGTCAACGTCCGGGAACTTCGGGTCTGCGCAAAAAGGTTACCGTTTTTGAACAGCCGCACTACTTGGAAAACTTTGTCCAGTCCGTTTTCAACAGCTTGGAAGACTTCCACGGCAAAACGCTGGTGGTTGGCGGTGACGGACGCTATTTCAACCGCAAAGCCATTCAAACCATTATCAAAATGGCGGTCGCCAACGGGTTCGGCGAACTGATGATCGGCAAGGGCGGATTGCTGTCCACCCCCGCGACATCCTGCATCATCCGCAAATATCAGGCGTTCGGCGGCTTGATTCTGTCCGCCAGCCACAACCCCGGCGGTCCCAATGCGGATTTCGGCATCAAATACAACATTTCGAACGGCGGTCCCGCGCCCGAAAAAGTGACGGAAGCGATTTACGCCAATTCGCAGAAAATCGAAAACTACGTCATTGCGGACACGCCCGACGTCGATTTGGACACCATCGGGGAAAAGATTTTGGGCGAAACCAAAATCAAAATCATCGACCCCGTCGCCGATTACGCGGAAATGATGTCCAAGCTGTTCGATTTCGACCTGATTAAACGTCTGTTCCAAATCGGCAAGTTCAAAATGCGCTACGACGCGATGAACGCGGTCACGGGACCCTACGCCAAATACATTTTGGAGGGCATCCTGAAAGCCCCTGAAGGCACCGTTGTCAATGCGGTCCCCAAGGAAGACTTCGGCGGTCTGCATCCCGATCCGAATCTGGTGTACGCTCATACCTTGGTCGAAGAAATGTTTTCGGACAACGGTCCCGATTTCGGGGCAGCTTCCGACGGCGACGGCGACCGCAACATGATTTTGGGTCACAAGTTCTACGTCAACCCCAGCGACAGCTTGGCGGTGATTGTGGCGAACTTCTGGAACGCGCCGGGATATGACCGCGGCTTGACGGGCGTCGCCCGCTCGATGCCGACGTCGCAGGCGGTTGACCGCGTTGCGCGCGGCATGGGGATGAGCTGCTACGAAACCCCGACGGGCTGGAAATTCTTCGGCAATCTGTTGGACGCGAACAAGGCGACCATCTGCGGTGAAGAAAGCTTCGGCACGGGGTCGAACCACGTCCGCGAAAAAGACGGGCTGTGGGCTGTTCTGTACTGGCTGAACATCATTGCCGCGACGAATATGTCGGTTGCGGAAATCGTCAAAGCCCATTGGAAGAAATACGGCAGAAACTACTATTCCCGCCACGACTACGAAGGCGTTGACAGCGCAATCGCCCACAAAATCATGGACGATATGACCGCGCGCGCCGAATCGGAGATCGGCAAATTCTACGGCGACTACGAAGTCGAAACGTTCGACAACTTCACCTATGTCGACCCCGTTGACAAAAGCGTCAGCAAAAATCAGGGTGTCCGCGTTTTGTTCAAGGACGGTTCCCGCATCGTGTTCCGTCTGTCTGGCACGGGAACGCAAGGGGCGACCATTCGCATTTACATCGAAAAATACGAACCCAATGTTGCCAAACACGACTTGGATCCGCAGGAAGCTTTGGCGGATTTGATTGAAATCGCCGAAGAAATTTCGGGTGTAAAAGCCAAAACGGGTCGCAAGAAACCCGATGTTATCACCTGATACCTTTGATTGTTCCATTCTGCGCGCCGCGGACATCCGCGGCGTTGCGGGAGGGAGCTTAAGAAACCAAGACGCCCTTGCAATCGGCAAAGCTTTCGGTACGGTTCTGATCGAATCGCACAAAAAACAGGTTTTTGTCGCGCGTGACGGGCGTCTTTCGTCCGATTCGCTGCACCGCTTTTTAACGGACGGCTTGGCAAGCTGCGGTTTGACCGTCATCGACATCGGCGTTTGTCCGACTCCCGCGCTTTACTTTGCGACGCAAACGGGACGAACCGATTGCGGCGTTATGGTAACCGCGTCCCACAACCCTAAAGAATACAACGGCTTCAAATTCGTTTTGAACGGCAAGCTGTTTTTCGGCGAAAAAATCCAAGCGTTGGGCGAACGGATTGCCGCCGCCGATTTTGCTTCGGGCAAGGGCGAACGGGAAACGCAAGACATCAAACCGCTTTATATTCAAAAGCTTTTAACCGCTTACCAAACGGGAAAACAGCCGCTGACGGTCGTTTGGGATTGCGGGAACGGCACGGCGGCAACGATTGTCCCCGAATTGGTCAAGCTTTTGAACGGACAGCACATTTTATTGAACGCCGCGGTTGACGGAAGCTTTCCCGCCCATGCGCCCGACGCGTCCAATCCCGCCGAACTGACGGGGCTGAAGAATGCCGTTTTGGAAAATCATGCGGATTTGGGACTGGCGTTCGATGGCGATTCGGACAGGCTTGGCGTGTTTGATGCGCGCGGCGATTTTGTCTTTATGGATTCGCTGCTGCCTGTTTTCGCCGAACCGATTTTGGCGCGGCAAAAGGGCGCAAGCATTGTCGCCGATGTCAAATGCGGCAAAACTTTTGCAAGCGAAATCAAACGGCTGGGCGGCAATCCCGTCATCACGAAAACGGGGCATTCCTTTATCAAGGAAAAAATGATCGAAACGAACGCGCCGCTGGGCGGTGAAAAAAGCGGGCATCTTTGCTTTGCCGATTCGTATTACGGCTACGACGACGCGTTGTATGCGGCTTTGCGCCTGCTGTCGATTGCGGAACAAGGGAATTTCCAAGCCCGCTTGGACGCGATTCCCGAAACCTGCCTGTCGCCGGAAATCAAGTTCCCCTGCCCCGATTCCGTCAAATTCGCCAAAATGGAGCGGGCGAAAGAGCTGCTGACGCAAGACGGCATTGCTTTCGACGATACGGACGGCGTCAAAGTGTTCAAGCCGTCGGGGGCGTGGTGGCTGCTGCGCGCGTCAAACACGGTTCCCGCTTTATTGGGGGCGTGCGAAGCGGATTCCGCGGATGAACTGGCGGTGTTAAAAAATGAATTGTCGTCTTTTGCCAATCGGTTGGAAGGATAAGCGATGAAAAAAACGATTGCGGTTTTGGGATTAATGCTGTTTTGCTTTGCCCCCGCCGTGCGGGCGGAACTGGTTTACGACGACGAAGACGACTTGTTCGTTGACGGTTTTGAATCCGAAGACGCGGGAAAATGCTTGGGCGAGGGTTGTCCCTGTCAGGAAAACGATACCGAATGCCACGATAACGAATACTGCGATCTGGAAACCAAGCGCTGCACGCTGGGATGCCGGTCGGACAGCGGCTGTACGCCCGAACAGATCTGTCAAAACCATGTCTGCGTCGATTTGTGCGCGGACAACACGTCTTCAACGGGTGAACTTTGCGCCGGCACGACACCGAATTGCTATGTCGAAGACAAAGGGCATACGTCGTATTGCGGCTGTTCCGACACGTCTTGCTACGACGGAATGAAATGCGAAAACGTCAACGGGCGGCGCGATTGCGTCCCTTGTCCCGAAGGGGAGCGGTGCAGCTGCATGACGGGGTACAAGTCGGACGGAACAGGCGTATGCATTCCTTGCCCCCCCGGTGAAGACTGCGGATGCGGCGATCTGAAATCCAACGGCGACGGCAAATGCGTGACTTGCAATACGTCGGAAGACTGCCGTTTCGGATTGTTCTGCGAAAATCCCGAACGCGCCGATTCGAAATGCGTTCCGCTGACATGCGCCGACGGCGAATTTGTGGACAATCATCAATGCGCTTCCTGCGCTTCGGTTCTGGAAAACTGCACGGCTTGCACGAACAAAAGCGTTTGCACCGCTTGCGCCGAGGGATTCGGCGTCAAAGACGGCAAATGCGCGACTTGCGCCGAAGCGACGGGGGACGCGAAATGCGCCGCTTGCAACGGCGGCGAATGTACCAAGTGCGCTACGGGCTTTACATTGCAAGACGGTGTCTGTACGCCGATTTTGTGTACGCGCGGCACTTATTTGAGCGGCAACGACTGCCTTGACTGCCCCGAAGGATGCGCCCAATGCGAATCGGACAAAGTTTGCACGGCTTGTCTGTCGGGCTTTGAAACCAACGGCGATCTGTGCCAGCCGATCGTCTGCGAGGGGGCGTCCTATCTGCGGGACAGCCTGTGCATTGCTTGTCTGCCGAATTGCGAAGCGTGTACAAACGGATTCAGCTGCGACAAATGCGGGACGGGCTATTTCTTTGACGCGGCAAAAGAAGCCTGCCTGTTGCGCGTTTGCCAAAAAAACGAATACAAAGGCGAACAGGACGGCGAATGTCATCCGTGCCTGACCGAAAACTGCATCAATTGCAATGAAACCATGTGCTTCGGCTGCGCCGTCGGCTACACGTTGCAAAACCAAACTTGCGTTCCCGAAAAATGCCCCGACGGGTGCAAATCATGCTCGTCCCCCGACACTTGCGACGAATGCATGACGGGGTACGAATCCGTTTCCGGCGTTTGCGAAGCCGTCGGCTGTCCCGCGGGGCAATATCTGGCGGGCAACGTTTGCCGCCCGTGCAAAAAAGGATGCGCCGAATGCACGGGCGCGAACACTTGCCTGTACTGCACGGACAACCGCTATTTTCTGTCGCATGACCGCTGCCGTTTGTGTTCCGCCGCGCTCAGCGATTGCGAAACATGCGCCAACGCGCAAACGTGCCTGACTTGCAAAAAGGGAAAAAGGCTGGAAAACGGACAATGCGTCTGACGATAAAAAAGCCCGCTTTCGCGGGCTTTTTCTTAGTTTTTCAAAACGATAAATTCCAATTTTTCCTTGTCCGCGCGAATGATTCGCAGCATTGCGCCCTGCAGGGAAATCATCGTTGAATCCTTCGGATAGGCAAGGCTTTCGAAACTGCCCTGCTCGCCGTTCGTTCCGGGGACCGCGCGTTTGAAGAAAAAAGTCATCTGGTTGTTTTTGATGCCGTCGTACAAAACTTCGTAATCCACAAAAGGCGTTTTGTTTTCAAACGATTCGGTAATGCGTTTCAGCCGAACGCTCTTCGGAGTGATTTTGGCTTTGTCGCGGAACAAGGTCACTTTTTCGGAATTGCGGATTCTGTATAAAAAGCGCGGCTGAATCACGCCCGACATATCCGCCAGCATGTAAATGTTGTTCTGCGGCGGCAAAACAAAGAACGAATCCCCGTTCATTTCGAACATCCCGTAAATTTGATATTCGCGCGCGGGCAATTTGATATATTCCAAATCCGTTTTGAATTCGACGGGTTCGTTCAAAATCATTCGACCGGTGACGTACGTTTGTTTTGTAAAGCCCTGCACGCGCAAAACGGGATCGCCGATATGGGCAATCATCCGTTTGTTCAGGATGTAATTGCGCTGCCACACCGTTTCGGTTCCCAAAAACGTCGTCGCGGGCGGCGGCGGCAGAATCGTATAGGATCGCGCGCTGGAAGTGTCGAACAGCTTTTCGTTCGCCGCGTCGTTGAACCAGCTGTCGGGAAAGAAAACGCACGCCGACAGCATCACAGGCAGAACCGCAAAGGCAAAAACAGATTTAATCATAAAAAAACTCCTTTTGTGACGACAAGAATCGCCTTTTATGGATTGACAATACCCGACATTCTTTGTATTGTCATCTAACTTCTTTAGAAGAACGTTAAGTTTTAAGGATTGTGCTATGAAAGTTCGTAATTCCCTGAAGTCCGCCAAGCTGCGTGACAAAGATTGCAAAATCGTCCGCAGAAAAGGACGCGTTTACATCATCAACAAAAAGAACCCGCGCATGAAGGCTCGTCAGGGCTAATACCGCGGACTTCGTTTTGAAGAATTAAAAAGCTCGCTTTATCCAAAGCGGGCTTTTTGGTTACTTTTCAACTTTAAACCGTTTGAAGCGAATCGACAACCGCCTGCATATCGGGCGGCAAAGGAATCTCGAAACGCATTTCCCGATTCGTTTTCGGGTGAACAAAGCTCATTTTATAGGAATGAAGCGCCTGACGGTCGAACAGATACGCCGCGCACACCGCTTCGTTCTGCGCCGCGCCTTTGGGCGGACGACCGTACACTTTATCGCCGATTAAGGGGTGTCCGATTGACGTCATGTGAACGCGAACCTGATGCGTGCGCCCCGTTTTCAGCGAACATTCAACCAAGCTCAACAGCCCCCCCGCCAAAATTTCAACCACGCGGTAATGCGTTTCCGCGCGCTTGCCGCCCGACTTTAAAACCGCCATTTTCTTTCTGTCCGCCGAACTGCGCCCGATTTGGGTTTCAATCACGCCTTGCATCGGATTCGGCACACCCCACACCAAAGCCAGATAGCACCGCTCCAAACTGTGCACCGCGAATTGTTCCGACAGCTTTTGATGCGCCAAATCGTTTTTGGCAATCACCAACAGCCCGCTGGTTTCCTTGTCCAGCCGATGCACAATCCCCGGACGCGCAACCCCGCCGATACCCGACAAGCTGTCTTTGCAATGCGCCAACAGCGCGTTGACCAGCGTGCCGTCGTAATTGCCCGCCGCGGGATGAACAACCATTCCCGCCGCTTTGTTCAGCACCAGAATATCGGCGTCTTCGTACACAATATCCAGCGGGATGTTCTGCGCTTGCGGAACGGCGGGCGCGGGCGCGGGAACGGCGATTTCAAAAACGTCGCCCGCCGCTGTTTTTTTATCCGCCGCCGTCAAAAGAACGCCGTTTTGGCAAACGCACCCCTGCTCTATCAAAGCCGCCAAGCGACTGCGCGACAAATCCGTCGCTTCCGCCAGCCATTTATCGGCGCGGCTTCCCGCTTTGTCCGAGGGAACGGGAGCGGTTTGAATCAAATTTTCGTTGCTTTGGTCGTCAAAATCTTCAATCATAAAAGCAGTTTTACCACATCGGGGGCAAGAATGAACAAGATTTTGTTTTTAAAAGGGCTGATTTCCGTTTTAACGCTGTTGATTTTTCTGGCTTTGGGCGGAATCGTCTACGCTTTGGTCAATTACAAAACAACGCCCAAGCTGATTCCCCGCGCCAAAAAGCCCGCCGCCGTTGCTCAAACCGCGCCCGCCGTTCCGCTTGCCGCCGATTCGGACATCCGTTTAAATCAAAGCAAGGATGCCGTTTTAAAGTCGGTTGCTTCGTGCGGGGAAAATCTGATTTGCGTCAGCGTGTCCGACCCGTTCGCGGGCGACAAAATCGCCGTTATCGACGCGGCGAACAAAGCGGTGCTGTATTGGATTGCTATCCGCGGCTAATCGCGTCCGTAAAGATTTTTTCCAAGTAGGAATAATCCGAATATTTGCCGTCCGACGCTTTGACCAAAGCGCGGCGCACATAGTCCGCGCTGTCTTTCAGCAGCTGTTTGTCCATCGGAAAATTGTGCTTTGCGGCAAATTGAGTGGCAAAAGTGATAACGGTTCGGGTGTTGCCTTCGCGGAACGGATGAGCCTGCCACAGCGCGGCGATTTCATGGGCGAACAGCTCCGCCGTTTCGTCAATGCTCGCGTTTTTCCAAGGCGTTCGCCGCAGTTGGGCCGTGATTTCCTCCACGTCCCGCGCAATGTTTTCGGGCGCATCGTAGCGCACCGTGTCGCCGCCCAGAACTTCCTCGCCCTTGACAAGGGGAACGGTTCGCAAGCTTCCCGCCCAATCGTACAAATCGCCGAAAATGTAAGCATGCAGTTTTTGCAGATACCGCAAATCAAACCGCGCCCGATAAGCCAGCTTGTCTATATCCAGCAGCTTGATGTAAGTGATGTCGCATTCCGCCTTTTGCAGTTCGTCTTCGTCCCTGATGTTCAGCAAATTGCGCAGAACGGGCACGTCGTCGAACAGATAAGGGTCGTCAGAACTCAAGACGCGCGTTTCCGATAACGGTTCAGCGTCGCCGTCAAAACATCGGCGATTTCCATGTGTCCTTCGACATAGCGGCGAACAAGACTTTGCGTTTCCGTGGTGGGTTCGGGCGCGTCCAACATGGACAGCCCCAAAGCGTCGTTGGCGATTTTTTCGCGTTGAACCCGCGTTGTTTTGGAAACGGTGTAATGTTTGACCATTGAAAATCCTTTCGCTTCAAAAGACGTGTCATTATACACCCGAAAAGCTTAAAAATCCACTTTTCTTTATCGCTTTGACGGACTTACCGGTTATTGCGGGGATTTGGGCAGCTTGGACGCTTTCATTTCCCATTTTCCCGCGGCGTTCTGCGCCCAATAGTACGCTTCGAATCCCGCCGCGACGACGGCTTTCCAAAACAGGCGCGCCGCCGCGACCGCTTCGTCGCTGTTGCCGTCAAAGATATTCAGACAACGCTCGAATCCCTTGATTTCGTCAACCGTTCCGCCGTCGGTCAGTATGACCGTTTGCGCGTTGTTCGCATTCCCGTCGTCCGCGGCAATCAAAATCGGCTGTTCGTTTTCAAACCCTTCGCCCGCAACGCCGTGAGGCAGCCACGAATCGGCGCGGTACGTCCACAACAGCGAATCCAAAAACGCCGCCCGCTCCGCTATCGTTTTTATCAGCAAACGCTTTCCCGTCCCAACCACGCGCTCGGCAAGCACGGGTGCCACTTTATCCAAAGTCGTCGTTTGCAGATGGTAAAAATCGACGCGCATCAGTCCTCCGCCGCGGTGAATTTGACAACGACAAAGAACCGTTCTCCGCCCCTGTCAATCAGCACAAAAACCGTGTCCAGCCCCATTTCCGCCGTTTCCGCCGCCCATTGAGCCACCGCGTCGGCGGATTTGACAGGCTTTTTATCCAGCTCGACAATCACATCCCCTGCCTTGATTCCTTTGTGCGCGGCATCGGACTGCGGAGCGACTTTTGTCACCAAAATGCCGGACACCGACTTTGAAATTCCGTTCTTTTGGCGGATTTCTGGCGTCAGCTCCGTTCCCGCCACGCCCAGCAAAGGAATGGGAAAGCTGTCTTCCGTTTCGGCAAGGCGTACGGGTTTTGGCGCGTCTTTCAGCTCCATCATCACAATCGGCGCCGTCAATTTCTGCCCGTTTCGGACAATCCCCAACCGCGCCGTACTGCCGACGGGGGCAAATGCCGCCATTTTCGGCAAATCGCGCATGGACGGCACTTCGCGTCCGTTAAAGGAAACAACGACATCCCCTTTTTTCACCGTTGTTTTCGGATTTTCGACTTCGGACACATAAGCCCCGTACGCTTTGGGCAATTTCAGCGTTTTCGCCAGTTCGGGGGACACGCTTTGCACTTTCAGCCCCAGCCGTCCGCGGCGCACGGCTCCGTCCTTGATTAAAGAATCGGCAATCGCCTTGACCATTTTCGACGGTGCGGCGAAAGCAATGCCGACACTGCCGCCCGACGGGGAAAAAATCGCCGTGTTCACACCGACAAGCTCGCCTTTGACATTAAACAAAGGTCCGCCCGAATTGCCGCGGTTAATCGCCGCGTCGGTCTGAATAAAGTCGTCGTAGGGTCCGACTTGGATGTCGCGGGAACGCGCGGACACAATGCCCGATGTAACCGTATTGCCCAGCCCGAACGGATTGCCGATAGCCAGCACCGCATCCCCGATGCGCACCTTGTCGGAATCCCCGATTTTAACGGGCTTCAAGTCCTGCGGGTTGTCGGCTTTCAGCAAAGCGATGTCCGTTTTGGCATCCCTGCCCGCGACTTTGGCGGAAATGACGGAACCGTCGTTCAGCGTTACCCGCACGTTATCCAAAGCTTCGACGACATGCGCGCTGGTCAAGATGTGTCCTTTGTCGTCATACACAAAGCCCGATCCCAGCAAAATCGATTTTTGCGCATCAAAGCTGCCGTCGCGGTAGTGTTCGTTAAAGAATTGTTCAAACGGCGACCCGCGCAAAGCTTTGACCATATCGGGCGTTTCCCCGTCGGCTTTAACGGCGGACACGCTGACAACGGACGGCAACAGCTTTTCAACCGTGTCGGCATAGGAAACGGGTTCTGCGTTCGCGGAAACGCTTGCCAGCATCAATCCCAAAAACATCAGCAAACGCAAGGGGTTACCTCCTTATCATAACAATCCAAACCACGCCGATTGCGGCAACGACCAGCCCCGCTTTGCGCAAAGCGTCGGGTGTCAAATCCGCCAGTTCGCGCATCATGGCTTGCGCTTTTTCGGGCGCAAGGGCGTAAAACAGCCCCTCCATCACGAACACCAAAGCGAACGCCTGCGCCAAATCCCGCATGGCTTATTTTCTCACGCCCGCGGGCAAGGCTTTGAAGAATTTGAAAAATTCGGAATCGGGCGACAGAACCATTGCCGTTTTGCCGTCCGTCATCGAATTTTTGTACGCTTCCAGCGAACGGTAAAAAGCGTAAAAGTCCTTGTCGCGCGCGGACGCTTTCGCCCAGATATGCGCCGCCTGCTTGTCGCCCTGCCCTTGAATGATTTGGGCTTTTTTCTGCGCTTCCGCCAAGATTTTAACGCGGTCGCGATCGGCTTCGGCTTTGATTTTCTGGTTCATCTGCTGACCTTGCGCGCGGAATTCCTTGGCTTCGCGTTCGCGTTCGGAACGCATGCGCGCGTAGACCGCCTGCGACGTTTCGTCGGGCAAATCGGCGCGGCGGATGCGCAAGTCAATGACCTGCACGCCGAACGCTTTGGCTTTGACGTCCACTTCGTCGCGAATTTGCGCCATGATTTCCGTGCGCCGCGGCGACAAAACCGTTTTCATATCGTGTTTCCCCAGCACGTCGCGCAAAGACGAAACGCTCGCGTCGCTCAAGCGGGAATGAGCCATTTCCTCAGTCTGCAAAGCTTGGTAAAACAGCAGCGGATTGACGATTTTAAAGCGCAACAGCGTATCGACGACAATGCGCTTTTTGTCCGCCAGCAACACTTCCTTGGCGGGCGGATCAAGGCTGAGCAAACGGTTGTCGTACATCACCAAACGCTGGATGAACGGCACTTTGACGTGCAGTCCCGGTTCTTGGACGACGCGTTTCGGGTCGCCGAACTGAATCACAATCGCCTGCCCCGTCTGCGGCACGATAAACAGCGAATCCAGCAGGGAAACCAAAAAAATTCCCAAAATCACGAACAATCCGATTTTCTTTTCCGGTTTCATTTGGATTCTCCCGCTTTCTTTTTGGTCAGTTCGTTCAAAGGCAGATACGGCACGACGCCGTTTTTGCCGTCCATCACAACCTTGTCGACCGTCCCGTACACCGATTCCATCGTTTCCAGATACAAACGGCGGGCAACGACCTCTTTCGCCGCCAGATATTCATCCAAAACGGCGTTGAAGCGCGACGCTTCGCCCGTTGCCGTATCGACGACGCGGGATTTGTACGCTTCGGCGGCATTGATGATGCGCGACGCTTCGCCGTGCGCGCGGGGCAGAATGTCGTTGCGGTAAGCCTCGGCTTCGTTGCTCAAGCGTTCCTTGTCGGCTTTTGCGCGCTGAACGTCGTTGAACGCGTCGATAACCTGCGCGGGGGCGTCCGCTTTCGTCAGCTGAACGGAAGTAACAGCCACGCCCGCCTTGTATTCGTCCAGCAGCCGCTGAAGCGTTTTTTCCGCACGTTCCTGCACGCCCTTGCGGTCGTCGGCAATGATTTCCATAATCGGGGTTACACCGATGGCGTCGCGCATCGCGCTTTCCGCCGCCAAGCGAATCGTCGCTTCGGGATCGCGGATGTTGAACAAAAAGTCCTTGGCGTTTTTGACCTTCCACGTCACGGTAAAGTTGACTTCGACGATATTTTCGTCGCCCGTCAAAGCAATATTTTCGGAACGCACATCGACATACCCGCCGTTTTGTCTGCGGCGCGGCATTTCGGACCGGAATCCGATTTCAATGCGGTTTTCGCGCGAAACGTTCGGCGTCAAAACCGTTTCAATCGGATACGGCAAGTGATAATGCAAGCCCGAAGTCGTCGTGTACGCGTATTTGCCGAAGCGCATGACGACGCCTTGTTCCTGCGGCTGAACCTGATAAAAGCCCGTCAAGCCCCACAACGCCGCCAACAGCGCGCCAATCAGCCAAAAGTTCGGCTTGGACGGCTTTTTCGAACCGCCGTTCATCATCTTGCGGACTTTGTCCTGACTTTTTTTCAGCAAAAATTCGATTTCGTCCGCGGACTGGCGGTTGCCGCCCCACGGATTGCGGTCGTCGGAATTGTCGCCCCACGGATTGTTGTTATCGTTCATCTTCAGTCTTCCTTAATGCCCAAAACGGCTTTCAGTTCGTTCCATTCGCCTTTCATCAGCCCGCTGTTTTCGCGCGTTACTTTTTCGCCCGAAAGCATGCGGCGCACAACGTCCAATCCCGTTTTGGACAGATGCGTTCCGCCCAAAGCGTGTTCTTCGAACGCTTCGGTCGCCAAAGGCACCCATTTGCGGCAGATGTCCAAAATCACGTTGGCGTAGTCGCGGATTTCCTTCTGCGCGTGCGATTCGGCGCGCAAGCCCAAGAAATGGAACAAGTTGTGCAAATCCGTTTTCCAATACCATTGCGTATAAACGCTGACGGGCAGATTCATGCGCGCCAGTTCGCGCGCCAAGCCCAAACGGTTTTCGTCCTTGCGCGTGCCGTCGGGATTTTCGTTCAGCATGTATTCGTAATCGTCATAGCACTTCAAAGCGTCGGTTTTCAAAATGTCGAAAACTTTCTGCGCTTCGTCCATGGACAGAACCGCGCCGCGCCCTTGGTGGTTTTCGGTCGATTGCGCCGCCATGTCCTCAAACTTCGGAAAATAGAATTCGCGGTCCAGAATGGAATAGCGCGCCGAATACTCGTTAATGCTGGCGGTGCGGTGACGAACCCAGTGGCGGGCGACGAAAATCGGCAGCTTGACATGCAGTTTGATTTCGCACATTTCAAACGGCGACGTGTGGCGGTGCCGCATCAGATAGTTGATCAAGCCCTTGTCCTGCGACGTCTGTTTCGTCCCGCGCCCGTAGGACACGCGCGCCGCCTGCACAATCGCCGAATCGTCGCCCATATAGTCGACGACGCGGACGAATCCGTGATTCAAAACGGGAAAAGGTTTGTAAAGAATATCCTCCAGCGCGGGAACGGTGGGACGCTTTGTCTGAAAAGACTGGGCGGTCAAATCGTCGATTTCGATCTGTTGGTCTGCGGTCAGTTCCATAATATCGGCTCCGTAAAATAAATTTCGAACAGTTTAGAACACCCGCCGCCAAGACGCAATGTTTTTAATTTCTCCGCCCAATTCCACATCCATGTTTTCATCGGCACGGGCGCGATGGGTATGCAAAAGAAATCAAGCTGTTGAAGTCGTGGCGGGAATAGAACAGGCGGGGAAAACCCGCCTGTTCATTAAAAAATTATGCCGCGTCAGTTTGATTTTGGGACGTTGAACTATCTAAAATATATGTGATATTCACATCGCAGTTATGACGTACCAATTCCCGATAAACACGATATAAAGTCAATCTGGAAAACAGGGGCAAGTTAGTCGATTTTTTTCTTGCATCTTTGTTTGTAATAATCGCAAAAATGACATAGAAGCGACCATTGTTTATTGCAAAAGCATGTTCCAGTTTTTCCGTTGCCAGCCTTTCCAACTTATTAAAACTTTCCGGCACACTACGCAATAAATCAACGGATACCAATCCTTGGTTGAAAAGGTGACTTAGCATTGACGAATGGGTAGAACGTTTGACATGAATAAAAGTGGGGTTGCCAGAGTTGTCAATCGAAAACAAATCACACGGCTCAACATTTCCTTGACCGTCAGGCGCAATATTTGCTCTGTCCAAACAAACATACCCTTGTCCAGATTGTCCGACTCTGTCATTATACACGCCTTCGCTAAGTTTTCCGTTCTCAACGCAAGTATTATCAAACGGCATAAGCGCATAGTCTTTGAACAATTCATCCAATTCTTGCGAAATACATGCAATATAGTCATCGTTTGCATGATACCAAATGCCTTCATTAAAGATGTAAGTTTCACTTTGAAGTTTTGTATCGAAAATCAAACATTTTTTTAACGGCGCTTGGTCAATAATATCTTCGTTCTCGTTGCAAAGAATGATAGCAAATTTTTGAAAATCTTGCTTTTCTAAAGTTCCTAAATTTCCGTTTAGCAGAGTGTAAAAATCCACAATGTCCAAGTCGTTGTAACGCTCACTTTTCCTGTTCAATTTATATTTGAAAAAAGCTTCAGAAGAATCTTTTAGCATCTTGGGAAAAGTTAAAAAGACATTTGGATTTTTGCTTTTGAGGGCATCCAATAGCGAGTCATCCAACTGTTTCAAGATATCTGGATCACTTACCTGACGAATGTTATCAATTTTTGGAAATTTGTCTCTGTAATCATCTTTTTGATAAATCTTGTATAATTCTGCGCACAAATCCGGAAGTTCCGCAAAATCTTTTTTCATCTGAACACGCAAAGAATCCGTGCCACAAGCCGATGAGACCAAATCTTTATACTTGTCTTCGATTTTGCCTTCGATTCTTTGAATGATATCCGTATTTTTATCCAGATCCATTTGCGTCCATTCTTGAATGGACGGATATTGTGTTCTGTTTTTTGACAGAGAATTGGTGTTCGTATATTCAGCCGCTTTAATTTTGTCGCCTAATAGGTTCAGCGTTGTTTTCCATCCAAAATCATGCTCATACAAATTTTCGTCAAGAACGTAAGCTATGTTGCCGAAACAAATTGCAAAGCTCTTTCCGGCAGCACTAATCAATAACAATCCGCAATTCAAACCTTGGCATAATGAAACCTGTAACCCCAGATAATCTTTCCACCACGGCTCGTTATTGGATGATTTTAGTAAATAAAATTTCTCCCCGGTTGATAATGGATTAGCGATTAGCTTTTTAACATAGTCCGACTTTATAGGGGAAATTACGTTAAAATCTTTTTTCAATAAAAAGATTGAAATAGGCTTCGTCTTGTTCATAGTAATACCTTTCTACTGTTAACGATATATTTATCATATCAGAAAGGTTGTGTTTTTTATAGTAGACGTAGGTTTTAAACCTTCCGTACTACTACTTTAATTGGAGAGAAATTTATTTTTTTCTAACTTCAAATTTGTTTAAAAATGCGATAAGGGATTTTTGTTGCTCTTCCGAAAGCAAACGAATTTTTTGAATTAACAGTTCTTCTGTTGAAATTTGTTCTTGCTGTTTTTCGGTTAGCAAAGAATCAATATCAACGTCAATGTTGGTAAGCAGTTTGTATAATGTATAAACGCGGGGATTGATGTGACCGTTTTCAATCTGGTTTACTGTTGTGTAATCCACACACAGCTTGTCGCTGGCGATTCCTTTGTGTAACCGCAATTTACGCACCAATACCCCAAGTTTGCTTTTAAATTCCTGCTCGCTCAGCATAAAAATCCCCATTTTGTATATGGGGAATCTACAATGATTTTATTCTTGACAATATAACGAATTAGCAACATATTTATGTTGTTAATTGGCAATTTTTTTTTCAAGGTGTTGCGAATGGGCTGTTTATTTTTTTTGGTGATAATATTTTTGATATTTCATGCGATCAAAATAGAACTCTCAAACAACAGCGACGAAAGAATAGACCTTAATCATGATATAAATGAGCGCATTTATGCCTGCATATTAAAGAATATACAAATTATTTATACAAAAGAAAAACAATGCACCTATACAGACGATTATGGAAATATAAAGATAACCGGTTTTGAAAAAGAATTTGAATATTTTATAAGGAACGTCATTTGTGATTATATAGGGGGAGAAGAAGGAATACTGTGGGAGTATGATGTATACGATGTGTACAATCTGTTTTATGATAGGTGTTATTTAATATATATCATTGTAAAATATCACTCGCTTTATGACGAATTTGAATCAGATTTCACAGGAATAGGCGGAACTGTAAGAAAATTTATGGCGGATAACAATATTGAATTTCCGAAATTGTATTCGCTGCACACACCAACATCGTTAGACAATGTTATGACGGGGGAGGATTACGAATTTTATATTCAAAACATGGTTGAAGATGAGGGATTTTCTGTGAAACGGACACCAATAACGGGTGATCAAGGTGTGGATTTAATCGTTCAAACACAGAACGGAAAGGTTGCGATTCAATGTAAATATTATTCTTCAAAAGTCGGAAACAAAGCCGTTCAAGAAGTTAATGCGGGAAAGGACTTTTATGATTGTTTGTATGCCGCTGTTGTCAGCAATGCAAGTTATACTGTTCATGCAAGGAGACTCGCCCATACATTGGATGTCCGTTTGTGCAACGAAGATTCTCTGATTTCGGCATTGAAGGAGATTGATAAGAATGGTTAAGTTGTCAGATGTTACATTGGAAGATATAATGCCTGCTATCAATGAAAAAGACTTATTGGACTATAAAAACTCCAGTAAAGATGCTATGATTGCTTTTGAAAAAAGTGCTATTGACGATTTAAGGAAGACTTTGGCAGATTTGCGTGAAAAGACAAATAAGTAAGCGCTTTACCGTCCCGCTTGTTTTTGAGCCGCTAAGACGGCTTCGCGGGCATGAAGCTCGTTCGGCTGTTGTGTAAAGTCTTTTGCCCAAACAGCGGTCAGCACCGCAAAGTCTTCGTCCGTTCCTTCCGCGTGGAAAAAATCGCGCTCTCCGTTGCCGAAGCACACAACATCGCGGCGGACTTTGCCCGCGCCGTTTGTTTGATTCAAAGCTTGCTCTATCGTACTCATAAATCGCAGTTTAGCAGAAAATTTCATTCCTTAAAACAGAAAAGAGCCTCTTTCGAGGCTCTTTTCGTTTCGGTTAAACGGCAAGCGATTAGAAACCGCCCATGCCGCCCATTCCACCCATGCCGCCCATTCCGGCGTCAGCGCCGCCGTGGCAGGAGCATTTTTCTTCGGGTTTGTCGACAACCATGGCTTCGGTCGTAATCAGCAAGCCCGCAATGGAAGCCGCGCTTTCCAAAGACGTGCGGACGACCTTTGTCGGGTCGATGATGCCTTCGGCGAACATATCGACGTATTTGCCCGTTTGAGCGTTAAAGCCGATATTGTCCTTTTCGCCTTCCAACAGCTTGCCTGCGATAACGGCGCCGTCTTCGCCCGCGTTCGCGGCGATCTGACGGACGGGAGCCTGCAAAGCGCGGCGAATGATGTCAACGCCGACGCGCTGGTCGTCATTGGCGGGTTTGACGCCGTCCAAAGCCTTGATCGCGTACAGCAGAGCCGTGCCGCCGCCCGTGACAACGCCTTCTTCAACCGCGGCGCGCGTGGCGTGCAAAGCGTCGTCGATGCGGTCTTTCTTTTCTTTCACGTCGACTTCGGAAGCGCCGCCGACTTTGATGACCGCTACGCCGCCCGACAATTTAGCCAAGCGTTCCTGCAGTTTTTCCTTGTCGTATTCGGACGAAGTCGTTTCAATCTGCTTTTTGATTTGCGAGCAGCGGGCGGCAATGTCTTCTTTCGCGCCGGCGCCGTCGACAATCGTCGTGTTGTCTTTGGTAATCGTGACTTTTTTCGCCGTTCCCAGCATATCCAAGGTCACGTCTTCCAGTTTGATGCCCAGTTCGGACGAAATCACCTGACCTTTGGTCAGAATGGCGATGTCTTCCAGCATGGCTTTGCGGCGGTCGCCGAAGCCCGGAGCCTTGACAGCCGCGACTTTCAATCCGCCGCGCAGTTTGTTGACAACCAGCGTCGCCAAAGCTTCGCCTTCGACGTCTTCAGCGATAATCAGCAACGGACGCGCGGACTGAACGACGGCTTCCAACACGGGCAGCATGGACTGCAGGTTGGACAGTTTGGCTTCGTGAATCAAAATGAACGGATTTTCCAGTTCGCAGGTCATCTTGTCCGCGTTGGTCACAAAGTACGGAGACAAATAACCGCGGTCAAACTGCATACCTTCGACGACTTCCAGTTCGGTGTTCAAGCCTTTGGCGTCTTCAACGGTGATAACGCCTTCTTTACCGACTTTTTCCATCGCGTCGGCCAAATACTGACCGATAGAGGTGTCGCCGTTCGCGGAAATCGTGCCGACCTGCGCGATTTCGGCAGAGGTCGAAACTTTGCGGGAACGTTTTTTAACGTCTTCGACGACGGCGGAAACCGCCAAATCAATACCGCGGCGCAAATCCATCGGGTTCATGCCGGCGGCAACGGCTTTGCAGCCTTCGCGCACAATGGCTTGAGCCAGAACCGTGGCGGACGTCGTGCCGTCACCCGCGACATCGGCGGTTTTGGACGCGGCTTCTTTAATCAGCTGAGCGCCCATGTTTTCAAATTTGTTCGCCAGTTCGATTTCTTTGGCAACCGAAACGCCGTCTTTGGTGATGCGGGGCGCGCCGAACGATTTGGACAGAACGACGTTGCGGCCTTTCGGACCCAGCGTCACTTTAACCGTATCGGCAAGGATGTCGACACCGCGCAGCATCGCGTTGCGGGCGTCGGTCGAAAATTTGACTTCTTTGGCAGACATAGTGATTTAACCCTTTAAAAAATTATTCCAAAATACCCAGAACGTCGGATTCTTTCATAATCAACAGTTCTTCGCCGTCGATTTTGACTTCCGTACCCGACCATTTGCCGAACAACACCTGATCGCCGACTTTCAGCGTCATGGGGATTGTTTTGCCCTGTTCGTCGCGACCGCCCATGCCGACGGCGATGACTTCGCCCTTGGACGGTTTTTCTTTGGCGGTATCGGGAATGATGATTCCGCCGGCGGTTTTGGTGTCTTCCGCTGTGCGTTTAACCAGAACACGGTCAAATAACGGTTTGAATTTCATAGTGTAAACCCTTTTGAAAAGTGAAAACCAAATTCGCTTGAACGGGGGATTTGGCACTCCCGCCCCGCGAGTGCTAACAATGTAAGTTCGGGGTTACGCCTTGTCAAGAGGAGGGTAAAAAAATTTCTTGACAATGTTTAAAATGATTCTAATATGCACTCCAGTTCATATTTTTTAGGGAGGAACTTTATAATGAAATTTGTATGCACCGTTTGCGGTCAAGTCATCGAAGCCGACGAAATGCCCGCCGAATGTCCCGTTTGCCACGCCAAAACGTTCAAAGTCATGGACGACAGCGTGAAAGCGTATGCGGACGAACACCGTATCGGCGCCGCCAAGGGGTTGGACGAACGCGTGATTGCGGGATTGCGTGAAAACTTCAACGGCGAATGCTGCGAAGTCGGCATGTATTTGGCGATGTCGCGCCAAGCCGACCGCGAGGGCTATCCCGAGATAGCAGAGGCTTTCAAACGCTATGCCTTTGAGGAGGCTGAGCACTGCGCTAAGTTCGCCGAGTTGCTCGGTGAGGTAGTTTGGGATACCAAGACGAATGTAGAGAAGCGAATGATGGCCGAGGCCGGTGCTTGCGAGGATAAGTTCCGNNGCCGAACTGCTGGGCGAAGTCGTTACCGATTCGACGAAAAAGAACGTTGAAATGCGCGCCGCCGCCGAATTCGGCGCTTGCGACGGCAAGCTGAAGCTGGCGAAACTGGCGAAAGAACTGGGCTATGACGCGGTTCATGACACCGTGCACGAAATGTGCAAGGACGAAGCCCGCCACGGCCGCGGCTTTGACGGTTTGATGAACAGATATTTCAAATAAGCTTTTCAAAAACAAAGCACCCGCCTTTTCGGCGGGTGTTTTTTTATCGTTTAAAATCTGAAATCCCGTTCGCCCGCGGCGATGTGGGTCAAGTGGTCTTGGCAGACATCGCGGACTTTCGGGTTTGTGATGTTGGCAAGCTCGCGCTTAATCAATTCTTCGCCGACTTTTTTGGTTTCTGGGGACGCGTAGTCTTCCAAATATTCTTTCAGCGTCATCAGTGCGTTCGGGTGGCAGCAGTTCAAAATCTGCTTTGATTTGCACAAATCCATAAATCTGTCGCCCGTGCGTCCCGCGCGATAGCAAGCCGTGCAAAAACTGGGAATATATCCCATATCCATCAGCCATTTAATCACTTCGTCCAGCGTGCGGGTGTCCGCGCGATCGAATTGCGCGGTTTCTGTTTCGCGCACGACATAGCCGCCGACCGATGTCGAGGACGCGCCGCTGATTTGAGAAATACCCAAATGCAAAGCGCGTTCCCGCATCTTTTGGCTTTCGCGCGTGGAAATAATCATGCCCGTGTACGGCGTCGAAACGCGAATGCAGGCAATAATCTTGGCAAAAATATCGTCGGGCAGAGCGTTTTTGAACGACGCGGGGTCGATGTCGTCAGCGGGGCAGATTCGCGGCACGGAAATCGTGTGCGGTCCGACGCCGTGGACGGCTTCCAAATGTTCGGCGTGCATCAGTTGACCGACAAATTCGTACGCATAGTTTTCCAGCCCGTACAACACGCCCAATCCCACATCGTCAATGCCGCCCTGCATGGCTCTGTCCATCGCTTCGGTATGGTAAGCGTAGTTGTGCTTGGGTCCCGTCGGGTGCAGTTTTTCATACGATTCCTTGTTGTACGTTTCTTGAAACAGAATGTACGTCCCGATGCCCGCTTCGTGCAGTTTTTTATAGTTTTCGACCGTCGTCGCGGCGATATTGACGTTCACGCGGCGAATCGCGCCGTTTTTGTGCTTGATTGAATAAATGGTTTTGATGCTTTCCAAAATGTATTCAATCGGGTTGTTGACGGGGTCTTCGCCCGCTTCCAGCGCCAGACGCTTGTGTCCCATATCCTGCAAAGCGACGACTTCGGCGCGGATTTGTTCCTGCGTCAGTTTTTTACGGGGGATATGCTTGTTTTTAATGTGATAAGGGCAGTACACGCACCCGTTCACGCAATAGTTCGACAGGTACAGCGGCGCAAACAAAACAATGCGGTTGCCGTAAAAGTCTTTCTTCAGCTGTTCGGCAAGCCCGAAGATTTCCGCGTTCTTTTCGGGAATTTCGCACAGCAGCAAAACGGCGGCTTCGCGGTGGGACAATCCTTTCCACAATTTGGCTTTGGCGATGATTTCGTCAATCAGCTCCACGTTGTTCGCGTTTTTGCGCGCGTATTCCAGCGTGTCCAGAATTTCGTCATGGCTGATGAATTCCTCAGCCTTCATGGATTTTACGTCGTACATTTTCCTTCCTTTCCGAATCGGGGCGCTCCCCCTTTTCGTCAACAGATTACTTTGAATAAGCGGTTTTAATCGACACGCCGTCCAACATGCCCAGCTTGCCCGACAGGGCGCTGATGACATCCTGCGGCGCGTCCATGGCAATGCTGATGAGCGACAGCTTTTTAACATGATACGGAATGCCCATGCGCCCGATGATATAGCGGCTGTATTCGTGCAGCAAAGCGTTCAGCGGCATAACGGCGTCGGGGTTTTCCACGACCACGGCGATTAAAGCAACTCTGGTTTCCATACCCTTTTCCTCAGTTTTTTCTTTGGAGTCAGCGATTTTTGGAGTATATCCGAATCATTATAAAAGTTGAAGCTTTATTTGGAGCCTCTCCATGCTTGATTTAATCCGCAAAGCGCAGGAAACGCACGATTTGTCCCGCGACGAACTGACAGTGCTGTTAAGCGCGAACGACGCGGAAACAAAAGCCGCCTTGTTTCACGCCGCCGACACGGTGCGCAAGACTTTCGTCGGCGACGAAGTGCATTTGCGCGGACTTGTCGAGTTTTCAAATTTTTGCCGCAACAATTGCCTGTATTGCGGAATCCGCCGCGACAACAAAAACCAAAGCCGCTACCGTCTGAGCGTCGAACAAATCGTCGATTTGGCGGCGCAGGCGAAAAAACTGGGCTATAAAACAATCGTCATGCAGTCGGGCGAAGACGTTTGGTATACCGTCGATAAAATGAAAGTCATCATCCGCGCGATAAAAGACATGGATATGGCTTTGACGCTCAGCATGGGGGAAAAGTCGTACGACGAATACAAAGCTTACCGCGACGCGGGGGCGGACAGGTATTTGCTGCGAATCGAAACGACGGACAAGGAGCTGTACCACCGTCTTGACCCGCAGATGAGCTGGGACAACCGTCTGCGCTGTTTGCTGGATTTGCAAAAGCTGGGCTACGAAGTCGGCTCGGGTTCCATGGTCGGACTGCCCGATCAAAGCGTCGAATCGATTGCGGACGACATTTTGTTTTTCAAGCGTCTGCCCGTCGATATGGCGGGAATCGGTCCGTTCATCCCGCATCTCGACACGCCGTTAAAGGACGCGAAAGGACGCGCGTTCGATTTATCGCTGAAAACCATGGCTTTGACGCGGCTTTTGTTGCCCGACATCAACATTCCCGCTACGACGGCGATGGAAACGCTGAATCCGCGCGGACGGCTGATTGCTTTGCAAAGCGGCGCAAACGTCGTCATGCCGAACGTCACCACCAACGAAGTGCGCCAATTCTATGAACTTTACCCCGGAAAAGTATGCGTCAACGACACGCCCGCGCATTGCCGCAGCTGCATCGAACTGAAAATTCTGACCATCGGGCGCACCATCGGCACGGGCAAAGGCTTTCACGGCGAATTTGCGAAAAACAAACCTTAATCAGCCGCCTGCGCCGTCAGCGACACGTCCAGCCGCAGCAGCAGATCCGTCAATCGGCGGATGAAAGTGCCGCGCAGGACATTCAGCGGCACTTTTTTGCGCGCTTTGCTTTGAAGCACCAGTTTTTGCGGGTCTTTGACGAAGCGGGCGAACGTCTTGACCAATTCGGTGTTGCGCTGGCGGTGAGCGTTCGAAAACGACAGGTAAGTCACGATTTTACGCACCGCGTCGGGCGATATTTCGGCAAGGCTTTCCTGTTCCGGCATCCGCAAATAAAGCGTATCGACAAAGCGTTTGTATCCTTTGACCAGTCCGTTTTCCGTGTATGAAAAACGCAAATCCGCCACCGCCGCGCCGTCCAGAAAACCGCGCAGATCGGCAAGGATGTCGCCGCGCTGAACGATATGCCGCAAAGCCAGCATCAGCCGTCCCTGCTGCGCATTTGACACGCCCGTCAAAAACACGTCGAGCCGCCATTGCCCCAAACAAGCATCCGCAACGGACAGCTTCAGCCGCATTTCCTTTGCCAGCGGCGCATAGGCATACTCTATCCCGACGTCGGCGTCGATTTGGTCGCATCCCGCCAAAATCAAAGCGTACAGCGGATGATCGACCAAATCCCCGACGGGATTGAACGCGCTCAGATCCGAAACGACTTTATCCTCGGACGGTTTTGCGGCTTTAGCCGCTTCAACCAGCGAAAACCGCACGCCGGTCAACGAAACCGAAACAAATGCGGGAATACGGCGGCTTTCCCGATAGGAATGAACAACGGCTTTTTTGACGGACACATTTAAATCGGGCAGCCCGTACAGTTTCAAAACCGCTTTGTTCAGCGCGACTTCATCCGTCAAGGGAAAAGACGCGGAATCGAACTGCACGTTGTTCTGCAAACGGTGACGCGTTAAAAAATGCCTGACGTTCTGCACGGATTCTTCGCGCTGAAGCATCCAAATGAATACGCCGCAGCCCGCAAACAACAACATCAAAACGGCGACAGCCACCCGCATGCTTTTGGTCATTTTTCCCCCTTTTCCCCGAACGGCTGCCAATTCGGTTTTTCAAAGCGGCGGCGAATCAGCGTTTTTAAATCGGACGCCTCGGAACACGCTTCGGCTTGGCACGGCGTCGCGGACGTTACTTCCAGCACGCCCGCCTTGTCCGCAGGCAGTTTTCTTTGTTCTTCCGCCCGCGCGGGACGCAAATTGCCGCTGACCAAATGCCACCCCGCCCGATTCAGCAATCCGCCCGTTTCCGTCAGCAGCAAAGCCGCGGGCCAATCGGCGGCAGCGGTTGTTACATCCGCCTGCCTCACTCTCAGCAGCAAATTCACCCGTTGGGATTTTCCCGTTATCCGCGCCGCCGCCAGCATGGACGGCAGATTGTCCAAACGGTCGACGCCCGCCATATACGCCAGCCTGCCCAAATAGTCCGTTTTCAGCAGTTCGTTGTAATCCGCCATCATCAATTGGTTTTCGCGCAATTCTTCGGCGCGGCGTTCGGATTCGCGGATACGCGCCAAATTTTGCGTTTTATCGGCGGAAATCGTCCATTTTTCGCCGCGCTTTCGCGTCATTTGCACCGAATAGATCAGATTTTCGTTGTCGTCCGCATCGTTTTCGGGCAGATCCATCCCCGCAATGGCTTGCGGAACGGTTGCCGCAAAAAATTTCATTTTCGTCGTCGACGGACAGAAAATATCCGCATAGCTTTGCGCCGCGCGCAAAATGTTTTCCGTCACCGCGGGTTCCAAAAACAGCAAATCGTTTTCCGTCACCGCCGCAATCGTAAAAGGCGCGCATCCCTGCCACGGCGCGTAGCGTTTCGTTTTCGGATTGTAAGGAGCTTTCATATACCCGACATAATGAATTTTAAGCTCCGTATCGGAATCGATCAGATAGCTCATGTTTTGAACGGCTCTGCCCGCGCCGTAACGGTTCAGCAAAACGACATTCAGGTTTTTGCGTCCCGTAAAGCGCCCTTCGGTAAAATAGCCGTCCAGCGTTTCCACAAACGCGCCGTTTTCATCGAACACACCGACTTCCGCCCTGCCGTAAATCAAATTTTCGGCGCAAGAGTTGCCGCCGACGCTGATCGACCAGTTTTTGACGCGCGAAGCGGGCTTGTCCGTCGTGTACAAAATCGAACACGATTTGTTTTTCGAATAAATCCTGTACTCCAACGCCGTCGCGTCGATATGCGCCTCGATTCGCGAACTGCCCGCGGGGGGCGTCCATTCCCCGACCGTGAAATCGTCCTTGTCGCCGTTGACGGCGGCGATCTGCAGCTGGCGGATTTTGACTTTCAGCGCCCCTTTTTCGGGTTTCCAGTTGTTTGTTTTTTCGGCGGCACCCTGATAGACCAAAGAATTATCAACATAGCCGTCAACGGTCGCCTGTTCCGCGGCGGGACAATCGTTTTCCAAAACAATACCGACTTTTCCCATCAGTTTTGTCAGGGCGGCGGGGGAAAAAACACCGTCGTCGCCCGCAAAGATTTTCAAGCTCGGGATGCTTTCGCACCAGCGTCCGTTCGCGCTTTCGGCGAAAACCTCAACGCCGTCTTTGGCGGAAAAAGCGATGCGCTTCATTTCCGACGGCGAAGAAACGTCCAGCGTTTGCCCGCGCGAAACGGACGAAAGCAAAAAAAACGTCAAAAAAACTGTGAAAAAACTATTCATGCGTCAGACTATAAAATATAATGCGACAGGTTGACAATCTAAAAGATAAAGGTATTGCCGTGATCGTTCCCGATAAAAAAACCGAGGCTTTCCTGAACCGCCCCGCTACCGCGGGTTCCGTCGCCCGTCTGTGCCGCGACGGCATTCTGCCGTCCGTCGATTATTTAAGGGCGGCGGCATTGTTCCGCAACGACGAAAAGTGGCGGCGTTTGTGCCGCCGCGCCGCAGCCGTTTTGGGCGAATTGAGCCTTATTGCGGGTTTGTTGCTGTTTTGCTTGAACCATTCGGCATTTTTCACAACGACAAAGGCTTTGTATGTCCTGTTCGCGGTATTCGCCGCATGCGGCTGCGCAAACGGAATCCGCCCGCAAACGGCTGGATCCGTCGTTTTGGGCGCGTCTGTTTTTCTGACGGATTTTGTTTTCGCAACGGGAACGCCTTTGTGCGCCGAACTGTTTTTGTGGGCTTCTTTGCAAATTTTGTGGGATGCACGCGTCAAACGGTTTTATCCGTCCTTCGGCGTACTGAATGCTGCTTTCGCCGCGTGCGCGGTGCAAGCCCCCGCCGCCGTTTCCGTCTTGTTTTTCATCGGTTGGATCGCCGCCGATGCGGCTTTGATTTTTATACATTACCTCTGCGTCAAAAGGGGGAAAAAATGAACAGACCGCTGAATTTGCGCCGATTGCTCGCCTGTTTGAACGTTTCCGTCTTCGCCCCCGAATTGGACAAACCTTTGCGCAACGCCGCCGACGAAACCGACATCCCCGACAAAACGCGTCAAGCGATGACTTTCGCGCTGTTCGTCCTGAGCTTCGGTTTGCTGACCCTTTATTGCTTTTACGACTTTGCCGCGGGGGAAAGGCTGATCTGCCTGTTGAGCGCAATCGGAACAGCAGGGCTTTTGTTTCCGCCGAAAGGCTTTCCCCACGCGCCGTTCGCCGCGGCTTGCGCCGCTTTGCCCGTTTTCGCCGCGGCGCGGGATATTGCCGTTTTGTTCGGACACGATATTGCGGGCGGAACGCCGAGCGCGGCGACCATCGTCCTGCAAGCCATGCTGCTGCTGGTTGTTTTATGGCGCGACATGGAGATTAAAGAAAAGATTTGCGCACTGCTGCTGTTTGCGGGAACGGCGGGATTGCTTTCCGTGTTCGGAACGGGATGCGCCGCCGCTCTGGTCCTGCTGGCGGCAGCTTGGTTCGCGGATGATTTTCCCTTGGGCGTTTGCGCCGTTTTGCTGTTTGGCAGTTCGTTTGCCGCCGCAATTTTGAATATGTCCGTTTCATTGGACGCCGCCGCCATGACAGCCCTGTTGTCGGGCATTGCCTTCAAAATCGCCGCCCGCCGGCTGAAAGGAATGAACTGATGCGCCGTCTTTACAAGATCCTGCTGTCCGTTTTTGTCCTTGCGTTGCTGTTCGGACGGGTTCAACATTTACGGAACACGGCGGCATACGGCGTTGAGCTTCTGCTGCCCGTTGAAGCCGAAACCGTCAAAAAAATCGGCACTCTGCGCCTGCTGCGTTTGCGTTATCAGCCTTTGATTCCGCCCTCTGCCGTATCCGAATCGGGCGGTCGGATTCTGGTGGTGAAAGGAATCGGATCCGTTGCGTCTTTCGCAGGGATTTACGATTCGAAAGTTCCCTTGCGCCCGCAGGAATATGTTTTGCGCTACCGCGTCGCTTTCGGCGCGTCCCCCTCCGTCCGTTTCGGCGCGGTTTGGGTGAATATCCCCAAAGGGTTCAAAGCCGAAAAAGCCGCCTTTGCCGTCTTGAAAGCCGACAAAAACGGCAATACCGTCCTGACGGGACTGGCGGACGGAAACGGCGCCGTTTTACTTAGAAAGTGAACAAATCGCCCTGTTCAGCCTCGCCGTCGGAATCGTCGGGTTCGTAGACGGGGCTGAACGGAAAATGTTTGGCGCAGCGGGGTTCGTACAGTTCTTCCGCGCCCAATTCGATGGAACCGCCTTGCCCCGTGCGTTTGTGGGAATAAATGGCGGGTTCGTTGCAGACCGCGCAGCGGGATTTCAGCATTGTGTTGCAGTCCGCAAACGCTTTCAATTTCGAAACGATGTCAAACGCTTCGCCTTTCCAGTTCATATCCAGCCCGCAGCAAACAATGTTGATGCCGCGTTCCAGCAGCGTTTTGATGCACGCAACTATGTCCCCGCCGAAATAGGGTTCGGTGAAAAACTGGATTTCGTCAAAAAACACCGCTTTGGCTTTGCCGATGGATTCGGAGCTTAAAATCTCGTCCGTGTTGTTCAAGTTGAAAGCGGCGGCGGCGACTCCGTCATGGGTTTTGATTTCGCATATCCCGTAACGCGTATCGAACGACGGTTTTATCAGCACCATCTCATCCTTGAATTCGCGCGCTTTTTTCAGCAAAGCCGACGTTTTACCCGCAAACATCGGACCCGCAATGACTTCCAGACTGCCCCGCATATCTCTCCCCTTTTCGGTTTATCGGACGGGGGCAGGATTACGGATTAAATTCCGTCTGTAAAGCAAAAAAACACAACCCCGCGCAAACACTCGGTTTCGGGCAAAGACAAAAAGTTAACACGAAAAAGGGCTTGGAAAATCCGCGCGGGATGTTGTATATTACTTTCCGATTTACTGTAACTAAAGAGGGCAAAAATGATTACGGAAGGCATCACTATCACCGCCGCGGGAATGGGCGGAGTCTTCTTGTTTTTGCTGCTTTTGGTTTGTGCGATGTACGCGCAGGCATGGATTTTCGACTATTTGGGCATTGCGGACGAAACGGAATCGGATACCGCCGATTCCGCTGATGACGATGCCGCCGTTGCCGCCGCCATCGCACTTAAAATCAAAAACGGTTAAAACAGAACACAGCAAGGATTCAAAACTATGGCTAAAAAAGTTGTCAATTTTATGTGTACCGCCTTTCGCGACGGTTTCCAGTCCGTTTTCGGCATGCGCGTTTTGCCGAAAGACTACCTGCCCGTCGTCGAAGCGGCAAAAGACGCGGGTATCCGCTACTTTGAAGCGGGCGGCGGCGCGGCGTTCCAGTCCGCTTTCTTTTACTGCAACGAAAACGCTTTCGACGTAATGGACCGCTTCCGTCTGGCGGCAGGTCCCGACGCAAACCTGCAAACGCTGGCGCGCGGCATCAACGTCGTCGGACTGGATTCGATGTCCACCGATTTAATCAAACTGCACGCCAAGCTGTTCAAAAAGCACGGCATGACCACCATTCGCAACTTTGACGCTTTGAACGATCCGCAAAACCTGATTGTCAGCGGACAGGCGATTGTGGACGCGGGATTGAAACACCAGCTGACCATTACGATTATGTCTTTGCCCCCCGGATGCACGGGCGCGCACGACCCCGATTTCTACGAACAGCGTTTGCGCGCCGTTCTGGACGCCGAAGTGCCGTTCGATTCCCTGTGCTTGAAAGACGCGTCCGGCACCTGCACGCCCGCGATTGTGCATGAAACCATCAAACGCATGCGCAAACTGACCGACAAACCGATTTCGTTCCACACTCATGAAACGGCGGGAACGTCCGTTTTGTGCATCATGTCGGCTTTGGAAGCGGGCGCGGACACGGTTGACGTATCCATGGCTCCCGTTTCGGGCGGCACATGCTCGCCCGACATTCTGACGGTCTGGCACGCTTTGCGCGGCACGGATTTCGTTATGGACGTCAACGTCGACAAAGTCCGCGAAACCGAAGAAATGCTGAAAGAAGCCCTGAAAGACTACCTGTTGCCGCCCGAAGCGACGAAAGTCGATCCGCGCGTGCCTTGGTCGCCTTTGCCGGGCGGCGCGTTGACCGCGAACACGCAAATGATGCGCGACAACGGCATTTTGGACAAGTTCCCCGCCGTCGTCGACGCAATGGAGGAAGTCGTGCGCAAAGGCGGCTACGGCACGTCGGTCACGCCCGTGTCGCAGTTCTACTTCCAGCAGGCGTTCAACAACGTCATGCAGGGTCCGTGGAAGAAAATCGCCGAAGGCTACGGCAAAATGGTTCTGGGTTATTTCGGTCACACGCCGCACGCCCCCGATCCCGAAGTCGTCAAAATCGCGTCCGAACAGCTGGGACTGCCCCCGACGACGGAATCGCCTTTGGCAATCAACGACCGCAATCCGAACAAGCAAATCGCCCACTTCAAGCAGATTTTGGCGGACAACGCCCTGCCCGAAACGGACGAAAACATCTTTATCGCGGCGGCTTGCGGCGACAAAGGCATCAACTTCCTGAAAGGCAACGGCAAAATCGGCGTCCGCTACAAGGAAAAACCCAAAGCCGCCGTCACGTCGGGCAACTTTGACGTTCAAGTCAACGGAAAAGCCTACAAAGCGTCTTTGGACGGCGACACGGTTACCGTTAACGGCAAAAAATACACCGTCACCGTCGGCGAAGCGAAAGCCGCCGCAACCTCAGCTTCGACAGGTGCGGAAACGGCGGTCACGGCTCCCGTCCCCGGAACAGTGATGAAGCTGACGGTCGCCGTCGGCGACACCGTGAAAAAAGGTCAGCCCGTCGCCATGATTGAAGTGATGAAAATGGAAAGCCCGATTCCCGCCCCCGCGGACGGAACGGTCGCCAAAATCACCGTTCAAAAAGGCGATCAGGTCAAAACGGGTCAGACTTTGATGACCTTGGCGTAAGGAGCAAGCTATGGAAAAATCGCTTTTGCACACCGAACGGCGGCACAAATTCATTATGTGGACGGTCATTGCCGTTTTGGCGCTGTTTTCCGTCATCAATGTTTTGCGCGTCGCGATGCAGGGATCGTTGGGCGAATGGTGGGACGGCTATATGGCGACCCACGACACGGTTGCCCAACTGGTGAAATCGACGGGCTTGTACGGCTTTTTGTCGGAACACGCCTTGCCGACCGCCCCCAATATGATTGTGTCCATGGGCGTCGGTCAGTTCATTATGATCGGCATTTCGCTGGTGCTGATTTATCTGGCGATTGCCAAAGGATTCGAACCGCTGTTGCTGATTCCCATCGGATTCGGCGGATTGCTGTCGAACGCGCCGTTCGCGGGCGTGTCCGAAGTCGTTGACGGCACGACGGGATTTTTGCTTTACATCTACAACTTGGGCATTGCTCCCCCCAGCATTTTCCCGCTGCTTATCTTTATGGGCATCGGCGCGATGACGGACTTCGGTCCGATGATTGCGAATCCGAAAGTCGCCTTTTTGGGCGGCGCGGCGCAGTTCGGCATTTTCTTCACGCTGGTCGGCGCTTTGGCGATGACCGACTGGGGACTGGTCAACTTCACCGTTCCGCAGGCGGCATCCATCGGCATCATCGGCGGCGCGGACGGTCCGACGGCAATCTTTTTGACGGGCAAGCTCGCTCCCGAACTGATGGGCGCGATTGTGGTCGCAGCGTATTCGTATATGGCTCTGGTTCCCATTATCCAGCCGCCCATTATGCGCGCTTTGACCACCGTTGAAGAACGCAAAATCAAAATGAAACAGTTGCGCACCGTTTCGCGCAAGGAAAAGATTATCTTCATTTTCCTGGTTCTGCTGTTGTGCATCCTGCTGATTCCGTCCGCCGCTCCGCTGATGGGCATGCTGATGTTCGGCAACCTGCTGAAAGAAAGCCAAGTCGTCGATCGTTTGGCGAAATGCGCGGCGAACGAACTGTGCAACATCGTCACGATTTTCATCGGCTTGACCGTCGGATCGAAATTGTCGGCGGACAAATTCCTTGCCCGCGAAACGCTGGGAATTCTGGTTCTGGGCTTGATTGCGTTTTCGATTGCGACCGCGTCGGGCGTGATTATGGCAAAACTGATGAATCTGGTCAGCAAGGAAAAGGTCAATCCGCTGATTGGCGGCGCGGGTGTTTCCGCCGTTCCGATGGCGGCGCGCGTTGCCGACAAAGTGGCGCGTGAAGCCGATCCGCAGAACTTTATTTTAATGCACGCGATGGGGCCGAACGTTTCGGGCGTCATCGGTTCGGCGGCTGCCGCGGGCATTTTGCTGGCGATGTGCGGATGACGACAAAAGCGCAAGCATTCGGTTTGTTTTTGCAGGAAAAGTATTCGGAAGCCCTTGACGCTTTCCGCGCTTTGGTGGCCGAAGACTTTTCCATGCATGTCAATACGGCGGTTTGCGCCGCAAATTTGGGGCAGCCCGACTGGAAAACGACGGATTTGCTGTTGGACAATCAGGACAGGCTGCCCGCCCCCACCTTTCTTTATCTGGCGGAAATTTTTCTGGTATCCGAAAACGCGCCGCAAGCGTTGAAATTTATCGACCGAGCCTTGGCTCTTGATCCGAACAACGTTCAGGCGTACTTGACGCGGATTGATATTTTGGAAACTTTGGGCGACGGCGACGAAGTGCTGAAAACGGTTGACGGCATGCTGCCGCGTTTTGCTTCGGACGAACGGGCTTTATGTCTGGCGGCGGGTTACGCCGCGCATTACGGACAAATCGAAAAAGCCCGTTATTTATTGAAAAAAGCCCTGAAAATCAATCGTCTTTACACAATTTTTCAAGAAGATTTTTACGACTGTTTTCAGCTGACCAACCATGAATACCGCGCATTGGCTTTTGCCAAAGAAGCCGCGCAATACCGCCCGAACGCCCCCGAAATTTTGTATGTTCTGGCAACGGCGTCGGCATTGACGGGCGCAACGGACGAAGCCGACGCTTATTTCCGCAAACTGTCCGAAAATTACGACGTTCTGCCCGACAGGCTGAAATCCATGTGGGCGGACGCGCTGTTCGGGTCGCGGCAATATGTCCGCGCGTTCGATATGGCGCATTCGGTTTCCCCCGATTATCCTTTCAAAGACGGGATTCGGGCGTTTATGCGCAAAGCTCTGTATTTGATGACGCAGGACACTCCCGACGCCGCACGGGAAAGGGCGGAACAATGGCGCGGCGAAAATCCGGATGACGCGATGATAACCCACTATTGCGCGGCTGTTTTGGGTGAAAAGGACGCTCCCGCCCCTCCGCCTGTCGTGGCGCAAAACTTTTTCGACGCGTTCGCGGCGGATTTCGACACCGTTATGGTCGATAACTTGAATTACAAAGGCGACGCTCTGCTGGACGCCGCTTTGACCGATGCGGGCATCAAGAAAAAGAAATTCAAAAACATTCTGGACGCGGGATGCGGAACGGGACTGCTGGCTCCCGTGTTAAAGCAGCGTTTGAAGAACGGCGGACGGCTGGTCGGCGTCGACGTGTCGGGGCTGATGCTGGACGAAGCCCGAAAAAAAATCGTCTACACCGATTTGGTTCAGCAGGATATTGTTTCCTATTGTTCCGAAAACGCGGATGCGTTCGATTTTATCGCCTGCATGGACGTATCGTCGTATTTCGGCGATTTGACGCCGCTTTTCACCGCTTTTCACACCGCCCTGAAGCAAGGTGGAACGGCTGTTTTTTCGATTTTGACGACGAACGGGGACTTGTTTGCGCTGCAAACAAACGGGCAGTACAAACATTCGCCCGCTTTTGTCGCGACTTGTTTGAACGCCGCCGGATTGACGGAAGCCGCGGTCAAGGAAAACGTCTTGCGCCTTGAATTGGGCGAACCCGAAAAATGTCTGGTTTTCAGGGTCGTCAAAAAATGACGGCGGATATCGTTTTGAAAATCAACCAAGCCAATTCGGAAAACGATTTCGAAACGGCTTTGCGGTTATGCGGCGACGCATTGGAAAACGACCCGCAAAACGCGTCTTTTTTAATCGGCAAAGGCAATGCGCTGTTCGGTCTGAAACGTGCGGAAGAAGCCGTTTCGGCATACCTTGCCGCAGCGCAAGCCGATGAAACGGATTCCCTGCCGTGGGCGAATCTTGCCGGCGTGTATTACGACATGCGCCGATTGGACGACGGGCTTGCCGCCTGCGCCGAAGCGTTGAAACGCGACGGAGCGAATGTCAACGCGTTGATTCATCGGGGCAACCTTTTTATGCTGAAAGAAGATTTTGCCGCCGCGCTTGCCGCCTACAACGCCGCCGAAAAAATCACTCCCGAAGATACGCTAGTGCTGTTCAACAAAGCCAACGCGCTGTCGGAGCTTGACCGTCCGGACGAAGCGGAAGAGATTTACGCGGAGCTTGCCCGAAAAAATCCCGCGGACGAAGACGTGCTGTACGCGCTGGCAAGCGTCCTTGAAAAAGCCGAAAAATTCGCCCCTGCCGCGCGTGCTTATCTGCGTTTGCTGCAGATCCGCGAAACGCCCGTCCTGCACATCACCTTGGGCGGCTGTTTGTACAATATGCTGCTGAAAAACGAAGACATCCTGCCCGTCTTGGACGATTGGCTGACCGCGTTTCCGAACAATCCCGTCGCTTTGCACACCTTGAAAACGGCGGACAGGCTGAACCCCGCGAAACGCGCGGCGGCGGACTATGTGTCCGAACTGTTTGACGCTTTTGCCGATTCTTTCGATTCCGTTTTGCAGGGGTTGGATTATCAAGCCCCCGCCCTGATTGCCGAAAAGGCGGCGGAAATCGTTTCAAACCGCCCCTCGGTTTTGGACTTGGGGTGCGGCACGGGACTGTGCGGCATCGAATTGAAAAAACGGCTGGAGCCGTCTTGCTTAACGGGAATCGATTTGTCCGACGGCATGCTGGAAAAAGCGCGCGCCCGAAAAATTTACGATGAATTGCGGCAAGCCGACATTACCGTTTTTTCCCGCGAAAACGCGTTCGATTTGGTCGTCAGCGCGGACGTTTTGACTTATCTGGGCGATTTGTCCGCCGTGTTCGAAAACGTCAGAAAATCGCTGAAAACGGGCGGATACTTTGTTTTGACCGTCTCCGAAAACACCGAACACCCCGACAAATACGAAATGGAGCTGTCGGGACGGTTCACTCATGGCGAAGATTACATCCGCAAAACGCTGGCGGGATTTGAAATCCGCACGCTTTCCCGCGTCGAACTGCGCAAGGAATTGAACGAGCCGGTCATAGGGCTGCTGGTCGCCGCGCGCAAAATTTAACCGCTTGCGTTTTAGGCTCGAAGCCCTTAATAATAGCGTACTCAATCATCATTTTTATAAAGAGGGTTACATGACATCCGAACACGTCAGAATCAGAGTTTTTTCAAAACAATGGTTTGAAAATCTCATCAACAACGAAGCCACCAGCGGTTTGATTATGATTTTCGCCATGATCGCCGCCATTGTTTGCGCCAACACGTCCGCCCGCGAACCCGTCGCGCATTTTTTGGAAACGCAGGTAACCCTCGGCGTCGGAACGGCAATGTTCACAAAATCGATCGAATGGTGGGTCAACGACGTTTTGATGGTATTCTTTTTCCTGCAGGTCGGGTTGGAACTGAAACGCGAAATGACCGAAGGCTTTTTGTCCGACATCCGCCAAGTGCTTGTGCCGTGTCTGGCGGCTTTGGGCGGAATTTGCTGCCCCGCGATTATTTACGCGATTGCCAACCGCGGGTCGCCCTATATGAACGGCTGGGCGATTCCGACCGCCACAGATATTGCGTTCGCGATTTGCGTTCTGATGCTGGTCGGAAAACAAATTCCGCAAGCCGCCAAAATCTTTTTGCTGGCGATTGCAATCTTTGACGATTTGGGCGCGATTATCATCATCGCTTTGTTCTACAATCAGGGTGTTTACCTGTCGCTGCTGGGCTTTGCGTGTATTGCCTGTTTTGTGCTGTATCTGCTGAACAAAATGCAGATTACAAACTTCCTGCCGTATCTGATTATGGGCGTCGTTTTGTGGTACTGCTTCCTGAACGGCGGCATTCATACGACGATTGCGGGCGTCGTCGTCGCCATGGCGTACCCGATGCGCGTCAAAAGCACGGGTGAATCGCCGCTGAACCGTTTGATGAAAGTGTTGAAGCCGTGGGTTGATTTCCTGATTCTGCCCGTGTTCGCTTTTGCCAGCGCGGGGCTGTATCTGGGCGGAGTTACGCCGGCAACATTTACGCACACGCTGACCATCGGCATTATTTTCGGTTTGTTCTTCGGCAAGCAAATCGGCATTTTCTTGACAACATGGGCTTTGATTAAAATGAAAATCGCGTCGTTCCCGAAAACGGTCACTTTACTGGACCTGTACGGCGTCGCGGTTGTCGCGGGCATCGGGTTCACCATGGCTTTGTTCGTGGGCAAACTGGCGCTGCCCGGCGAAGCGATGCAGCAGGAAATCCGTCTGGGCGTGATTTGCGGATCGGTGCTGTCGGCTTTGTTCGGCGCGGTCGTGTTCCGCTACGGCAGACAGCTGCAAAAGCTGTATTTCAAGCTGGCGGGCAAAACGAAACAAACCGAAAAATAATCGAAAAAGGGAGGCTTCACGCCTCCCTTTTTTCGGGCTTTTCCTTTTTTAAAGTTTGCACTTGTCCAACCGATTGTTTATCCTTGTACAAACAATTGTTTAAAGGTCGAAAGTATGTCTTTGAAGCGAAAAATCGTTTGTGCCGTTTTCGGTTTGGCTTTTGCGGTCGGACTGTGTTTCCTTGCCCTGCCCGCCAAACAAAAATATCCGTGGTACGAAACCGTATCCATGTACCACGTTCTGGTCAAAAGCTTTTTCGATTCGAACGGCGACGGCAAAGGCGATCTGCAAGGCTTGATCAAAAAACTGGATTACATCAAAGCTCTGAACGTCAACACGCTGCACATGCTGCCGATCACCCCCGCTTTGAACAATCCCGATATGCCCCGCAGCCATTACGGCTACGAAATCACGGATTTCAAAAACATCCACCCCGATTACGGCACGATCGACGACTTTAAAACTTTGGTCAAAGAAGCGCGCAAACGCGGGATTCACATCGTTCTGGATTTCATCACGACCGTTTTTTCCGTACATCACCCGTTTTTCCAAGACATCCTGCACAATCCGAACAGCCGTTACAAAAACTGGATCATCCGCGCGGACGAAATTCCCGACGGCGACTGGATGAACTTCAACGATTACAGCGAACAGTTCGAATCCACGGCTTGGAAGCCCTTGCCGTTCGGCGGCTATTATTATTCGCTGTGGGGGGATTCGCCGTATTTGGACTATCATAATCCCGAAGTGCGCGAATACATCCTGTCCGTAATCGATTTTTGGCTGGATTTGGGCGCGGACGGCTTCCGCATCGACGCGACGAAACACCTGTTCATCAACGGCGCGGGACAGAAAAAGCAATACCATCAGCCCGAAAACTTTGCGTTTTGGAAAAATCTGCGCCGCCACATCACGGAAAAATACGGCGAGGACAAGGTTTTGATCGCCGAAACCGTCCCCATTCCGAACGAAATCGAATATGTCGCGCCCAACCGTGAAATGTTTGATCTGATGTTCGATTCGACATTCATCAACGACGTGTATCCGTATATGGAAACGGACTTGGACGATTTGTATTCCGCACCGTATCTGCATTCGTTTTTCGACTACAAGCCGGCGTTCAAAACAACCAAGCTGCAGGATCGGCTGGTCTACCATTCCGATCACGACGGCGCGCGCATTGCAACACGCATCTCCAACCCGACCGAGGAACAGCTGAAGCTGGCGGCATCCGTTCTGATTTTGACGCCCGCCCACGTCAAGCTTTATGCGGGCGATGAAATCGGCATCAAAGGCTTTACCCCGTTTGAACCCTACAAAGACAAGTGGTTTCACGCGACATTGGCGTCAATGGCTTGGGATTCCTCCAAAAACGGCGGTTTTTCGGATTCCGGCGAACCCGTCATTCCGATTACGGACGATTATCGGAAATGGAACGTCAAGGCGCAGGACAAAGTTCCGAGTTCTTTGCTGAACCGCTATCGCGCCTTGTTGAAGCTGAAAAACGATTATCCGCAATACTTTTTCAAAGGAACGCGGGTCAGTCTGCCTGCCAACGATGACAAGATATACGCTTACTTTGCGGTCAACGGAAACGATGCCGCGCTGACGGTGATGAATCTGTCGCCGCAGGAAAAGGATTTTTCCGCATCATCCCCCGTTTTCACTAACAAAGTCAAGATTCGCCAAATTTTCGGGAATAAAAAGCCGCTTGACCGCCGAAACGGCAAAGTATCGGCGAAAGGGCTGCCGCCTTATTCCGTTTTCGTGTACGAACTCAAAAACGCGCCGACGGCTTTGCTGAAAGAGGTTGATCCGTCGAAAATGACACTTAAAAAAGTGCCGCTCTATTCCTCCGAAACCGCCGAACCGAATACGGCTTACGAATTGGAAAACGTGTTTGAAGAACGCTTCCTGCGCTTTCGCAAAGGACAGGGCGTCGTTTCTTTGCACTTGTTCGAAAAGCAAGACGACGCGTTCATTCCCGTATTTACAGCTCCTTTGGACACCGCCGAAAAGGACGTCCTGCTGCCCGTTCCCCGATTGAATATGGTTGCCGTTTTCACAAACGGCACGGCGTTCGGCTATGAAAAGCATCACAGCGCGGGCGCGTTTGCGGATAAAATGAAAAAGTACGCCGAAAACCCGAAAAACGAAAGTTTGCGCGCTTTTTGGAGCGGTAAAGACAAAAACTTCCTGTATTTCAAAATCGACAAAGCGGGTTATGCGCTTGCCCCCAACAACGGGTTGGATTTCGTTTTGCTGCTGGACAACAACAGCCCGCGCATTCGGCGGACTCAGCGCGTTTCTTTCTGGCGTTTGCCTGTCGTCGTTTCGCGTCTGGGATTCAACGCAATGGTCATTTTCGAACGCCATATTCAAAACGGACGTTTTCAAACACAGCTCAACACCATGCGTCCCATGGGCATTCTGTCGAATGAATCCGCAATCGTTTACGAAGCCGCCGACGCGTTTTACGTTTTAATTTCCAGACGTGCTTACGACGGTTCACCCCTTTTCGCCGCCCCCTTTGTTTGGAGCGCGGGCGGCAGATGGGGCGATACGCCCCCTGCGGGAAAACCCGTGCCGATCGTGGAACGGCTGACGGCGTTTCCCGACAAAGAATACAAAAACAACCTTGTTGACGACTGGATTGAAATCAAATAGCCCATGCGTAAAAAATTCCTGCTTTCGGTTGTTTTGTTCTGGAGCGTGCTGTTTTTGATCAATTTCGGACACAGCGCGGGATGGGCGGGCGTGTACGCCGTGCTGATCGAAAAAATCGGCATGCAAAAACTGACGCATTTCTTTTTGTATTCGGCTTTGGCGGGATTTGCGCTGAACTTGGGACTGATGTTTTTCGCGGACGTGCTGAGCAACGAAAAACTGGTGCAAATATCGTTTGTTTCGTTCCTTGCCGTACTTGGGGGCGATTTGTGGCTTTTACGCGCGGAATCCGCCTTTTCCCCCGACACGTTCAAAACGCTGCTGATCTTGCCCGCCGTTTTGATTATCGCCGTTCCGTCCGTTTACATCATTCAAACGTGGAATTTGATCAACAAAACGTTTTCCCCCAAAAGCGGCATCAATGTCTATCCGTTTTTGGCGACCGCCCCCCTTGTCGGCAATATGGCGGGCGGCGGCGCGGCGCATTTCATTCCCAAACATTTTCGGACGGAAACGCTGATTTGGTCATGGGGCGTCTGCATTCTGCTGGCGATTGCCGTCACATTCGTTTTAAACCGCGCGGTCGAAAGGCTGAACGAAAATTCCCCGAAAAAGCCGAACAAAACGGAACTGATCGAAAACTTCAAAGACGGTTTCCGCCACTACAAAAAATCGGCGTTCGCCCGTGATTTGAGTGTTGTCTTTATGTCGTTCTGGCTGGTTTGCACAATCGTCGATTTCTGTTATGCGGGAACGCTGAAGCAAACCTACACCACCAGCGAAGAAATGGCGTCGTTTTACGGCGGATACACGGGCGCGGTCAATTTCTCGGCATTGTTCGTCCAGTTGTTTCTGGGGGCAAAAATCTTGAAAAAAATCGGCGTCAGGAACGGATTTCTGTTTTTGCCCGCCTCGCAAATCACGGGGTTTGTCTTGCTGATGTTTTCCCCGGGGCTTGCGCCCATCGTCGCAATGATGTTTATGCAAACGCTGATCGGCATGTCGGTTCAAGCCAACGCCGTATCCGTATCGTTCAACGTTTTCGCCGCCGATGTGCGCGGCAAAATCCGCACGTTGCTGGAAGGCGTCATCAACCCCTTGGGCGGCGTTGTCGGTTCGCTAACGATCATGACTGTCGCCCGTTTCGACCCTGCCGCCGCTTTGAGGACTCTGCCTTACGCGGGGGCTGTTTTCGCGGGCATCTGGCTGTTTTTTACGCTGCGCATCCGCCGCAGTTATTTGACCGAAATCCGCATAACGGCGCAAAGCGAAAATCCGCAGGACAAAAAAGACGCCGCCGAAGCCGCCGAAATCGAACAAAACGCCTATTTTACGCCTAAATTCTGATATCGGTCTGCTGCTGCGCGGCTTGAACTTTTTTCATCGCTTCATACGCATCCAGTTGGCGGGTCATCGCTTCGGGGAACCAAGCGGCGGCGGCGGAAGTCTGCTCATTGCTTGCGCTCGGCAAAGAATCGCGCGGATAACCGTCGGTCGTTCCCGCCCGAGCCGTAATCGCATTGATGTCGGCGGGGGACAGGCTGACGGGCTTTTGCAAAACGGATTGAGCGGCAATTCCCGAACCGTTGCCGCGATAGCGCGCCGCCGTGTTCATCGGAAACAGCTTTTCATCCTTGACGCCTTTCAGTTCCTTTTGAGCCAAAGCTTCCTCGCGGCGTTTGGCGCGGGCTTCGGACATATTGTAAGGCGAACGTTTCAGCGGCGCCGTTTGAAAAGTCGTGCGTTTCAGTTCTCCGTCCAGCCGCGTTCCGGGAGCGGAAGTTTCGGCATCCTTGCCGACAACAAACGGAGTCAAATCCTCGACGTCGCCCAAAGCGGCGGGCAGCTCGACAACCGCGGAACGGGGGGCGGCAATCGGATCGGATGCAGGCGCGGCGGTTTGCGTGTTCGCCAATGTTTCCTTGAACGACGGCTGTTCCAGCTTTTGTTCCGCAACGGTCGGGACAAACGTCACACCGTCCAGCCAAACCGCCGTATCGACCGCAAAACGTACTTCATCCATGGCAAACCTCCCTGTTTTGTTTGCTTTTCAATATGCAATTTATATGCCAACTTATTTATTTGAAAAAGCGGCTCAACGCGAATACACTCGAAAGAAAAAGGAACCGCCATGCGACATATTTTGCTTTATTCTCCAACCGTTTTGCCGCGTCAGGTTTTGGCGGGCGAAATGCGCGCTTTGGGGGTTGCGGACGAAATTTGCGAACCCGACGGATTTGACGCCGCTTTGGATGAAATGAAGCGGGAAAAGTTTTCCGCTTTGATTTTCGACGAACCGACGGCGGATCAGCGTGCGGTTTTGGCGCAAAACAAAGGCGGCATCCCGCTGTTTTATCTGCTGTCCAGTCCCGTCGAAGCCCCCGAAGCTTTGGTTTATCAAAAGCCGTTTCGCCTGCCCGTTTTGCTGACGGCGGTCATCGCCGCCGCCGCGCGGTTTGAACAAAGCGACGATTCCGCCGTAACAATCGGGCTGTGGAAATTCAGCCCCGCCGCGAAAACGCTGACGTTCGAAGCTCAAGAGATTCGCCTGACGGAAAAAGAATCCGCTCTGCTGGATTATCTGTTTCACAAATCCCCCGTCGACCGCGAAACGCTACTGCGCGACATTTGGGGCTACGGCGAAGGCATTTCCACACATACCCTTGAAACGCACATCTACCGCCTGCGCCAAAAGCTGGAAAACACGGGCTGGACCTTTACGGTCGGCGGCAACGACGGTTACAAACTGGTTTATTGAGAGGAGCTTTTTATGAAAAAAGTCATTCTGTCCGCTTTGCTGTTTTCGTTTTCAGCCAACGCCCAAACGGTTGCCGAGTTTATGCAAAAAGCCGAAGCCAACCGCGCCGATCACGGATTGACCTACACTTTGACGATTACGGCAAACGACGGAACGATGTCTTACGCCACAAAGCAAAAAGGCAACAAGTGGAAAATGGAAAGCACCAATTCGTCTTTTCCCGCGACCGTTTTGTTTGACGGCACGGATATCACCGTTTCCGTCATGGGAATGGCTGTCAAAGACAAAAACGTCCCGAATTACGCCGCTTTGCCCGCAAATTCGGATTTTGTTTTGGGCGAACAGACCGTTAAAAACGGAACGGAATGCCGCCTGCTGACGGATGACAAAGGCACGACCGTGTGTGTTTCTGAACGCTTCGGCGTTCCCGTTTACACCAAAACCGATACCCTTCGGGTTGACATTACGGATATCCGCGAAACCGCACTGACGGACGCCGATTTTACTTTGCCCGTCAAAACGCAGCTGCTGGATATGTCCGAAATGTTTTTCGGAAAATAAGCCTTATTTGATGTAATTGTCGCGCGCTTTTTTCAGACGCAGAGCCTTGTCGGTCGGCGTTTCATCCATATCGCGGTCCAAGATGCGCACTTTCAAAGCGTCAAACGCGTCGCCGATGGGAATAAAGCCGTCGCGGCGGCTGTCCGTCAAGCTTTCGCCCGCATGCGCCAGCCCGATGCCGTTGCCGTTTTCATCAACCAGCAGTCCGCCCAAAGTCACGCTTTGAACATTCGTCGTCGTTAAGATATCGACCCCCGAATCCATATAGCGGTAGCCCGCGACTTTGCCGTTTTCCAGCGCGCCTTCGAAACCGCCGCGCATCGGCGTGCCGATGGCGTAGAATTTTTCGCCGACATCGGGCAAATCCAGCCTCAAGGGAATGGGCCAGTTGTATTTGTTGAATTGCGCAGGCGGCATGTACAGCAAAGCAACGTCTTTTTCTTTGGACACGCGCAAAACCATCGCGGGAACGACACGCCCATCCAAAAATTCGATTTTGGCGTAAGGGGACGATTTGGTCACCGAATAGTTCGTCAGCACCAGCGACGGCGCAATGACCAATCCCGATCCGACGTCTTCGTCGTTCGAAACGGCGACGACGCTGGCGCGGATGCGGTAAATGCGCGCGGGCGACAAATAGCGGAACGGCTTTTGATTGTTGATCGTGATCCAGCCGTCAATCGGCGAAACGATAAAGCCGTATTTGTTCCTTTGCCGAGACAGATCGCCGTCCAGCAGCGTATCCACGGCTTCCTTGTCCATTTCCGCCGCGAACAGATAGCCGTCGAACAACCGCAGCAGCGGCGAAGAATTCAGCACTTTGCCGTACAAAGAACGCTCTATGTCGCCGTCGGACAGCAAACGCCCGTAAACGCCCTGTCCGTCCCCGCTTTGCAGCAGGCGCGCGAACATTCCGCTTTTGGCTTCGTCCTGCAGCATGCGCGCCAGAATGGCTTTTTCCTCGTCGGTCAGCTGTTCCCCGCCGTTAAACGACGACAGCCTGTCATATAAGGATTTTTCGTCGGGAGCCAAAGCGGCATAAGCGTCTTCGACGGTTTCCGCCGTCTGCCGTTTTTGCGCGGCGGTCAGCAAATTGCCGCCCAAACCGTGTACATCCGCCATTTCATGCCCCAGCGCGTCCAGAATGGAATGTTCGGGCGGCAGCAGTTTTTTCAGCGTTTCCAATTCCCGCAAACGGCGGCGTTCCGAATAAAACGTCGTGCGGCTTCGGCGGTAGGAGGACTTCAGTTTGTCACGCGCGCGGATGTGCTGCGCGGATTGTTCTTCAAACGCCGCTTTCGCCTGCGCCAGCATCGCGGCATCGGGTTTGTTGCGCATGGTTTCCAAAAATCCGGGCATACCGATCAGCCGCACCAAAGCGTCCGCGAACGCTTTTTCCGCCAAGCGCACTTCCCCGTTGCGTATCGGGTCTTCAATGCGGGCGTAGCCGTGGGTCGAATCTTCCCAGTACAGCTTGCGGTTATACGGCGTAATCACGCGCCACAGCACTTTGATTTCCGCCGTTCCGCTGCGCAGCTGGGAATAAACACGCGTCCGCCAGTCGTAATGGTCGCATACGTTGATGTACAAGTCCTTGATTTCCGCCGTAATCAGATATCCCGGCGGCACGTCGCCGACAGAGTACGGATAATACGGGCTGTCTTTGGCAACGACGACGGGGAACAGTTCGTTCATTTCCTCAAAAAACACGTCGCCGAATTTCATATCGCGGCGCATGGCGCGCCCTTGGTTCAAAACCAGCTTTTTGTCGGCGCGTTTGCAGCCGAACAGTTTGAAGTTGTACCGACCGATGTCTTTGCCCCATTCTTCCGCCGTGCGGGCGCGGTCGATTTTGAAATCGACATATTCCAGTTTTATCGGGGCAAGCTTTGCGTCATAGGAAAACAGCCGCTCCGCCAATTCCCCCGTCGCTGTCGCCGCAAAACCGTACATGGGCATCTGAGCGGTGCAAAAAATCATTACCGACAATAAAAAGCGTTTCATTTTCATCAGATACCCGTTATTTATATTTAAAGTCTATTTTACATAATCAGAAAAACCTTAAAAAAAGTTTTATGAAAGGGTTTCCCTATGGATTTACTGCCGGCAATCGATTTGAAAGACGGAGCTTGCGTCCGATTGAAACAAGGCGATATGAACAAATCGACCGTGTTTTGCGACGATCCCGCCGCCCAAGCCTCCGCTTTTGAAAAACAAGGCGCGAAATGGCTGCATATCGTCGATTTGGACGGCGCGTTCGCGGGATGCCCCGTCAACACAGCCGCCGTTGAATCGATATGTTCCGCCGTCGATATGAAAATCGAACTGGGGGGCGGCATCCGTTCGCTTGCCACCATTGAAAAATGGCTGAATTGCGGTGTGTCGCGGGTTATTTTGGGAACAATCGCGTTGAAAAACCCCGCTTTTGTCAAGGACGCATGCCGCCTATTCCCGAACCGCATCGCGGTCGGCATCGATGCCAAAAACGGCTTTGTCGCCGTCGAGGGCTGGGCTGAAACATCGTCCGTTGCGGACATTGATCTTGCAAAGCAGTTTGAAGACTGCGGCGTTTGCGCGATTATTCACACGGACATCGCCCGCGACGGCGTGATGCGGGGTGCAAACCTTGCCGCTACCGCCGCTCTGGCGCGACAAATTTCAACCCCCGTCATCGTGTCGGGCGGCATTTCCCGCTTGCAAGACATCGCCGATTGCGCCAAATTAAACATTCCGAATATAACAGGCGTGATCACGGGACGCGCTTTGTACGAAAACGCGTTCACCGTCGCCGAAGCTCTGAACGTTTTAAAAGGAGGACAACAATGATTCTGGATCGCTTGTTCGAAACGGTCGCCGCCCGCAAAACCGCCGATCCGACGGTATCCTACACCGCAAAGCTGTTTTCCCGCGGACGCGCCCGCATCGCGCAGAAAGTCGGCGAAGAAGCCGTTGAAACCGTCATTGCCGCCGCAGCAAACGACACGGCGCACATCATCACGGAAAGCGCGGATTTGCTTTATCATTTACTGGTGTTGTGGGCGGATGCGGACATTCGCCCCGAACAGGTTTGGCAAACTTTGGAATCCCGCGAAGGGATTTCAGGCATCGCCGAAAAAAACAGCAGACCAAAGGAGTAAAAAATGTACGATAAGAACAACGTTTTCGCGCTGATTTTGCGCGGCGACATTCCCACAAACAAAATTTACGAGGACGATTTCGCCATCGCGTTCCCCGATTTGCATCCCAAAGCCCCCACTCATGTTTTGGTGATTCCGAAAGGCGAATACACGGATTTTTCGGATTTTACGGCGCATGCTTCGGCTGAACGGGTCGCGGGCTTTTTCAAAGCCGTCGGCAAAGTCGCAGAGCAGCTGGGCGTTGCGGAAGCGGGCTATCGTCTGGTCATGAACACGGGCAAAAACGGCGGACAGGAAGTCCCCCACCTGCATGTTCACATTTTGGCGGGCAAAAAGCTGCCCGTTTAAAAGCGCCGCACAAAAAAACGGAAGCCCGAAAGCTTCCGTTTTTTTTATCTTTGTTTGCTTTGCGCGACCGCTTTGGCAACGGCGGGGCTTGTTTTTACCTGTCCTTTGGCTTTGTTTTTGTTCATTCCCAGCTGATCGGTCAGCACTTCCAGTTCGTCGACAAAGCCCTTGATCACGTTCAAACCCTTTTTCCAAAAATCGGGTTTGGACGCGTCCAACCCGAACGGCTTCAGCATGGATTTGTGGCGTTCCGAACCGCCCTTGCCCAACATTTCCATGTATTTGTTCGGAAAGTCTTTGACTTTGCCCTCTTCGTACACGTTGTACAAAGAATTGACCAAGCAATCCCCGAACGCGTAGCCGTACACATAAAACGGCGTGTGAACCATGTGCGGAATCGTCGCCCAGGCGGAGCTGGAACGGTCGTCGTTTTTCACGGCGGGTCCCAACGCTTCGGTCTGCGTTTTCGTCCATATCGCGTTCAGCTTGTCGGGGGACAGCTCGCCCTCTTTGCGGCGGGTGGTATGCACGTCCGTTTCAAAGCGGTGGAAAGCGATTTGACGCACGGTCGTGTTCAGCATGGAACCCGTTTTTTCCGCCAGCATCGCAAAACGCTGCTTGGGGTCTTTTTCATGCTTCAGCATATATTTAAACGTCATCATTTCGCCGAAAATGGACGCCGTTTCAGCCAGCGTAATCGGCGTTTCGGATTTCAAAAGCCCCTGTTTGCGCGCCAAATACTGGTGGACGCCATGCCCCAATTCGTGCGCCAAAGTCATCACGTCGTTCGAACTGCCCATAAAGTTCAGCATCAAATACGGATGCGCGGACGGCACGGCGGGATGAGCGTACGCGCCGCCCTCTTTGCCTTCCTTGGGCGCAACGTCAATCCAGTTGTTGTCAAAAAACTTTTTGCCGATAGCCGCCATTTCGGGCGAAAATTCGTTGTACGCCGCCAAAACGGTGGATTTGGCTTCGTCCCAAGTGTACTTGCGCCCCTCGACGCCCGGAATCGGCGCGTTTCTGTCCCAGTATTCCAGCTTGTCCACGCCCAGCCAGTCGGCTTTCATTTTATAGTAGCGATGCGAAATGTCCTCGTGGCTGTCCACGACGGAATCGACCAAAGCGTCAACCACTTCGTCTTCGACCTGATTGGCGACGTTGCGTTCGGAAATCGGGCGTTTGTAGCCGCGCCATTCATCCTCGATTTGCTTGTCTTTCGCCAAAGTGTTGGTAATCAAAGCGAACACGGGCATATTTTGTTTCATCACGCGGTCGATTTCCGCGCCCGCTTCGTGGCGGGTTTCCATATCGGGCGACGACATCAAAGCGGTCGCTTCGGGTTCGGTCAGCTGTTTGCCGCCGACGGTAAAGCGCAGTCCCGCCATCGTTTCGTCATACAGGCGGTTCCAAGCGGTCGCGCTGCTCATCGATTTATCCAGCAGCATTTTTTCCAAGTTTTCGGGCAGCTGATGTTCGCGTCCCGCGCGGACGTTTTCCAGCCACGGCGCATAGTCCTGCACCGTTTTGTCGGTCAGCTTGTCTTTCAGTTCCGAATCGCTCAGCTTGTTGATTTCCAGCGTGTAGAACAGCATTTTGCCCGCAACGTCGTTGCCTTTTTCCTGAACGTTCTGATAAAAGCCCGAAACCGTCGGATCATTCATATTCGTCGAATGCATCAAATAAGCGAACGTGTCCAGCTTTTGCGCCGTTTCGTTCAGCTTTTCGTATTCGACGATGGATTTGCCGAATTCCGCGGGCGTCAGTTCGCTCAATCCGCCCTTGTAGCGGGTTTCAAAGCGGGTCGCCCCCGCGCTGAGCGCCGCCATATCCTTTTTCAATTCGGGCGAATCCATGGATTCGTACAAATCGCTCAAGTCCCACTTCGGCATTTCTTCGGTCATCGGAAAACTCCTTTTTTATTCAAAATTTTCTTTATTTTTGTCCAAAGTTTACAAGAAGTCAAGCCGAAAGCATTTGATTGACAAAGGTTTGCAGTCCGATTTGGCGCAAACGCTTCAGTCGTTCCGCCATTAAAATCGCCCTGACCGCTTCGACGCATTCGTCAAGGTCTTGATTGATGACGACATAATCGTATTCCTGCCAATGGGCGGCTTCGGTCGCGGCGGTCGCCATGCGCTTTTTGACGTTTTCGGGGGAATCGTTGCGGTGAATCAGCCGCTGTTCCAATTCGGGCAGCGACGGCGGCAAAATCGAAACACTAACCACGTCGTCGCGCGCGGTTTGCGCCAGCTGGCGCGCCCCCTGCCATTCAATATCGAACAGCACGTCCTTGCCCGCGCCAAGGGCGGCTTGGACGGGTTTTGCGGGCGTGCCGTAGCAGTTGCCGCAAAATTCGGCGTGTTCCAAAAATTCGCCGTTTCTGACCATTTCGTCATATTTTTCGCGGCTGACGAAATAATAATCCTTGCCGTCGACTTCGCCGACGCGCGGTGCGCGGGTCGTCGCGGACACGGACAAAAAGAAATTCGTATCGCTGTCCAAAATACGGTGGGAGATTGCCGTTTTCCCCGTTCCCGACGGCGACGACAGCACCAGCATCAATCCGCGTCTTGCAATTCCGTTGTTAATCATGGCAATTCTCCTTTATTCGATATTTTGAATTTGTTCGCGCAGGCGGTCAATCGCCGATTTCAGCGCCAATCCCGTCCGCGTCAGTTCGATGTCCGCGGATTTCGAGCAAAGCGTGTTGGCTTCGCGGTTGAATTCCTGACATAAAAAGTCCAGCTTGCGCCCGACGGATCCGTCCTGCCCGAACAATTCGCGGGCGGTTTCGACATGGGCTTTCAGCCGATCGAGTTCTTCGCGCACATCGGCGCGCAGCATCCACGCCGTCACTTCCTGCAAGAACCGTTCTTCGGGCAGCGGCACGGCGTCTTTCAACGATTCGTACTGCGCTTTCAGCGTTTGGCGGATTTTTTCGTTTTGGGCGTCGGCGCGCGTTTCTGCCGTTTTGACCAAAGATTCAATGGAATCGACGATTTCCGTCAGGCAGGCTTTCAGTTTTTCGCCCTCCGCCAAGCGCGCTTTTTTCAATTCCGCGACCGCCTGCTGCAAGGACTGCTTCAGCGCGTCTTCCTCCGCCTTGGGCTGTCCCGCTTCGACCACGCCCTTGACGGTCATCAGCGTCGCCAAATCACCGACGTGAAAAGACGGATAGCGTTCGGCTTGGCGCAAAGCCTCGCGGCACAGCGTTTCCAAAAAATCCGAATTGACGCTCAGCGTTCCCGCCGCGTCGTCCGTATCCAAAGCCGCCGTTATCGTGCCGCGCGCAAAATTTTGACGCAACACGGCGCGCACGTCGTTGTCCAAGCTGTCAACCGCCAGTCTGGTGCGCACATCCAGCCCTTTGGCGTTGACGGAGCGCAGTGTCCAAATCCACCGTCCCGCTTTGACGCAGGCAAATCCTGTCATACTTTCCATTTTTTAAAGTTCCTTTAAACCGTTTGCTTTAAGTTATAGCCAAATAAGCTTGATAAGGGAAAGCAAAAATGAAAAATCCGCAGCATATTTTAATCACGGGCGCATCCAGCGGCATCGGCGAAGCTTTGGCGATTCATTACGCCGCAAAGGACACGGTTTTGTTCTTGTGCGGACGAAACGCCGACCGCGTGCAATCCGTCAAACAGGCGTGCGAACAAAAAGGCGCGACCGTTTACGCCGAACAAATCGACGTCACAAACGAACGGCAAACGGCGGAGTGGATAAAACGCTGCGATGCAACCGCGCCGCTGGATTTGGTGATTGCCAACGCGGGCGTGTCGGCGGGTCCGGGGGACGGCACTATCGAATCGGCTGAAACGACCCGCTTGATTTTCGCGGTCAACGTCAACGGCGTATTGAATACCGTCCTGCCCGCCTTGGAACTGATGAAGCCGCGCCATACGGGGCAAATCGCGATGACCGGCTCGCTTGCGGGATACCGCGGACTGCCGTCCGCCCCTGCCTATTCGGGGTCGAAAAATGCGGTGCGCGCGTGGGGCGAAGCGTTGCGCGGCGCAATGAAGCCCGAAGGATTGGAAATCAACGTGATATGCCCCGGATTCGTCAAATCGCGCATTACGGCGAAAAACAAATTCCCCATGCCGTTTTTGATGGAAGCCCCGAAAGCCGCCGCAGTCATTGCCAAAGGGCTGTCTAAAAACAAAGGGCGGATCACATTTCCGCCCCTGCTTGCGCTTTCCGTTTGGCTGATGAGCTGTCTGCCCGCGCCGATAGCGGAAATTTTGCTGTCGAAACTGCCCAAAAAGGCTTAGTCGTCAATCAAAACGCCCCACGGATAAATGCGGCGCAAATCCCGATATTCATAGGGCATTTGCGCATACGCCTTGTCCAGTTCGTCGCCGAACACGTCAAAGTCGATATTGTCGTCAACTTCAAATTCATCCAACAGCGTAAACAGCAGATATTCGGCAAAGATTCTGCCCGCTTTGGATTTGTCGACCGCGCCGAACAGCTTGAATTCGGACAGCAGATATTGTTTGTAATCTTTTAAATTTTCCAACGATTTCAATCGGGTCGCCAACAGCGGATCCATATCTTTGCGCACCTGCAAAGCGGCGTCAACCATGGCGTTGACGCGCATGGACCGTTCTTCGTCCTCGGTTGCGTTGTCCCCTTTCGCGTCCATTTCGTTGATCAGGTTTTCTTCGTACATATCAACGAATTCTTGGCGGACGGGATTGTTTTCAGCGGTCATATCAAACACCTCTTGATTCGATTCTTAAAGGAAGTGTAGCACTTCCGCACGCGGGTTGCTATTCATTTTTTCCCGCAGGCTGACGGCACAGGCGGTTGACCGCCTCCATCGCGTTGTTAAAGCCTTTCAGCGAAAAAACGTCATGCGTTTCGATACCCTGCACGGTCACGCCTTTGACCGTCAGGCGCACGCCCGTGTTCATCGCGCGCGCAATCTCTTCATCCGTTTTCGTGTTTTTCGCCCAAGCGGTGTCTTCGCTGGTGAACAGCGCGGCTTTGACCTTGCCGACGCGCAGCAGGACTTCGGAACGCGGCATGAACGTGTAACCCGCAACAAACGTCACCGTGTCGTAAATTTCTTCGTTCGGGCGGCTGGAAATCAGCAAAAACACATCGCCGCGGCGCGTGTATTCGCCCGTCGACCGCAAAGGCATAGACGACACAAAGCAAACTTTGTCCTTGGGGGATGTGAAAATATAGGCGTTCCAATCGTCGAACACACCGATATGCTGCACTTTTTGCGCGTCAATCAACACTTCGGCGTTTGCGGGAACACCAAACAAAACGGCAAACACAAACAAAATTTTTTTCAGCAAAGGAATTCTCCTATTTATTCAGCAGCCCCGTCGACTGCGTAAACGAAAACGGCTTTGACAACAGATTATAGCGATCCGCCCAAAACGGCAAGCATTCTTGTTCATCAGGAGAAACCGCCGCCTTTTTTTTGGCAAAACGCGGCAGACGTTCGATCATGGCGCTGTCGCGGCAGGCGACAATGCGGGCATCCGTTATCATCAAAGACGCCATTTTCGCAACCTTGGGCAATTCGTCCAGCGACAGGAAATACGGCACGCGATACATCCGAAACGCGTTTCCCCACGTCATCAGCGTGTTCAAATCGAAACAATGCGCCGCCTGAATTTTGTGCATTCTGAAAAAAGTGAACTGCGCCAACGTCGTCGTCATCAAAATGAACAGAGCTTTCAAATAAAACGCGTTGGGACGCACCTGACGGACAACGGGAACAACGGCGTAATCCAGCCGCTCTTTCCCGAGCAAACGGGAAATCCGCCCCTCTTTGTCAACGGTGCAGATCGGACTGACCGCACCCGATTTGCGCAAACCTTTTATCATCGCAACCGTTTGCACCGTCGCGTCCGTAAAGCTGTCCTCTGTAAAGGGATACAGTATCGTTCGAACCATGACTTATCCTTTGCGTTTCAGGCGGGCGGCGAAAAATCCGTCGCATCCGCCGCAATCCCCGTAAAAATACGGTAAAACCGTCAAATCGCCCGCAGGCGAAATCATTTCGGGCGGAACTTCGTCCGTCAGCGGCAGGCGTTCGGCAATCCCCGATTTGACGGCGGCATCAATCAGCGCCCTGCCCTCGGACGGCAAAACGGAGCAGACGCAGTACACCAAAACGCCGTTTGGCTTCAGCAAAGGCAGCATTCTTTCCAACAATTCACGCTGCGTTTTGTTCAGCCGTTCGACATCGGCGGGCGTTCTGTGACACACCACGTCGGGATGGCGGCGCAAAGTCCCCGTCGCCGAACAGGGCGCATCCAGCAAGATCGCGTCAAAGCTTGCTTTTTGTTCCTGTTCCGCCCAAGCGCGCGCATCCGAAACAACCACTTTGACGGGCAGCTTCAGCCTGTCCAGATTTTCTTTCAGCCGTTTGACGCGGTTGGCGGAAATATCGACGGCGGTCACATCCGCGCCGCACAAAACCATTTGCGCCGTTTTTCCCCCGGGGGCGGCGCACACGTCGGCGGCTTTTTTACCCCGCAAATCGCCGAACAGCGCCGCAGGCAAAGCGGCGGACAAATCCTGCACCCACCACGCGCCGTCCTCGAATCCCGCCAACGCGGGAACGGATGCCGATTTTTCACGCCGCAAAGTCCCCGTCGGCATAACGGCGGCATCCAATTTTTCCGCCCATTGTTCGGCGTCGCCTTTGACCGTAAAGTCCAGCGGCGCTTCTTCCAATCCCGCCAAGGCAATCTTTCGCGCGGCGTCCGCGCCGTATTCCGCGCTCCATTGGCGAAACAGCCAATCGGGAATGTTAAGCTTCGCGGCATCCTGCGCCTCGACGATGTTCCGTCCGTCGCGGGCGACTTTGTGCAGAACGGCGTTCGTCAGCCCCGCAAAGCCTTTGAACAAACTGCCTTTGACCAGGGAAACAGCCGTTGAAACCGCGGCATGCGGCGGGGTGTCCAGAAAAACGATCTGCACGGCGGCAATCCGCAAAACATCCGTTACATACGCGGCTTTGTCGGGCAAAGGCTTTGCCAAAAAACGTTTCAGCAAAGCGTCGATTTGTCCCAAGCGGCGCAAAGCCGTCGTTGCCAGCAAACGCACGAACATTCTGTCCCGCCCGTCCAAAGGCGCGGTTTTGTCCTGTTCGTCCGCAATGCGGGCAAATTCCTCTTCCAATCCCCTGCCTTTGCGAATAACGGCGGACAGCAGTTCAACGGCAAGATGGCGCGTTTGCAGTTCGGGCGTTTTCATCGTTTGTCGGGATCCTTGTATTTTTCCTTCAAAGCGGCGATCGTGCTGTTTGTTTCGCGCCAGCTTTTTCGGGCGTCGCTTTTGATCTGGGTAAACAGCTGGCGGAACGTCGCATTCCGCATATCGGGATTAAGAATGTTCATCGCGAATTTCAGATACAGCAGCACGCAAATCAAAACGACCTGCATTTGGAAAAACGGTCTGTCTAGCAACAGCAGCACCAGCGCGCAAAACAGCAGATTGCGCTTGAATGCGAAACCAGCCGCATAGCCTTTCGAAAAGCCGTGAACTTCCAGCAATTCAAACAAAAAGACCGGTTTTTTGTTGCGCGACATCAGATTTTTTCCCGCCTGCCACAATCCCAATCCCGCTTCGAACAACGGATACGACACCAGCAAAATGCCGCAGCCCCACGCCCCCATGTAAATCAGTCCCGCACTCATCAGCACCGCCGTCATGTTGAACAGGTTGAAAACGGGACGGCTCAAATCGGGTTCCGCCCCGTACAGCAACACGAACGGAGCCAGAGCGAGCATCGGCACGAACAGCAGCGCGCCGCCCGTTTGAAGAAAAATGTGCGGCTGATACGCCGTAATAAAGACCGACAAAAACAGCGTCATGCCCACAAACAGAATTTGCGCGTACGTCAGCGTTTTATTCCGACCGCCGAAGCCCTGCATTTTGAAAACGCTCCACACCGCAACCGCCGCAACGGCTTTGACGACCTCTGCCGGCGCGTTGAATTTGGCAAAAAAGTCGGGGGCGGGCAATCTGAACACGGCGAATGTCAGCGCGGCAATCTCCGACAGCGCGACAAGCGTTTTTTCCCAACGGTTGTTGCGCGGCACGAACCCGTCCGCCCCAAAAAACGCCGCCAAAGCCGCCGCACAGACAATGTATTCGTTTCCGAAAACCGCGTTGCCGCCGCCCAGTCTGTACATTCCCGCCGCGGCACATGCAAAGCTTGCCGCCGTTATCAAATTGACCCAAGGCAATTCGCAATCGCCGTCATCGGAATCCGCCCGCAAAAAATCGTTGTGCCGTTTGAACACGAACAGGCACAGCACCGCCGCCGCGTTCAAAAAAAGCAAAACACCCGTAAAGATCAAGTAATTCCAATTCGACATTTTTCCGCCCTTTGTTTGAAGTCAACGGAATTATAACAGACAAAACACACGGACGATAGAGCATTTTTCCTTTGTTTTTTGAATAATTTGTGTCCGTGTCCCCTCGACCGCGTACCCCGCTTTGCGAAAAGCGGCGATCGACGCCCTGTTCGTTTCGCGAATGTCCGCAATCAGTTTTGAAAAGCCGCCGCTGCGGGCATAGCTTTTGACCAAGCCCAAAGCCTCCGTCCCGATGCCCATGCCGCGAAATTCGGGGGCTATGTTGATAACGATTTCCAGCGTCCCCGCGCCCGCCGCGTCAAAACGGACAAAGCCCGCGAAACAATCGCCGTCCTTAACGAACACGGGCGGCAAAGCGTCGAAATAGCATTCGGAATACTCCAGCCAAAAGGAATCCCACGACTTGGGCTGCCGCACTTCGGACGATTCGATGGTGCGCGCGTCGTTGCGCCATTGAAAGGCGATTTTCGCGTCGTGTTTTGTATTTTCACATTGCTCCAGCGTAATCATGCCGCTATTTTAAAAAGCGGAGGGGTCGAAATGCAACTGCAAAATCCGTTCTGGCAAAAATCGAAAGCGCTGAAAGCCCTGTTTGACAGGCTGGACGGCAAAGTGCGCTTTGTCGGCGGAACGGTGCGCGACTGCCTGACGGGGAAATCGCCGTCCGACATCGACTTGGCAACGCCTCTGACACCCGAAGAGGTCAAAACGCGGCTGAACGGATACGCCGTCATTCCGACGGGGTTGGCGTTCGGCACGCAAACGGTCGTCATCGGCGGCAAAATATTCAAAAGCGTTGAAATCACCACTTTGCGCCAAGACATCGCCCCCGACGGAAGACGGACGAAAGTCGTTTTTTCGACCGATTGGCAAGCCGACGCCGCCCGCCGCGATTTTACCGTCAACGCCCTGTCCGCCGATTTCGACGGAACGGTTTACGATTACTTCGGCGGAATCGCTGACTTGCAAAACGGCGTTGTGCGCTTTATCGGACAGCCCGAAGCCCGCATTGCCGAGGATTATTTGCGGATTTTGCGCTATTTCCGTTTTCTGGCGCGGCTTTCGAAACATTCCGCCGACCCAAGCGTTTTGACCGCCTGCAAAAACGGCGCCGACGGCTTGGACAAAGTGTCACCCGAACGCGTGTGCGCGGAAATGCTCAAGCTTTTGGACGCGCCGAACGCGGGACTTGCCCTGTATGCAATGGAACAGGCGGCGCTTTTGCGGCGCTGGTTTCCCGCCGCCGACTTAGCCGTTTTCGACCGTTTAAGCACGGCTTGCCCCGCCGCCCGCTGGAACGTTTTGGGACAAACGCCGCTTTACCGATACCTGCCGCGCACTTTGAAACAGCAGCTTGCCCTGTTTTTGCCCGACGCCGAAACGCCGTTCGAAGCGGCTTGCCTGTTGAAAAAAAATCTGCTGAAAGCCGTCGTTCTGGACACTTTGAACGCCCGTTTTCCCGACAAAAATTTTCCGTCCGCGCAAAGCATCAGCGTTCCGTCCTACCCGATTTCGGGCAAAGATTTGGCTTTTCTGCCCCCGCACGTCATCGGCAAAGCCCTGACCGCCGCGCGGAATTTGTGGATAAAAAAACAGGGCGAACCCGACAAAGCCGCCCTGCTTGAGTTTGTCAAAAGCCTTAATTTTGGAACGAATTCGGATCAATCCAATCGCCGAAGCGGGTAAACTGCCCTTCAAACGACAAATCGACCGTCCCCAGCGACCCGTGACGCTGTTTGGCGATAATCAGCTCAGCTTTCTTTTCCTTGTCAATCAAATCGCGTTCCCATTTTTTGATGCGTTCGGCGAATTTATCCTCGGATTCGTTGGCATGCTGAACGGGGCTGGAGCTTTTCAAATAGTAGTGTTCGCGGAACACGAACAAAACGATGTCCGCATCTTGTTCGATCGACCCCGAATCGCGCAAATCGGACAGCAGCGGGCGTTTGTCGTCGCGCTGTTCCACTCCGCGGTTCAATTGGGACAAAACCATGACGGGAACGTTCAAGTCCTTTGCCATAATTTTCAGCTGACGCGTCGTTTCCGTCAACGCCTGCACCATATTGTTTTTAAAGGCTGTCCCCGACATGTCAATCAGCTGCAAATAGTCGATGACCACCAGCCCCAAGCCTTTGGTCGCATCGCGCTTCAATCGGCGGCAGCGGTTGTGAATCGCGGCAACCGTCAGCCCCGGCGTGTCGTCGACGTACAAAGGCACTTTGCCCAGTTCGCCCGCAAAAGCGACGACGCGCTGGAACTCGTCCTGCGAGATTCGCCCGTTGCGCAGCTTGTCGGACGCGATTTGCGTTTCCATGGACAGAATACGCCCCGCCAGCTGGGACGCGGACATTTCCAGCGAAAAGAACGCCACGCCTTTGCGTTCCTTGCCCGCCTGCACGTCATCCAAAAAACAGCGCGCCGAATTGAACGCCAAGCATGTCGCAAACGCCGTTTTCCCCATGCCGGGACGCCCCGCGACAATCAGCAAATCCGAATTGTGCAAGCCGCCCATTTTCTTGTCAATATCGCGGAAACCCGTTGAAATCCCCGAAATACCGTCGGGATTTTTGGCGGCTTCGGCGACTTCGCGCACCACTTCGGTCATCGTGTCGGAAAACGCCTGCGGACCGCCGTCGATTTGCCCCTCGGTTCCCAGTTCGTACAGCTTCTTTTCCGCGCGCCCCATCTGGACTTCGGCATCGTTGTCCATATTGATTTTGAACGCATCGTTGACAATATCCGTCCCCAAAGCAATCAGCTGACGGCGCAAATAGCGGTCGAACACCAGCTTGGCATAGTCTTCGGCATTGATAATCGCGACGGCGGACGACGTCAGTTCCATCAGGTATTTAATCCCGCCGACTTCCGCCAGCAAAGGATTGTCCGCCAACACGCCCTTCAACGTAATCGGATCGGCGGAATGCCCGCGCGCGTGCAAATTCAAAATCGCCTGATAAATTTCGGCATGAACGGGACTGGCGAAATGAAAAGGCTTCAAAAATTCGGCGACTTTTTCCAAAGCGTGGTTGTTGGACAAAATCGCGCCCAGCAAAGCCTGCTCCGCTTCGATGTTTTGCGGAGGAAGCCGTGTCGTTTCCGTATTTTCCATTGCGGCAATCCCTATCGGTTATAAAACAACGGCGGAGGTTTTGACGCCTCCGCCGTTTAAAGCTTCAGCCAAGCGATTAAGCTTCGGCAACAACTTCCGCAGCAGCGGCTTCGGCGGCGGCGGCAGCTTCGGCAGCGGCTTTAGCCGCGGCTTTGGCGTTGCGTTCGGCTTCTTCCGCGGAACGGGCGACCGCGACGGAAATCGTCTGGTCAACGTCGGGGTGCAGAATGATGCGAACCTTGTAATCGCCGATTTCTTTGAACGGCTGGTCCAGAACAACCTGACGGCGTTCAATGGTAAAGCCGGCTTCGCGGACGGCATCGCGCACATCGCGACCCGTAACGGAACCGTACAGCTGACCCGTTTCGGCAGCCTGACGGATGATGACGACTTTCAAGCCGTTCATCTTTTCGGCGACCTGTTCGGCTTCCTGTTTGCGTTTCAGGTTGGCGGCTTCCAGCTGAACCTTGCGGGATTCGAACAAAGCCAGATTTTCTTTGCTGGAACGCAAAGCTTTGGCTTGGGGCAACAGATAGTTGCGGGCATAACCCGGTTTCACTTTGACGATGTCGCCCATTTGACCCAGACGTTCGATACGTTCGAGTAAGATAACTTCCATTTCAAGCTCTCCCCTTAGTCCATAACGTAAGGCAACAAGCCCAAGAAGCGGGCGCGTTTAATCGCTTTCGCCAATTCGCGCTGTTTCTTGGCGGAAACGGCGGTGATGCGGCTGGGAACGATTTTGCCGCGTTCGGAAATGAAACGCTGCAACAATTTGATATCTTTATAGTCAATCTTCGGAGCGTCGGCTGCCGCAAACGGGCAAGCTTTACGACGGCGGAAGAACGGACGACGAGCTGTAGCTGCCATTAGAATTCCTCGCTTTCATCTTCAACATCGAATTTTTTGCCGCGGCCTTTGATTTCTTTGCCCTTGTTGGACAACATGGCGGACGGGCCTTCTTCCAATTCGTCAACGCGGACGGACAGGTAACGAATCACGTCTTCGTCAAAGCGCATTTGGCGTTCCAGTTCAATCAAAGCTTTCGCCGGAGCGTCGATGTTAAACAGAACATAATAACCTTTGCGGTTTTTGTTCATGCGGTAAGCCAAGGCGCGCAAGCCCCAGTTTTCTTTTTTCGTAACTTTGCCGCCGTTGGCGGTGATGACGCCTTCAAAGCGTTCAATCAGCGCGTCAACCTGCGAAGCGGCAATATCCTGACGTGCGATAAACACGTTTTCGTATAAAGCCATAAAAAATCTCCTTTTGGCTTCTCTCATTCCCTTTGTCCGACGGCATTCACCACGAACGCCACCGCAAGGGACATAGCCGATTCCGTTCATCGGCAAGGAGTAAACGGAAGCTGAACTATGCCACATCCTTTCCGTTTGCGCAAGGATTTATTTGCCCCGCGGATAAAACAATTTTTTGTCCGCGCGAAACTGCAATACGGCTATGATTCCCAAATACGGCAGCATCATTTCCAGACTTTCCTCCATCAGTTCGAAAAACGAAAACCATGCGCCCTCGCGCGGCATTTGAATACCGTATTTAGCCAAGTTGCCGTGCAGTCTGTCCGCGATTTTGCACAGCGCGCCCGCCGACAGCAAAGAAATCACCGTCCACGACCCCGCATATTTTTCGAAAAATCCTTTGAAAGCGGGAATCAGCCACAAAACCATGGCGTAGACGAACAATCCGCCCACCGCCGCCAGTAAAACGAACGCCAGAATTTTTTCGTGCAGCGGATTGTACGGATTAAGGAAAAAACGGATTTTGAACGCGGTCGTGTCGCGGCTGGCAATCCAATGCTGAATCCCCGCTTCGCGCAGCACGGCGGCAACGGCAAAGAATACAAACATCCGAAACGACCGCTTTTCCAGCACGCCGCGATTTTTCCACAGCACGACCAGTAAAGCCGCGTATCCGACGTACCTCGCAACGTCGACAAAGCCGCCGTCCGCCGTAAAATCCCCGACATGTCCCGCGTAAAAGCCGAAACCGACCAGCTGAATCACAGCGAACACCGCAGCCGTTACAGCGGGAGCAAACCAAAATTTCAAAAGCATTCTTTCACCTTTTTATTTTCTTGATTGGTTCTAAGTAGCTTGACTGGCCGCAAAGGTCAAGATAAATCGGATTTTGTCATTTTTATAATGATGATTGCGTTTTGTTTGAAAAATAAAGATAATTTCTGTAAGCTAACACCGTCGGATGCCGAACAATTCGAACATCGGGCATCAAAGCGCATTTTATCGAACAAGACATCATTATAAAAGTGAAAGGAAGACAAGAAAATGAAATGCCCTCGGTGCGGCAGCGAAAATACGGTTAAAAACGGCTTTGCCGTAAACAAACAACGCTATAAATGCAAACGCTGCGGCTGTCAGTTCACCCGTTCGGCACCGCGGGGAAAAGATCCGAAAGACAGGCAGTTGGCGGCTTTTTTGTACGCGTCGGGATTGTCTATGACTTTGATTGCGAAATTGGTTAATGTCAGCGTGCAAACGGTTTCGCGCTGGCTGCATTCGATTTACAACGGCAGCGTTTTGGAAACACCGCACGCCGAACCGTTCAAAAGGGTTTCTTCCGTCGATATTTTGGAACACCTGTCGCACTTGAGTCCCGAGGAACTGCATCGTGAATACCTGCTGCTTTCGACGACTTTGCCGTCGGGAGGCGAGGTAAAGATGTTCATTTCGTCGCCGACGGCAAAGCTTGCAAATGAAGAATGACGCCGGTGTTATTTTTATATTGAAAAAATATAAAAGATTGGTATCTTAACAAACGGGTCCATAGCTCAGTTGGTTAGAGCTGGGCGCTCATAACGCCTTGGTCGGGGGTTCGAGTCCCTCTGGACCTACCAAAAATAAACCTCCCGGTTTCGGGAGGTTTATTTTTGGGATTTGTTACAAAAGCGGGACTCGAACCTTGAGACTATCCTTTTTGGAATCAAATGCCCTTGCCGTATCGCATAATCTCTTCGGCTTCGGCTGTTTTGACGCCGTTTTTGTCCGTCAGCACGATACCCTTTTCCAAAACGGCGGGGGACTTTGCCCCTTTGCGTCCGACCAAAACGACCCGTTTGGCGGGTTCGCCTTCCTTTGTCCAAATCGGCACAATCCGAATCCCCCCCAATTTTCCGTACAGCAGGGACAGCAGTTCGGGCAGTCTGTCCGCACGATTGATCAGGGCGAAATACCCCCGCGCATTGACATAGCGCAAACAATTGAAAATCCACTCGTTCAACGGACAGTCCGCTTCGCGGTGCGCGACATCGCGCACTTTGTCGGGGGACGGCTGATTTTCCAAAATAAAGGGCGGATTGGAAACGACCCAATCGAAACAGCCTGTCGGAACGGATTCGATTTTTTTGGCGCGAATATCCGATTGAACGACGGTCAACCGTTTTTCCAAAGCGTTGAAACGTACGTTTTCCTGCGCCAAAGCCGCCATTTCCGGCTGAAGTTCAATTCCTGTGATCAACGCTTCGGGACAACGCGCGGCAACGCACAAAGCCACCGCCCCCGAACCGCATCCGACGTCCAGAATCCTCGCCCTGCCCCGCGCCGACACCGCCGCCGCCAGCAAAACGGCGTCGCTGGTCGCGCGGTAACCGTCAACAGGTTGACGCAGTTTGATTTTCCCGCCCAAGAAATCGTCCGTCGTAAAATCCATAAACGCTCCGTACAAAAAAAGCCCTTGAAACTCAAGGGCTTGAAACTGGCTGGGGCGGCTGGACTCGAACCAGCGAATGACGGAGTCAAAGTCCGTTGCCTTACCGCTTGGCTACGCCCCAACAAAGTTCTTTTTCTGTATCTTATTTTGTCTGTGCCGTCAAGTATTTTTATGGCGCGCAGAAAATTTTGATTGTTTTTTTCGGCAAATCCGCTATTGTGTCTGTTGTTCAGAATGCGCCCGTAGCTCAGCTGGATAGAGTATCGGCCTCCGAAGCCGAGGGTCGTGGGTTCGAATCCCGCCGGGCGCACCAATTAAAAAAAATCCTCGAAAGAGGATTTTTTTGTTGGGGCAAAACGGCGCGGAGAAGAGCCCACGACAAGTGGGGTCGGTGAGCGTTAGCGAACGACGCCGTCAGGCGGTCCCGTCAGGGACGAAGCGCGCAGCGATGAGCAATCCCGCCGGGCGCACCAATTTAAAAAATCCTCGAAAGAGGATTTTTTTGTTGGGGCAAAACGGCCGGAGAAGAAGCTGCAAAAGCTTTAGCCCGTGCAGGTCTGATGAGGTCTGCGCTTGTGCCGAAAATCGAAAGATTGCCACGCCCCTGCGGGGCTCGCAAATTCGAATATTATTATATTCTAAAAATAATACTGAATCGAAATCACGAGAAGTGGCGCAGCCGCGACGAGGTGATCCCGTGCAAGCATTGGCACCCGTGCCGAATGCGCCGATTTTTCCAGTCTTTTATTTTTTCATACTTTTTTCAATCGTTTTAACGGCGGCGGGCAATTGCGCGAACGCCGTGATTTCGACGTCGGCTTTCGTGCCGCAGTATTCCTGTTCGCCTTGGTTCGACCGAAACAACACCGTCTTAATCCCCAGCTGCGCCGCCCCGAACACGTCACGGTACATATCGTTGCCGACAAAAACGACTTCCTCCGCCGTCATGTCCATTTTCTTCAACGCTTTTTTAAACAGCCGTTCATCGGGTTTGCGGTATCCGTAATTCCCTGACACGACAAACGGATGAAAATACCCGTCCAGTCCGACGGAAGCCAATTCCGCACGCGCCCATTGGGCTTGTCCGTCCGATACGGAAGCCAGCCGATACTTCTTTTTCAGCGCGTCCAGCGTTTTTTTCACATCGGGGTACAGCCGCAGCCGACGGCGCGACGCCGCGCGAAACACCTCCGCCGCAACCGCGGGCAAAAGCTTACGCTTCTTCTTGGGCAAAGCGCGGGTGAAATCCGACGCGTTCCCGTCAATCATTTCCGCGAACAAAGCCACAATGTCAAATTCGGGATAGGGTTCGTCGCTGTCCGCCCGCTGCCGCTTGTTCAGTTCAAAGTACAACTCTTTGACCTTTTCGGGTTTGATTTTGACGCCCTGATAGTCCAGAAAATCGGACACGACACGATAAGTGTCCAAACTTTCCTCGTCCGTCCAAATATCGCTCAGCGTTCCGTTGATGTCGAAAATCAAGCCGCGAATCATTCCAGCCCTCCCTGCAGGCATTTTTCCGCTTCGTCAATCAGGCGGCGGCGGTAATCGCGGTCAATCCAAAAATTGCGCCCGATGCGCAGCAAAGTCGTTCCCATATAGAACGGCACGCGCTTTGTTACGGCATTGAAAGCCGCTTCCGCATCGGGAAAACGGGCGGCGTATTCGCGTAAAAAGTGGTCAATGAACGGTTCGGCGGCAAGCCCGTCATTCTGCGCCAACATAAAAAAATGTTTCAGTTCGCCCGCCATACGCCCGATATCCGACGCGCGGTCGGCATATTGACAGCGTTCCAAATCGAACGTCTTGACAACATCGAAATCCCCGAAAATAAAGTTCGCAGGCGTCGCATCCCCGTGAATCAAAACTTGACAGTCTTCCCCCATTTCCGTTTTGTCGCGCCATTGATCACGCAAAGCATACAAAACATCCGCTTCCCCGTCCGTCAGCAGGCTTTCGTCCTGTTCAATAACGCGGTCCATATAATCGCAGGCTTCGCCGAAATCGGCAGGCGCGTCAATTGCCGTCCTGTTGTGCAGTTCGGCGAAAAAGTGCGCCAGCGCGCCCAGCTTGTCGTACAGCAGAGCTTCGTCTTTGTCGGCGACGGCGCGCGTGATAACGTCGCCCAGCAATTCGCCCGTACAGAACTCGACCGCCAGAAAATTGCTCAAATCTTCGTTTTTTCCCAACGGAGCGGCAACGTAAAACGGCTCTTCGTCAAAGCCGTACGACCGTACTTTGACAAGGTTGCCGTATTCGCGTTCCAAACGCTTTTTGTCTTCGAAAAACTTGCCGATGATGCGCGCGCCCGTTTGGCGTTCTTCGTACAAAAACACGTCGTTCGAACCGTTCAGCCGCCAAACGTGGTATGCTGGATCTTCCAAATAATCCGTAAGCTGCGGCTGAATGTCATATTTCAGATAGCCGTACAAATCATCGTCCGTTTCAACCGTTCCCAAATAAATCATCGTCCACCCTCCGATTTAAAACGAATACTGCAAAGCAACGGAATACATCGAAACAATGTTGTGTTCCGACCGTTTTTGATCCGCCCACAGCTTCACGCGCACGCGCCGCGACAAATTGCTTTCAAATCCGACCGACAGGGACAGATAATCCTTGTCCGCTTCGGAAGCAAGAGATTCAAACACCGCTTTCGACGCATCGTCCAAAAAATACGCTTTCGTTGTCGGCGCGCCGCCCGTCAAAAGCCTTTGCCATCCCGCGTCAAGCGTCAGCACGGCGTCCGACCATGTATAGCTGAGCTGCACCCCCGGCTGAACGGAAACCGTTGTGTCGTCCGCTTCGCCGACCGCCAGATTGGCGGCGGAAGTTTGCCCCTTTTCTTTATATTCTTCGCGATAGGAATACGCCGCGTTCGCGCTGACATAGGGATGCATTCCGAAACGATAGTCCCGCCGCGGCATGCTACCGATCTCGAAACCCGCATTCACGCCCGCTTCGACGGTGTAGCCGTTGTAAGACGCTTTGCTGATGGTCGACAGCCCCGCTATGTCCGTCAAGCGGTCGGATTCATATTTTTGCAACCCGCCCGACAGCACCGTGTCGAACGTGAACCGCCCCGAACGGTATCCCGTATAAATGCCCGCGCGGTAATCGGCGATGCGTATTTCGTCGCCGTCCTGTTTGATGCGGGTTGACGCGAATCCCGCCGTCAGCCCCCACAAAAATCTGTCGGAGCTTTGCCAATCCCAACCGAACTGACCGCCCAGCATATCCGTTTTCGCCGTTGAGCGATCCGTTCTGTCCGCCGCGTCAAACCGCCCGTGTCCGCCCAGAAATTGCGCCCACACTTTCGCCGTCGAACCGTAATCGCCGCCCGATCGTCCGCGCCAGTACCGACCGCGGTAATAATAAGGCGGAGTCCGCTGCGGCGCGGGAGCGACCGCCCGCTGTTGACGGACTTGGAACAAATGGGAATAAATGTTGTTCGCCACCGTTCCCGACAAAGGCAAATCTTTATTCGCAACGGGCTGAATCCTGTCGCGCAAGCTGTTGACGCTTTTTTGCAGCTCATCCGTCGTCAGATAAAAGTAGCCGCTGAATTCGTCCGGATGGTCGTCGAACATTTTGGCAAAGATGGATAAAACTTGCCGTTCTTTGTCGTCAAACCCCGGCGTGTTCGCGGGATCGTTCATATCCCGATAAGTAATTGTCACCGTCAGATTTTTGCCGTCGTAAGAAACCGTCCCGCCGATAAGCCCCGTCAAAATGAAATTCGTTTTGAACGCCTCGCCCACCGTCAGCGTATCCGCCGTCAAAACGGTCGTCGTTCCGTTTTTGTAAGTTACCGTCGAATTGACGTACGGCACGAAACGTCCCGATATCAGATCCGCCGTCCCCGAAACCGTCATCGTGGTCAAAGAGCCGTCGTCGTTTTGCATCAGCACGATGTCGCCTTCATTGACGAAAGCGTCCGCCGTAAACGACGAAGCGATCGCCGCCCCCGCTTTGTTGTTGACAACGCCGCCGCTGATTCCGTCCTTGACGGTGAAAGTCCCGTGGTTGTTGAACACGCCCGCCGCCGATTGTTTCAGCGTCGAAGCGATTGTTCCGCCGTAATAATCAAACACGCCGCCGTTTTCGACCGTTCCGCTCAAACGCCCGCCGTCCATGGTAAACTTGCCCGCGTTTGACAAAGATCCGGATATCGTTCCGCCGCTCATGCCGAAAACCAACGTTTCATTGTAGTCCGTCCCGCCGATAACCACATTCGTCAGCGTTCCGCCCGTCATCGCCCCGACGACATTCGATCCGTCGCTGTCCGCCGTTCGGGTGGTCAATGTCCCTTCGACCGTTCCTCCGTCAATGGAAAAATCAGCGGAATCCTGTAAAACAATTTCACCTTTGACTGTTCCGCCGCTGACGGAAAAAGCGGCGTCTTCGGACGTCCCGCCGACCGAAACATCCCCCGCCAAAGTTCCCGTCAGCTTCAGCGCACCGCCCGACACGACGGTTTCCCCCGTATATGAGTTGCTTCCGCTCAGCGTCAAAGTTCCTTTGCCCGCCTTTTCAATCCCCAATCCCGTTCCGTTGCGTTCCGAAATGTCGTTGGCAAATTCCGCGTCATATCCCGCCGTATCCACCGTGTACGTTTTTTCGGTTCCCATTCTGTCGGCATCCAAAGCCCCCAAGCCTTTGACGGCTTTGCCCGCGTCCAAAATGCCCGCGCCGTACGCTTGCGCATAGGTGATGTCGATGCATTCGTAGCTGCCGTTGTCGCAGGATACGGTCAAATCTTTCATCACATCTTCTTTGCTTTTGACAGCTCCGTCTTCGCCCGCCGTGTTGTCCGTGAAATAAATGAAGCGCTGTTTTGTCGTCTTGCTGTTGTCGGCATTGGTTGTTTCGATTGTTTGAATCGCATAAGGACTGAATTTCGAAAAATCGTTGTCCGCCGTCGTCAATAAAACGTCGGCGAGCTGTTTGCCGCTGAAAAACGGATACTTTTCCTGCACCAAAGCCGCTACACCCGAAACAATTGGGGCTGCCATGGAAGAGCCGCTCATATTTTGATACGCGTCGTCCCCCGTTCCAACGGCGGAATAAATCCCCGATCCGGGGGCTGTGATTGTCCATTTCGCGGCATCCCCCGCCAAGTTTGAAAATCCCGCCAAAAATACGGGCGAGCTTTTTCCATTCACGGGATTGAAAGCCACTACGCTCACATTGTCTATTGAAGAATCCACGGTCGGCGTCAACGCAGGCATCATCGGGCTGGTCTTCATATCGTTTCCCGCCGCGGCGACAAACAGCTTGTCCGAAATCGCTTTCATCGCGGAAACAAGGGCTGTTTCAAGATTGCTTTTATCCTGTTCGGACAAAGATGCCGTATCGAATCCCCAGCTGGCATTGACGATTTTGATGTCTTTATATTCCTCGCCCGCCAGCGTGTTGAAAATATCGGACAATTCGGAACAAGCGGTGCAAGAATTGGCTTTGCTGTCATCCCCCGGAATGTCTTTGCTGGCGAACACCGCCAAAGACGCGTCATAAGCAACACCGTGCATGCCCAAGTCATCCTTTGCCGCGCCGATAATACCCGCAACATGGGTGCCGTGATTTTGCGCCTGCACCGCGCCGATCACATCGATTTTGTCTTTAAATTCCTGATGCGTCGCCAAAAATCCGTTGTCAATAACGGCGACGCGAACACCTTTGCCCGACGCGCCGCCATACGCCGTTCCGTCTTCGCCCGTATAGGCTTCAGCCAGATTGATGGCATCCCAAGCATTTTGGTTTTTCATATATTCGGCTGAATCCGTGTAATCGGCGGCGTTCAGCACAAAAGGGTACAAAAACAGGAAAAGGCTTAAATATTTTTTCATCGGCGGCACTTTCAAATTTTTTCAAAGTATACAGGATAGAACATAATAAAAGCTTAAAAAAACCAAAATTCAAAAAATGCTTGCGTTTTCGGGGGAAACAAACTAAAAATAAGGGTGGTGCGGTCCCGTAGCTCAGCTGGATAGNNAACAGCCTTCTAAGCTGTGGGTCCCGCGTTCGAATCGCGGCGGGATCACCAAAACAAACCCTCGACTTGTTCGGGGGGGTTGTTTTGCGTGAAATCCGCTTGTGAAAAGAACGCGGGCGCGTTCGGTCAACGAAGTTGACGACGCCGACAGGCGGGGACGTCAGTCCCGAGCGACAGCGAGCAACCGCGGCGGGATCACCAATAAAAAGCCCTTGAATTTCAAGGGCTTTTTTGTTTTTCAGCGTCAGATTGGAAACACCGAAAATCAAAAGTGTCTAACAAAAAAATCAAAACAAACGACGGGATTATCTGCGGACGGAGGAAAAATACTACCTTGCCGACGTGGCGTTCCGTTCTCTGGTTTTGGGCGACAAGAATCAAGACTTCGGGCATATTCTTGAAAATATCGTTTATCTGGAACTGCGGCGGCGCGGATATCTGGTGTTTGTCGGGAAATCGGGCAATCAAGAGGTTGATTTCGTCGCGTTTAAAGGAACGGACACGGAATATTATCAGGTTTTGCTCAGCGTCTTGGACGAAAAGACGCTGAAACGGGAATTAGGCGCGTTGGAAAGCATAAACGATCACAACCCAAAGTTTTTGATAACGCTTGATCCGTTTCCCGTCACGTCGCACAACAGCATTAAACAGATTAACGCGTTGGACTGGTTGTTACAAAAATGAAATTTGCTCACGAAGCTCTAAAAAGCCCCAAAAAGCTCCGAAAAGACATTCGGGGCTTTTTGCGTAGGGGGATAGACTTTTTCCGAACAAACCGCGGGAGGAGAAAGGCGCATGGTCGGGAAAGTCAACAAGGTCAGACAGAGTTATCTGGATTTGGAAAGGGTGGAGGCGTTGCAATGGCGGCAAAAACACAAACGGATAAAGTGGATTATCGCTTTGACGGCAGCGGCAATTGCGTTCAAGTGTCTGGCGCAGGAAGCGGCGCAAACCTTTGACGTGCTGATTGCGGCGGAAACGGCGGTCGAGAACGGCGGAGCGGTCGCGGCGGGATTGACGCCTTTGCAGACGGAAACGGCGAGTTATTGCGCCCGCCGCAACTGTTCGGGCATTGCCTGCGCCGTGTTCGGCAGATACAGGATTTACACGGCGACGTATTCCAGAACGCGCGGCGTTCACGCGGGAACGGGGGCGAAGGTCTGTTCGGCGTGGACGCAAATGGCGATCAGTTCGAAAAAGTCGAAAACGTGCGACAAATCCAAACCGTGCGGGGAAAAATACGTTTTAAGCGGAACGTGCGACGACGGACAGG
>DEDN01000006.1 GCA_002349565.1 Alphaproteobacteria bacterium UBA2903 | reverse complement strand
TCCTTGCCCCCGCCTTGGACACCGGAAGAAAGCGTCTTTTTTTAGGGAAAAAAGACTCAACCGAAAGTATTATATTTTAACGGGCGTTTAACAAAACAAAGGAGAAATCATTATGGCGCGTCCTTTAACACCCCGACAAATCGAAGTGATGCACTGTTTGGCACAGGGGATGCCGAACAAAATGATTGCGTACAAAATGGGCATCAGCACATCGACGGTCAAAATCCATTTGAACCGCATTTACACGCAACTGAACATCAACAGCAGACTGCAAGCCCTGCTGTGGATGAGCGACCATGACTTGACTTGACTTGAATTGACGGAGCGTGCAAACGCCTTTGAATAAAGCAAAAGCCCCGATTTTCGGGGCTTATGTTTTGGTTTTGAAAAAACGGCAAATCAAACGGCGGCTTTCGCCTTGTCCTGAATGAAGCGGGTCATTTTTTCAATGGCGCGCGTTTCGATTTGACGGACGCGTTCGCGGCTGATGCCCAGCTGTTCGCCCAAACTGTCCAGCGTTGTCGGATCGTCCTGCAAACGGCGGGCGCGGACAATGATGCGTTCGCGGTCGTTCAGATTGTCCATCGCCTGAGCCAGCAGACGCATGCGGATATCGCTTTCCTGTTTGTCGGCGACGGCATCCTCGATACTGCCCTCGTCAGTCAAAAAGTCTTGCTTTTCGGCATAACCGTCCGTATAAACGGGCGTGTTCAGCGACACATCGCCGCCCAAACGGTTATCCATGGCGACCACTTCGTCTTCGGACACGTTCAAGTCTTTGGAAATTGCTTTTACGCTGTCGGAATCCAGCGCGGAATCGCCGTACAGTCCCAAACGCGCTTTAATCTTGCGCAGATTGTAAAACAGCCGTTTTTGCGCCGCGACCGTGCCGATGCGCACCAAAGACCACGACCGCAAAATAAATTCGTTGATTGCGGCTTTTATCCACCAAACGGCATACGTCGACAGGCGGTTGCCCTTTTCGGGTTCGAATTTTTTAACCGCCTGCATCAAGCCGATATTGGCTTCGGAGATCAAATCCTCCAAAGGCAGCCCATAATAACGATAGCCGAACGCGACTTTTGCCGCCAAACGCAAATGCGCCGAAATCAGCCGCTTTGCCGCGTCCAAATCGCCATGTTTGCGGAAACGGTTCGCCAACATAAACTCCTCTTCCGCCGACAAGACGGGAATTTTGCGAATCGCCGCCAAATAAGAAGTGATGCCGTTTTGAATCACCGGCACCAAAGAGGTGTTTGTCATTGTTGTATCCATCGTCAAAATCCTTTCATCAGGCATGATGACCCGAATATCCGCGAATCCGTACAGATTCCCGAACAGCTTGATTATACACAATCGCCTCTTGGATTCAATAGTTTTTTATGTTGTTTTGTATAATTCTAAAGTTCACGCTTCCTTATTGAAGACACGCGCCAAAGTCATATACAGACGCCCTGCTTCCGACCCCAGCAAAACGGCGGTCAGCACATCCGCGCGTTCGTTGTCCTGCGCGCGGGACAATACGCCTTCGAAAGTTCCCATATATTTTGAAACATAGTTGCGGAACTCCGAATCTTCGGTGTATTTTTCGCCGATCTTGCGAATCTGGTTTTTATCGATCGCGCGGGACAGATAGCGGACAAACGCGCTTTTGTCCCCCGAATAGTAGCGTTTCCACAGGTCGTCTTCGACGTTCGGGGCGAAAATGCGCGTCATATCGACGCCCAAGGACTGCAGCTGTTCGATAATGAACGACGACTCTTTCATAAAGCTGTCGGTGTCGGCGTCCTCCTTGTGCTTGTTCAACGCGGCGATATATTCCTCCGCCGAACGGGACGCGGAAATCAGCGATTGAACCTGACGGTTGAACGCGCCGCCCAACTTGATGGACTGCGCCGAAATCTGTTCGCCCGATTCGCGGATCTCCCGCGCGTTGTCGCGCAAAACATTCAGCAAATTCTGCAGCCGCTTCAACGTTTCGTCCGATGCTTTGGACAAGCTGTCGGACTGATCGACGAATTGTTCGCCCGATTTGCGGACTTCCGCGGCAATGCGTTCCGAATTGCCCGCGACTTCGCTGATCATGGCGCGCAAACGCTGTCCCGCCAAATCAATTTGAACGACGCCTTTGTTGGACATTTCTTCAAATTCTTTGCCGATCTGGCGGACGGTGTCGCTCAACGCCTTGACGCGGCTGTCGGCGTCCTGCGCCGTTCTGTCGAAATCGGCGGCTTTGTCGCGCAAAACAACGCCGCAATTTTTGACGGCTTTCTGCGATTCTTCGGACAATCGCGCAATTTGATGCGCCTGAACCAAAAACGTGTCGCCCGATTTGTTCAATTCGTCGCGGGCGATCTGCGCCGCCGCCTGCAGTTTATCCGTCCGCGCGTCGAAATCGCCGCCGACGGCTTTCAATTCTTCGGCAGCCTGCTGCGCGGTCTGCGTCAAAAGTTCCGCCTTTTCTTCCAACAGCGCCGCCGCCGATTGCGACAGAGCGACCGTTTGTGCGGCGGCTTTCTGCGCTTCGTCGTTGCGCTGGCGCAGATTTTCGCCCGTGGCTTCCAGTTCAAAACCGATTCGCGACGACGCGGTCAGCAGGTCCGTCGTGTTTTGACGCACCGCTTCGTTAATGTCGCGCAAATGCTTCATCACGGTTTGCGCGGCGGCGTTCAAAGCATCCGTCTGATTGCTCAAAGACACTTCGCCCAAGCGGGATTGCGTCGAAATCATATTGGCGACATCGCCCAGATCGACAATGTGCCGCTGCATGGAATCGCGTACCATAATGACTTGCTGCGCCGATTTGGCGGATTGCTGCTGCAAGCTGTCCGTTTGAACGGAAATTTCCGTTTTCAAACGCTCCATGCGGTCGGACAAAGTTTCCGCCGCCGCCGAAAATTCAGCCTGCCCCGCCGTCATGCGGGCGGCGGCATCGCCGTTTTGCGCCGCGCATTCTTTCACCAACGCGGAAAAAGCCGTAATCTTTTCGGCAAAAGCGTCCGACGCCCCCGTCAAGCGAGCCTTGGCGTCTTCGGTCAGTTCCGTCAGGGATCCCGCCTGTTTCGTCAGCGAATCGCCGACGTTTTCCAAATGCGTCACAGCCGTTTCGGACAGTCCCGCCAGCTCTTTCGTTTGAACGTTCAGCGATTCTTCCATCAAACGGACACGCGAAACCAGCCGTTCCAGATCACCGTCCGCCTGTTCCGATTGTTCGCGCAGCATGGCGGCGGCTTTGCCCGTCTGTTCCGCCAGTTTGTCCGAAATATCGGTCAGCGTTTTGCTTTGCTTGGTAAACAAATCGTCAAGGGTTTGCGTCTTTTCGGTCATACCGTCCGCGACTTCGGCGGCTTTGTCCAGCAGACGGCGCGCGTCGCCGTCCAGTTTTCCGAATTGTTCGTCCAGCTGGGCGACGGCTTTTTCGGCGCGGTTTTTCAGCAAATCGGCGGACACGTCCATTTGCGTCGTTCGGCGGGTGATTTCGGCGGTAACTTCCTCGGTGTAGCCCGTCATGCGCTGCACGGAAGCGTCCAGCATTTCCTTGTGCGTATGCAAAGCGTCCGCCAGTTGAGCGGAAACCGCGCCCGTTTGTTTGGACGCCGCGTCGAAAGCGCGCACTTTGTCATCCAAAGAAACCTTCAAATCGGCAAACCTGTCGGCGGCGTCCGAAGACCGCGCCAGCAAATCGCGAACCTGATCCGACATGGCGGCAACGGTTTGCGCGCCGCGTTTTTCCAGTATGTCCGCAATCTGAACCAAATCGTCCGACTGCTGTTTCAAACGGGTCTTGATTTCTTCGATTTTCGCCGCGGTACCCGAAATGGCTTTCTGCTGCTGAGCAAGCGACGTTTCGGAAACCAACGCCTGAGAAACAAGCGCGCTGCTCAAATCGGACAGTTCGGCGGAATGCTTTGTCAGGCGGGCGCAAACGGAATCGGCGCGATCGCCCGTTTGCGACACAAATCTGTCTACGCTTGTCACGGTCGATTCAAAGTCCTGCCTGATCTTGTCCAGCTGTTCGTTCGCGCCGTTCAAAGCCCCCGTCAGCCGCGCCGTTTGAACGTCCAGCGTTTCGGAAACGGTTTGCGAATCGTTTTTCATATTCTTCAAAGCGACGGACAACAGCTGTGTTTTCATATCGACATCGCTGCCGACGCTTTCCAGACGGGAGTGCGCTTCGTCCGCCGCCGCCGCGATGCGGTCCGACTTGTCGTCCAATTCGCCCGCAACGGCGGAAATTCTGGCAACGGCGTTTTCGGACGCCGCGTTGATTTCCGCCAGATAAGTATCCAGAGTCGCTTCGACGGTTTTAAAGCGGGAAACGGTCTTTTCCGCTTCGCTGTCCAAAGCGGCGTTTTGTTCGCCGAACGTCGCCGTCAGCCGCGCCATGGTTTCTATCAAAGCTTCGTCTTTGGCGGATATCGCTTCGTTTTGACGAACAAAGAGCTGTTCCAGCGCATGGACGCGCTTGTCCAAACTTTTCGCCATGGCGTCAATGTCGGACAGGGAGGTTTGCACCGCGGAACGCAAAGATTCGGTCTGTTCGTCCAAAGCGGCGCCCGCCGCCGCCATATCGTCGCGCGCGGCGGTTCCGGCTTCGGACAGCATGGACAGGCGGCGGCTGATGTTTTGTTCGACATCCGCGGCTTGATTTGCCAGCTTTTCGCGCACATCCGCCGCAACCNNTGATTTTTTTTTCGACACCCGCGGTTTGTTTTGCCAGTTTTTCGCGCACACCCGCCGCAACCGCCGTCAAACCCGCGGCGTGTTTGGCGATTTCCGACGCGGCAATGCCCGTCTGTTCGCTTAGAATATCCCGCGCTTTTTCCGACGCGGCGCGCAAAACGGCACTTTGTTCGCGCACATCCGCCGTCAAGCGCGTCAAGTTGTCCGTCAAAGCGTCGCCCGTCTGCCGCAGCATCGTTTTTTCGGCGTCCAGCTTTTCCCCCGCCGCATTCAGCGCGGCGGCGGTTTCGTCGCCGGAGCTTTGCAAAGCCTGCGCGTTTTCGCGCAGCAGATTCAGACTGTTGTCCGTCTGCGTTTTGGTCAAAGCGCACAAACGGTCAAGCTCCTGCGCTTTGCCGTCCAAAGCCGCCGTTCCTTCGGACAGCGTGTCCGACAATGTTTGCGCGGCTTTGGCAATATCCGCCGTGTGGGCGGCAAACGTTTTTTCAGCCGAATCCGAATACGCTTTCAACTGGGCGTATGCCGCGTTCAAATCGGCGGCTTGCGCTTTCAGTTCGTCAAGCAGCCCCGAAACGTACAGTTTGTTTTTCGCGTTGGGATACGTCAGTTCGGACAGATAGCGGCGCAAAGCGTCGGCTTCGCGGACATAGCGGCGTTCCGACGCGAAATACGCCGCGGCAATCCATATAAAGGCGACGGGACTCAGCGCGCCCGCCAAACAGCTGAAGTATTCGGGCGGGGTCATTTCGTAGCGCGCGCTCCACCAGCCCGAAACGCCCAAAAAAGACCATGCCAGAACGAACCACACAAAAGTCAAAACACTTGCCGCGACAAAAGCAACGCGGTCTTTTGCCGATTTGGGGGGCAAAGTTTCCTGCGACAGAAACAGCGTTTCGTTCATTTCGTTTTCCGAAGCCATAGTCTTTTCCATTCGTCAAAGGGTGATTTTTAAAGCATCAGAATCCCCCAAAATTGCCTTTTCGTCAAGGATTGTATTGACGTTTAAGGGCGATATGATTAAAAAAGTATCCAAAGGATAACTCTATCGGTCGGAGATTTTTACGATATGACGGAAAAAACAAAACATTATCCCGACGTTTCGGCAAAAGCGGACTTTCCCCAGCTGGAACGCGACATTCTGGATTATTGGCGCAAGGACGACACGTTTGCGAAATCCATCGCCAACCGCGACGCGGGGGCAAAAGGGTCGAACGAATATGTGTTTTACGACGGTCCTCCGTTCGCCAACGGCTTGCCCCACTACGGGCATTTGCTGACGGGATATGTCAAGGATATCGTTCCGCGCTATCAAACAATGCGCGGTCACCGCGTTGAACGCCGCTTCGGCTGGGACTGCCACGGCTTGCCCGCCGAAATGGACACGGAAAAATTTCTGGGCATTTCGGGGCGCGCCGCAATCTCCGCTTACGGCATCGGCAAATTCAACGAAACCTGCCGCGAACGCGTGCTGATGTACACCAACGAATGGAAACAGACGGTTAAGCGCCAAGCCCGCTGGGTGTCGTTCGACAACGACTACAAAACGATGGATTTGAACTATATGGAATCCATCATTTGGGCGTTCAAGGAACTGTACAAAAAGGGCTTGATGTACGAAGGCGTCCGCATTCAGCCGTACAGCTGGGCGGCGGAAACCCCCGTGTCGAACTTTGAAACGCGCATGGACAACTGCTACCGCGAACGCGAAGATCCGTCCGTGACCGTAATGTTTTCGCTGAATCCCGCCGAGGGCGAAACGAAACCCGTCAAAGCTTTGGCGTGGACAACAACTCCGTGGACTTTGCCGTCGAACTTGGCGCTGTGCGTGAACAAAGAGTTTGATTACGATTTCTACGAAGAAGACGGCATTCAGTACGTTCTGGCGTCCGCTCTGGTCAGCCGCTACAAACGCGAACTGGCAAAAGCGGTCAAAGTCAAAACGGTCAAAGGGGCGGAGCTGGTCGGACGCACTTATCAGCCGTTGTTCCCGTACTTCGAAGGCACGAAGAACGCTTTTCAAATCATTCAGGCGGACTACGTTTCGACCGAAGACGGCACGGGAATCGTTCACATCGCCCCCGGATTCGGCGAAGACGACATGATTGCTTGTCAGCCTTATGATATCCCCGTGGTCTGCCCCGTGGACGGCAAAGGCTGCTTTACCAAGGAAGTCCCCGATTACGAAGGCATGCAGGTCTTCGAAACCAACGAACCCATCATCAAGCGCCTGAAAGTCGAGGGGAAATTGGTGCGCAAAGAAATGTACAAGCACAACTACCCGCATTGCTGGCGCACGGACACCCCGCTGATTTACAAGGCGATTAACAGCTGGTTTGTGAAAGTTACGGCTTTCCGCGACAAAATGGTTGCGAACAACCAAACGATCAACTGGATTCCCGAACACATCAAAAACGGGGCGATGGGCATGTGGCTGGAGGGCGCGCGCGACTGGTCGATTTCGCGCAACCGTTTCTGGGGCGCGCCGATTCCCGTGTGGAAATCCGACGACCCGAAATATCCGCGCGTCGACGTGTACGGCTCGATTGCCGAATTGGAAAAGGATTTCGGCGTGAAAGTCACCGATTTGCACCGTCCGTTCATCGACACGCTGGTTCGTCCGAACCCAGACGATCCGACGGGCAAATCCATGATGCGCCGCGTCGACGACGTTTTGGACTGCTGGTTCGAATCGGGTTCGATGCCGTTCGCGCAGGTGCATTACCCGTTTGAAAACAAAGACTGGTTTGAAAACCATTCGCCCGCGGATTTCATCGTCGAATACTTGGCGCAGACCCGCGGCTGGTTCTATACGCTGATGGTGATGAGCACCGCTTTGTTCGACCGCGCGCCGTTCAAGACATGCTTGTGCCACGGTGTCGTGCTGGACGAAAACCAGCAAAAGCTGTCGAAGCGTTTGCGCAACTATCCCGATCCGACGGACGTGTTCAACACGCTGGGGTCCGACGCTTTGCGGTGGTTTTTGGTGTCTTCGCCGATTTTGCGCGGCGGCAACCTGTCCATCGACCGCGAAGGCAAAGAAATCGCGAAATCGTCGCGCAAGGCTTTAATCCCGCTGTGGAACGCGTTTTACTTCTTCACCCTGTACGCGAACGCCGAGGGACTGAAAGCCAAAGAACTGTATGCGCCGAAAGACATTCTTGACCGCTATATTCTGGCGAAAACCCGCGATTTGGTCAAAACGCTGACCGAAGAACTGGACGCGTGCAACATTGTCAGCGCTTGCGCCGCGGTGGCGGATTTCCTTGAAATCATGAACAACTGGTACATTCGCCGTTCCCGCGCGCGCTTCTGGGACGTTTCGCAGGGAACGGAAGCGTTCGACACGCTGTACACGGTTTTGGTCACGCTGTCCAAAGCTTTGGCGCCGCTGCTGCCGCTGACGTGCGAATACATTTACCGTTCCCTGACGGGCGGGGAAAGCGTCCATTTGACGGATTATCCCGATTACAACGCGTTTGCGGCGGATGACAAGCTGGCGGCGGACATGGACTTTGTGCGCGCCGTGTGTTCGACCGCCAAAGCGATTCGCGAAGACCGCAAACTGCGCAACCGTCTGCCTTTGGCTTCGATGACCGTTGCAGGCGCAAAAGCCGACGCTTTGAACGCTTACGCGGAACTGATTGAGGACGAAGTTAACGTCAAAAACTTGATTTTGGCGCAGGACGTTTCCGAACTGGCGAACCAAACGCTGTACATCATTACGCCGCTGGTCGGCAAACGGCTGGGACGGTATATGAAAGACATCCTTGCCGCGTCCAAAACGACCGAATGGAGCAAAAACGCCGACGGCACGCTGTCAATCGCTGGGCAGACTTTGAACCCCGACGAATTCGAACTGCGTCTGGTGCTGAAAGACGGCAACGCGGGACAGGCTTTGCCCGACAACACGGCGGTTGTGGTTTTGGACACGGAAATCCGTCCCGAACTGGAACGCGAGGGCATTGCCCGCGACTTTGTGCGCGTCGTTCAGCAAAAACGCAAAGACAGCGGTTTCGACGTGTCCGACCGCATCGAAGTGGCGTATGCTTCCGACGCTCCCGTCGTTTTGGAAGCGTTGAAAGAACATGAAGCGTATATTGCCGAGCAGGTCTTGGCGGTTAAATTCGCCGAATGCTCGGACTTGGACGGCGATGTCGGGGAAGTCGGCGACGACAAAGTGACTTTCACCGTCAAAAAAGCGTAATCAACCGTTAAAAAGCCCGCTTATCAAGCGGGCTTTTTTATTATTCGAAAACGACGGAAACAAAATTCCCAGCCGTTTGGATGTCAAGGCTGCTTTTCGTCCCCTTCGCTTTCGGCATTTTCCTCTTGCCGCCGCCGATAAAGCGTCAATCCGATTTCATCCAGCACGGCGTTGTTTTTGCGCTCCAGCTCCGCCGCTTCGCGTTTTTCACGGTTTTCCTGCGTGATTTCAAAAGTCTTAAGCTCCTGATACGCTTCCCTGATTTCGTCGCGCATCAGCGCGATTTCCTGCCGAACGTCGACCAAAGCGCGTTCGACCCGTTTGGTTTCGTCGATGTGCCAATCGACATACGCGCCGAACGTCAGTGCCGCCGTTTGGTCGCTTTTGGCGGCTTCCTCTTCCTCTTTAAACCGTTTGGCAAGCAGGATTTTGCGGTTTTCCAGCGATTGTTCAAACCGCAGCAGATTGCCCAACTGCCGGCGTTTTTCATCCAGTTCGAATTGATGCACGCGTATCAGCGTTTTCAGGTCGTTTTTCGCCATTATTCAGCACCGGCGGGTTTTTGCGACAAAATGTCCTTCAGCTGCTGATAGCCCGTTGCAAAATCGACTTTTTCCTTTTTCTTTTGCGACAAAAAGGCTTCCAGCTTGTCATAATAGAAAATCGCTTCGTCGACTTGCGCGTTCGACCCGTGCTTGTACGCGCCCAACCGAATCAGCTCCGCCATGTCTTCGTACGTCGCAATCAAAGCGCGCGCGCGGTTGACAAGGGCGTTTTCCTCGTCCGAGTTGCACCCCGGCATGGTACGCGAAATACTGCGCAACAGGTTGACCGCGGGATAGCGGTTGCGTTCGGCAATCGCGCGTTCCAAAACGATGTGACCGTCCAAAATGCCGCGCACCGCGTCGGCAATCGGTTCGTTGTGATCGTCGCCGTCCACCAGCACGGTGAACAGCCCCGTAATCGACCCCGACCCGATGCGCCCCGGTCCCGCGCGTTCCAGCAAACGGGGCAGTTCCGCAAACACCGTCGGCGTGTAGCCTTTGGTCGCCGGCGGTTCGCCCGCGGACAAACTGATTTCCCTTTGCGCCATCGCGAAACGGGTAATACTGTCCATCATGCACAAAACGTTGTTGTGCAAATCGCGAAAATACTCGGCGACCGTCATCGCGACATACGCCGCCTGCCGCCGCATCAAAGGGCTTTCGTCCGACGTCGCCACCACGACGACACTGCGCTTCATGCCTTCGACGCCCAAATCGTCCTCGATGAACTCGCGCGCTTCGCGTCCGCGTTCGCCGATAAGCCCCAACACCGTCACATCCAACTGCGTATGCCGCGCCATCATCGCCATCAAGGACGATTTGCCCACGCCCGATCCCGCAAAGATGCCCATACGCTGTCCTTTGCACAGCGTCAGAAAAGTGTTAATCGCCCGCACGCCCAAATCGGCTTTGCCCGCGACGCGTTCGCGCGAATTGGCGGGCGGCGGCGACGCGTGAATCAAGCACGGCACCTTGCCTTTTTTCAACGGACCTTTGCCGTCGACGGGTTCGCCCATAGCGTTAATCACCCGCCCCAGCCAAGAAATATCGGGATACAAGACGGGATGCGCGTTGCTTAAATCAACCTCGTTTCCGGGGCCTACGCCGTCAAGGTTCACAAACGGCATCAACAGCACTTTACCGCCGTTGAAGCCGACGACTTCGGCGGGGACTTTTTTGCCCGCGCGCGCCAAAATCGTACAGCGGTCGCCGACGGACAGTTCCGAACGCGCGCCCGTCATTTCGACCAGCATTCCTTTGACCGCCGAAACCGATCCGTACGACCGGTATTCGGACAAAGCGTCAATATCATCAATCAAACTTTTGTGCCATTCATCCATCGGCTTTTTTCCTTTTATCCCTTTATATAATGTTTTCCCGCATAAAAAAAGCCCGCTTTTTGATTTTTTCGGCTTGCATATCGGCGTTATTAAACATAAAGTTAATAAGCTGTTAATTTCATTTTGTCCGAAAAAGGAATTTCCTATGCGCGTTTTATTAGTCGAAGACGATCAGGCGATGGCTCAAACAATCGAAGCCGTCCTGCACAAAGAAGGCATGGTCGTTGACACCACCGTTTTGGGCGAAGACGGATTGGAAATCGGCAAACTGTACGACTACGATGTCATCATTCTGGATTTGATGCTGCCCGATATTGACGGATACGAAGTTTTGAAACGCCTGCGCGCGTCCAAAATCAACACTCCCGTTTTGATTTTGTCGGGATTGTCGGGCGCGGATAAAAAAGTCAAAGGCTTTTCAACGGGCGCGGACGACTATCTGACCAAACCGTTTGACAAGGCCGAGCTTATCGCCCGTATCCGCGCGTTGGTTCGCCGCTCGAAAGGACATTCGGAATCCGTCATCCGCACGGGCGCAATCGAAGTCAATCTGGACACCCGCACCGCGTTCGTCAACGGCAAGCCTTTGCACTTGACGGGACGCGAATACGGCATTTTGGAACGCCTGTCGCTGTCCAAAGGAACAACGCTGAGCAAAGAGCAGTTTCTGAACCACCTGTACAACGGCATGGACGAACCCGAACTGAAAATCATCGACGTGTTCATCTGCAAACTGCGTAAAAAAATCAAAGACGCCACGGGCGGCGACGATTATATCGAAACCGTCTGGGGACGCGGGTACGTTCTGCGCGAACCCAAAAAAGAGGGATAACCCAAACAGTCGTTGAATTTTACAAAAGCAACCTTTTCCAACAGGTTGCTTTTGTGTATCAATGCTTCACTCTTTTCTGTAAAGAGAGCGAACAAACATAACAAACAAACCGAAAACAATTCCGAAAAAACTTAGGCATCCGTTAAAAACCTCGTCTTTTTGGAACAGCGACGACATTGCCGAAGAGAACATGGGAATGGATATTTTTTCATCCGCAACGGGTTCCATCAAAACGACACAGGCGCTTTTCTTTTTATCAATCCGACAGTTTTTTAACGCACATTTACGGCGTCTTCTGGGGCGTCCTTTCGTTCCTGCTAATGAATAAAATCATTCCTTGTATCCCTACAAATTTTTCAGCTTGCAATCATTATCAATCTTAAACAACTGTTGTTACACTTCACTTATTTATAAATGCTCTTTGATGAAAGTCGGATAATTTATTTATCACATAGTTCATTTCTTTATTTTCTACATGCTGCATCGCAAACCAATCATTCCAAATAATTCCTATAGGAATTAATGGAAGCCACCAATAACATTTTATTATTTCAGGAGTGGATGAGCTGTAAATTTCTTTATTTTTAAAATAAACGATTCCTGAAAAATCTAATGAAGCGGTTTCCCACGCAGGAATCAAAAGCATTGTAACGCCCGATAAATATATGACTGGCATTTCCTCATTCACTGAGGGCGCATTAAATATAATTTTAAAATGATAGTGGTAATCACTTTTATTTTCAAATGAAGTATACGTTACTTTTGAAAAGAGTCCTGTTTTCTTTAACTTTTCAGCAATTTTAACCCGAAAATCCGTTTCAGAATTAGCCCCTATGATATCCAAACGATTTGCAAAGTAACTTACTGAATACGTAACATCGTATTTTTGAGACGAAATAGGTGTATATTTGTTTAGTGGCTGAGAAATAGTATATCCAGAGGAAATTTCAACACATGAACTTAAAATGACACATATTAAAATAATAATGCTTTTTTTCATGGCGAACCTCAATTATCTTAATCTCCTCGTTTGACAAAAATTTTTTTAGTTCTTTATGATTTTTTATCCTTATCCCATTTATTGATACAACTTCATCGCCGATTTTTATGCCATTTTTTTCGGCTATTGAATTGTTATAGACGAGTCTGATTTTTACGGGCGAATCCGTTGCACCAGGAATCCTAGAAGCCTCATCAAACTCTACACCAAAGGCAGGTCTATTTTTAATAGGAGTTAGAAAAATTGCGATCTGTTTCCATGTTGCATATATTTCTGGTACTGCAAAATTTGCCAGTTGATAGCTGGTGGACGTTCCTGAATAAGAAATATTGTGATTGGGAGTGTAAATATTTCCCGTATGATATGTTGTATTAGCAACAGGAACAGACATCGGAGTATTCTGTAATTTCATATATGTGTTTTGAAAATACGTCAAAATATGAGATGCTCCGATTTTTTGGGCATGGTCTACCGCCCAAGCACGCGATTGCCATTTTCCCTCAAATTCTGATTTTCCTAATACACAATATCCTTTTGCTTCCCACTCAGGAAGCATTGACAAATCTTCAATTTCAACTATCTGCGGACTTGTTTTTTTTAGCACATCGCATTTTTCAATCGGTTGTTCATAGGAGGAATAAAAATCTTCATAGTAATTTGATGTGCACGAAGAAACGAATATTATAGTAAACTGTAATGCAATCTGTAAACGCCTCATTAGAATATAACCTTCTTAATTCTTTCTATATTGCCTCACACCTATTTCTGATCTTCACTTCTTTATAGAAAACTTCTTATGATTTTCCAACTAAGCTTTGAAATATCTAGTTTTTCTCTTTTTTTGCTTAAACTCATAGCAAGAGCTTCTTACGACTCCGCGCCCCTTTCAAGGCACTTCACCGGCAATCAAAATTGCCGATACCGAAACAGGATACTGTCCTACAGTTTTATTTTCAAGAAAAATTTGCGCAACAGCATTCCCGTGCATATTGATTCGAAAATTATGCTCGACCGCCCGATTTTTCAGAAAAATGTAGTAGACGAAAGAGCTTTAAAAATGTAAATTAGTGAAAATTACATATTAAGGAGCTTTCATGCCGTTTCCAAAATCGAACATACTGTTTTTTTCCCGTTTCGCAAAGCCGTCGAACAACTGTTCGTTTAACAGGATGCCGTTGATGCCGATTGCCGTGCGCGAACCCAAAAAAGAAAACTGACCCTTTCAAACAGACCTTTCCTTTAAACGGGCGGGTCTGTCTTTTTTAATACTCCCGAGGATTTAAGCATGTCTTCCCATTCCACAGAAAACTTGGTCAAAGCCGCAAAAAGCCTGTTTGCCGTTTTGTTTGACGGACTGACGAACAGCCTGTTCAAAATCGCTTTGCTGACGATTATCGCCGTGCGCATCACACAGCAATCGCCCGATCCGTCAAACCTGATTGCGGGGCTTTTGCTGTTGCCGTTCTTTTTATTTTCGGCGCGCGCGACCCTTTTGGCGAAAAAATACGGGCGCATCAAGCTGACCCGTTCGGTCAAACTGGCGGAATTGGCGCTGATGCTGACCGCGGGACTGGTTTTCTTTGCCAACAATGCGGGACTGCTGATTATCCTTCCCGTTTTGTTCGGCACTTTGTCCGCGTTTTTCGGCCCCATCCGCTACGCTTTGCAACCCGAACGTTTGGATGAAAAAGACTTCATCGGCAGCGACGCCTATACGTCGAAATCAACGTATGTCAGCATCGTTGTCGCGATTTTATTCGGCGTTTTACTGCCTGTCCGCCTTGCCGCGCTGTGCTTGATTCTGCTGTCGCTCGCCAGTTATTTGGCAACCCGTTCCGTCGCCGAAACAAACGCCGAACCCGATTTGCGGAAATTCGATCGCAACTTCTTGAAAGGCATCCGCTCCACCCTGCGCACCGTGCGCCGCTATCCGCTGATTCACCGCAGTATTTTGGGCGCAACGTGGTTTTGGTCGCTGGGTCTGCTGGTTGTTTTATTGATTTACCCCCTGATTACGCAAGTGTTCCATACGGATGCTTTTGCCGCCGCGTTTTTGCTGGGATTGTACGCTTTGGGCGTCGGTGCCGGCATCGCGTACTGCACGCGCCTGCTGCGCGGCGTTGTTCACACGACTTACGTTCCCATCAGCACGCTGGGAATTGCCGCGTGTTTCTTGGCGCTGTCGGTTTTGACCGCGGACTATGGAATACCCGCGGAACACGTCGATTTTGTTGAATTTATCACGCGCTTCCGTCCCGTCGTATTCAGCTTTTTCTTTTTCCTGCTGGCGTTTTGCTGCGGTATGTACATCACGCCGCTGAACAACCTGATTCAGAAAAAAGCGACCGACGCCAACCGCGCCGCCGTTTTTGCCGCCAACAACATCATCAACGCGGCGGGCATTGCCGTCGTAGCGTTGATTGTTGCCGTTCTGCGTCATTTCGACTTGGGCATTTCCGCCATTTTCCTGTTGTTCGCTTTGGCAAGCTTTGTCGTGTCGGTATACAACTGCTCCGTTCTGCCCGCGGCTTTGGTGCGTTCCATCGCGCAAACGATTTTGGAAACGCTGTTCCGCGTGACCGTCAAAGGGCTTCCCAATTTCCAAGAATCGGGCAAGCGCGTTTTGATTGTCGCCAACCACACGTCTTTGCTGGACGGTCTGCTGATTGCGGCGTTCATGCCCGAAAAAATCACGTTCGTCATCAAGCCCGAATGGGAAAACCGCTGGTTTGCGCGATTCTTTTCGCTGATGGTGGACTTGTATCCTTTGGACTTGAACAATCCGCTGTCTTTGCGTTCGTTAATCGACTTGATTAAGCGCAACAACAAAGTCATGATTTTCCCCGAACAGCGCATCAGCGTTACGGGCGCTTTGATGAAAGTGTACGAAGGCGCGGGCATCGTCGCGGAAAAAGCCAACGCGAACATCCTGCCCGTGCGCATCAACGGGGCGCAGTATTCCAAGTTTTCTTTGCTGAAAACAAAGTTTAAAACGCAATACTTCCCCAAAATCACCATCAACATCATGCCGCACAAAAAGTTCGACATCGACCCCGCGTTGACGGGCCGTATGCGCAATCACGAAGTTTCGCTGCAGCTGTACACGATGATGTCGGAAATGATGTACGCGTCGTCCAAAATCAACGAACATCTGTTCACGGGACTGCTGAACGCGCAGAAAATCCACGGCAAGCACCATATCATCGCCGAAGATATCAGCCGCAAACCTTTGCGATACAAAACACTGATTTTGAAAAGCTATGTCTTGGGGCGCACCTTCGATCGCTTGTTGCCGAATGAAGAACGATTGGGGATTCTGCTGCCGAACGTTTTGGCGAATCTGGTTGTGTTCTTTGCTCTGCAAAGCCGCGACAAAGTCCCCGCCATGCTGAACTTTTCCAGCGGTATCGCGCAAGTTCTGTCCTGTATTAAAACGGTCGGCTTGAAAACGGTCGTGACGTCGCACAAGTTCATCGAAAGCGGCAAACTGGAAAAATTGGAAGCCGCCATTCGCGACGCGGGCATCAATCTGGTTTACATGGAAGACTTTGCCCAACAAGTTTCGGGCGAAGACAAATTCCGCGGCATTACCGATTACCTGCTGAGCCGCAAACCCAAGCACGCCGCCGACCAAACCGCCGCGATTTTGTTCACGTCGGGGTCGGAAGGCATGCCCAAAGCCGTTTTGCTGTCGCACATCAATTTCCAAGCGAACAGATATCAGGCTTTGAGCATTTTGGATTTGAACTCGAACGACGTCTTCTTTAACGCTTTGCCGATGTTCCACGCGTTCGGGCTGGGCATCGGGACGCTGTTGACGACGCTTTCGGGCATCAAAACGTTCTATTATCCGTCGCCTTTGCACTATCGCATCGTTCCCGAACTGGTGTACGCCACGAACGCGACGATTTTGTGCGGCACAGACACGTTCTTTGCGGGATACGGAGCGTCGGCTCACCCGTACGATTTCTTTGCGCTGCGTTATGCGATTGTCGGCGCTGAAAAGCTGAAAGAAACCACCGCGGAATTGTGGAGCAGAAAATTCGGCATCCGCATTTTGGAAGGCTACGGCGCGACCGAAGCCGCCCCCTTGATTGCCGTGAACACCCCGATGTACATCAAAGCCGGCACGGTCGGACGTTTGGTTCCGGGGTTGGAAGCCCGATTGGAAGACGTCCCCGGCATTACCGAAGGCAAACGCCTGTTCGTGCGCGGCGACAATATCATGCAAGGCTATATGAAAGCGGACAAACCCTGCGTTTTGCAGCCGCCCGCCGACGGCTGGCATGACACGGGCGACATTGTCGCGGTTGACAAAGACGGCTTTGTCGCGATTAAAGGGCGCGCCAAACGCTTTGCGAAAATCGGCGGCGAAATGATTTCGCTGACGGCAATCGAGCAAGAACTGGCAAAATTGTACGAAGGCGCGGTTCAGGGCGTCGTCGCTATTGCCGACGTGAAAAAAGGCGAACAGCTGGTGCTGATTACCACAGCGGAAAACGCCGATGCGGCGCAAATCCGCGCGTATATCAAGCAAGCGGGGCTGAACGACCTCGGCACGCCGTCGAAAATCATCATTGTCAAAGAACCGCCCATTTTGGGAACAGGTAAATTCGACTATGTGTCCGCCCAGAAAATGGCGGAGGAAAAATTCGGCGCGGAATAGTTCCGCACGAAAATGAAAAAGCCCCTTTGCTTTCCGATACGGCGAACAAAGGGGCTTTAAATTACAGGGATGCCTTTTATAAACACGCCCCGTCGCCAAGCAAAAACAGGCTGAACGCCTGTTTTTGTCTGCAAGACCATAAATTTGTTAGCAAGTGAGGACGACAGGTCGAACGAGCTTAAAAATTTATGTTCGGGGGTTCTCATCCCTCTTTGCCAAAGCGACCCCAGGGGGATTGCGCGCCTGTCGGCGCGTCGGTCAAGCCGACCGCTCGGCGCTGTCGCGCCTGTGCGTCGTCGCCTGCGGCGACCGAACCCCGACGGGGGTTCTCATCTCCCCTCGGCTCTAAATAAAAAAAGACCGTCTTTACAGACGGTCTTTTTTTATTTGGCGACCCCAGGGGGATTCGAACCCCCGTTACCGCCGTGAAAGGGCGATGTCCTAGGCCTCTAGACGATGGGGTCATCATCGCGGACGGCTTATATATACTGGGTTATATTTCGTCGGTCAACACTTTTTTTCATAAATTTGAATTTTTTTATTCGTAGTTGCGCATCAACCCGACCAATTTCCCCTGAATCGCCACCCGTTCGGGACTGAAAATCCGCGTTTCGTAGTCTTTGTTGCACGGTTCCAAGGCAATCGCATTGCCTTTGCGGCGAATCTTTTTCAGCGTCACTTCGCATCCGTCCACCAAAGCCACCGCGATTTCCCCGTTTTCCACCGTATCCGTGCGGCGGATAATAACCGTGTCGCCGTCCAAAATCCCCGCCTCTATCATCGAATCGCCCGCGACCGTCAAGGCATAGTGCTGCCCCGCCCCGACCATTTCCGCAGGCACGCTGATCGTGTCGTTGCCGCGCAAAGCCTCTATCGGCGTCCCCGCCGCGATTTTTCCGTACTTCGGCAATTCAACCATGCCAGACGGTTCGACAACAGGCTTCAGCATGGAAACGCCCGCCTCCGCCGTCGTTGTTTCGGGCAAACGCAACACCTCCAGCGCGCGCGCGCGATTCGGCAGACGGCGGATGAAGCCCCGTTCCTCCAGCGCCGTAATCAAACGGTGAATCCCCGATTTGGATTTCAGACCGACGGCGTCCTTCATTTCCTCGAACGACGGGGAAACGCCGTCTTCGCGCAACCGTCGATCAATCAGCAGCAGCAATTCATGTTGTCGTTTGGTCAGCATTTTTGCCTCCGTTTAAAAAACTTTCTTCTTTTGTTCTACTTTAGTTCCCGTTTTTTGGCAAGCATTTTTTTAACTTTCGGCACTAAGATGCCTGTCGGAGTTTATGCCGTGATTCGTTTGTTTGCCGCTTTGCTGATTTTACTTTGCCCGCCCGCCGCCGCCGAAGAGGCTTTGCCCGCATGGCAAGCCAACGCCGTCGAGGTCGATCTGCCCGATTACGTCGCGCCGATGATAGCGATTGTCATCGACGACATGGGCGTCAACCGCAAAATGACCCGCAAAGCCATTGAATTGCCCGCACCGATAACGGCGTCTTTTCTGCCTTACGCGGGGAATTTGGAAAGCCAGACCGCGCGCGCCAAAGCCGCCGGACACGAATTGATGCTTCACATGCCGATGCAGCCGTTTTCACCATACAAAGACGCGGGCGCGGGGGCTTTGACCGTTTCCATGAACGAATCGGAAATTTTAGCCGCGCTGGACTCTGCTTTGTCGGCTTTCGACGGCAAAGTCGGCATCAACAACCACATGGGCAGCCGTTTCACGGCAAACCCCGATTTGATGCGAATCGTTTTGGACGAACTGAACCGCCGCGGATTGCTGTTTTTGGATTCAGTAACGTCGAAATACAGCGTCGGCTACGAAACCGCGCGGGAAATCGGCATGCCCGCCGCCAAACGGCAGGTTTTTCTGGACAACACCGCGCAGGAAATCCCCGCCCGCCTGAAAGAACTGGAACGTTACGCTTCAAAGCACGGAGCGGCAATCGGCATCGGTCACCCGCGCAAAGCGACCGTCGAAGCTTTGCAAAACTGGATGCCCGATGCGGCGGAACGCGGATTCGTTTTCGTTCCCGTCAGCACAATCGCCGCGCACCAGGCGGACGAAGAATAGTTTATTCGATGATATCGTCCAAATCTTCGGGATTTTCGCCCAAAACGATGGCAAGCTTTTTCAAAAAAAGCAGCCCTGCGAATTTGCGGTAATCCTCCAGCGAAGATTCCATTTCGGCGGCGGCTTCGGCATCCAAGGGATGCGCCAAAGTCAGCGGTGAGAAATCAAGGATTTTGACCGATTTTTTGTTTTGGATTTCAATCCAGCCGTGTTCTTTGGTGAACATTTCCGCCACCAAAGTATGATAGCCGCGCAGCAGTTTGATGCGGGTTTGCGATTTGTTGTGAAGAATGATCATTTCGTTTTTTTCGCCGCAAAGCGTCGTAAAGATGCCGTGAACGGACGAATCCAAAAAATCGCTGAGCATAATCGTTTGCATCGTTTTCCCCCTTTATCCTGTTTAAACGGAAAAATTATAAAAATCCGCCGAAGCGAAGTCAATTCCCCTTTGTGTCGGGATTTTTCGATTCGTTTTAAATTGACTTTCAACACGCTGTAATATATCCTTTATGAATATCTCAGAAGGAGAATTGCATGAGAACCGTATTTTTTCTCTTCACGGCGTTTGTTTTGAACGCTTCGGTTGTAAAAGCTTTTACCCCCCCCCCACTTTTAGATGACTCCGCATCGTTCCGAATCGCAAAAAGTGTAAAACTGGGCAACGAAGACAGCCAAGTTTTTTCAGGCAACACCTTTCATCAAAGCGGCATAAGCGGCGCGGAATGCGTGACGAACAGCGATTGCGACGACACGCAAAAATGCACAGACGGCGAATGCGTTTCCGTATGCACGCCGAATCCATGCGGCGATCAGGACTGTTTTCCCGAAAATCATGCCGCCAAATGCGGCTGCACGGCGACATCGTGCAACATCGGGTACAAGTGTGAAAACAAAGAGTGCAAACCCTGCAAAGCCAACGAGCCTTGCGGTTGTCCCGACAACAAAGTGTCCGACGGCGGCGGAAACTGCATTTGTCCGTCAACCGCTTCGGCAAGCCTGTGTACCGCGGGGCAATACTTCAAAGACGCCGTTTGCGAATGCGCCAACTGCAGCGACGGCGATCCCGCCTGCGGCAGATGCGATTCGGACAGAACCCCCGACGGTTCGGGCGGATGCCGATGCAAAACAACGCAAACATGCGGCTCCTCCGCGTTTTTCAATCAAACAACATGCGCGTGTGAACAATGCGGGGAAGGCAGCTACGCAGACGAAGCGGGCGGGTGTACGCCCTGTTCCGCAAACTGCAAATACTGCTTTCCGACGCGAAACAACGCTTTGGAATGCACGATTTGCAAGTCGGGCTACGTTTTAAAAACCGATTTGAACATCACACAATCCTCCGTATCGGAATGTCTGCCCGAATGCCGGCATCTGTACTCCGGAAATACGGGATATTATTTGGATCTGAACAGCGAAACCTGTAAAAAATGTCCCGAAAATTGTCTGTATTGCGGACTCGTGTCGTACGGTTCGACGTATTGTCAGGGGTGCGTATCGGGATATCATGTGTCCGATGACGGTCGATCCTGCGAAATCGACGACCCGTGCGCGAACGTTTCCTGCTCGGGCGGGAAATCGTGCAATAACGGCAGCTGCGTCTGTCCGTCGGGAATGCATGACGATGGATCGGGAACATGCGTTTACGACGACTTGTGCGCGAATGTCGCCTGTTCGGGCGGAAAAGAATGCAGCGCGGGCGTTTGTTCCTGCCCGTCGGACAAACCGCATTGGAACGGATATTACTGCCGCGAATGCACCGATGACAGCCATTGCGGCGCAACGGAAAAATGCAACACTTCCTCTTACACCTGCGTTTCCGTCAGCTGTGCAAATTCCGTCTGTTACACGATTTCCAACCACTCCTGTCAAAAAACGGACGGCTGCTGCGTCCAAAATTCGGATTGCACGGGAACAAACCAAAAATGCGATACTTCGGCGAACAAATGCGTCGGCAAAACGTGTACGGACTTGAATCTGGCTTATTCCTGCGGATCGAAACAGGATAAAACGTTTGTCATGAAAGACGGCAACGGCAATTCGTGCTACACATGCTCGGATATCAAGTATTCGTGTTCCGACTACGGTTATCAAACGTCCTGCGGATCGAAACAAAACAAGACGTATCAGCGCACGGACGATTACGGAAACAGCTGTTACACATGCACGGACATCAAAGAAACATGCGCCGACAAGGGATATGCCGCAAGCTGTCCCGTAAACCACAAATCGATCGGCAAAGGCTATGACGATTACGGCACCGCTTGTTACACCTGTTCGCCGAAATCGTGTTCGGAAATCAACAGTTCGTACAAAACAAGCTGCGCGTCCAATGAAGCCAAAGTACAAGCGACTTTGGACGGTAGCGGCAATCCTTGCTATACCTGCACCCCTTGTTCAAGCGGATATTACGCCAACGGCAACAGATGTTCGCCCTGTTCCGACGCCTTGGCGCACTGTTTGCAGTGCAGTTCGTCGTCCACTTGTACGCAATGCGCCGACGGGTACAAGCTTTCCGGCGGGAAATGCGTCGTCGCGGAATGCAAAGCGACGGGGTATTCGTCCAACTGGTACAAAAACTTGGGAACGACCAAGCCCGATTGTTCTTCAAAAACGGAATGGTATTTGAAAACGTTTGGAAAATCCGGCGAAAACACTTGTTTTGCCTGCGTGTGCGACGGCACGTCATTCGGCGGCGGCGGGTGCTGTTCGGGCGGGAAAGTGACTTGCGGCGGCGGAGCGACCGCGTGTGTTACCTGCTGCAACAACAGAGGCTGCAGTACGGGATCATACTGCAAAAACGCGGGAACGGTCAATTCGTTCTGTACGACTTGTTCCGCAGGATCAACGGACTGCAACTGCCCGAGCGGTCAGGTCGGCAACGGCAGCGGCGGCTGTAAAACACCGTAACAAATTTTCCGTTCGCGGAAAATCGGAAAGGGGCGGCTTAATGGTCCAAGCCGCCCCTTTTCAGTTTTGATTCAAAGCCTGCGCAACCGTCAGAAAATCGCGCCACGCGGCTTTTTTCTGAGCGGGCGAACGCAGCAAAAACGCGGGATGAAACGATGCGAACGCGGGAATCGAAACATCTCCGTCGCGATATGTCAGCCACCGCCCGCGGGTGCGGGTGATGCCGTCCTTGATTCCGATTAAAGCAGACACCGCGCTGCCGCCCAGCAGCAGCAGAATTTTGGGATGAACCAAAGCAATGTGCCGCTTGATAAACGGCGTCAGCAGGGCGATTTCGTCCTCGGACGGTTTGCGGTTGTTGGGCGGACGCCATGACACGACATTGGAAATATAAACGTTCGTTCTGTCGCGCCCGACGGATTTCAGCATCAAATCCAGCAAATGACCGCTTGCCCCGACAAAGGGAAGTCCTTTTTTGTCTTCCTCCGCCCCCGGCGCTTCGCCGACAATCATCAGATCGGCGGCGGGATTGCCGTCCGCAAAAACCAAATTCGCCGCTGTTTGTTTCAGCGCGCATCCGTCAAAGCTTTCCATGGCGGCGCGCAATTCGTCCAAAGTCGCCGCTTTTGCCGCCAATTCCGCCGTTGCCGCCGATACGGAGGCGGGAGCGGGAAGGGATGCAGGCGCAAAAACGGGCGCGGATGCCGCAATTTGCGGCGCGGGCAAAGGCGTTTCCGCAATATCGGGTTTGTTCAGACGGTCGACGGGGGTTTCGCCGACGATTTCGTCGACGCCCGCCGTCAAATACCATTCCATAACCGCCAAAGAGGAGCTTTCCGTTTTCATGAAAAGCAAAATATCACATTTCGGACGGATATTCGAACTTTTTTGTGACAAAACTTGATTTTTGTTCGAAATCAGCCCAGAATAAAGCGTCTTTTATTCGGGGTTTTAACGATGAACCTTACATTTTTGGCTTTGTCCGCATTGATTTTGACGGCTTGCGCGCCCAACGCGACCCAAGCCGTTTCCGACGTTCCCGCCGCCGAAACCGCCGCGCCGAAAACAGCCCCCGCCGTCGGATCGTACATCTTTTATCTGCAAGCCAAACAGGATCGGAACTTTGCGGACGCCGTGAAGTTTCTGAACGCCGCCCTCAAAGAAGACCCCGACAACAAAATGCTGCGTTCGGAAATGTTCCTGCTGCTGGCGGGCGAAGGACGGCTGAAAGAAGCCTATCCCTATGCGCTGGACGAATTGAAAAAAGACCGCTCCGCTTTGCTGGCGGCTTTGGTGGTCATCGCGCGCGACGCGCAAAAGGACGATTACGCCCATGCGCTGCGGCAGATCAAAGCGTTTCCCGACAAAACGGACAACGCCTTTTTGTTCCCGCTTTTGGAAATGTGGGTGCAGGCGGGACTGAACAACCGCAAAAAAGCCGAACAGGCTTTGAACAAAATCAATCAGGCGGGAACGGAAGCCCTTTACGCGTTCCATTCCGCTTTGCTGTACGATTTGTGGGGCGAAGTCGATCAAGCCCGCGACAGCTACGAACGCTTGCTGAAAGAACCGGGGGGACTGTCCCTGCGCGCGGCGCAGGCGTACGGCAATTTCCTGCTGCGCCACGGCAACAGCCGCGAATTTGCCGCTTTGGTCGCCGCCTACCGCAAAAGCGCGAAAGCCTATCCGCTGATTGATGAAATGTTTTTCACGGCGGGCGCAATGGTCGCCAATCGCAAAGTCCCCCGCAGCGTCCCGAACGCAAAAGCGGGATTGGCGGAAGCGTTCTTTGACATATCGGGCAGTCTGGCGGACAAAGGCAGTCCCGAATCGTCGCTGTTTTTCATCCGTTTCGGCTTGGCTCTCGACCCGAATTTGTCGCTTGCCCGCATTTTGCTGGGGGAAATTCTGGAAAAGCAGGGACGCGACGACGAAGCTTTGAAACTGTATCTGGGCGAAAAGGAAAGCTCGGAAACCTACTTTGCCGACCAAACGCGCGCCGCCGCCATTCTGGCGCGGCAAGGCAGAGCCGACAAAGCCGAAAAGATTCTGCGGAAACTGGCGGACAGGCGCAACGATTCCCCTGCGCCGTGGATGCAGCTGGGCGAAATCCTGCTGACCGAAGAAAAATATCCGCAAGCCGTCGTCGCTTTTTCCGAAGCGATGGAGCGCACGGGACCGCTGAACCGCAGTCATTGGGTCCTGTTTTACAGCCGCGGAGTCGCCTATGAGCGCAACGGACAATGGGACAACGCCGAAGCCGATTTGCAAAAAGCGCTGATGCTGTCGCCCGAAGAGCCGTCCACGTTGAACTATTTGGGCTATTCGTGGCTGGAACGCGGCAAAAACATCCCCGAAGCGTCGAAGATGCTGAAAACCGCCGTGCGGCTTGCGCCGAACGACGGGTCGATTGCGGACAGTCTGGGCTGGTCCTACTATTTGCGCCGCAAATACGGCAAAGCGTTGGAAATGCTTGAAACCGCCCTGACGTTAAACCCCGGCAGCGCAGTCATCAACGACCATTTGGGCGATGCGTACTGGCGTGTCGGACGCAAGCGCGAAGCCCGCTATCAATGGGCGAAAGCCCTTGCCGTCAACGACGATTTGCCCCCTGCGGACAGAAAACGCGTCGACGAAAAGCTTGAAAAGGGACTGGACGCCGTCGGCGACAAGATCGCCTTGCCCGAAAAACCGCGAAAGAAGAACGAATAATGTCCGTTTCGGTCAAAGCCCCCGCAAAAATCAATCTGTATCTGCATGTCACGGGAAAACGTCCCGACGGCTATCATTTGCTGGACAGCCTGTTCGCTTTCGCGGCGGACGGCGATGTGATTGCCGTTGAACCCGCCGCGGAATTAAGCTTGGAAATCGTCGGCGCGCCCGATTTGTCGGCGGGCGAAGACAACATCGTTATCAAAGCGGCGCGGAAGTTGGCGGCGGCTTTGGGGATCGAGCCGAACGCCCGCATCGTTTTGGAAAAAAATCTGCCGATAGCGTCGGGAATCGGCGGCGGTTCGACGGATGCGGCGGCGGTGCTGAAAGCTTTGCAGCTTTTATGGAACAAAAAACTGCCCGATGAAAAGCTGTACGCCCTTGCGCTGGAATTGGGGGCGGACGTGCCGTCCTGTCTGGCTGGAAAAGCCGTACAGGTGTCGGGTGTGGGCGAGATTCTGACGCCCGCGCCGAAAATTCCCGCTTTGCCCGTTGTGCTGGTCAATCCGAACAAACCCGTTTCGACGCCCGCCGTTTTCAAAACGCGAAAACCCGTTTTTTCCGAACCGATGCCTTTGACGGCGGATTGCGCCGACGCCGACGCTTTCGTCGCGGAATTGAAAAAACGGCACAACGACTTGCAGGACGCGGCTTGCGCCCTTGAACCCGCCGTCGCCGAAGTGCTGAAAAGCCTTGAAAGACAGCCGCTTTGCCTGTTTTCCGCCATGTCGGGCAGCGGCGGAACGTGCTTCGGATTGTTCCGCACGCCCAAGGATGCCGCCCAAGCCTGCGCCGATTTGACGGCGAACCACCCGAATTGGTGGGTCAAACAAACGGCTTTGGCATAAAAATCGCTTGAGTCCGCCGCCCCTTTTATGTATAAAGAGGGGTTGATTGTCGTACTCTAACAGCAACCCGCCATGGGAGAAGTGCAAATGTTTAAATCTTATCGTATTTTACCGTTCTGTCTGCTTGCTTTCGTTTTGTGTCTGAGCGGCTGCTTTGAAAAAAAGGAAAACGCCGCCCCTGCCGCGCAGAAACAGCATGTTTCCGTCGTCAAAGTCGGCTACCATCCGTATACGGAACGTTTTGATTTCCCCGGCCGCATCGACGCGGTTTCGTCGGTCGATTTGAAAGCGCGCGTCGCGGGTTTTTTGAAAGACCGCCTGTTCGAGGAAGGCAATATCGTCAAAAAAGGACAGCTGCTGTTCACTTTGGAACGCGAACCGTTCGAAGCCAAAGTCGCCGAAGCCAACGCCAATCTGGCAAAAGCCGAAGCCGATGCCAAAAACGCGTCCCTGAATTTGAACCGCGCTTTGGAATTGCGTAAAAGCGGCAATATCGCCCAATCCACCGTTGACGCGCGCGAAGCCGAAAACAGCATCGCCAAAGCGGCTGTTCTGCAGGCGAAAGCCGCGCTGAATCTGGCAAAGCTGGATTTGAGCTACACCGATGTCAAAGCCCCCTTCTCGGGCAAAATCGGTCTGGCGGCTTATTCGGTCGGCGAATATCTGCCGGCGGATTCCGTTCTGGCGACGCTGGTCAGCAGCGATCCCATGTACGTTTTGTTCAGCGTTTCCGAACGCGAACTGCTGTCCATGCAGAACGCGGGCGTTTTCGGCACGAACAGCGATCTGTCCGTTTCTTTGATTATGGCGGACGGTTCGGCTTACCGCTACGGCGGCAAAATCAACTTCACGGATGTAACCGTCGGCGAAACGACGGACACCGTAAAGCTGCGCGCCGTTTTTCCCAATCCGTCCAAACAGCTGGTTTCGGGACAGTTTGTTTCCGTTTTGCTGGAATACGAAGCCCCCGTTGAAAAAATCTCGGTTTCCCAAGCGGCTGTCATGTCTTCGCCCACGGGTAAATATGTGTACGTCGTCGACGCGCAGAACAAAGTCGTCAACAAACCGATCGTCATCGGCGGCGAACAGGGAAAAGACTATATCGTCAACGAAGGATTGGAAGCGGGCGACCGCGTTATGATCGAGGGCTTGCAGAAAGTCCGTCCGGGTGTGGAAGTCATCGTTGACGCGCCTGCCGCCAAAACGGCTGAAGCGGCGAAGACTCCCGCCGCCCCCGCCAAGAAATAAGGAATAACGCCCTATGTTTTCCCAGATTTTCATTCGACGCCCGCGTCTGGCTATCGTTGTTTCGCTGGTCATCACCATTGCGGGTCTGATTTCCCTGTACACCATTCCCGTCGCGCAGCTGCCCGACGTGGTTCCGCCGTCCGTGTCCGTTTCGGCAACTTACCCCGGCGCGTCCGCGGAAGTGATTGAACAAACCGTTGCGCAGGTTATAGAATCGCAGGTCAACGGCGTTGACAACATGCTTTATATGGAATCGACCAGCGCTAACGACGGCACTTATTCTCTGTCCGTTACGTTCGCTTTGGGCACCGATCCCGATATGAACACCGTCAACGTGCAGAACCGAATCAACCAGATTTCGACGAAACTGCCGTCCGAAGTGCAGCAGCAGGGCGTTACGGTTAAAAAGAACACATCGTCCATGTTGATGGCGTTTTCGCTGTATTCCCCCGACCATTCGCGCGAAGCCAGCTTTTTGGCGAACTACATGACCGCGCACGTCAAGGATACCTTGGCGCGTGTTACGGGCGTGGGCGAAGTCAACACGTTCGGCGATATCGACTACAGTATGCGCGTGTGGATCGACCCGCAGCGATTGGCGAACTTGGGGCTGACCAACAACGATGTCATGGCGGCGATTTCCGCTCAGAACATTCAGCCCGCCATCGGGTCGGTCGGCGCGTCCCCCGCCCCGAAAGACCAGCAGATTCAGCTGACGTTGAAAACGTCGGGACGTTTAAGCTCCGCCGAAGAGTTCGGCAACATCATTCTGCGCGCCGACAAAGACGGCGGCACTTTGCGGCTGAAAGACGTTGCCACAATCGAACTGGGAACGACATCCTATTCGACGGTCATTCAGTACAACGGCATGGCGGCTTCGGGCGCGATGATTAACCTTGCCCCCGGCGCGAACGCGATGCAGGTTGCCAAGGGCGTCAAAGCCGAACTGGAAAGAATGAAAGCCTTTTTCCCCGACGGCGTCGACTATGTCATCATTTTCGACACGACGGTGTTCATCGAATCGACGGTCGACGAAGTTGTTCACACGATTTTCGAAGCGTTCGTTCTGGTTCTGCTGACCGTGTTCCTGTCTTTGGGAACATGGCGCGCAACCTTGATTCCCGCGGTTGCCGTCCCCGTATCTTTGATTGGCACGTTCATCTTTATGGCGCCGTTCGGCATTTCGGCGAACACGATTTCTTTGCTGTCCATCGTGCTGGTTATCGGCATCGTGGTGGACGACGCGATTATGGTCGTGGAAAACGTTGAACGCGTGATTGAAGAAGAACCCGATTTGTCTATTCCCGATGCGGTGGCAAAGGCGATGAGCCAGATTACCGCGCCGATTATCGCGATTACGCTGGTTATTCTGTCCGTGTTCGTCCCCGTTATTTTCGTCCCCGGCATTGTCGGTCAGCTGTACAAGCAGTTCGCCGTTACCGTGTCGTGTTCAATGATGATTTCGGCGTTGAACGCGCTGACTTTGTCGCCCGCTTTGTGCGCGATTCTGCTGCACCGCGAAGAAAAGAAAAAAACAGGGCTTGTGCCTTGGGTTATGCGTCAAATCGACAAAGGACGCGACGGCTATACCGCGATTGTCAAAAAGCTGGTGCGTCATTCATCTTTGTCGATTTTGATTATCGCGGCGGTTATTGCTTGCGCTTGGCAGGTCAACAAAATAACGCCCGCAGGCTTCCTGCCCGATGAAGACCAGGGCATGTTCATGGTCGACATTCAGCTGCCCGAAGGCGCGTCGCAGGACCGCACGCTGGCTATTTTGCGCGACGCTTACAAAATCATTTCTTCGCACCCCGCGACAGCAAACGCGATGGCGATTGCGGGATACAGCATGATTGGCGGCAACGGTCCGAACTTCGGCATGATGGTTGTCGGTTTGAAACCGTACGAAGTGCGCCGCGATACGTCAATGCAGGTAGCCGCGATTTTAAAAGTGTTGCAACCCAAGTTCAACGCCGTTCAAGGCGCGCTGATTCGCGCGTTCAACCTGCCTGCCATTCCCGGCGTCGGCATGGCGAACGGTTTTGATTACCGTTTGCAAAACGCCGGCGGAGAAACGCCGCAGCAGATGGAACAGGTGATGTACAAACTGTTGATGGCGGCAAACCAGAATCCCGAAATGACCATGGTCTACAGCACGTTCAACACGGCGACGCCGCAGCTGTACGTCGACCTTGATCGAGTCAAGGCGCAGATTTTGGGCGTCAACATCAAAGACGTCTTTTCACAGTTGCAATCGACTTTGGGGTATGCGTACATCAACGATTTTACGTTGAACGGCCGTATTTACAAAGTCAACATCCAAGGGCAGGAAGATTCCCGCAGCAATCAAAACGATGTGAGCCGTCTGTTCGTTCGCAACAACAAAGGCGAAATGGTGCCGATGCGTTCGCTGTTGACCATCAAGCCGATTTTGGGACCGCAGACTCTGACGCGCTACAACAATACGCTGACGGTCAAAGTCAACGGTTCGGCGGCGGCGGGATCCAGTTCGACACAGGCGATGGATGCGATGGAAAAACTGTCCATGCAAGTGTTGCCCAAAGGTTACGCTTACGAATGGACAGGTATGTCGTTACAGGAAAAAACGGCGGGCGGTCAAACGACGGTCGTGCTGATTTTGGCGTTCCTGTTTGCGTATCTGTTCTTGGTCGCTTTGTATGAAAGCTGGATGATTCCCATTCCCGTTCTGCTGTCGGTGTCGGTGGCTTTGCTGGGTGCGATGATATTCTTGAACGTGTTCGGGCTGGTCAACAACGTGTACGCGCAAATCGGCTTTATTCTGCTGATTGCTCAAGCGTCCAAAAACGCGATTTTGATTGTCGAATTCGCAAAAGACCTGCGCGAACAGGGCAAAGATCCCGAAGAAGCGGCGATTGAAGCGGCTCACTTGCGTTTCCGCGCGGTGATGATGACGGCGATTTCGTTCATTTTGGGTTTGCTGCCTTTGGTGGTAGCGGCGGGCGCGGGCGCGATGGCGCGCCGTTCCGTCGGCACGCCCGTGTTCGGCGGAATGATTTTCGCAACGGCGTTCGGTATTTTCATTATTCCGATGTTGTTCGTGGTCTTTGTCCGCAGACGCGAAAAGTTCCACAGCAAACGCAATGCCAAACTGGAACGGCGGGAACAGCAAAGGCTTGCCCGCATGGCAAACAAATAAAACACAAAACAAGCGGTGAGAAATCACCGCTTGTTTTTTATGTAAAAATTCATTAGTCTGTTTGTCAGAGGCATACAGTATCGTACTGTGTGTAAACAGAGCCTGAAAAAAACAGGTTCGGAGCCGTAGAAAGCTCTTTACTGCGAGCGGTGTTTGATATGAACGCCGTATAACCCCTTTGCGTATGGCAAGGCGGGATTATATCCCCGATTTCCATTATGGATCGGGGAGGATTTGACGTATGTTCAGAAGCCCCGATTTGCTTTGAATCGTAGGGTTTTAAAGGTCAATCGGTCATTCTCGCAGTATGATTTTCTAACTCTCCGATCCGCCTGAATTCAGGCGGGGTACGGAGATTTTTTATGCGTTTGTTTTGGTATGTTTTTTCTTGCGTTTTATCTGTATTTTTTGCCTCTTTGTTGGTTTTAAGCGACACGACACGGCTGGATATTTACAATACGGGGGCTAAAGAAAACAAAATAGAGTTGATTGGTCGTACGGAAAAAGTTTATCCCGATTGGTGTAAAAACGACAATGGGTCTTGCGTTGTTGCTGAAGTTCGCAATTACTGGTTTTGGCTGAAAAAGAAAGTCTTGATTAAGACTGTCGGAAAAGGACGGCTGCACATTACGCTGATGGGGCAGTGGCATACAATCCGCAACAAAAAGCCCAAAGAGCCGACCCCGATTCTGAATAACGGCAATCAAATCGATACGCGCAAAGATTTTCGCTTGTTTCCGCAATATGTCGATTACAAAGCCGTAACGGTTGACGGGCGAACAATCGCTGACAAGGCGAAAATGCGCAAGCTGTGGCATGACAATCGCGTCCAATGGATAACAGACGCCGACGACGGACAAATTTTCACCTTGGATTTCAGGCATCGCTATCATCCGCGCGCCCGGGACTATCATTACTTTATTTTGCTGTCCGCCGCGTTTATTGCCTTTCTAAGCGTTGTTTTCAAAAAGCCGAAAGCATCAGAAACGATTTCCTCATCTGTGAAAAAATCTGTTTTTTTAGACGAGTTCGACTATTTCCGCGGTATTGCGATATTCTTTATCGTTCTTTGTCATTTTATGGGCGACTTTAACGAAAAAACAGGAAATGCGATTAACATTTTCAACGATAAATTCAGTTTCAGATATTGGATAGCATATGAATTCCAGTTCATTTGGGGTGATACGGCGTTATTTGTCTTCATTTCCGGATTTTTGTTTTATTATATTTTTTATCAGCGGGGATTTGATTATAAATTGTTTTTGAAAAATAAATTCAAAAACATTATCAGTCCTTATCTGGTGATGTGCGCTTTATTGTTTGTCGTTCGTTTCTGCGTTGAAAAGCAAGCGCCTTCTTATAATAAAGATTGGTTGCGCTTGAATGTGTTTTGGTACTGGGCGTTTTGGTACATTCCGTTTATCAGCGTTGTTTTCATCGCATCGCCGTTTTTTGTAAAATTTATTCAAGCGTCCCCGAAAACGCAAAAAATCGGGCTGTCGATATCGCTGTTATGGGCGGTTGCGACAGGGCGGAATCAGATGAATCCGTGGTTAAATTCCGTTTTTTGGTCGCTGTATTATCTGTTCGGAATCTATGTCGCCATACGTTATGAAAAATTCAAGGAAATGACGCTTGAAAAGTTTGTTATGATCGCCTTGCCGTTTTTTGTTTTTGTCGGAACAACGTTTGCCGTTGATTTGGGAAATGTTTGGATAAGGGATTTCAGTTCCGACGCATGGAAACTGCAATTCAAGTTCAATGATTGGAATGCGATTTCAAAAGTGCTTCAATGTCTGTTTGTTCTGGCGTGCTGTATCCTTTTGAAAAACAGCGGATTCAATAGGACGAAAACGTGCCTGCATTTTTTGGCGAAGTATTCTTTTTCCATTTTTTTCCTGCATTGTTTCGGGCTGTATATCCTGAATATGCATTACCGCGCCGTGCAGGCGTTTTTAAGCGGGAAAAACAAGATTGAACTGCATCTCTGTGTTTATGCGGCAACAACAGCCGTTTGCGTCCTCTGCGCCCTGTTCGCAAAGTTCGTCAAACGCTTTGCGGGGAAAAGAAGCCGATTGCTGGTCGGTTCTTGATTTTTACCCGCGGCTTTGCGCTTTTTTGTTCGCGATTTGACGGGTCAAGTCCTGCTTGTTTTCGGGCATGGGGGCTTTGCGGTCGTTGGAAAAAGTCTTCGCGATTTTTTTCGCGGCTTTTTCAAGCTTTTCGGACAGCTTCGACAAAGCCAGATACGCCTGCGTCGTCGTCGGTAAATCGACCAGTCCGCCCATCAGTTTGGCGTTCGGCAGTTCGGCTGCCTGAGCGGCGCGCATCGTAAAGCGCACGCAGTTCACCGCGCACGGCCAATGATAGGTCGGCGGGTTTTGGATGTTTTCCTCGACAAACTTGACGACATTGTCGAACTGTTTGCGCGACAGTTGGAACGTTTTGTTGAAATGATAGCTGGGATCGGATTTTTCCTGATCGAAAACGTAGCCGGGGACGCCGATTTTCAGCTTTTTCTGCTGTTCGGGGTCGGGGTGTTTGTCGGCGGAAAAGCCGACCTGCCTGTGACCGATTTCCTTGCCGTCCTTTTTCATCACCAGATTAAAGAAAACGTGCCCCGAATGATTGAAAAAGTAATCGAAAATCGCACCGCGCTTCGGGGGAACGTAAGACGGATCTTTGGGTAAAGATTTAGCCTTGTGGTGTTTTTCAAATATTTTTTCCAAATAGGGGTTGACTTCCTGCCGCAAATCGAATTCGTAGGTCATGCCGTCCTCATGCGGGACTTTGGCAAAGCTCATATCGGGATGTTCGGTTACGGAATAAACAGGTTTTTGTTCAGTCATTTTTCATTTTCCCCCATTCGCGCGCACAGTACAAATCGCGCAGACAATCCAGCTTTACATCGGCGCTTTCGTCCGAATCGAGCACCGCTTGAATCGAGTCGTCGGGCGTGTTCGCCGACAATGCTCCGTCAAACCGCCAATCCAAGTCGATAAAGCCCATGGCGTCGGCTTCGCCCGAAAAGCCCGAACGATGCGCCGCCAACAGCCCTTTGTCGATTTCCGATTTCAGCTTTGCGTCATCCCAAGCCTTTGTTTTTTCGGGGAATTCATCCCTGAGAAAACAGGCGGCATAGTGATAAAAGCGGTTGTCCTGCGGACGATTCATTCAAAGTTACCTCCGACTTCAAGACATTAAAGCACTTTCGGAAAGTTTTGTCCAGAAATGACGCTTGAAAAACAACAAAAAAAAGCTATGATACCCGCGTTTTTAGACACTTTTTAAAACAGGATTGCCGCGATGTCGTTCATACCCTCCCGCTATTCAGCCGTTTTCACGAAATATATGCAGGGCTTTGTGCCGAAATTTTTCCGCACGATGCGCGAAAATTATTCGTTCAAGGACTTCAAGCGCGACTGCGTGGCAGGGCTGACCGTCGCGATTATCGCTTTGCCGCTGTCCATGGCTTTGGCGATTGCGTCGGGAACAACACCCGACCGCGGGCTGTTCACCGCGATTGTGGCGGGCTTTTTGATTTCTTTTCTGGGCGGCAGCCGTTTCCAAATCGGCGGTCCCACGGGTGCGTTCGTGGTCGTCATTTACAACATCATCGCTCAATACGGTTATGACGGACTGGCGGTCGCAACCATGATGGCGGGCGCAATGCTGATGCTGGCGGGCTTGTTCAAGCTGGGGTCTTTAATCAAATACATTCCCTATCCCGTTGTTACGGGCTTTACGGCGGGCATTGCCGTGATTATCTTTTCCAGTCAAATCAAGGACTTGTTCGGGCTTCAAATGGAATCCGTTCCCGCCGAATTCATTGACAAGTGGATTGCTTTTTTCAAAGCCGCTCCGACGGTTTGCGGCGCGGCGACGGGCGTGGCGTTCGCCTGTTTGGCAATCATTGTGCTGCTGCGCAAATACCGTCCGACCTACCCCGGATTTTTAATCAGCGTGATTGTCGGGTCGGTTTGCGTCGCGTTGCTGAATTTGCCGATTGACACCATCGGGTCGAAGTTCGGCGGTATTCCGTCGGGACTGCCGAAGCCCGCTTTGCCCGCGTTTTCTTTGGATACCGCCATGAGGCTGTTTCCGTCCGCGTTTACCATCGCGTTTTTGGCGGGCATTGAATCGCTGTTGTCAGCCGTCGTCGCCGACGGGATGAGCGGCGACCGCCACTTGTCCAACTGTGAATTGGTTGCCGAAGGCGCGGGCAACATCGCTTCGGTGATTTTCGGCGGCGTTCCCGCCACGGGCGCGATTGCGCGCACCGCCGCGAACATCCGCGCGGGGGCGTATTCGTCGGTTGCGGGGATGATGCATGCGGTCTTTTTACTGCTGTTTATGATTTTCCTTGCTCCTTTGGCGGCGTACGTTCCGCTGGCAAGTCTTGCCGCCGTTTTGGTTATGGTCGCGTGGAACATGAGCGGTTTTGAGCGCATCCGCCTGCTGATGAGCGCGCAGGCGGGCGACCGTCTGACGATGATTGTTACGTTCCTGCTGACCGTGTTTGTCGATTTGAACACGGCGATCGAAGTCGGTGTCGTCATGGCGTGCCTGATTTTCATGCACCGTATGTCGATAAGCTTTGCGGTCGAAAACAACGTGATGCTGAGCGACGAAAACAAAGACGAGCGGCTGGATTCGCCCGATTTTGTCGGTTCTTTGCCCGAAGGCGTCGCGACGTTCAAAATCAGCGGACCTTTGTTTTTCGGAGCGGCTTCGCGTCTGACGGATTTCTTTGACAATCAGCCGAATCCGCCGAAAGTCGTCATTTTGCGTATGGGTTCCGTGCCGATGATGGACGCGACGGCGGTCACGATTTTGACCGACTTTATCCAAAGATGCCGCGCGCGCGGGGCGAAGCTGATTGTCGCGAATGCGAAAAAACAGCCGAAAAACGTTTTGAAGTGGCAGATTGTCAAATTGCGTCTGAGCACGTCGGTCGCTTGGGCGGCTTCGTTCCGCCGCGCGTTGGAACTGGCGGAAACGTTCGTCGAAGCAACGGAAGACAAAGCCGCTTAATAGCGCACGCTTTCAAAATAAAGACCTTGGGCGGGGGCGGTCGGTCCCCCCGCTTTGCGGTCGCGCGCCGCCAACGCGTCGATAACGTTTTGCTTTGTCCAATGCCCTTCGCCGACCAGCTTTAAAGTGCCGACCATATTGCGGACTTGGTGATGCAGAAACGACCGCGCGCGGACGTGACATTCAATCAAATCGCCGTTTTTGGTAAAGGACAGCTCGTCCAAAGTGCGGACGGGCGTTTTGGCTTGGCACGCCACCGCGCGGAACGTCGTGAAATCGTGCTTGCCCAGCAAAACGGACGCCGCGTCCTGCATTGCCGCGACATCCAAAGGAACGCCGACCCACCACACGCGGTTTTCATCCAAAGCGGGACGCGCGCGGCGGTTTAAAATCTTGTAGATATAAGTACGCTCCACGGCGGAAAAGCGGGCGTTGAAATCGTCGTCGACAACTTCGGCGGCAATGACGGAAATCGGTTGAGGACGCAAATGCGCGTTGAACGCCAAGCAAAGTTTGTACGGTTCAAAGACTTTTTCGCTGTCGAAATGCGCGACTTGCCCCAACGCATGCACGCCCGCGTCGGTGCGTCCCGCGCCCGTTATCGCGGCGGGATGACCCAAAAAACGGACGGCGGATTTTTCCAATTCCTCTTGAATCGACGGTTCGCCCTTTTGAGTTTGCCAGCCCGCGTAAGCCGTTCCGTCGTATTCGATTGTGATTTTATAGCGGGGCATTGCCGACGACCGCCCCTTGCGGCAAGTCAAACCCGCGCAGGAATTCGGCGGCGGGCAAAGGTTTCTTGCCATCGCGGCGCAGGACGTTCAGCTTCAGCCCGCCCGTTTTGCACGCAATCGTCAAATCGGCGCAAACCGTTCCCGCGGGAACGGCGCTGTCCAATTCGACGGGGTCGGCGTCCAAAATCGAAATCCGTTCGCCGTTAAAGTAAAACCACGCTCCGGGCCACGGCAACAGCCCGCGGATGACGCAGTCCAGTTCTTCGGCGGGAACGTCAAAGGATATATTGCCCTCTTCTTTCGCGACCTTGGCGGCATGGGTTACGCCCTCTTCGGGCTGTTTGCGGGGGACAAGCTTGCCCTGTTCCAACAGCTCCAAGCCCTCGAGCAGCGCTTCGCCGCCCAAAACCGCCATTTTGTCGAACACGGTTTCCGACGTGTCTTTTTTGCCGATCGGCAGCTTTTTGACCAGCAGCATATCGCCCGTGTCCATGCCGACATCCATTTGCATCAAAGTTACGCCCGTTTCCGCGTCGCCCGCCATAATCGCGCGCTGAATGGGGGCGGCTCCGCGCCAGCGCGGCAGCAAAGACCCGTGAATGTTCACGCACCCGTACTTAAACGCATTCAGGCACGCTTTCGGCAACAGCAATCCGTACGCCGCGACGACCGCGATATCGGCGTCAAGAGCGGCGAAAGCGTCCTTTTCCTCCTGCGGTTTAAAGGTCGGCGGACAGCGCACGGGGATTCCGTGTTCCTCGGCATACTGCTGAACGGGCGACGGGGTCAGTTTGTGTCCGCGTCCGCTGGGGCGCGGCGGCTGAGTATACACACACACGACATCGTGTTTCGAATGCAGGGCTTTCAACGCTTCCAACGCAAAGTCGGGCGTTCCCATAAAAACGGCTTTCATAGCGGCTCCTTGGTTGTTTCAACGGTTAATCCCGCCAATGCGGCGATAACGGCGGACATTTCCGCCGTGGCGGTGTTCTTGGGCAAATTCTGCGGCAAAGCGGCGGTTTTCAGCGGCGATTGCAGATAACCGTCCGAAAACCACAAAAACATAGGGACTTGATTGACTTCCGAATCCGTATCCGAACGATTGAACGGATTTTTGGGGTTTGTTCCGTGGTCGGAAAAATACAAAACGGCAATATTTTGGCGGGCGGCTTCGGCTTGCTTTAAAATTCCCGCCAGCACGGTGTTGGTGTAGCGCGCCGATGCGGAATACTGTTGCGTAAACAGAGTTTCCTTGGCGTTCGGGTAGCGTTTCGAAAACGGAAAATGCGACCCGAACAAATGCAGAAAAATCAATTTCTTGTCAGCTTTGTCGTTCAAAGCAGACTTGAGCGGTTCAATCAGCACTTCGTCAAACTGCGAATTGGCATATTCAAACAAATCCGTGCGCATTGAAAAATTGTAGTAGCGCCGTTCGTCGAAATTTTGTGTTACGGCGCAAATGATATCGTCAAGCTTGCTGCTTTTATACTGGTTGGACAGCCAAAACGTTTTAAATCCCGCGTTTTTATAGGCGGTCGTCAGCCCTATGTCGTCGGGCATCAGAATGCTTTTGATCACCCTTGCCGTTGAAGCGACATCGGCATGCGCATCGTTGATCAAAACGGGTGCGTTTTTCAAAAAAGCGGTCTTTTTCTTGAAATCGTCCAGATTTTCGTTGAACACGCGCCTGTTTTCGGATTCGCCCACGACAACAACGACCGTTCGGGGTGTTTGCGGATATTCGGCAACGGCGGTGACGGCTTTTTCGTTTTTCGCCACGTCCGCAATCTTGACTTTAAGCTTGCCGTATATGTCCCAAGCCCTGCGCCCCGTGTCAATCAGATTGGTGTCCGCCCGCGTGGCGTAAGCAAATACCGCAAACACGGCAAACAAAAATAAAGACGCCGCCCTGTCGGCTTTGGACAGAGCGGAAACAGGCTTTTGAATTGTTGAAAACAAATAGGCATATGCCAGCCAGTACAGCACGGCGGCACAGTAAAACCACAGGGGAACGGCTTGCCAAAAAGCGATAAAGTCGCGCAAAGTCGCGTCAAACACGACCAAAAACACGCCTTCGTAGGGCAACGTGCGAGCCAAAACGAACGTTCCCGCATAGACGAACGCAAACAGCCAGTAAACGAACGACAGCCCCAAAACGGCGGATTTGAAAAAACGGCTGAACAGCTGCGACCCGTACCAGCCCAGCCCGACCCCCGCCGCGACGGCTGTGGCGCTCCACCGCGTCATATACCAAACGGACAAAGTGCCGTCGTTCAGCGGATCGGTCGCCAGCCGCAGCGCCGTCGTCGTCAACACGGGAATCAGATAAAGGATTATCAGCCGCCACATCCGTTTTATTCGTCCTCTTTGCCGCGTTTTTCGCTGTCGTGTTTCCAGCGGCGTTCTTTTTCCACGCGGCGCACAATCATATCGCGTTTGACTTTGGACAAATGGTCGATAAACAGCTTGCCGTCCAGATGTTCCAATTCGTGCTGAATGCAGATTGCCAGCAGCCCGTCGGCGGCAAGCGTCTGCTCTTTGCCGTTTTCGTCAGTATAGCGCGCAACGACGGTTTTATAGCGTTCGACTTCGGCATATTGTTCGGGAACGGACAGGCAGCCCTCGTCGTGCATAACCGTTTCGTCGGAATGGGAAACGATGACGGGGTTAATCATTTTATAGGGTTCTTTGGGTCCGTTTTCGGGTGACACGTCAATCACGACCATGCACTTCAGCAGTCCGACCTGCGGCGCGGCAAGCCCGACGCCGGGGGCTTCGTACATGGTTTCCAGCATATCGTCCAGCGTTTTACGCAAAGCGTCGTCGATTTTTTCAACCTTTTCGGATTTGCGCTTCAACAGCGGATTCGGCACGGTCAAAATTTCAAGCAAAGCCATTTCGTTCATCCTTTTGAAAACAGGAGTTTCCTTATTTCTTAGGGGCTAACCGCCGCCGCGTCAAATATTTTTATGTTAAAGAGTCAAAAAAAGCTGTTTCTTTGTGCTTTTTGCGTTATAACAGTCCCCAAAAGTTCCATTCAAGACCTTAAGGTGAATCTTATGATGAAATCCAGTGAAATCAGACGGACGTTTCTTGACTATTTCAAAAAGAACGGTCATACGGTCGTGCCGTCCAGCTCTTTGGTGCCGCACAACGACCCGACATTGATGTTTACGAATTCGGGCATGGTGCAGTTCAAAAATATCTTTACGGGCATGGAAAAACGCCCGTACGTCCGCGCCACGTCCGACCAGAAATGCGTCCGCGCCGGCGGCAAGCACAACGATTTGGACAACGTCGGTTATACCGTGCGCCACCATACGTTCTTTGAAATGCTGGGGAACTGGAGCTTCGGCGATTACTTTAAGGAAGAAGCCATTTCCTACGCGTGGGAGGTCGTAACCAAAGAATTCGGTCTGCCCAAGGAAAAATTGACCGCCACCGTCTATCACAACGACGATGCGGCATACAATCTGTGGAAAAAAATCGCTGGCCTGCCCGACGAACGCATCATCCGCATTCCGACAAAGGATAATTTCTGGATGATGGGCGACACGGGACCGTGCGGTCCTTGTTCGGAAATCTTTTACGACCACGGCGAACACATCCAAGGCGGTCCTCCGGGATCGCCCGACGAAGACGGTGACCGTTTCGTGGAAATCTGGAATTTGGTTTTCATGCAAAACGAAATGCTGCCCGACGGCACGCTGACGAACCTGCCCCACCCCTGCATTGACACGGGCATGGGGTTGGAACGCATGGCGGCGGTTTTGATGGGAACGAACGACAACTATGAAACCGACATTCTGAAAGGCTTGATTCTGGCGGCGGCTGGAACGGCGGGCGTCGAACCCTACGGCGAATTCAAGATGTCCCTGCGCATCATCGCCGACCACTTGCGTTCTTCAAGCTTTTTGATTGCCGACGGCGTTCTGCCGTCCAACGAAGGACGCGGCTACGTTTTGCGCCGCATTATGCGCCGCGCCATGCGTCACGCCCACATGATGGGATGCAAAGATCCCTTGATGTGGCAGCTGGTTCCCGCTTTGGTGCGCCTGATGGGCGACGCGTTCCCCGAACTGGTGCGCGCCGAACCGCTGATTGTCGAAACTCTGCGGCTGGAGGAAACGCGCTTCAAGGAAACTCTGGGGCGCGGATTGAAGCTGTTGGATGCCGAAACGGCAAAGCTGGGCGACGGCGGCGTTTTGTCGGGCGATGTCGCTTTCAGACTGTACGACACTTACGGTTTTCCGTTGGATTTGACGCAAGATGCCTTGCGTTCGCGCAACATGACGGTTGACGCGGCGGGATTCGACGCGGCGATGGAACGCCAAAAAGCCGAAGCCCGCAAAGCGTGGGCGGGTTCGGGCGAAACCGCGACCGACGCCGTTTGGTTCGAGGTCAAGGAAAAAGTCGGCGCGACCGAATTTTTGGGCTATGAAACCACCGAAGCCGAAGGACAGGTTGTCGCTTTGGTCGCGGACGGCAAACACATCGACACCGCCGAAAAAGGGCAGAAAGTCGCCGTAATGACCAATCAAACCCCGTTCTACGGCGAATCGGGCGGTCAAGTCGGCGATACGGGCGCGATGACGGGGGCGAACGGCTTGAAACTCACCGTTTCCGATACGCAAAAGAAAGCGAACGGCTTGTTCATTCACTTCGGCACGGTTGACGAAGGAAGCTTGAAAATCGGCGACACCGTTTTGATGACAGTCGACGCGGAACGCCGCAAAGCCACCGCGCGCCACCATTCGGTGACTCACTTGCTTCAAGCCGCTTTGCGCAAAACATTGGGCGACCATGTAACGCAAAAGGGTTCGTCCGTCACCCCGACGGGCATGCGTTTCGACTTTTCCCAGCCGCGTCCCATTACGGCGGAGGAATTGCGTGCCGTCGAACGCGAAGTCAATGCGAACATTTTGAAAAACCTGCCCGTTACGACCCGTATCATGACGCCTGAAGCGGCGATTAAAGAGGGCGCGATGGCTCTGTTCGGCGAAAAATACGGCGACGAAGTGCGCGTCGTGTCCATGGGCGGCGACGGTGAAACGGTATCCGTCGAACTGTGCGGCGGAACGCACGTCAAACGCACGGGCGACATCGGCTCTTTCCGCATTTTGAGCGAAAGCTCTTTGGCGGCGGGCGTGCGCCGTATCGAAGCGGTCACGGGATTTGCGGCGCTGGATTACGCGCATGAACACGACGATTTGCTGAATCAAGCGGCGGCGGCGCTGAAAGCCGCGCCCGCGGATTTGCCTTTGCGTGTTCAGGCGTTGCTGGACGAACGCAAAAAGCTGGAACGCGAACTGTCCGATATGCGCAAAAAGCTGGCGTCCGGCGGTTCGGAGGGCGAAGTCAAAACAATCAACGGCGTTTCGTTTGTCGGCAAGACTTTGACCGACGTTCCGCCCAAGGAATTAAAGGGCATGGCGGACGAACTGAAAAAACAAATCGGTTCGGGCGTTGTGGCTTTGGTTTGCGCGACGGACGGCAAAGTGTCCATTGTCGCGGCGGTAACGGACGACTTGACGAACAAAATCAGCGCGGTCGATTTGGTGCGCGCGGCAAGCGCGGCAACTGACGGCAAAGGCGGCGGCGGCCGTCCCGACATGGCGCAGGCGGGCGGGTCGGACACGTCGAAAATCGCGGACGCTTTGACGGCGATTGAAAAATGTTTGTAAGCCCCGAAACCGCAGGAGCCTTTTTAACGATTGACTTGAAAGCGATTGCCGAAAACCGGCGGTCGCTTCAAGCGCGTTTAAGAAACACCGTTTGCGGCGCTGTTTTAAAAGCGAACGCTTACGGGCTGGGCGCGGACGAAATCGGCGCGGCTTTGTACGAATCGGGCTGTTCCGTGTTCTTTACCGCCTATGCGTTTGAAGGCGCGGCTTTACGTCCGTTCGTCGGCGATTCCGACATTTATCTGTTGCACGGCGCATGGCGGGGAACAGAGGAGCTTTGCCTGCAAAACCGCTTGACGCCCGTTCTGGGAACGCCCGAACAAATCGCGGATTGGGACGCTTTTGCCGCGAAAAAGGGCGAAGTTTTAACCGTCGGCATTCATGTCGACACGGGGATGACGCGCTTCGGACTGACGGCGCGAAATGTTGACGATTTTTGCAAAAATCCGCCGAAACACTTGCGTTTCAAGCTGATTGTCAGTCATTTGGCGTGCGCGGACGCCCCCGAAAACGCCAAAAACGAGCAGCAGCTGGCGGCATTTGACGCGGCGGCGGCGAAAATCGAACAAACGTTGGGGTATACGGTTTTAAAAAGCCTGTCCGCCACGGACGGAAGCCGATTGACCGATACGCGTTATCACAAGGACATCGCCCGCCCCGGAATCGCGCTGTACGACAACGCTGTGCGGTTGGACGCGCGCATTTTGCAGGTTGCGCAAGCGCAGGCGGGACAGACGGTCGGCTACGGCGCGGCGTATGTTGTCGATAAACCGCGCCGATTCATCACTTTGGGCATCGGATACGCGGACGGGTTTTCCCGCGCGCTGTTCCAAAAGGCGAGCGTCGCCATCGGCGGCTTTAAATGCCCCGTCGTCGGCAAAGTGTCCATGGATTTAATCGTCGCGGACGCAACCGCCGTTCCCGAATCCGTTTTGGCAAAAGCCGAAACCGCCGAAATCTTCGGCGATACGATTTCTTTGAAAGAATTTGCCGCCAACGCGGGAACAATCGACTATGAAATGCTGACCAACCTCGGCAACCGTTTCTGCCGTTTTTACAAAAAGGGATAATCATGAATATTTTTGCCCCCGTCGGACGTGTTTTCATCGCTTTTCTGGAATCAACGGGCAGACTGGCGCGCTTTACGCTGAAAACCGTGTCGCATTGCTTCCGTCCGCCGTTTTATTTCCGCGCTTTGGCGGGACAAATGATTGAAATCGGCTTTTATTCCCTGCCCGTCGTCGCTTTGACGACCATGTTTTCGGGCATGGTTATCGCTTTGCAAAGCTATTCGGGACTGTCCACGCTGTCGTCCGAAGGCGTTGTCGCATCCGTTGTCGAACTGACGATTACCCGCGAACTGGGTCCCGTCATGGCGGCGCTGATGGTTGCGGGACGCGTCGGGGCGGCTATGGCGGCGGAGCTGGGAACGATGCGCGTGACCGAACAAATCGACGCGCTGACAACCCTTTCGACCAATCCGTTCAAGTATCTGATTGTCCCGCGCGTCTTGGCGGGCGTGCTGATGCTGCCCGTGCTGGTGCTGATCGGCGATATCATCGGGATTTACGGCGGCTGGCTGATTTGCGTGTACAAGTTGGACTTCAACGGCACGAACTTTTTGCGCAACGTCTGGAATTTCATGCAAGCCATCGACATCTATTCGGGCATGACCAAAGCCGCGGTGTTCGGCTTTATCGTAACGCTTTTGGGGTGCTACAACGGCTATCATTCCCGCGGCGGGGCGGAAGGCGTCGGCGCGGCGACGACAAACGCGGTGGTCGCTTCGTCGATTTTGATTCTCATCAGCAACTATTGGCTGACCGAACTGTTTTTTGCAAAATAAGGGGGACGGCATGGATACGTTGTACAAAGTCCGAATGACGGACGTGCATAAGGCTTTCGGCAAAAAAGTCGTTCTTGACGGCGTGAATCTGGACGTCAAAAAGGGCGAATCGCTGGTCATTATCGGCGGTTCGGGAACGGGCAAATCGGTTACTATCAAGTGTATTCAAGGACTTTTAACCCCCGATTCGGGTTCAATCACGGTCGACGGACGCGAAATCGTCGGACTGAGCGAACGCGAAATGGAGAAAATCAACGCGCAAACGGGCATGCTGTTTCAGGGCGCGGCGCTGTTCGACAGCCTGAACATCTGGGAAAACGTGGCGTTCGGACTGATTCAGGGCAAAAAGCTGAAACGCGCGGACGCCAAGGAAATCGCCATCGAAAAATTAAAGCAGGTCGGGCTGTCCCCCGATGTTGCGGTGCTGTATCCCGACGAACTGTCGGGCGGTATGAAAAAACGCGTCGGATTGGCGCGCGCGATTGCGTCCAATCCCGAACTGATATTCTTTGACGAACCGACGACGGGGCTTGACCCGATTATGTCGGACGTCATCAACGATTTGATTCGCAGCTGTGTTTCGGATTTGGGATCGACATCAATTACGATTACCCATGATATGAGCTCGGTTCGCAAAATCGCCGACACCGTCGCCATGCTCTACAAAGGCAAAATCATCTGGCACGGGTCGGTCAAGGACATCGACGATTCCGGCAATCCTTATGTCGATCAATTCATCAACGGCCGCGCCGACGGTCCTATTCAAATGGAAATCCGTGGTTAAGAAAACAACTCGATTCGTATGTCAGAATTGCGGCAATGTGACGGCGCGCTGGGCGGGCAAATGCGAAGCCTGCGGCGAATGGAACACCATTGTCGAAGAAGAAGCCCCCTCGTCCGCTCCGCAATTGACGGGCGGCAAAGGCGGCAGCAAAATCCAATTTGTCGGTTTGGACGGCGTTCCCGAAACGTCGTTCCGCTTGAAATCGGGCATAGCGGAGCTTGACCGCGTGTGCGGCGGCGGGCTGATTGCGGGTTCGGTTTTGCTTATCGGCGGCGATCCGGGGATTGGGAAATCGACGCTTTTACTGCAAGTCACCGCCGCTTTGTCCGCCGTGTGCAACGCCAAAGGCGCCCCCGTGCACTGTGTCTACATTTCGGGCGAAGAATCGGTTGACCAAGTGCGTTTGCGCGCGGCAAGGCTCGGTTTGGCGAAAGCGAAAGTCGAACTGGCGTCCGCAATGAACATCCGCGACATTGTGGCGACTTTGGACACGGGCGAAGCCCCCGATGTCGTCGTTATCGATTCGATTCAAACCATGTACATCGACACTTTGGATTCCGCCCCCGGCACGGTCGGACAAGTCCGCGCCTGCGGAAACGAGCTGATACGGCTGGCGAAACGGCGGGGATTCGCTTTGTTTTTGGTGGGACACGTTACCAAAGAGGGCGCGCTGGCGGGTCCCCGCGTTTTGGAACACATGGTTGACGCGGTTTTGTACTTTGAGGGCGACCGCGGTCATCATTTCCGCATTTTGCGCAGTGTCAAAAACCGTTTCGGCGCGACCGACGAAATCGGCGTGTTCGAAATGACGGAAAAAGGGCTTGCCGAAGTGCCGAACCCGTCGGCTTTGTTCCTTGCCGAACGGCGGGGCAACGTGACGGGTAGCTGTGTTTACGCGGGCATCGAGGGATCGCGTCCCATGCTGGTCGAGATTCAAGCGTTGGTCGCGCCCGCGGGGACTTCGCCGCGCCGCGCCGTCGTCGGCTGGGATTCGTCGCGGCTGAATATGATTTTGGCGGTGCTGGAAGCGCGGTGCGGTTTGCCCATGTCGTCCAAAGACATTTACCTGAACGTTGCGGGCGGCATGCGAATCACGGAACCTGCCGCGGATTTGGCGGTGGCGGCGGCTTTGCTGTCTTCGGTGTCGCAAATTCCCGTTCCCGCGGATGCCGTGATTTTCGGCGAAGTCGGACTGTCTGGTGAAATCCGCGCCGTTCCTCAGCCCGATTTAAGGTTGAAAGAAGCGGCAAAGCTCGGTTTTTCGCGCGCGCTGATTCCGCCCCGCCGCGTTAATAAAAAATCAGCAAAAGAGTCGGATACTGTGCTGAAAGTAACGGAAATCGGACACTTGAAAACTCTGATGGAGCTGTTCGGACTGACGGAGAAAGCGTAATGCAGGAAATTTGCGGCGTTGACATCTTTATTTCGGTTGTTTTGCTGGTATCGGCGATATTGTCGTTTTCGCGCGGCTTCACCAGCGAAATGCTGGGCATCGGCGCGTGGTTCGTCGCGGGCATCGCGGGATTTTACGCTATGCCGTGGCTGGAACCCTATGCATTGAAATACCTGCACAAACCCGTTTTGGCGAACTTGGCGGTGTTTGCGGCGGTGGCGTTGCTGATTTTGGTTTCGCTGACGCTGATTTTTTCGCGCATCACCAGCAAAGTTCAAAAAAGCGTGCTGAACCGTCTTGACCACTTTTTGGGCTTTATTTTCGGGCTGGTGCGCGGCGTCGTGATTTTGGTTCTGGTGTATTTCCTGATGATGACGCTGACGCCGAAAACGCTGGAAGACTATCAAAAACAAAGCAAAGCGTTCCCGTATTTGGAACGCGTCACCGACAGCGTGAAAGAACATCTGCCCGAATCCCTGTTCGACAATCCGACCAAAAAGGACGACGGCAAACCCGACAACATCGACCAGCTGATTGAAAAGCTGAACAAAGAACCCGTCAAAAAAACGAAAAAGAAAAAAGCCGCTCCCGCCGCCGAAAAGCCCAAGGACCCCGAAAAATCGCTGTTTGAAGACCTGAACGCGCCCAAAGTCGAAGCCAAGGAAAAGACAGACGAACCCGCGGGATACGACAAACGCGAACGCGAACAGCTGGACCGCCTGTTTTTGGAAAGCTTGGAAGAAACGGATTCCGTCGTGGACTAACGGGGAAAAACGATGAGCGAACGCACGGACATCACGCTGCTTTTGCTGACTTTGCTGTCGGTCTATACGGGTTGGGCGCGCGGTTTTTGCAACGAAGCGATGCGGCTTTTGACTTATCTGCTGTCCGGCGCCCTGGCTTATATGCTGATACCGCTGATTCAGCCGTTCGTGCCGGATTTGAACAATCCCCGCGCCGAACAGGCGATTGCGCTGATGGCGGGAGCGGTCGTTCTGTGTTTTCTGCTCCGCATTCCCGCAAAAGCATTGACCGACAAAATCAAAACAAGCGATTTCAAACGGCTGGACGGTTCGGGCGGCATTTTGTACGGGCTGGCGCGCGGCGCTTTTTTCGTTTTGTTCGCCGCCGTTTTGTGCGCCGCCGTCGCGCCGCACGGCTTGAAAGACAGCAAAATTCTGGATGCGGCTTATGCAAAAGCGCGGTCATTTGCCCTCAATGTCGCAGGCATTGAAATGAAAGAATACGCCGCCCCTGCCGAACCCGCTTATTGGAAAACGAACCTGCTGAATTTCATGCAGGATTCCAAAATCACGACGGCGGCGGGCGATGCGTCCGTTTTGGCGTATTTGTGCGCTTATGCCGTACAGGAACAGGACACGGAACAAAAAATTTCGCAGGAGCAATGCCGCTTCGGACTCCAAGCCTATTTGTCGTCGGAATCGCAGGAAGAATTCGCCGAAAAAATGACTCAACGCGCTTTGCAGCTGCAAATCCAAAACGAATTGTCGGAAAGGATGAAAGAAATTGAAAATACTGGCTCTTGATTGCGCGCATGAAACATGCTCCGCCGCAGTAACCCAAGGAAACGACGTTATCGCATCCCAAACCGCCGCCATGGAGCGCGGACAAGCGGAAGCACTAATTCCCATGGTGCAGTCCGTCATGAAACAGGCGAACATTGATTTTTCCGATTTGGGCTGTATCGCCGTGTCGACGGGACCGGGGTCGTTCACGGGCGTGCGCGTCGGTCTGGCGGCGGCGGACGGGCTTGCCATAGCGGCGAATTTGCCCGAAGTCGGCGTTTCTTTGCTGGAAGCCGTCGCGTTTTCAGCCGACTTTGCGGGAAAGCTTTGTGTTGTTTTGGAAACCAAGCGCGATGATTTTTACGCACAGCTGTTTGATAACAAACAACCCGTTTCCGACCCTTTTGTCGCCGCGGGGGCGTATTTCGACACGCTGCAGGGCTTTGCGTTCGCGGGCAACGGCGTGCAAAGGCTGATTGAGGAAACGGGCAAAAAAACCGTTGCGGAAGTGCCGATGCCCGATGCCGTCGTGCTGGGCAAAATGGCGGCGGGCAAAACGCCCGAACGCAAAACGCCCGCTCCGCTGTACCTGCGGGAAGCCGAGGTGACTTTATGCCGCAAGTAACCGTTTGCGATGCGGCGTTTGCCGACGTTTTCGCCGATTTGCACAAAGCCTGCTTTGCCAAAGCGTGGAACGAATCCATGATGCGCCAAACCCTGCTGATGCCGGGGGCGTTGGGATTGGTGGCGTTCGAAAACGACACCCCCGTCGGTTTCGTGATTGACGCGTACAGCGTCGACCAAGCCGACATTGTAACGCTGGGCGTCATGCCCGCTTTCCGCGGCAAAAAAATCGGCGATTTGCTGTTGGAAACATCCTTTGACCGATTGAAACAAAACGGCGTCGCCGATCTGTTTTTGGAAGTCGCCGTCAACAATCCCCACGCCATAGAACTTTACCGCCGCCACGACTTCAAACAAGTCGGAAAACGTCCGAACTACTACACGCGGGGCGATGAAAAAATCGATGCGCTGGTCATGCGACGCGCACTTTAATCGGCATCCTTTTGGATTTGAATTTCCTTGCGCAGCAGGGGAACAGCCATTTTGCCCTGTTCCATAACGGCTTTGACCTTTTGGTTGACCGACCAGTAAACGTCCCAATACTCCGCCGTTTTCACCCAGGCGCGCATTTCCAGAACAACCGCGGAAAAGTTCAGTTTTTTGACAAACAGCTGCGGCGCGGGATCGTCCAGCAAACGCGGTTCGGACGACAAAACTTCGTTCAAAGCGGTCATGGCTGAATCCAGCGAATCAAAGTACGTCATCGGCACTTGGATTTCAAAGCGGCGTTTTTTGTTGCGCGAATAGTTTAAAATGCTGTTCGCCCAAAACAGATTGTTCGGCACGCACACATACACGCCCGAAAACGTCTGAAGTCTGGTCGTAAACAGCCCGATTTCCTTGATAACGCCCGACACGCCGCCCGCTTCGACCGCATCGCCGTTTTTGAACGGGCGCAGCATCAGCAAAGCCAGCCCCGACGCGACATTCGACAGAATGTCCTTTAACGCCAAGCCGATAGACAAACCGCCGACGCCGACCAAAGTAACGATACTTGCCGTATTGACGCCGAACAGGTTTAAAATGAACAGCGCCGCAATGCCGTAAACCAAATACTGCATCATCAGCTTTGTCACGGGCAAAAACGTATCGTCGACGTTTTTGATTTTGTGCAGCCCTTTTTCCAGCGACACGACGCAAAGCTTGGAAATCAGATGCGCCCCGAACAGCAGTCCGCCCGCCAAAGCGATTTTGTACAAAATCGGCAGAATAAACGCCAAATGCTGATTCAAAAAGGAAAACATCTTTCACCTCGTATCGTTTAAGGGGCTAGGCTTTTCGGCGGGGCAAGCTTTTTCGCGGGCGCGGGGGCTTGTTCCGCGGCGGGCTGTTCGGATTTAGGTTCGGATTTCGGCGCGGGCTTTTTCACGGGTTTGCGCTTGGGCTTCGGCTTTGCCGCGGGGGCGGGAGCGTTTTCAGCGGCAGGCTTTGCCGCGGGCTTGGCTTCGGGCTTCGGTTCTGCGGGTTTGGCGGCGGGCAAAGCGGGGGCAACCTGTTTCGGCGCGGGCTTTTTCACAACGGGAGCGACGGGTTTCGCGGCAGCTTTCTGCGGTGCGGCAACGGCGGGTTTTGCCGCTTTTTTACGGGACTTTGCGGGCTTTTTGGCGGCAAGCATCTTTTCCATCCGCCGCCGTTCCAATTCCATATAGTCGCATTCGTGACGGCGCGCGCTCCACGGAATACCCTCGGCTTGACAGGTTTCGATTTCGTGTACTTTGTCCAAAGCGGGCAGAAACAGATTGACGGATTCCCCCGTCAGGATCAGAAAAGCAATCGTCAGCGGCGCAACCAAGCGCAAAAAAACGCTTTTCGGTTTGATAAGAAATTCATAGCACAGAAATCCGCCGATAACGAAAACGAACGTTTCGAAACCGATGCCGTACCACATTTGCCGTTCGGCGGCGGCAAAGTCCGCAAATTCGGCTTCGGCGGGAAAGGCTTTCATCGTTTCCAGCAAATCGAACGCCTTGTCCGTCCACAGTTTGACGGTTTTCGCCCCCAGCGCGCCCAAAAACGCCACGCCGCAGAAATACAGCGCGGCACGGACAACCGTTTTGACAATATCAGCCGTTTGCGAAAAAAAATTCTTTTTCATACCCGTTCCGTTCTACCCTTTTGTTTTAGCCTGTTTTTTCCCAAAAAGTAAAGAATTTTCGACAGCTTTAAAAAAGCTTGCCGTTCCTTTGCAAGCGGTATATTTTAAGGGCAACTTTATCTTTTTATAAGCTAACGGAAAGAACGGAAATGACAGCTTTGCGTAAAGACTTTGTATTGAACGCCCTCGCGTCCTACATTCGCCAGACGACCATCGCCACCAAAGGCGCGGTGATGGAAGCCTATGAACAAAACCCCGCCGTCGCGGATTTGCTCGCCGATTATTTCGACGCGAAATTCAATCCCGATTTCACAGGCAAACGGCATTTGGAGGAACGCGAAGCCGAAATCGCCGCCAAAATGCCCAAAAACATCGCGCTCAAAGCCGTGTTTTCCGTTCTGAAAGCCATGGTTCGCACAAACCATTATCAGGGCGAAAAGGACTATGTTTCCTTTAAAATGCTGGACGGCGGCATCCAAGGTCTGCCGAAGCCCGTGCCGATGGCTGAAATCTTTGTTTATTCGCCGATTGTGGACGCCGTTCATCTGCGTTTCGGCAAAATCGCGCGCGGCGGCATCCGCTGGTCGGACAGAAAAGAGGACTTTCGCACGGAAATTCTGGGCTTGGTCAAAGCGCAGCAGGTCAAAAACGTCGTTATCGTCCCCGTCGGATCAAAAGGCGGCTTTTATCCCAAACAGCCCCCCGAAAACGCGACCAAAGCCGAATTGGTCGAAAACGCGATTAAGTGCTATCGGATTTTGATTCGCGGACTTTTGGACATTACCGACAACATTGTCGACGGCAAAGTCGTTCATCCCGAAAACACGATGATTTACGACGGCGAAGATCCGTATCTGGTCGTCGCCGCGGACAAAGGCACGGCTGATTTTTCGGACATTGCCAACGCTTTGTCCGCCGAATACGGGTTCTGGCTGGGCGACGCGTTCGCTTCGGGCGGTTCCGCGGGCTTCAGCCACAAAGGCATGGCGATCACCGCGCGCGGTTCGTGGGAAAGCGTCAAACGCCACTTCAACGAAATGGGACGCGACTGCATGACAGAAGAATTCACGGCGGCGGGCGTCGGCAGCATGGCGGGCGACGTGTACGGCAACGCGATGCTGTTGTCGCCGAAAATGAAGCTGGTCGCGGCGTTCAACTCGTCCCACATTTTCATCGATCCGAATCCCGACCTTGAAAAAAGCTTTGCGGAACGCAAACGCCTGTTCGACAAGGAAGCAGGCTGGGCGGAATACAATCCCGAATTGATTTCCCAGGGCGGCGGCGTGTATTCCCGCCGTGAAAAAACCGTCACCGTTTCAAACGAAGCGTGCGCCGTTTTGGGCTTGACCAAAGCGACGATGACGCCCGCCGAACTGATTCAGGGGATTTTGTCGGCCCCCGTCGATTTGCTGTATTTCGGCGGCATCGGAACCTATGTCAAAGCATCCGACGAAACCCAAATGGACGCCAAAGATGCCGCGAACGCCGCCTGCCGCATTGACGCGGCTCAGCTGCGCGCGAAAGTGGTTGCCGAGGGTGCAAATCTGGCATTGACCCAGCGCGCGCGCGTCGAATACGCTCTGCAGGGCGGACGGCTGAACACGGACGCCGTGGACAATTCGGCGGGAGTGGATTGCTCGGATCACGAAGTCAACATCAAAATCATGCTCAACGCCGCCGTCCGCGCGGGCGAATTGACCGTCGAAGAACGCAACAAACTGCTGGATTCGATTAAAGACGACGTTGCCGATTTGGTTTTGCGCGACAATTTCCTGCAAACGCAAATCATTTCCTACATGCACCACCGCGGCGCGAAAAGCATCCCCGGCAACAAAAAATTTATGCACGTTTTGGAACGCGAAGACAAACTGAACCGCGCTTTGGAATTTTTGCCCGCCGATTCGGAAATGGACGAACGCTTTACGCGCGGATTGGGCTTGACCCGCCCCGAATTGTGCGTGCTGATGGCGTATGCGAAGCTGACGATTTACGACCACCTGTTGAACAGCGATTTGCCCGACGACACTTTGCTGGAAAATCTGCTGCTGTCCTATTTTCCCAAAGCTTTGCAGGAAAATCGGAAAAACGGAATTTTGACGCACCCCTTGCGCCGCGAAATCATCGGAACACAAATCGCCAACAATCTGATTAACCGTCTGGGCGTCAATTTCATTACGAAAATGCGCGGTGAAAGCTCCGCCCCCGTCATCGCGATTTTGAAAGCGTACCTGATTGTCGCCGAAGCGTATCAAACCGAAGAACTGTTTTTGCGATTGGAACAAAAAGCGATGCCTGCCGACGACCGTTTGACGGTTATGCGCCGCATTGTCGCCGAAATCGAAAATATGACGCTGACGGTTCTGCGCGACGGCATGGAAAGCGACATCGCCGCGGAATCCAAACGCTGGGTCGGCTACAAGGACGACAAATTCAAACAACTGCGTGCCGAATTGGCATAAAGCGATGAAGCGGCTTGTCATCTGTTTGATGCTTGCCTTGACCTTGGGCGGATGCGTAACTTTGTCCGCCCAAGACGAAAAAACAGCGCAGGAATTGAAAAGTTACGGTTTAAAGCCGTCGTGGACTCAGCCCAAAAACGTGTTTTTGGCGGGATTTTTGAACGTCTTGCCTTTTGCGGGGAATTTGTATCTGTCTGCAGGCAAGGACGGAGATGCCGACCAAGTTTCTTACGGCGTTTTAAACTTTTTCTTCATTTATCCCATTTCGATTTTGTGGGCAGTCCCCCAAGCCGCCATTGACGCCCACACTTTGAACAAAAAGGTCTTTGTCGATTACTACACGTTCGACAAAGCGGGACAAAAGGAACTGGAATCCCTGAAATCCGACCGCCGCATCGACACCCTGTCCTATCGGGAGGACGACGACGAATCCGATATGGACGAATAGCCGTCTGTTCCTGTCGGCTTTGCGGGCGTAAACTGGTTTAAAAAAACGGGAGAACGCCTATGAAAAAGCTTTTTTTTGTTGTGATGGCATGTCTTGCTGCCGTCGGATGCGCTGCCGATATCAACGATAACGCGTACAAGCTTTCTTCGGTCGGACAGGCTTCGGCGGTCGCGCAAGGCGTTATCGTCGATGTACGCACCGTTTCCATCCAAGGCTCAAGCGGCGCAGGCTCTGTTTTGGGCGGAGTCGCGGGCGGAGTCGCCGCTTCGACGATCGGGCGCGGTGCGGGGTCGGTTTTGGCTTCGGTCGGCGGCGCGCTGGCGGGCGCGTTCATCGGCGGCATTACGCAAAATGAACTGACCAAACAGCAGGCTTTGCAATACATTGTCCGTCTGACCGACGGGGATATGATTAACGTGATTCAGGGGCTGAACAATCCTTTGTCCGTCGGACAAAAAGTGTTCGTTTTGTACGGCAAGGAAACGCGTCTGATTCCCGATACGCTGCCGCCGCCGGAATCCTTATAATTCAATCGGTTAGGGTGAAAGTTCATAAAATTGCAACATTTCTATTAAGATTTCCTACCAAAATCCGAACTTTTGTGATATAACAAAAGAGTGAAAAAAATCCCCCCTGTTTCGACAGGGATTCACAAAGGTTTAATTTTTAACGGGAATCTTAAATAAAATGGCAAAGGAAATTTCTTTTTCAGCCGGTGATTTCGTCGTTTATCCGACTCACGGCGTAGGGAAAGTGTTGAGTATCACCAAAGATACCGTGGCAGGGCAGGAATTGGAACTGATTGCCGTCCGCTTTGACAAAGACCGCATGACGTTGCGCGTTCCGATGATGAAAGCCAAAAATTCGGGTTTAAGAAAACTGTCCAACCGTTCCATTATGGACACGGCGCTGGAAACATTGCGCGGAAAATCCAAATCCAAACGGACGATGTGGAGCCGCCGCGCTCAGGAATACGAAGCGAAAATCAATTCGGGCGATCCCGTCGCCATTGCGGAAGTCGTACGCGACTTGTATCGATCTCAATCCCAGTCCGATCAGTCGTACAGCGAACGCCAAATCTACGAACAGGCGCTGGACCGTCTGGCGAACGAATTGGCTGCCGTCGATAAAATCAAAACGGAAGACGCCACCGTCAAACTGTGCGGCATCTTGGAAACGGCTGTCTGATTTTGTTTGCTTGATCCAAAAAAGCCCGTGCTTTACGGGCTTTTTTTTGGAAATCGGAAAAAAATTGCCTCATCCTGCATTTTTGCCATAATTTTGCCACAATTGTGTGGTAGCGTATAAAATAGTAAGGATTAAAATAGGAGTACCACTATGAAGAAGACTCTTCTTTTCTTGACAGCGGCGTTTGTGATGAACGCAACGGCTGTGGAAGC
>DEDN01000029.1 GCA_002349565.1 Alphaproteobacteria bacterium UBA2903 | reverse complement strand
GCTTCCACAGCCGTTGCGTTCATTATAAACGCCGCTGTCAAGAAAAGAAGAGTCTTCTTCATAGTGGTCCTCCTATTTAATCCTTACTATTTTATACGCTACCACACAATTGTGGCAAAATTATGGCAAAAATGCATTTTTTGTCATTTTTCGTAAAAAAAAGCGACTCCCGAACGGGAATCGCTTTGATTTTTAACGTATTTTCGTTTGTGAAAATTTTATGTCACTCGTCCTCGCAATCCGTCGGGGGCGGAGGCGGCGGCATAAATTCGCGGCGGTCGCGTCGATGTTTGGCGGGTTTGCCTTTGTCCCCGAAGCGGCGCATAAACTTTTGACGTTCCTTTGCCGACATTTTCATAAACCGTTCGATCATCGCGTTTTGCACCTGCACGTCGATTTGGTGGCGCACTTCGTCCGCGGCGGCGAAAGCGGTTTTTATTTTGTCGGGGTCTTCGGTTTTAAACGCTTCACCGATGGCGCGGTGGGCTTGGCGCATGCGGGATTCGTTGTCTTTGAACGCTTGCTTCATAAAGTCGAATTCGCCGTGATGTTTCGGTTTCGGCATAAAGCGCGCGCGTTGAGGGGGAATCGAACGGCACGGACGCGCGGCAAAATAACCGATGAAGCCGCAGTTCAGCGCCAGAGAAATCCCCAGTAAAATCAGCAGTTTTTTGTTCATGTCAGAAAGCTCCGTAATCATAAAGGGTGTCCAGATATTGCGCGGCGTTCCGGTAATCCGCGGCGTTCGCGTACGAACCGAAGCAAAAGCCGCCGATTAAAAACGCGACGGACAGCCACGCGCAATTTTTGACAAAGAACAGCCACAATTTGGGGGCGCGTTCGCGCATCGCCCGCATGAAAATTTCGTCGCTCAAGCCCTTGGAATCGGGAACGGTGTATTGATTCAACAGGGCGTCCAGCTGCGTATCCGTCAAAGTCATGTCATTATCTCCTTTCCCAACAAGTCTTTCAGCGATTGACGCGCACGGAACAGCAAAGCCTCCGTCGCGCCTTGGCTCAGCCCCAAAATTTGGGCGGCGTCTTTGGCTTTCAGATCTTGATAATAGCACAAAATCAAGGCTTCTTTCTGACGGGCGGGCAAAGAATCGACCGCTTTGCGGACACGGTCGGCTTCGTTTTGCAACAGCATCGCCTTTTCGGGCGAATCCGCGGGCGATTCCAAAGTTTCGCCCAGTTCTTCCGTCGGCTTTTCCCGTCGGCGCATATCGATAAAAGCGTTGTACGCCACGCGGTACAGCCATGTGTCCAGCTTTGCCGTCGGCTGCCACGCCGCGGGGTTTTTCCAGACTTTTAAAAAAACGTCCTGCGTCAAATCCCGTGCGTCCGCTTCCGACGCGGTCAGCCGCCATGCCAAGCCGAAGACCTTGCGCTCAAAACGGTTCAGCAACTCCCGAAACGCCGCCGCGTCCGCCGATTGTATGCGATTCATCATTTCCGCGTCGGATAAATCGGCCATTGTTGTTCTCTCTCTCCGTCAAGCTCTGATTGTTAAACGGATGAAAGGGGAAAAAACTTACGCAATTATTCTGCGCGATTTGCAAAAAACAAATCGTACGCGTTTTGATAGAACAAACGGTGGATGAGTTCCTGCGCTTCTTCCTCGTCAAAAGCGGAGGCAATCGCCGATTTGACTTCGCTGACGCGGCAGGGATAAGTTTCGGGGTCGCCGAACGGACCCAAAGGAATATCCGTGCCGAACATCAGGTGGGAAATCGTGTCTTCGTCCGCGCGGTTCAAAATCGCGACAATCATTTCTGGCGACAGCCACGATACGTCGGCGTACAAATTCGCCGTTTCCGATTTAATCGCGGATTGCAAAATGCCCAAAGTGTACCAGTGGTTCGCGTCGTCGCCCATGCCCAAATGCGCCATAATGGTCGGGACTTCGGGGAATTTCGACGCGGTTTCGTAAATGTACATCGGATCGGAATAATCGTCCTGCGAATGGAACAAAACGGGCAGACCGTATTCCTGCGCGACCTCCATATACGGTTCGTACTGCGGATCGTTCGCGTTCAGGTGCAGCGTGTTCGGGTGCAGTTTGATGCCGTAGATTTCATCGCCGCGTTCTTCAATCAGATTCGCCAGATTTTCCGCGTCGCCGTAGCCGGGCTGACCGACAATCAGCGTTTTGAACTTGGGGTTTTCGGCGGCGATGTCCAACATTTCAAGGTTGGCTTCGTCTTCGGTGATTTTGGGCGATCCGTCAGGTTTCAAATCAATGCCGCTCATATTGGAAACCATAATGGCGACGACTTCGTTTTCCTCTTCTTCGCCGTTGATGGAAACCGTGAACGGTTCCTGCATCGCGTCGTTCAAAGCGTCCGCCGTAAAGTCCGCGTTGTCCGCGCACCACGTCCCGACGTGGGCGTGGGCTTCGATGATTTTGCCGTAATCTTCTTCGTTCATTGCCTTAATCCTAAAAAAAGACTTTGTTGAAAGAGGATTTAGTCTTGTTTTATGGCGTAATCAAGCTTTTTTTAGCGGATTTTTTTGGAAACGTTCGCCGCGTCGTGACGCATGCCGCCGCACATCGAATGCGGCACGCCCGTTGTGGACGGGAACGAAAACGGCAGTCCGAACAGGCTTTTCACGGCAAGGAACGCAAAGCCCTGCGCTTCGATGAAATCGCCGTCCCATTTGACTTCGCGCGCGATGTCCACGGGCGCGTTCAGCCGCTGGCGAATCATGCGCATCAAAGTCGGGTTGTGCGCGCCGCCGCCGCAGACAATCCAGCGTTTGGGGGCTTCGGGCAGGAAATCGCAGGCTTTGACGACACATTCGGCGCAAAAAGCCGTCAAAGTCGCCGCGCCGTCCGCAACGCTCAAGCCTTCGGTGTTTTCAGCCAAGCGGGCGGAAAATTCGTCGCGGTCGACGGTTTTCGGCGGTTTTTGGTCGAAATAGGGACGCTTGAGCATTCGCGCGACGATTTTTTCGTCAACGGCTCCCGTTGCCGCCATCGACCCGTCGAAGTCCATGGTCGAACCGTGCTTTTTCATCATCCAGTCGTCGATGGGCGCGTTTCCGGGCCCCGTGTCGAACGCAATCAGTTCGCCGTTTTCGCCTATCCACGTCAGCGTCGAAATGCCGCCGATGTTCAAAACGGCAAGGGGCTTTTCCAAATTCTGCGCCAAAGCGGCGTAATACGACGGCATCAACGGTGCGCCCTGTCCTCCGTTGGCAATGTCGGAGTTGCGGAAACGGTTGACCACGCACACGCCCGTTTCGGCGGCAAGCAAGTCGCCGTCGCCGATTTGCACGGACACATGTTCCGCCGCGTTGTGGTAAACGGTTTGCCCGTGAAAGCCGATGACATCGACGTCTTGCGCCCGCAGTCCCGCCGAATCCATCAGTTCTTTGGCAACATCGGCGTGAAACAGAGTCAGGCGGCGTTCGATGTCTTTGACTTTTTCGGCGTCGGCTTGCGCGCCTTTGCCCGTAATCGAACGCAAGTCCGCGCGCATTTCCATGTCATAAGGACGGTTTAAAGCTTTGCCGAAATCGAACACGTCAACCCCGTCCGTAACCAGCAGCGCGGCGTCCACGCCGTCCATGGAGGTTCCGCTCATTAACCCGAGTGCCGTCAAAGGCTTGATGACTTCCATATTTCCCCGTTTCTTTCTTGAGTTTGTAAATCAATGCTGATACAAATCGTACAGAAAAAGGTTTAACAAAGTACAAAAGGATACCAACCGATGCCGTTTAAATCCGAATTGCTGAACATCCTGTCGGAACGCGGATTCGTCAACCAATGCACCAACGAAGCGGGCTTTGACGATTATTTGACCGAATGCGAAAAGTCGGGCAAGCCCGCCGTCGCGTATCTCGGCTCCGACCCGACGGGGGACAGTCTGCACGTCGGACACTTGGTTCCCGTGATGATGATGCGCTGGTTTCAAAAGTTGGGCAACAAGCCCTTGATGCTGGTCGGCGGCGCGACCGCGCGAATCGGCGACCCGTCGGGCAAAGACAAACTGCGCCCCTTTATGACCGCCGAAACCATCGCGCACAACGAAGCGGGATTGAAAAAATCCTATTCCAAGTTCATCCGCTTCGACGACACGGAAAACGGCGCGGTCATGGTGGACAACTATGACTGGTTCCGCGATGTCAATTATCTGGAATTCCTGCGCGACGTCGGAACGTATTACTCCGTCAACCGCATGCTGACCATGGAAAGCGTCAAAGCGCGCTTAGACAGGGAACAGCAGATGTCGTTCTTGGAATTCAACTACCAGCTTTTGCAGGGCTATGACTTTTGCCGGCTTTACAAGCAATACGGCTGCCGCGCGCAAATGGCGGGGTCGGATCAATGGGGCAACATCACGTCGGGAACGGAGCTGGGACGGCGCAAATACGATGTCGAGCTGTTCGGCTTCACTTGCCCGATTATCACCGATTCGGCGGGCAAAAAAATGGGCAAGTCCGAAGGCAACGCCGTTTGGATTAATGACGAAAAACTGCCGTCCTATGACTACTATCAGTATTTCCGCAACGTCGGCGACGCGGACGTGGGCAAATGCCTGCGCATTTTCACCGATTTGCCGATGGACGAAGTTCGCCGCTTGGAGGCTTTGAAAGACAAGGAAATCAACGAAGCCAAGAAAATCCTCGCGTTCGAGGCGACGAAAATCTGCCGCGGCGAGGACGCCGCGACCGCCGCCGCCGAAACCGCGCGCAAAACGTTCGAGGAAGGCGTCGCGGGCGGTGATTTGCCGACCTTTGCCGCCGCGGGCGAAATCGCGCTGACCGAAGCTTTGCTGCAGCTGAAGCTGGTTGCCAGCAAAGGCGAAGCCAAGCGGCTTATCGCGCAGAACGGCGTGAAAATCAATGACGCCGCCGTGTCGGGCGACAATATCATGCTGACCGCCGAAAACGTCAAAGACGGGCAAATCAAGCTGTCCGTCGGCAAGAAAAAGCACGGAATCGTAACGTTAGCTTAAAAACTGTTCGTCCAGAACGCGGTCTTCCAAATTGTAATCGGGTTCAAACAGCAGGGTAATGCCGATATTTTCGGCTTCCCTGACTGTGACGCGCGACACGTTGCGCAGTTCCGTAAAGTCGGCGACCGCGCTGACGGGACGTTTGTCTTTCTGCCGAATCTCGAACGAAACGGTGACGTGGCGCGGCAAAATCGCGCCGTGCCAGCGGCGGGGACGGAACGGACTGATGGGCGTCAGCGCCAAAACGTTCGATGTCAAGGGTAAAATCGGACCGTGCGCCGACAGGTTGTACGCCGTGCTGCCCGCGGGCGTCGACACCAGCACGCCGTCGCAAATCAAATCCGCGATTTTTTCCGCGCCGTCGATACAAATCGAAATATCGGCGGTCTGACAGCTTTGCCGCAACAGGGACACTTCGTTCAAAGCCAGAGCTTTGAGCGTTTTGGTTTGATTTTCGGCAATCATTTCCAGCGGGCGCAAAGTAACTTGCCCCGCTTTGTCCAGTCGTTCGGGCAATCCGTCTTCGCGGTATTTGTTCAGCAAGAATCCGATGCTGCCGCAGTTCATCCCGTAAAACGGAATGCCTTTGCCGATATGTTTGTGCATGGTTTGCAGCAAAAAACCGTCGCCGCCCAAAACGACCAAAGCGTCGGCTTTGGCAACGGTTGTCTGTCCGTACAGGGCTTTCAGCCGTTCAGCCGCCGACTGCGCCAGTTCCGTTTTATCCGCCAGAAAACAAAGCCGTTTCATTTTTTGATCCTCTTGTGCTATAATCATAGCCTAATTTGTTTGATTGGGAAATAAAAAGTGAAAAGCGCGTTGTTTTTGATTTTGATGGTTTGCGCGATGCCCGCGCCGTCAGCGGCATATCCGCAATCCCCCATGGCGGAAAAGGACATTGCGGCGACCGAACCTGTTACATTTGACGAATTGCGCCGTTTCGCCCGAGACTGGCGCCGCTATTCCCGCTGGCTGAAAGAAGGCAACAACCAATACAAAGCCGTGGCGTATCTGGGGGTGTCGCCCAGCACCGACTATCCCGCCGAAGTCGTGCGGTGGGCGGATGAACACGGCTGGGCGGCGGACAGATTCTTTTTGCTGGAACAAAAGTTCAGATTAACTTTGTCAAACATTTTGCAGGATGAAAAGCGCAAAAATATGACGCGGCATTTGCAGGCGCAGATTGATGCCGTGCGCAGGGACACCACTTTGTCTCCCGAACAAAAACGGCAGAAAACGGCGCAGTATTATCGCGGCATCCGCAGCGTCAAGGACGCGACGCAAACCAAGACGCCCGTTACCCCCGAAGAATACGAACTGATCAAGCTGAACCGCAACGCTTTGGAAAAGATTTTGCAGGATTAGCGCGTGAACAGCGGCGTGTTTTCGCGGTTTTCGGAAACCATCCAGCGGGCGGCGGAATACATCAAAACACCGACATACGCGCCCATGACGGCATCGCTGACAAAGCACGCGCCTGCCAGCGGCAAAGCGGCGGACACGACGGCGGCGACGGCATAAAAAGCTTTTTTGAACAGCGGCATTTGATACGCCGCCGCCAAAGCGACCGCCCAGATGCTTTGAACGCCGAAACTGGGGAACGACGTTTCAGTCAGGCGGAAACGGAAAGACGAAAATCCGTAAAGGTGCATGGTTTCCAGAAATTCGGGCGTATAGCGTCCGACCAGAATGTTGAAAAACACGGTCAGCAAAGACGATACCGACAAAGACAGCAGAATGAACGCCGTTTTTTTCGCTTTGTCCAGATTGCGCTCGAACGCCTCCGTCGTCAGGGACAGCCCCGCGATGACGGTGTAAACCGTTCCGATGACCAGTAAAATCGGGAACCACCAGCCCGACGGATTGACGGCGGATATCGTTGCCCAAACCGTGTCGTTTTGGTTTTTCAGGCACAAATCCGCAATCGGCAGATCCAGAAATTCAATCGAGAAAACGCAAAAAAGGCAAACGTAGATAAAGCTTGCCGTGCGGGGCTGAGCGCGGGTGAAATCGACGATGAAACGTCCGGCTTTTTTCAGTTTGGGACGCAAATTGTTCCACTTCAGACCGTCGCGGCAGCGGCGGGCGCGTTCCGATTGCCATGCCTGTTTTGCTTTTTCCGCAAAAGCGCGGATTTTCGGCGCGGCTTTTTCAACAATAATCGTCAGCAGTTCTTTTTTGCTCATAGGTTGCCCCTCGGGTTGAATTCGCGAATCACTATATCATACAAAGAGGCTTTGACAAATTTAAAAAATTGCACTTTTGACGAAAGAGCTGTAAAATTTACGGCGGAGATTTCGGTATGATTCGGCTGTTTGTTTTTTTGCTTTGTTTGTCTGTTTGTTCGGCGGCGCATGCGTTCGACCGCGACGAATATCCGCTGATTGATCTGCGCGCCCGCAGCATGCACGGCGGATTGGGAACGGTTTCCGCAAAAACGCAAACCTCGTCTTCACACAACAGGCTGACGTCTTCGCAGCCGGCTGTTCAGCCCGTTCCCGCGGCTTATCCGCCGCCGCAGCCCGTATACGCTCCGCCCGCCTACAAAGCGGCGTCGCCGCCCAAAACGGTCGCGGAGGATGAAACCGCCGTCGATTCCCAAGACGTTAAAGAATACATCAAAAACAATCCGCAGACGTTGCCCGATGTTTAAAACGATATTGCTTTCCGCCGTTCTGTTTTGTCATTGCGCCGCCGCGCAGCCGATTGATTTGCGCGCCCGCAGCCTCCGCGGGGCGCAGACTCATCCCTACGGCGTTGCCGTCCGTCCCGCCGCGCCGCAGCCCTCCGTTTACCGTTCGCCCGTTTCCCGTTCCTCTGCCGCTCAGCCGGAACAGACGGGGACGGTTGCTGATGCCGACGGCGAAAACGGCTTCAAACAGACGGGGCTAAAGATTTTCAAAGAGGAAGACGAGGACAAAGTTCTGAAACTGGATGTCGAAAATCCCGAATTCGACCGCTTGTCCGACGCGAAAAAACAAAGTATACTGAACCGCATCACATACAAGGAAAATTGAAATGAAAGTTTTATTGCTGTTTTTTGCGTTGTTTTGCGCCGCAGAGGCTCGGGCGACCTGCGTCGGCGGGTTTGACGGAATGGAAGCGAATATTTACGGCTGTTCCGAACTCAGGGCTTTGGGGGATTTGACGTACGAACGCAATGCCGACGGCACGGTCGTCAAAAAACGCAGCGATGCGGAAATCAAGCAATATGTTGTCGATTTCGTCAAAGACCGCTTTAAAAACCGCGGCGTGAAGCTGGAAGAAAAAGACGTTAAAGTCGGCGCTCAAACCGTTTCTTTCGATTTGTTCAATCAAAACGGGGACAAGATTTTTTCCTATACGCTGGATAAAACGACGGGTGTTCCCGAAAACGAAACGGCGCTGGAGGAATCCCGCAAAGCTGTCGATGCCAAGCGAACCGCCACCCGCAGATCGCGTTTAAGCGAAATCGAACGGCTGAAAAAATATCAAGCCGAACTGGAAAACGGCGGAGAACGGAAATGAAAAAGGCGGCTTTTGTTTTTCTGCTGTTGTCGGGATGCGCGTATTTCGACGATATTCCCGATGACAAACTGCCGCAGACGGTGACCGCCGTCGATTCCGATTTGCTGATTTTGAAGACGGACGACATCCGCGTCGCCGATGTCAAGGAAAAGCGGATCGCTTACGAATACAACGACCGCAACATCCGTTTGTCTCAGCTGGGCGACCACGCCAAACGGTTTTGCGCAGGCAAGGGACGCGATACGATATTGGTCGATATGAAGTTGACGAACCGCCACAATTTCCGCCGCGCGACATTCGAATGCCGCGACAAACCCGTGCTGATTCCCTGATTTTTACCAAACAAACGCGGGCAGAACGGCGCGCGCCGTGCAGTCGTGGCGCGCGAACAGGCTGGCGACGCGTTCGGGGGCGGGCTGCTGTCCGCGGCTGATGCCCAATTCTTTGGCATGAATGCCGCCCGCGATAAACAAAGCGTCCAGTCCCGCTTTGTTGGCGCCTTGGATATCCGCCGTCAAAGAATCCCCGATAACGGCAACGCGCGATTTGTCCGACACGTCGAATCCGGAAACGCAGTATTCGAAAACGGCGGTTTCGGGTTTGCCGTGCCAGAAAACGGAACCGCCCATGGATTGGTATTGCGCGGCGATCGCCCCCGCCGCCAAATGCGGAACGCCGTCCTTCAGTACGAAAGAATCGGGACAGGCGCAGATCATCGGCAAACGGCGCGACAGGCACGCTTTGAAAAACGGTTCGTATTTGGACAGGGTGTCTTGCGTGCCGAATGTTCCCGTCAGCAGGATAAAGTCAGCTTCGTCAATGTTTTTGACAACGATGTATCCCAAATCGGCGAAGGACTGCCAATACTTTTCGGGACCCAAATGAAAACAGCGCCGCTGCAGATTGGCAAAGAACGGATCGGTGCGGGCGCGCAATTCGTGGTAAATGATTTCGCCCGAAGTCAGAACGCCGCGGTATTGGTAGCGTTTAATGCCCATTCTTTCCAATTTTTTTGCGGTTTGAGCCGAACGCGTCGCGGTGTTGGACAGGAAAATGACCTGCTTACCCGCGTCGCTGAGCTGAGACAGCGCGTTGAACACGCCGACGCACAAGCGCTGTTCTTCGTAAATCACGCCCCACAAATCGACGATAAACGCGTCATACAGCGACGCGACGCTGCGCAATCCCGCAATATAAGGCACTTCGTTGGTCAAAGGAAATCCTCAAAAAGTTTAAAAAACGGTTTACTTTCTTATATCACGGATTTAACGCGCTTCGCAAGGGATGTCTTGCAGCCGTTTGAAGCTTTTCAGCTTTGATTGCAGAACATAAGAACCGAAATCCTGCCGAATGTCGTCCGCGACGCCGTTGTCGTAATAGCGGGCGGAGCTTTCGTACGCGGGCGTTCCGTCGGCGTTCAGCCCTTTTTGCGCGGGATAAAAAGCGAAATCGAAGCGGCGGCTTTTGGTTTTTGCGTCGCGTTCCGAAACAATAGCGTTCAGCGACATCAGCGCGTCCGCTTTCGTGCCGTCAAACACATAGGACGAAAAACTTTTTTTGCCTTCCGCGGCGGCTTTCAGCCAAGCGGCGGATTGCTCCAAAGGAAATTTGACGGTTTTGGGAAAATCGGCTTGAAGCTTGACGGGATAATCGACAAACAGCTTTTTTTTGCCGTTTTCGCAGCGCGCCCGTCCCGACAATTCTTTTCTGTCCTGCCCGTTTTCGCGCACGAAGACGGTAAAATCGAAGCGGCAGCCGTCAAGCGTTTCCGTCGTCGTCTGTTTCCAATGCGTCGTTTCCACGCCCGCCAGTTCGCGGCTGACATCCAGCGAAAAAACGGTTTGGGTCTGCCATTCGCCGCAGACTTTTTGCGCTTGGTAACGCATGACGCCGCTTGCGCCGACAACGCTGTCCGCGCCGCCCGCCGTCGAAGCCAGCGATATGGCGTAAACGGCTTCGTGCGAAACGGGCGCGGCGCAAACCGCGCGGGAAAACAACAGCAAAAACAAAAGCATTTTCAACATGGTCCGCATTGTACGGACGGCGGCGGCGAAATACAACGGGAAAATCCCGCAAATTGCGTCCGAACCGAGAAAAGCTTGAGTTTTTTTCAAAGAGGTTATAACCTTAAACGGATTTGTTTGTTAAGGACGCCCTATGATTACAGTGCAAAACGTTACACGCAGATTCGGCAGGTTCAAAGCCGTCGACGATTTGTCCATGACCGTTCCGCAGGGGCAGGTCTTGGGCTTTTTGGGACCGAACGGCGCGGGCAAAACGACGACCATGCGCATGATTTCGGGCTTTTTGACCCCCAGTTCCGGCAAAATCGACGTTTGCGGCTTTGATGTCGTCGAAAACCCCGTGCAGGTCAAACAAAAAATCGGCTATATGCCGGAACAGGCGTCGTCCTATCCCGACATGACCGTTTTGTCGTTTTTGAATTTTATTGCGGAAGCGCGCGGTTTGGACGGCTCGGCAAAGGAAAAAGCCGTTGCCAAAGTCATTGACGAGATTTCATTGTCCGACGTTTTGTATCAAACGATCGACACGCTGTCCAAGGGTTACAAACGCCGCGTCGGTTTGGCGCAGGCTTTGGTGCATGATCCCGCCGTTTTGATTCTGGACGAACCGACGGAGGGGCTGGATCCCAATCAAAAGCGCGAGATTCGCGCGCTTATCCGCCGCATCAAGCAGGACAAGGCGATCATCATTTCCACCCACGTTTTGGAGGAAGTCGAAGCGATCTGCACCCGCGCCGTCATTATCGACAAAGGCAAAATCGTTCTGGACGGCACGCCGCGCGAATTGCTGGCTTTGTCCGAATCCCACAGGCTGCTTTATTTCCTGATTCCCGATTATCAGCGGGAAAAGGCGCGCATTGCTTTCGAACAAATGCCGCAGATTCAAAAAATCGAAGAAACCGCCGAAAGCGGCAAGGTTCTGTTTTGTCTGACGCCTGCGGGACAGGTTTTTCCCGCTGCGGACGCGGTTGATCTGCTGCGCCGTCAGGATGTTCGGATTGAAGACATGTTTATGGAAAAAGGTCGGCTGGAGGAAGTGTTTTACGCATTCACATCCCCCGACCGCGAACCGAAAGGCGAAGCGTTATGAGGGCTGTGTTCGTTTTGGCAAAACGCGAATTTTGCGGGTATTTCACAACGCCCGCCGCATGGATTTTTTTGATGATCTTTGTGGCTTTGTCGGGGATTTTGACGTTTTACGCGGGCAATTTTTTCAGTCGGGGACAGGCGGATCTGCAATCGTTTTTTTTGTTTCAGCCATGGCTGTATGTGTTTTTGATTTCCGCGATTTCCATGCGCCTGTGGGCTGAGGAACGCCGAAGCGGCACGATTGAGCTGTTGATGACTCTGCCGATGTCCACATGGGAGCTGGTGCTGGGTAAGTTTTTTGCCGCATGGGCTTTTGTCGGCGTGGCGCTGCTGCTGACAATGCCGATGTGGGTGACGGTCAATTATCTGGGGCGTCCCGACAACGGCGTGATTTTGGTCAGCTATTTCGCCAGCTTTCTGATGGCGGGAACTTTTTTGTCCGTCGGGTCGTGCCTGTCCGCCTGCACCAAAAGCCAGATGGTCGCGTTTGTTCTGACGATGATGGCGTGCATTCTGCTGACGTTTGTCGGTTCGGACGCTTTGGTGGAAGCGTTTTCGTCCGTCGCCGCCGAAAAAGTTTTGAAAGTCATGCGGTCGTTCGGTTTTTTGATGCACTTTTTGTCCTTGACGCGCGGCGTTTTGGATCTGCGCGACATATTGTTTTTTGTGTCGTTTTCGGGGGTGTTCCTGTTTGCTTGCGTTGTTGTGTTGGATCATAAAAAGGCGGTGTGAGCATGAAAAAAATCAATCAGACCGATCGCGGCGTTTTGGGTGTTTTGGGCTTGATTTCGGGCGTTGTTCTGTTTTTCACCGTCAACATCATTGCGGTATTCGCCTTTAAAAACTACCGCGCCGATTTGACCGAAGCGGGGCTTTATTCCCTGTCGCGCGGGTCGAAAGACGCCGTTGCCCGCATCAAAGAACCGCTGACCATCCGCTTTTATATGTCTTCGAAACTGGCGCAAGTGTCGGAAACGCACGCGTCTTATGCCGTTCGGGTGCTGGAGCTGCTGGAACAGTACGCCGCCCAAGCCGACGGCAGGATTCGTTTGGAAGTCGTCGATCCCGAACCGTTTTCGAAAAACGAAGACGAAGCGCTGGCGCTGGGATTGAAAGGCATTCCCGTCGGCAATTCGTCGGAATACGTTTATATGGGGCTGGTGATTGCCAATACATCGGACAGAAAGCGTGTGATTGCAATGCTCGACCCGTCGCGGGAACGGTTTTTGGAATACGATATTACCAAGTATTTGACCGATTTGACGCGTTCCAAACGACCGACAATCGGCATTATCAGCACTTTTCCGATCGACGGACAGGGCAGCCCCCAACTGGTGTACCCCAAATATATGCCCCGCTGGGCGATCATGCGTCAGATTCGCGACATTTTCAACGTGCGGTTCATTTCGCGCCAGACTTTGGACATTCCCGCCGAAACGGACGTGCTGATGCTGGTGAATCCGAAGCGTTTTACGGATGAAACGGCGTATGCCGTCGATCAGTTTTTAATGCGCGGCGGCACGATGCTGGTGCTGATCGATCCGTTCAGCGAAGTCGAGGTTGCTTTGGGCGACGCGCCGTATTCGGTCAGCCCCGATATGAAACTGTTTTTCGACCGTTGGGGAATCGCTTTCAACCCGAATGTCTTTGTCGGCGATGCCGAACTGTCGCGCACGGCGACCCGAACGGAGGACGGCAAAACGGTTCAAACAAAGTTCCCGCCATGGATAACGGCGGACGCCCGGCATATGAATCCGCTTGATCCCGTAACGGGGGCTTTGTCGGCGGTCAATCTGTCTTATGCGGGGCATTTCACCGTCAAGGAACGAATCGACGGCTTGACGGTTGAACCGCTGATCATGTCGTCCAAGGAATCCCGTCTGTTTCCGTCCAAAGACGGCTTGCGTCCCGATCCCGTCGAGATGAACCGGAATTTCAAGCCGAGCGGTAAAAACTATGTTTTGGGCGTGCGCGTCAAAGGCGTTTTGAACAGCGCGTTCGAAAAAGCGCCGACCCGCAATTTTCTGGCGCAGCGCACGGAAGCGCACCTGTCCAAGTCCGTCAAGCCGACAAACATCATTCTGATTGCCGACAGCGATTTTCTGGCGGACGGCTATTGGACGGAGGTTGAAGACGAACTGGGCGAAACGAAACTGTATCCCTTTACGGGCAACGGCGATCTGGTCGTCAACGCTTTGGACAATCTGAGCGATTCCGCGTCGCTGATAGATTTGCGGTCGAAAGCCGAATGGAACCGTCCGTTCACGGTGCTGGAGGATTTGGCGCAGAAATCCGACAAACAGTACCGTGAAGAGGAAAGCCGCCTGTTTACGGCGTTGGCGGAAGCGCAGGACAGACTGAAACAGCTGACCGAAAGATCGTCCCGCGACGGTGAAGACCTGCTGACGCGCGAAGATATGGAGCAGATTCGCGATTTGCAGAAACAAGTCATCGAATTGCGCAAATCCCTGCGTTCTGTGCAAAGTGTTTTAAGCCGCGATGTGCTGGCTTTGCAAACGACGGTGATGGTGCTGAATATCGCGGCGGTTCCCGTGTTGCTGATTATTGCCGCGCTGTTCGTGGCTTGGCGCCGCCGTGCGCGCCGCGCCCGCTTCGTGAAGGAGGAAAAATGAGTCCGAAAGCTTTCAGCCGCTTGTTTTTCATAACGCTTGCCGCCGTTGCCGCCGCCGTTTGCCTGTGGGCGACCGCTCCGTCGTATGCGCCCGACAAGGCGTTCGGGGAAAAATTGAGTCCCGGATTGTTGGAAAAAATCAACGATGTCGCCGTGATGTCGATCGAACATGAAGGCGATGCCGTCACCTTTGTCAAAGATTCGGCGGGCAACTGGTCATTGATGGAATCGGCGGGCTACCCTGCGGACAAGGAGCGGCTGCGCAACGCGCTTATCGGGCTTGCCGGCTTGGAAAAAATCGAACCCAAGACCGCTTTGCCTGAATATTACGCGGATATCGGCGTTGAAGACAGCGGCGTCAATGCCAAATCGTATTTGGTCACGCTTTTGGATGCGGACGGCGGACAATTGCTGAATCTGCTGATCGGCAAATCGACCAGCGGCATCCGCTGGAACGGGCAGGGCTACTTTGTGCGCAAACCCGATGAAGCGCAGTCATGGCTGGTGCGCGGCGCCGCAGACGTAACGGGCGGAATGCTGTCATGGGTGAAAACGGGATTGTTCGATTTTTACGAATCCGAAATTTCCAGAATCGCCTTTGTCGACGAAACCAAAAAACGCGAAGCCGTGTTCCGCCGCGCGACCGAATTTTCCAAAATGGAACCCGTGTGGGCGTCGGACGGTTTTTTCATGAAATCCGACGCTTATATCGATACGATGCTGAAAACGATTGCAGGTATGGATTTTTCGGCGGTTGAAAAACGTCCCGACGATTTGGCGCAAAGAACCCCATTCCTGTCCGCCGTGGTTGAAACGAACGACGGCTTGACGGCGTATTTGTTCTTTTATCTGGAAAAAGACGTGCCGTATCTGGCGGTAACTTTCAATGCCGAAGAAACCGCGCTGGAAGATGTGAAAGCGCATGCCGCCGAACTGGAAAACCGTCATAAAGCCTGGCTGTACAAAATTCACGGCGCAAAATTGGCGGCGATTTTGCCGTTTTTGCCGATAGCGGCTCAATAAAGGTCAAACCGTTGGACTTTTCGCCCTTAACCCGTTATAATATTTAATAATTCGGATTAAATACGGACGGAGGAAAGCCATGGAAAACACTTTGACGACTTTGGTGCGAAAGCTGATTCCCGACGGCGGCTTTATGATGGTGTGGTCGATTATCGGCATTTTGCTGGCGGTTTATTTGCTGCTGTGCTTTTTGGCGTGGCTGAGCGACAAACAGCGCGACATCATTGCGAAATACTACCGTCCCAAAAAAGTGCTGGATGCGACCGAGGAAAAATTCTTCAAACTGCTGCGCGCCGCCGTTCCCGCGGATTGCTATGTCTTTCCGCACGTTTCGATGCGCGCGCTGATTGCGACGAACCATTGGGATTTTTGGGCGCCGTTCAATTTGAAACGTGTGGATTTTGTGATTTGCAACGCCGCCTTGAATATTGTCTGCGTGGTTGAACTGGAGGGCGAAAACCAGCAAAAACGCCACTTGCGCCGCGAAAAAATGCTGCAAAAGGCGGGGGTGAACATCCTGCGCTACCGCATTCAAAACAACCCGTCGGTTGAAGAAATGCAAAAAGACATCGCTTTGTTGATAAGGGAAACGAAAAACTGATGGAAACGATACAGTATCAAACGCACGGCACTTGCTGCCGCATGATTTTGGCGCAAATCGACAACGGCGTTGTCAAGGACGTGCAGTTCGCGGGCGGGTGCATGGGCAACCAAGCGGGGATTCGCGCTTTGACGCGCGGCATGAAAATCGCGGACGTGATTGAACGGCTGAAAGGCATCGATTGCGGCGGCAAAGGGACAAGCTGTCCCGACCAGCTGGCGCGCGCTTTGCAGTCGTACTTGGACAAGTGATTACGGCTCGTCGATTTCGCGGGTCAGAAAATCTTTTTTGACGAAAGCGACGATTCCGCGCGGCGTTTTGATTTGCACCCAAGGGCTGTCGGGGACGATTCCCGTCAGCCGAACGGGCGTTTTTTCGGGGATAAGCACGATAATGCCGCAATCGACGCACGGGGCTTGATACCCCGGTGTTTGCGGTGCGGTTGTAAAGAAGTACAAACTTTTGTCGTTTTGCGCCAAAGGAACGGGTTTGAGCGGAATGTGCTTGTAGTCTTTCGGCTGAAAATCCGTTGCGGCGGACGACAGACGGTCGGTGCGGAAACACGGCACGGCGATGCCCGCAACGGCAATCAGAAAGCCGACCAGCAAAGGCAGATACACGCGGACGAAATCGGACGGCTTGACGCGCCAAAAATCGGGTTCTTTCACCGTTGTTTCGGGCAAAGCGTTCAAAAAAATGCAGGTTTTGATTTCCTGCTGCGGCGTTTGGGCGAATTTTTTGGCTTGTTCCCCCATCGATTTTGCCAAATCGGGACGTTTGCGGCTTTGATACGCCTGCGCGTTCCGCATTAAAATTTCCCAATTTTTATCGGGCGGCATTTGCGAAAATTTATAGGTGTTTTTCAGCGTTGACCAAGTGTAGGCGGGACGTTTCAGAAAATCCCCCCAGTTGCGCAGGGACGTTTTCAGCTGTTCTTTGGACGCGCAGTCGCGGCAATACACGCCGCCGATGCGTTCGCTGCCGCGCGTGAAAAAAATATAGCGCGGCTGTTTGGCGGGTTTGCCGCATTTGCAGCATTTCACAATTTCATGCGCCGATGCCGCTTCCGTGTCGGGCGTCAAGTCGTAAGCCTTGCGCTTCAGCGGGTCAAGCAGGACATGGTACGCTTCTGTCAGCAGCATATAGGTTTCGTGCGCTTTATCTCCGTCGGCGACGTCGGGGTGGCACAGCTTGACCTGTTTGCGGAACGCGGCTTTGATGTCGTCGTCGGTCGCCGTTTGGGAAATCCCCAGAACCGCGTAGTATCCTTTGGAATCCGTCACGCCCATACTCCCGTTTTGGTTTGTTCGGCGGGGGTGAAATCGATAAAGTCGTCCGTTTGACGGACTTGCACCCCGCCCGCATAGGATAGCGCGCTCAGCGTTTGTGTAAAGAGGGACTTTATGCGAGCCTCCGCCCCGTCGGGCAAAACGTTTTGCGTGCGGATGACCAGCGAAAACGTCCTGTTTTGACGGTTGGCAAGCCCCTCCAGCTGGATTCTGCCCAGCCGCGACAGATTCAAATCCACGACGAAACGCACGCCGCCGCCCGATTTTTGCGCCGCCGCGCGGCGGTCAAGATCTTCGGGCGGACGCTGCAAATACAGCGATACGGGTTCGACCGCCGTTCCCGTCAAAAACGGAATGTCAAAGCTTTTCCACGGTGTTTCCTGCCTGTCCACCGCTTTTTTCGGCGTAAACTCGCGTTCCAGCCGTTTCAGCAGAACTTCGCCGCCCTGCGTTTTGCGGATTGCCGCCGCGTTTTGCTCCCCCAGCCAAGTTTCAAGCGGAATGTTTTTGGACGCCGCCTTGACGTACGACAGCATCAAAGCGGGCAGTTTCGGACTGATTGAGGGCAGAACGGCTTTGAAATTTTCAAACGCGGGCGCGTCCGTCCGCTCTATCGTTTTCAGCGCGTCGCTCAGCACCGTCCACACCGTTTTTTCGGCGGGCTGTTCGACGACAGGCGCGACGACTTCCGTAATTTTCACCGCGACGGGAGTCAACGGCGGCAAAGCCACCGTTTCCGTCGGCACAATCACGCCCGCTTCGGTCAGCAAAACGGGTTTTGCGTCGGGCGCGGGTTTCACAACAACCGCTTTCAATACGGTTTGCGGTTCGAACGCGGGAACGGTTTTCGCCGTGGCGGGCGTCTTTGTAGGTGTTGCGGCAGGCTGAAAAACAGGCGGCGCGGAACGGACGGGAACGTCTTTGTGTTCTGTTGGAAAAACAGGTTTTTCGGGCAAAACGGGTACGCTTTCCTCGGAGGTTTCGTAGGCGGCGACTGTTTGCGGCGCGGGCGGCGGGATTTCCGAAACGGCAGACTGTTCAATCGGCACGGATGAAACCGTCCGCGGCAAAGCGGGCGGTTCGGCTGGGATTGACGGAGCGGGAGTTTCTTTGGGCAATTCGATGATTTTGACGATTTCGCTTTCCGCTTTTCGGGGCAGGGGCGTTGCAGGCGTCGGCTCTGCCGGCAAAGCGGCGGGGGCGGACCGTTTTGCAAAAACGGGAACGGCGTTTTGTTCGGGCGCGATTTCGATTTCCAGCCGCGTTCCCACAGGGATATTCGGGGTTTGAACGGGGGCAAGGTCGGGAAACAGCGCCGTGATTTGTTCGGGAATCGTCCGCATGACGACAGCTTCTGTTTTCAGCGGCGTAAAGGGCGCGCGAACGACGGCTTGCTCAATCGATTCGGCAGGATTTGCGGCGGGTTTCGGTTCGGTTTTGAAAATCAGCTTCAGCGCCGCCGTTCCTTTGGTTTCGGGCGGCATCACTTTGACCGTCAGCGGTGTTTTTTCGGAAACAAGCGGCAGATTGACGGGAATTTCGACCGTTTCTTCGGTCGGCAAAGTCAGTATCAGAACGGGCGGTTCCGTCGGCGTTTCGGCGGGTGCGACAACGGCGGGCAGTACGGTCGCAAACGGCAGCTCCAGCAGGATGTCGGGGGCTTGCGGAATAATGACGACATTCGCCTGCACCGTTTGAGCCGGCAGGACAAGAGTCGGAAAAGTGACGGTTTCGCTCACTTTATCCCTGTTCTTTGTTCAGCCGCAGGGCGATGGACAGCACGTCTTCGGCGGCTTCGGTGTTCGGGTGGCGGTTCAAAATCGACGTTTGGTTGCGAATGGAATCGCGCACCCGCGTGTCGCGGCGGATGACACCCGCCAAGGGCGGCGAAATGCGCAGGAAGCCTTGGCAGGCTTTCAGCAAAGTCGTATACGTCCGTTCGCCTTCGCGTGCGGAATTTGCCGAATTGACCACAATGCGGATGTTTGGCTTTTGCTGTTCCATGCACATCATTTTGATGAAAGCGTAAGCGTCCGTCAGCGCCGTCGGTTCGTCCGTGCAGACAATCAGCAAAGTTGCCGCCGATCCCGCAAACAGGCGGACGGGTTTTTCGACGCCCGCGCCCAAATCGACGATAACGCGGTCGTATCCCCCCGCCAAAACACGCAAATCGTCGTTAATCAGCTGCAAACGGCTGAGCGGAATGTTCGCCAGACTGCCCGATCCCGACCGTCCCGCGATAATGTCGAAATTGCCCGCGTCATAGTGCGTTACCGCTTGGTTCAAGGTCGCTTTGCCCGCAATGACGCTGCCCAAATCGTGAACGGGCATCAACCCCAGCTGAATGTCGATGTTCGCCAGTCCCAAATCGCCGTCGAACAGCAAAGTTTTCAAGCCCGCTTGGGAAAACGCGTGCGCCAAAGTGATGGAAAACCATGTTTTGCCGACGCCGCCCTTGCCCGAAGCGACGGCAATCATATTGCGCACCTGCGGACGGGGAACCTTGCGCGGGGCAAGCGATAAAACCTGTTCTGTTGAGTTTGTCGTATTCATGATTCTGTCCTTTCAGGGTCGGATTCTGCCGACGTTAAGAGCAATCGCGCCAAAGAAACGGCGTTGATGGGGGACAAGCCTTTTGACAGGCTTTGACTCATACTGGCTTCGCAGACGCGCAGTCCGCCCGCGTCCGCAGCGGCAAGAATGCCGCCGAAGCGCCGCGCTGCGTCCAATCGCGTCGCCAGTAAATAAAGCGCGCCCGCCTGCGCAAACGATTCGGCGGTTTCAGCCGATTCGTCTGCATCGATTCCCGCGGGCATGACCAAAACGGGCAGGGCGTCCGCCGCTTGGGTGTACGATGCCAGATAATCCATATCGGCGGGCTGGAACGGATTGAACGCGGGCATGTCGATAAAAATAATGTCGCATGTCTTGCGCAGGGTTTGAATATGGTTTTGCAGGTTTTCGGGCGACCGCGCTTTAATCAGGCTGATATCCAGAATATTGGTGAACGCAACCAGCTGTTCCGCCGCGCCCGCTCGCACGGTGTCCGCGCAAATCAATCCGACTTTGCGTCCCGACAGGCATGCGCGCGTCGCCAGTTTGCCCGTGATGACCGTTTTGCCGACCCCCGCCGCGCCCGTCAGCATAAACGCCTGTCCTTTGATGTGTTCGGGCAGCGGATGAAAAGTGAATGTCGCGTCCAATGCGGCGGCAAAAGACACCAGTTCCGTTTTTTTGACGGGTTCTTTCAGGTGCAGCAGGACTTTTTCAATCACGTTTGCGGGCGTGTTGTGGGATTCCAAAAGGCGGCTGATTTTTTCATGAAAAGCAGACTGCTTCGGTTCGTCCGAAATTTCAAAGCCGAAATCCTCTTCTTCCTCTTCTATCGCGGCGGTCAGCCGCACGCCCGCCCCCGCGCCCAAACGCTGGGTCGAAACCAGAATCGCGTTTTCCCCCAGCTCGTGGCGCAGCTGATCCATGGCTTCGGACATTGTCGGGGCGATGTAGGTTTTCATTTTCATCGGGCGTCAGTCCTTCGGTTAAATTTGCCCCAACGTGCGGATTTTCGCGCGCGGGTGAATCTCATTTTGAGATATTACCACAGTTGAGGGACGAAAGCGCTCAATAATTGAACGAACGTACGGACGAATTCCGGGGCTGGTCAGCAAAACAGGCATTTCTCCGCGGGAAGCCTGCTCTTCAAAGACTTGGCGCACGCGCACGATAAATTTCTGAATTTGCGTCGGCGGCATGGAAAGCTGCTTTTCTTCGCCCTGTCCCGACAAAGACTCGGCAAAAGCCTGTTCCCATTCGCCCGACAACGTAACAATGGGAATCACGCCGTCAGCCCCCGCCGTCATATTGGAAATCTGGCGCGCCAGACGCGAACGGCAATGTTCGGTAATCAGCATCAGACTTTGCGTAACGGAGCAGGCTTCGGAAATGCCTTCCAAAATCGTGGGCAAGTCGCGAATCGACACGCGTTCGTTCAACAGGTTTTGCAAAACGCGCTGAACGCCGCCGACCGTAATGCGCTTGGGGATAAGTTCTTCAACCAGTTTTTGCTGATCCTTATCCAATTCGTGCAGCAGTTTTTGCGTTTCCGTGTAGCTGAGCAGTTCGGACATATTGCTTTTGACCAGCTCTGTAATATGCGTCGTGATGATGGTCGGCGAATCGACCACCGTGTAGCCGTGAAACATCGCGTCTTCGCGCATGGTCATATCGACCCACATGGCGGGCAGCCCGAACGTCGGTTCTTTGGTTTTTTCGCCCTGCAGAGCGATTTCTTCGCCGCGCGGATCCATGACCAACAGCTTGTTCGGGCGCAATTCGCCGCGTCCCGCTTCGGTTTCCTTGATGTAAATGACGTAAGTGTTGGGCGACAGGCGCATATTGTCCTGAATACGGACGCTGGGCATCACAAAGCCCATTTCCAACGCCAAAGCCCGACGCAGAGCTTTAATCTGGTCGGTCAAACGGCGGTTTGAATTTTCGTTAATCAGCGACAGCAAACTGTATCCCAGCTCCAAGCGCACCAAATCCATTTTCAGCACGCTGGAAATCGGTTCTTCGACAATCGGAGGCGGTGCTTCGGGCAGCTTTTCGCTTTCGATGCGGGCTTCCTCCTCTTTGGCTTTTTCCTGCTGGCGGATAAGCAGCCATGCGGTCGAACCCGAAATCACGCTGAGGAACAAAAACGGCGCGGCGGGCGTCCCCGGCAAAGTCGCCAGCATAAACGCCAGAAAAGCCGTCATGCCCAGCGATTTCGGGTAATGCGACAGCTGACCGAACAGCACTTTTTCCGTACCGCCGGAAATGCCCGCTTTGGAAACCATAATACCCGCGGCGACGGAAATAATCAAAGCGGGGATTTGCGAAACCAGCCCGTCGCCGACCGTCAGCCGCATATAGGTGTCAGCCGCTTTCATAAACGGCATATTCTGCTGCAAAACACCGATAAGAATACCCGCGATGATGTTGATTGCCGTAATGACCAAGCCCGCAATGGCGTCCCCGCGCACGAATTTCGACGCACCGTCCATCGCGCCGTAAAAGCTGGATTCCTGCGACAATTCGTCGCGGCGTTTGCGGGCTTCGGCTTCGTCAATCAATCCCGACGACAAATCCGCGTCGATTGCCATTTGCTTGCCGGGCATGGCGTCCAAGGCAAAGCGCGCGGCGACTTCCGCGATACGCCCCGAACCTTTGGTGATGACCATGAAGTTGACCAGCACCAAAATCGCAAACACAATCACGCCGATGATGAAGTTGCCGCTCATAATAAAGCCGCCGAACGCCGCGATGACATGACCCGCCGCGTCCGGACCGCGGTTGCCGTTCGCCAGAATCAAACGCGTCGACGACAGGTTCAGCGCCAGACGGAACAGCGTCGAAATCAGCAAAATCAACGGAAAAGAGGTAAACTGAATCGGCTTTTCGATGAAAATCGACGTCATCAGCACCAGCACCGAAAACGTCAAAGACAATGCCAAGGCAATATCCAGCAGAGTCGGGGCAAGCGGCAGAATCAAAATCACCAGCATGCAGACGATGCCCAGTGCAAGCGCGATGTCCGACCGTTTGCCCAGACTGAACAGTCCTTGCTTGATGTCTTGCGCTGACGGTGCGCCGCCGACGGTCAGGGGATTTTTCGCCATGGCTCACCGTTATCCGAAATCGTTGGGGGCGGGCGGGACGTCAATGCCTTCTTCCATGTATTGTTTGAGCTTGTTGCGCAGGGTGCGGATGGAAATGCCCAGAATGTTCGCCGCATGCGTGCGGTTGCCCAAAGTGTGCTTCAGCGTGCTGATAATCAAGTCTTTTTCGACATCGGCGACGGTTCTGCCGACCAATGTGTCCGTTCCCGCGGGCGATTCGGCGGCTGTTTGCTCCATGGGCGGCATCAGCAAAACGGCGTCTTCGGAAATTTCGTTTCCCGTCGACATCAAAACCGCGCGGTGCATGGTGTTTTCCAACTCGCGCACGTTGCCCCGCCAATCGTAAGCCAGCAGCCTTTCCTGCGTTTTTTTTGCCAAAGGCTTGACGGGCAAATCGTTCAGTTCCGAATATTTTTTCACAAAGTATTCCGCCAGCGGCAAAATGTCGCCTTTGCGGTCGCGCAAGGGCGGCAAAGCCAGATTCACGACGTTCAAACGGAAATACAAATCTTCGCGGAATGTTTTGTTCAAAACTTCCTGCCGCATATCGCGGTTGGACGTCGCCAGAATGCGCACGTCGACGTCAACGGGCTTTTTCCCGCCGATGCGGTCGATTTGGCGTTCCTGCAAAACGCGCAAAAGCTTTGCCTGCAGACGAATGTCCATTTCGCTGATCTCATCCAGCAGCAGCGTGCCGCCGTTCGCTTCCTCGAATTTACCGATATGACGCGCGACAGCCCCCGTAAAGGCGCCTTTTTCATAGCCGAACAGTTCGGATTCCAGCAGATTTTCGGGAATCGCCGCGCAGTTGACCGCCACGAACGGGGCGGCGGCGCGTTTGGAATTGGCATGAATGAATTTTGCAAAGACTTCCTTACCCGTTCCCGATTCGCCCGTAATCAGGACGCTTGCCGTCGACGGCGCAATCTGTTTTGCCAGCTGCAAAACTTTTTCCGTTGACGGGTCTTTGTACACGACCGTGGCGGTCTGCATGGAAAAAGCCGCCAAAACCGCGCCGATAAATTCCGCGTCGGGGGGCAGGGGGATGTATTCCTTCGCCCCCGCTTTGATCGCTTTGACGGCGGCGCGGGCGTCCGCGGCGACACCGCAAGCCACGACGGGAATGCGTATCCGTTCCGCGTCCAGCTGTTCAATCAGCGAATAAATGTCCAGTTTGACATCCGCCATGATCAAATCCGCACCCGTACCGCCGCGCAGCATTTCCAATGCTTGATCGACGGTTTCGGCAAGAGTGACGGAGCCGCCTTTTTGCAAAGCGATTTTGCTTGCCGCCCCGATTTGCCCGTTCATGGATCCGATCAACAACAGACGCATGGTTTTAATTCCGTTCCGATTTGATGATTTCCGTCATCGTGATGCCCAAACGATCGTCAATGACAACGACTTCGCCGCGTGCGACCAAGCGGTTGTTGACGTAAATGTCGATTGCTTCGCCGACTTTGCGGTCCAGCTGCACCACCGCGCCGCGTCCCAGCTTCAGCAGTTTGTGAACCTGCATGCTGGATTTGCCCAACACGGCGGACACCTGAACGGGGACGTCGTACACGGCTTCCAATTCGGCGGACGATTTGGGTTTGTCGGGGATTTCTTCGTCAAAGCGCGAAGAGAATTCCGCCGACGAGGGCATTTCCGCCGAAGCATTCAAGTCATGCAGTTCCAAATCTTCTTTTTCGTCATCGGAAAAAGATGTTTCATGCGTTTCTTCAGCCATTGGATTTATCCCCTTCGTGATAAAGCTTCAACAATTCTTCGGTTTGGTTCAAAACGTCCTGCGCCGTCCGTTCAACCCCGCCGTGCCGCCATTCGATTTTACAGTTTCCCGCAGGGATGCTTTCGTCGCGCACGACGGCGACTTTACCCGCAAAAGATTCCTGCTTGACCAGTTTGGCGATGTACGGTTTAACCGCGTCCGCCATGGACGGATTCAGCTTGACTGTAATTTTAGGCTCTTCTTTCAAAAAGTGAAAGTTCTTTTCCAACAGCAAACGAATTTCGTCCGCGGCGTGTTCTTTGCACAGCGTCGGCAGGACCTTGCGGCAAACCGCCATGGCAAGCTCGACGGCGGCGGCGTATGACTTTTCAGCCGTTTCGGCGGCAATCGGCGTCAAAGCCCGCAATTGTTCCAAAATCAGCTCCAAACCGTCGGCGGTCTGTTTTTCGATGGAATGCATCGCCTCGTCCCACGCGGCTTTGTGTCCCTCGGCTTGTCCCTCCAGCTTGCCCTGCGTAAAAGCCTGCTCTTTGGCTTCGTCCAGTTCCTCTTGCGAAAAGCCTTTCATAATGATTTTCGGTTCGGGCGGCGGCGGAGGAGGCGGCGGAGCGGCGGCGGCAATCGATTCGGGGATTTCCGGTTCGGGTTTTTCTTCGGCGGCGGGCGGTTCTTCGGGCGCAGATTCCGCCGTTTCGGGCAAAGCGGGCTGTTCTTCGTTCGGTTCTTCGGCGTCCGCCATGCGTTCGTTCAGCGTGTCGAGCAGCTGCGAAATCGAAGGAATACCGTCAACGGATTTGGACGTCATGTCGACGGGTGCCGAAAACGTATCGTCTTCGGCTTCGTCGAAACGGCGGTCAAACATAAACTTGTATTCCTTTGCCATTCAGCAGCGACCTTAATAAACCATATCGTCCTGACCGGCGGCGTCGGAGATCGTGATTTCGCCGTTGTTCGCCAAATCTTTCGCCGTCTGCACGATAATCGCCTGCGCTTCGTCCACGCTGCGCAAACGCACGGGACCCAAAGCCTCCATATCCTCTTTCATCATCTTGCCCGCGCGTTCGGACATGTTGTGGAAGAACAAATCCTTGATGATGTCGGATGCGCCTTTCAGCGCCAAAGCCAGTTTGTCCTTGTCCACGTTGCGCAGCAAAACCTGAATGCCCTGCGCGTCCAAACGGGTCAGGTCTTCGAACGTGAACATCAAAGACTTGATGCGGTCGGCGGATTCGCGGTTGCGTTCCTCCAAAGCGGACATAAAGCGCGCTTCGACGTTGCGGTCCATGTTGTTGAACATTTCCGCGATGAGTTCGTGCGAATCCTGCCGCGTCGAACGGGCAAGGTTGTTCATAAATTCGGTGCGCAAAGTCTGTTCCAATCCGTCCAGAACGTCCTTTTGGATGGCTTCCATGCGCAGCAGACGCATAATCACGTCCATCGCGAACGATTCGGGCAGCAGCGACAAAACGCGCGCGGAATGGTCGGCTTTGATTTTCGACAAAATGACCGCGACCGTTTGCGGATATTCGTTTTTCAGATAGTTTGCCAATACCTGTTCGTTGATGTTGCCCAGCTTGTCCCACATGGTTTTTCCCGCGGGACCGCGGATTTCCTCCATAATCGAAGCAACACGGTCCTTGGGCAGCGCTTTCATCAGCAGCCGTTCGGTGTTTTCGTAGTTGCCGACCATTTTGCCGGGGTTGGAAATTTCGTTTGCAAATTCCAAAAACAGTTTTTCGACCGTATTGGACGATACCGTTCCCAATCCCGCCATCACGACGGAAATTTCGCGGACTTCCTCGTCATCCAGCAGGGAAAAGATTTTGGAAACGTATTCTTCCTGCAGGGACATCAGCAAAATAGCCGCTTTTTGCGGACCTGTCAGAACATTGAAATTGTCAATCGCGTTCGCCACGGGTCAAGCTCCTATTTTTCCGTATAAAGCCACGAGCGGATAATGTTGACCGCTTCCTGCGGGTGCTGTTCAATGATTTCGCCGATCTTGCGGATGGACGACGCTTTGACGCGTCCCTCGACTTTGGCGATATCAATCAGTTCCTCCAGCTGTTCGTTTTCCGTCAGGGCTGTCGGCGCAGGTCCCGTCAACTGCTGCATATCGGCGCTTTGTCCCGCCATTAACAAATTCTCCTCTTCTTCCTCCGTCGCTTCGTCGGGCTGTTCGAACGCCTTGATGACCAGGGGACGGACGACCAGCAAAATCACCAGAACGGAAACCAACGCGACGCCGATGCCTTCAACCATTTTCATTACTTCCGCTTTTGTAAAGCCCATAAACAAAATCGGGTCTTCCTGCCGCAGCAGATCGTCGGGATTGAAGAACGGCAGATTCACCACTTCGACCGTATCGCCGCGGTTGGCGTCAAACCCGACCGCCGAACGCGCCAAAGCCGCCAGCAGATCCATTTCTTTTTCGTCGCGGGGGATGAATTCGCGCGTGCCGTTCGGCAATATTTTATAGTTGCCGTCAACGATTACCGCAACGGATATGCGCTTGATAACGCCCTGTTTGCGGACTTGGCTGACCGTTTGTTTTGAAATTTCGTAGTTGACCGTTTCTTCGGTTCTGTTGGATTGCGACGTGACTTGATTGTTTTTGGTTTCCGCGTCGGGCAAGTTCTGCTGAACGCTGACAATCGGTTCTTTTTCATCGGTTTTGGCGTTTTCTTCGACCGTGGTCGACGACCGCAAAACCTGCTGATCGGGATCGTAGGTTTCCTTGTTCACGACCAGCTGGTCGAAATCCATTTCCAGTGAAACGCTGACGCGAACCTTGTCATGTCCGACGGACTGTTCCAGCAAAGCCTGAACTGCGCGGGTCAGGCGCGCTTCGTAGTCGCGGCGCATTTCTTCGTTGTTGGATATTTCCATTTGTTCGTCGTCGGCGAAGTTTTTGGTCAGCAAAGTCCCGCGCGTGTCCAAAATCGACACGTTTTTCGTTTCCATTTTCGGAACGGCGGCGGCGACCAGCTTTTGCACCGCTTCGACCTGTTTGGCGGACAGCTTTTGCTTTTCTTCCATTTTCACGATAACGGAAGCCGACGGTTTTTGTTCTTCGCGGGAAAACATTTCGCGGCGGGGCAAAACCAAATGAACGCGCGCGCCCTTGACGTGTTCGATGGCTTTGATTGTGCGCGCCAGTTCGCCTTCCAAAGCGCGGAGCATTTGCAGGTTGATAACGTCCTGTCCGACGCCGGGGGATTGCGTTTTGTCAAAAATTTCGTAGCCTACGACGCTGCCCGCGCCGACCGTTTCCGCCAGCTGAATGCGCAGTTTCAAAGCATCGGCGACGGGGACTTGGATTTCCGTGCCGTTTTTCATCAGCTTGTAAGGAACGTTTTGTTCGTCCAGCTGTCCGATAATCTTTTTGGCGTCGGCGGGATCCAGTTCGTTGAACAAAACAGCCATATCCGTTTTGCCGATGCTGGACGCCAGATAAATCAGGAATCCCAGTAAAAACAGCGCGACGCCGCCCATTGCAGCCAGCCGCGCCGCCCCCAGATTTTTCAAAGTTTGCAGAAACGAATTCACCGTATCATCCCAACCGAACAGATTTTGATTTTCAGTTTATAGCATACGCCGATTCTATTAACAAACATTAAATCGTTTTGTCTGCCGCCGCAAAGACAGGCGTGAAAAAAACGTTGCGCGGGCATCCGTTTGGAAAGCCCGCGCCGTTGACCGTGAAAGGCATCAGCCGCGCTGAGCCGTTTTTGCCGACATCAGATCTTTGACGGACAATTTTTTCTTACCCGCCAGCAAACCCATTTTCGTTTTGGCGGTTTGCAAAGCCTTTTCAGCTTCGGGGGCTTTTTCGCCCTTTTTCGCGGCGGTGTTGATTTTTTCAACCGCGTCGATTGCTTGGGCGACAACACCCAAAACGTTCTGCTTCGCTTTGCTTTTGGCGGTTGAAGGGGCAAAAGCTTCGCGCGTTTCCTTGATGTATTTGTCGGAATACATCTGCGCGCCCGCGTTGTCTTTCAAATCGCGCACGGGAACGGCTGCCAAGGACGGATCGCGCGGAGCGCCCTTTGCCGCAGCCGCTTCGTCATACAGCTCGACCGCGGTTTTGGTCAGCAGATGAACTTGACGCGCCTGTTTGCCGTCCATAAATTCTTCAAAGTTTTCAACGCGTTCGCCGCCGCAAAATTTTGCGATTTCGGCGGGTTTCATCGACACGAACGGACGTTTGTCGGGTTTTGCCGTCAGGCTGCCCAGATAAACTTCGACATCGTAGCCCTGTTCGTAGCTGGCGGAAATGCGTTCGTCGTCGTACCAGCCCTTGAACGCTTCGGACAAAGTCGGCGTTTTCGCGAAACGGTCGGTAATCGGTTTGTAGTGTTTTTCAAAGCGTTTCATCGGCGCGTCATGCCCTTGGGCTTCCCATTCTTTGCACGCCTGAATGGCTTGAGTCTGCGCGTCGGCTTCGGTCGCGCGATTGATCATCAGGCGCGTGGCATAGTCCAGATTTTGGGCTTCGGCTTCGTTGCGTCCCTGATTGTTCTGCCACAAATGGCGCGCTTCATGCACCAAAGCAAATTCCATAAAATCCATACCCAGGGATTTAGCCATGACGATTTGGTTGTTTTCAGGGTCGAAATAACCGCCCGCCGTTCCAAGAGCCGTTTCCAAATAGAAGTCCACGCCGTATTTTTTCATGTCTTGGATGGCGTTTTGTCCCGTGGGAATGGACGCCAGGGAATCGAACAGATCGTCGGCGAATTTCTTTTCCGACGGGGCGACGTTGACGTTTACGCCGTGAATTTTGTAGGCAACGACTTCTTCTTTGGACGAAGTTTGTTCGGCGGCTTCTTTCAAGCTCATGATGAATCTCCTTGAAAACAAATATGCTTTATAATGAAACGCTGCCCTGTTTTTGTCAACAATTTAGACGAATAATTTTTCATAAAGCGCAAAAAACTCTCTTCATTATCTTTGTTTGCAAAAAATTAAATCAAACGATTGATTTTTGAAAAAGCATCTGCTATAACGCCCGTCAGCGAAAGGAATGAAGCGATGAAAAAATTTAAATCTGTGACGTGCTGGATTGTGATGCGGGTTTTGTTTCGGGCTTTGCAGGTGCTGGCAAAGACGGACAGCCGTTTGAAAGCGGGAATTAAAACCTATCCGAACCGCTATGTTTTCCGTTTGCGCGCGGGGCTGGGCGAAAACGCGCCCGTTTTGTCGTTCAAAGTCAAAAACGACGGCTTTGCTTTGGCGAAAAACTCGGCCAAAGCCGACATGGACATTACAATCAAAAGCATCGAAGACGCGTTCGCTTTGTTTACGGGGCAGGTCGGCATTGCGCGCGCGTATGCGGAACACCGCTTTTTTCTGAAAGGCAATCCGTACGAATCCATGGGCTTGGTGCGCGCTTTGGAAATCGCGGAATCTTATCTGTTTCCGCCGTTCATCGCGGACAAGCTGGACGTGCCGAACCGCGAATACAATCCGCTGAAGCTGTTTGCGCTGATGTGCGTGAAGGTGTGATATGGGATATTTTGAATTTGTGATGCGCACAAAGCTGTGTTCGGGCGAAAACGCTTTGGAACATCTGCCTTACGAACTGTCGCGGCTGAAAGTGTCAAAGCCGCTGATTATCACGGACAAAACCCTTGAAAAACTGGGGATGCTGAAGCTGCTGACGGACGCTTTGGGCGATATGGCGCACGCGCTTTTTACCGACGTTCCCCCCGACAGCGATTTAAGAAAAGCCGAAGACGCGGCGAAACTTTACCGCGGCGAAAAATGCGACGGAGTCATCGCTTTGGGCGGCGGCAGCGTGATTGACACCGCCAAAGGCGCGGTGGCTCTTTTGACGCAAAACGCAAGCGAAATCAAAGACATCATCGGCTGTGAAGAATTGGCGCGCGGCGAGGTCGTTCCTTTTATCGCTTTGCCGACGACGGCGGGGACGGGCAGCGAAGCGACGTCGGTCGCCGTGATTGCCGACACCGAACGGCAGGTCAAGCTGGAAATCATATCCGATCAGATGTTGCCGACGGTTGCCGTTCTTGATCCGCGATTGACGCTGGGATTGCCTCCGCGCGCGACGGCGGCGACCGCGATTGACGCGCTGTGCCACGCGATTGAAGCGTTTTCCTGCCGTCAAAAGAACCCCGTCAGCGACGCGTTCGCTTATGCGGCGGTCAAGGCGATTTTGTCTGCTTTGCCCGAAGTGATTAAAAATCCGCAGAACAAGGCGGCGCGGCTGGAACTGGCAAATGCCAGCTTTATGGCGGGCGTGTCGTTTTCCAACAGCATGGTGGGCGCGGTGCATGCCGTCGGGCATGCTTTGGGGGCGGTGTGCCATGTCGCGCACGGCGAAGCGATGGCGATTTTACTGCCTCGCGTGATGCGATTCAACCAATGTGCGGAATATCGGGATTTGGCGGGATTGTTCGACGATCCCGAACCCGTCGTCGCGCTGGAAGTGCTGTTGCAGTCGCTGCACAATAAGACGGGGCTGCCGATAACCCTGTCCCAAACGGGCAAGATCGCGGAATCGGACTTTGACGCGATTGCCGAAAAAGCTTTGAACGATGGCGCGATTTTGTTTAACGTCAAGCCGTTGGAAAAATCGGACATTTTGCAACTGCTGAAGGACGCTTTTTAATGCGGGAAATCATTGACGCGCAAAGACGCTTTTTTGAAACGGGCAAAACGCTGGACGTAAAGTTCAGAATCGCCGCTTTGAAACGCTTGAAACAAAGCATTAAAGCGTTTGAACCGCGGATTTTGGACGCGCTGAAAGCCGATTTGGGCAAAAGCGCGACCGAAGCGTATATGACCGAAGTCGGCATGACGCTGGCGGAACTGAGCTTTATGCTGAAGCATACCAAAAAATTCGCCCGCAAGCGTTCGGTCAAAACGCCGCTGGCGCAATTTTACGCCAAAACGTACGAGCTGCGCGTGCCGTACGGCGTCGCTTTGGTGATGAGCCCGTGGAACTATCCTTTTATGCTGACGATGGAGCCGCTGATTGACGCGATTGCGGCGGGCAATACCGTTGTGGTCAAACCGTCCGCTTACGCCCCCGAAACGGCGCGTGTTTTGGCGGATGTGCTTGCCGGCTGCTTTGCCCCCGAATATGTCGCGGTCGTGCAGGGCGGGCGCGAAGTCAACGCCGATTTGCTGGACAACCGCTTTGATGTCATCTGCTTTACGGGCGGCAAGACGGTCGGGCGAATCGTGATGGAAAAAGCGGCTAAATTCTTAACGCCCGTGTGCCTTGAACTGGGCGGAAAAAGCCCGTGTTTGGTCGATTCGACGGCGAATTCTAAAGTCGCCGCCCGCCGCATTGTGTTCGGCAAGTTTTTAAACTGCGGGCAAACGTGCGTCGCCCCCGATTATCTGATTGTCGAATCCGCGGTCAAAGACAAGCTGTTGAGCTTGATTGATGCGGAAATCAAACGGCAGTTCGGTGAAAATCCGCTGGAAAATCCCGACTACGGCAGAATCGTGAACCGCAAGCATTTCGAGCGGTTGACAAGCTTGTGTCCGACGGCAAAAAGCAATCCCGAAACGCTGCAAATCGCCCCGACGGTGATAAAGGACGCGACGCTTGACCACCCCGCGATGGGCGAAGAAATCTTCGGTCCTCTGCTGCCCGTTCTGACGGTCGAAAAAATCGCGGAAGCCAAGGAAATCGTTGCGCAAAATCCGATGCCTTTGGCGTTTTACCTGTTTTCGTCGAATACAAAGACGCAAAAGGATTTGACGACGGGCGTTCAATTCGGCGGCGGGTGCGTCAACGACACGATTATCCACTTGGCAACCAGCGAAGCTGGATTCGGCGGCGTTGGCGAAAGCGGTATCGGCGCGTATCACGGCAAAACGGGCTTTGAGACATTTACGCACGTCAAAACAATCGTTGATAAAAAGACGTTTTTGGATTTGCCTTTGCGCTATCAGCCCTATGCGTCGTGGAAAGACAAACTGATTCGCCTGTTTGTGCGCTAAAATCCTTGTCAAACGGCAACTTTCGTTTTATGTTCCGGATTTGGACGAAAAAGCGGGGGATTGTGTCGAATGATTGCGCAGGAACTGAAAAACGACAAAATCGTTTTGTACAACGTGTTCAAGTGGCTGATTTTAGCGACTTTGGCAGGCGTTTTGACGGGCGCGTTCATTCGGCTGTTTCTGTTTTTGCTGGAAAAAGGCATTGATTTCGTAACCGCTTTGCCCGATTGGCGGTATGCGCTGATTCCCGTCGGGCTGTTCGCCAGTTTGTACGTTGTCAAGATTTTTGCCCCTTCCGCCGAAGGACACGGCACGGACAAAGTGATTTTCGCCATTCATTACCGCGCGTCCAGAATTCCGTTCGCCGTCGTTCCCGTCAAAATCCTGTCGACGTTGGCGACTTTGGCGACGGGCGGCGTTGTCGGCACGGAAGGTCCCAGCGTGCAAATCGGCGCGGGGTTGATGTCGGAAGCCGCCTTGTTGTTCCGCTTTACGGAGCGCGAGCGCAAAAAGCTGGTCATTTGCGGAACCTCCGCCGCGCTTTCCGCCGTGTTCGGCGCGCCGATTGCGGGCGCGGTGTTCGGGGTCGAAGTGTTGTTCGTCGGCGAATTCTTTTATCCCATTTTACTGCCCGCCGTCATCAGCAGCGTTGCGGCGTACTTTACCTGTGTTCAGCTGGGGATGGTGTACGCCGTGCCGCAAATCGCCGTTCCCGAACTGGGGATTCCCGTTTTGCTGTGGACGTTCGCCGCGGCTTTGTTTTTCAGCGTCGTGTGCGTGCTTCATATTGAAATTGTCGAAGGAATCGGCAATTACGCCAAAAAACTGAAACTTCCCGATTGGGGCAAAACCTTAATCGCAAGCGGTGTTTTGCTGACCGTTGCGGCGTTTTCGGGCGATACTTATCTCAGGACGGGGGAAATCGGGCTGAATAAAATTCTGGCGGGGGAAAACGTGCTGTGGTGCGCTTTTGCGCTGAAATCGTTTTTGCTTGCCGTGACGTTGGCGGGCGGCGGATCGGGCGGCGTTTTGACCCCGACTTTTTATATCGGGGCGGCGGCGGGCGCGCTGTTCGCAAGCGTGTTCGGACTGGATATCGGGTTTTTCGGCGCTTTGGGCTTTGTCGCGTGCGTCGCGGGCGCGGTCAATACGCCGATGGCGGCGACTTTTCTGGCTGTCGGATTGTTCGGCGAAGCGATTGCGCCTTATGCGGGGATTGTGTGCGTGCTGACCTATATGCTGGTCGGAGCGCGCAGTTTGTACCCGACGCAAATTCTGGTGCATCCGAAATCCGACGCTTTCGTACTGGCGGAACCGACCGACAAACACAGTTGGAAGGTCCGTCCCGTCAGTTTCAGAAAGCGTAAAACCAAAAGCCGCTTCTTTAAATCAAACCGATGACGTTCAGCAAAACGGTCGCGACGGCTATCGGCGTGATGTAGCGCACCGAAAAGGCAAACGCCGTTTCCGCCGCTTTGGAATGGAAAACGTTGAGCTTGTCAACGCCCAAAACCCAGCCCGTTGCGATGCAAATCAAAAATCCGCCCGTCGGCAGCAGGATGTTCGACGCCAGAAAATCGAATTGGTCGAACAAAATCTTGCCCCCGATTTTAAAGCCGCTGAGGACTCCGAACGACAGCGATACCAGTACGCCGCCGACCAAAGACAACAAACTGTAAGAGATGACGGCTTTTTTGCGGGTCATTTTCCATTGATCGCACAGGAACGTTACGACGACTTCCATCAGCGACATGGATGATGTTAGCGCCGCCATCAGCAGCAAAGCGAAAAACACCAGACTGAAAAACGCGCCGAACGGAATCGATGCGAAAATTTTCGGGAACGTGATAAAGACCAGCGACGGTCCCGCGTTCATCGAAATTCCGAACGCGAACACGGCGGGAAAAATCGTCAGTCCCGTCAGCAGGGAAACCAGCGTGTCCAGAGTCGGAACGGGCCACATGGTTTTAAAAACTTTCGCTTCCGTGTTGGCGTACGATCCGAACGTGATGTAAATTCCCATGCCGACCGACAGGGAAAAGAACGCTTGCCCCAACGCCTGCAGGAACGTTTCCCCCGTGATTTTGGAAAAATCGGGTTTGAAAAAGAACTTCACGCCGTCCAAAGCGTTCGGCAAAGTCAGCGAACGCGCCATTAAAATCAACAACAGGACGAACAAAGCGGGCATCATGATTTTGCATGCTTTTTCGATGCCGTTTTGGATGCCGCGGTAGACGATGACGCCCGTCAGACCCAAAAACAGCGCAAAGTACAGGGCGGGCAGGACGGGCGACGCGATAAAGGCGCTGAAGTGTTCTTCAAAGTTTTCCAAAGTCGTCAACGAAAAGCTTTCCGCAATGTACGCCATAATCCAGCCGCCGATGACGCAGTAATACGGTACGATAATCGATCCTGCCAGAATTCCGATTCCGCCGATAAATCCGAATTTGGGGTTAATCGCTTTCAGCGCGCCGACCGCGTCCGTTTTCGCGCGCATGCCCAGCGCCGATTCGACCAAAATCATTGTCAGCCCGATGGTTGCGACGATTGCCAGATAAATCATCAAAAACGCGCCGCCGCCGTTTTCGGCCGCGACATACGGAAAACGCCACAGATTTCCCAATCCGACGGCCGATCCCGCCGCTACCATGACCATTCCCAGTTTCGAGCTGAACGTTGCGCGAACGGAACTCATAATTCCCCCTCTGTTTCATTAAAATAAATTTTGGCCGTTTGAATCAGCCGAGTCAGACTTTTGACGCTTTGCGCGCCCGTAATCAAAAATTTTTTGCCGAAGATTAAGCTCGGCACACCGCGGATGCCCTCTTTGCGCCAAGCGGGAAACGGACGCGCGCCGGCATAGTGCTTTTCCAGTTCGGATTGAAAAGCGTCAATGTTCAAATTCAAACTTTCCGCAATTTGCAGTAAAACGGAAACCTGTCCGATATCGCAAGCCTGTGTGAAATAAGTCGCGAATATCGCTTCCAGCGTTTCAACGCCTTTGTTTTGCGCAAAACCCGTTTGCACCAGAATATGGGACGGCGCGCTGGATTTCACGTCGGGCAGTTTGTCGAACGCAACGAAAATGCCCGTTTCCCGCAGATAGGGCAACAGTTTTTCCTTCAGCCCCCGCGTGCGTTCGGCGGGACCAAGGCGCACCCTGAGCGAATAGGGCGCAAAATCGTCGGGCGGCGTAATGAAATACGGGCGCACGCCAAGGGTAAATTCGTCCCGCGGAAAGCTTTGCACGGCTTTTTTCAACCGGCGCAGTCCGATGTACGACCAGATGCAGACTGTATCCAATACAAAATCGATATTCATTGACGAATCTCGTTAAAGTTCTTTAACTTTCTTACGATAGACTGCTTTTATGTATAAATTCTTAAATAAAGCTGGAAAATGAGCGATTCGGAGAAACAAAAGCATGAGGCCGCGGACAGCGAAGAGCAAAAACGCGTCAATTTGGCGCGGGCGCAGCATCGTACACTGAAGCGTCCCGGAAAAAAGGAAAAACGTTTTTCCGAAATCGACGGCCGCTATATTCCGCCCCCCGAACTGCAAAAAGAAATCGACAAACTGGCGGAAGAAAAAGCCAAAGCCGCCCAAAAGAAAAAGGGATTGCGCGGGCTGTTCGCGCGGCAAACGGCTGCTTTGCCGATTGAAGCGGAACGGCAGAAAACGGAAGAATTGAAAACCGCCAACCGTCAAATCAGGGAATTGCGCGGCGTGAAAAGCCGCACCAAGAAACGCAAATCGGAAAAAAACGAAGAACCGCGCGTTTTCGTCGACGATCCCGATGCGCCGCCTCCTTTGACCGAAGAGCAGACCAAACGGAAATCGTTTTTGAACACCGTCAGGCTGCTGAACGCCGAAAGCGCGAAACCCGACGCGTACAAGCCTTTGATTGCGATGCCGCCGCAGAAAAAATTGCCCGACGGCGTTTTGATCGACGATATCGCTTACCCTGTTGGCGTCATCTATTGGGACGCGCACGACTTGCTGGCGGACAGGGTGGTCGCCGTGCGCCGCGTCGCGCGGAAAAAGGAAGAAGTGCTGCTTTACGTTTACGCGCCCGATATGGGCAGGGACGGTTTTATTCCGGTAAACAGAATCGTTCGTTTGTACGATTTGAAAACGATGACCGAAATCGAGAATCCGCACGCTTTTATAACGCAAGGTCTGCGAAACGCGCCCGCTTTGCCCTGCGGCGGGGTGACGGATGTTTTGGCGTTCGCGCGCTATGAACTGGTTTTGCTCGCCGCCGTTAAAAGGCGCGGAAAAACGCTTGATAAAAGCGAAGAAAAACTGTTTTTGGACTATATTTCCGCCCGCTGCGGCTTTATAGCTTTTGACGCGGCGGAATTGTTGGATTATATTAAAACGCTTGAACCGGACGATAAAACGTTTCAAGAGGCTTTGACCGTTCTGGTTTCCCTGCCTCAAGAGGTCGTTTTTTCATGTGTGCGCGCGTTTTTGCAGCTGGTTTTGGGCGGCGACGTCGTCCGTCCGAAACAGCGCGAATTGTCGGCGGAGCTGCTGTACGCTTTGCGCTGCGCCGGTATCGAGTTGAACAATATCACGGGACTTTTGATGTAAAGGGGGTCTTTTATGCGTTTGGTTTTTGTTTCCGCCGTTGTGATTGCCGCGGCAATGCTTTCCGATATTTCCGCCGTGTCGGCTCAGACGACCGAAAACGCTTTGCGCGAGGAATACGAACAGAAAAAAGTTCTGATCAACGATATGTTCCAAACAAAAGTGCAGAAAATCCGTCAAAGAACCGTCCTGCCCGAAGACATTATGAATGTCTTGATCAAACAGGCGGACGAAGTGCGCGAATTCGACATTTACACGCTGGACAGAAAGCTGGAACTGAAACTGCGCCATGCCAAAGAACGCGACGAAGTGCGTGAAAAACTGCGCAAAGAAGCGCAGGAACGCGTCAAATGGCTGTTGGAAAACGAGGAAGCGTTCAAAGCCACGCAGGACGAACGCGCGCAGGAGGATGCCAAAAAGCTGGACAGAATCGAAAACGTTCCCGCGCAAATCGCACCCGAACAAAAGCCCGCAGAACCCAACAACAAATAAGGATGTGAAATGCTCCGTTTCCTGTCGAAATTCCGTTTGGCGACCCGCGTTTACGGCGCGTTTGTGCTGATGGGCGCGTTTGCCGTGCTGTTGTGTTTTTTGGGGGCGAAAGCCGTAGAAACCGTTCAGCGCGAATACACCAAAGCCAACGGCGTTATCGATTCCGCGCGGCAGATGACCGTGCTGGAAACGGATTTTTACGCTTTGAATCAGGCATTGTTTTACTTTGAAGCCGACCGTTCCGAATCGGAAAAGAAAAAGGTTGAAAACGCCTTGCGCCGATTTGAAGACCGCGCGTCGGAAATCGAACAGGCTTTATCCGCTTTGGACAACGGTGAAAAAACAAAAACGGTGCTGACCGATGTTGCCAAGCATTACCGCACCGGAACGGACGCTCTTTTCGCCCTTTTCGCCAAAAGCGCGGAAGCTGCGGGAAAAGTGGCGAAGTATGCCGACCGTTCGTCCGAAAAACTGGCGGCTTTGTCCGAAGAAGTCAGTTTGCCGTCCGCTTCGTTCGCTTTGAACAATCTGCGTGAACAGCTGGACGACGTGCTGACGTCCGTTGACGCAATGGGCAAAACGGACATTCGCAAACAGCTGACCGTCGATTTGGCGGAACTGAAAAAAGCGGCGGCTTCCGCAAAGCAGGCGGAAATGATCAACACCAAGCAGCTGTCCGTTGTAACCGCCGCGCTGAAAGCGTTGGACGAAGAAATCAACCGCAAGCTGAAGCTGGACGATTCCCTGCGCGACAAAATCGCCAAGCTTGCCGCCGAATCGGGAAAAAACGTTGAAAAGCTGAATGCCGTACTGGACGAACTGGGAACGCTGTCGTCGGATTTCGTCGCCAAAGCCGAAACGGACAAAATCATGCTGCAAAAGCTGTTTGTCGTTTGTGCGGCGGCAGGCGGCGTTTTGGCTGTGCTTTTATCATTTTTGGCATTGTACGGCATTCGCGGTTCTCTGAGCCGTCTGGTCGAATGCGCGACAGAGATTGCACGCGGCAACCGTTCCGTTTTGATTCATTTCACTGAACGCGGCGACGAAGTGGGGGCGTTGGCGCGGGCGTTGTCGGCTTTGTCCGCACACTTGAAAGATTTGCCTGTTTTGTCGGATACGGCTTTGCTGGGGCGTCCCGACACTTACGGCGCGCCTGTCAGCTATGTGCCGCTGGGGGCGCCCAACGCGACGTCGGGCGCGTCCAAGGACGAATCGGAAGTCGCTTATTTCGGACAGGGAGTCGGCGTCAATGCCGAAAGCCAGCTGTGCCGTATGCTGGAGCTGCTGCAGCAGCTCGGTGCGGCGGCGGCGGATATGTCGCAGGACAGCAAATCCCGCTTTGCCCAATGTCAGGAACGGCTGGCGGCGATGACCGAAGCTTTGGGCTTTGTTCACCGCAATCTGGAGGATACGGCTGCCCGTTTCGACTGGGCGGGCTTTGAAAACATCAAAAACGATATGAAAGCTTTGTTCGATTTTCTGCAGGCGTTTTCCGTGATTGTTGAAACGATGCGCTCGTCTGCGGATTCGGCGGCGCAATCGGCGGATTATTCGATGAAAACCGTCAATCAGGCGACCGCTTTCGTGTCCGACTTGTTTGAATGGGCAAAATCGACGCTGGATTTGACGGCGCAGATTCGCAATAATGCGACGGAAACCAAGATTTTGGCTTTGAACGCGTCCATCGAAGCCGCCAAAGCGGGCGAAAAGGCAAAATCTTTCGGCGCGGCGGCTTTGGATATCCGCGTGCAGACCCAAAAAACAGAAGACGCCATCGTCCGTTTGTCCGAACAGCTGAAAACCGTTCAGCAGGGGGCATGCAACTTTGCCGAAGTGATGAAGCGCATCACTTCCGAACTGGATGCCGCCGTCCATTCCGCGGCGGGAGCCGTCACAACGGCTGAAAATGAAAAAAATCAAATCGACAGGGCGATTCGCACTTTGCAAAACGCGGGAACGGAAACCGAAAAACTGCAAAACGCGATGCGGGATCTCGCTCCCGTTTTGAACGAACTGCCCGCGCATTTGGGCGACGCCGAAGCGCTGATTCCCTTTTTGGAACGGGATTTGTCGGGCATTGCCAAAAAATTCGAAGATTTCGTCGCCATTTTGCCGACATACGAGGAAGAGGAAGATCCCTCTTAATGCGCGGGGGCGTCCGTCGCCAGCCGTCCGACGTTGCCCGCCATTTGGTCAAAGAATGTCAGTTCTTTGCCGCCCGACGGCGTTGTTTCCGCATCGGGGGCGATTGTTCTGCCATCCGCCAGCGTTTTTGTTTCGATTCCCCGCAAAATTCCAGAACGGTCGAATTTCAGCACGGTAACGGTGCGTTCAAATTCTTCGGGTTTGAAAAAAGCGGTTCGTTTTTGCTTGGATGTAACATACAGCCAGTTTTCAGTGTCGAACGTCGATCGAACCGACGGGGAACCGAGAATCGCCGCCGCTTCGGTGTAAGACGTTTCCCCGACCTGCAAAGCCGCCAGATCATCGGCGTCCAAAGCGTCGCCGTGCGTGTCGATCATCGGGGCGCATCCGCCCAAAACGGCGCTCAGAGCCAAAATTTTGAAACGAAAAAACGGGGGCATGGGTTTCCATCCTTGAAAAAAAATCGAATTGACTTAAAATCGATGTCGATTTTACACAAAGGAAACCGGCAATGAAAGACTTAAATCCCGAATTTTCGTACATTATCGACACGACGCGCTTGCCCGCCAAAGGCGAAAACGTCGAAATCCAAGCCGACGACGCGCAGAAAAAAGCGTTGGAAAAACGGCTGGGGCTGGAAAAAGTCGATTCTTTTCAAGTCAGCGCGCTGGTGCGTCCTTTGAACAAACATCAGGTTCGCGCCACGGGCGTCGTCAAAGGCAAAGTCACCCAAACCTGCGTCGTTTCCCTGCAGCCGTTCGAAGCCGAGGTCGAAGATTCGTTCAACGTGCTGTTCGAAGAACCGAATCCCGCCGATCTGACACTGAACGAGATTGATCTGGACATGAGCGACGAAGAGGAAGACGTCGACGTGCTGGAAAACAACAAAATCGATTTGGGCGAAGTCGCCGTTGAATACTTTTCGCTGGCTTTGGACCCGTTTCCGCACGCGCCCGACGCGCGGTTTTCCGACAAAATCGACGACGAACCCCGAAAAAATCCGTTTTCCGCATTGGAAAAACTCAAAAAAGCGTAAAAGAGCTTGCAGTTTTGTAAAATTTTTTATATAGCATAGGACTTGAGTTTCGGTTCCTTTATCGGAACAAGTGTTCATTTTGATAAGAGAGAAAAAAAATGGCTACACCCAGAAGTAAAAAATCCAAATCCGCACGCGATATGCGCCGTTCGCATTTGGCTTTGAAATCCAATGCCGTTATGGAATGCCCGAACTGCGGCGAAACCAAACGTCCTCATAACGTTTGCCCCGCTTGCGGCTATTACGACGGCAAGGAAGTCGTTTCCGCCAAAGCCGAAGAAAAAGCCGAATAAGCTTTAAGGCAAAGCCCGTGGATACGCAGCAGTCTGTTGTCATAGCGGTCGATGCTATGGGCGGCGATCATGCGCCTGACAGCGTGATAGCCGGTGTCAAATCGGCGGAAAAACAATATCCCGATGTGCATTTCCTGATTTTCGGCGACGAAAACAAGGTAAAGCCGTATATCGAAAAGTACAGCCTTTCCGCCGACAGGTTTGATTTCGTGCATACGCCCGATTATGTGGCGAGCAACGAAAAACCCTCCGTCGCCGTGCGTCAGGGACGCAAATCCAGTCTTTGGCTGGCGATTGACGCCGTAAAACAGGGACAGGCGAATGCCGTTGTCAGCTCGGGCAACACGGGCGCGCTGATGGCTTTTTCCAAGCTGATTCTCGGCACGATGCCGGGGATTCACCGTCCCGCGATTGTAACGATTCTGCCGACGCGTCAGGGTGAATGCGTTGTTCTGGATTTGGGGGCGAACGCCGAATGCGACGCCCGCAATCTGGTCGAATTCGCCATTATGGGCGAAGCGTACTGCCGCGCCGTGCTGAAGCGCGAACAGCCGACGCTGGGATTGCTGAACATCGGTTCGGAAGACATCAAAGGGCGCGACGAAATTCGCGAAGCCGCGCAGATTTTGCGCGAATCGGCGTTGAGCGAAAACTTCAAAGGCTTCGTCGAATCCGACGATATCGCTTTGGGAACCGTTGACGTGTTTGTCACCGACGGCTTTGCGGGCAATATCGCTTTGAAAGCCATTGAGGGAACGGCGCGCCTGATGGTCAATCTGCTGAAAGACGTCGCCGCGAACAGTCTGATTTCCAAATTGGGCTTTTTGCTGGCTTTGCCGTCTTTGAAGCGTTTGAAAAAGAAAATGGACCCCGGTCGCTACAACGGCGCGATGTTGGTCGGGCTGAAAGGGATTTCCATCAAAAGTCACGGCGGAGCCGACGCGTTCGGATTCGCCAATGCTCTGGGCGTTGCGGTCAATGCCGTCAAACGCGATTTGCAGGGCAATATCGCCAAACAGCTGGCGAATATCAGTTTGGATAACAAGGAAGCAGAAGAATGACGATTCGTTCCCGTATTGCAGGTTTGGGCGGTTATTTGCCCGAAACGGTCCGTTCCAACGACGACATGGCAAAAATCGTCGAAACCAGTGACGAATGGATTGTGGATCGCACGGGGATTCGGCAGCGCCACTTTGCGGACGAAAAAACAATGACGTCCGATTTGGCGATTCACGCCGCGCAAAACGCCTTGAAAGCCGCAGGCTTGACGGGTGCGGATATCGACGTTATCGTTCTGGGTTCCGTTACGCCCGACAGGACGTTTCCCGCGACGGCGGCTTATGTGCAGGCAGCCATAGGCATGACGGGCGGCTGCGCTTTCGATTTGTCGGCGGCTTGTTCCGGCTTTTTGTACGCTTTGAAAACGGCGGACAACATGGTTCGCTTGGGGCAGGCGAAAAACGCGCTGGTCATCGGCGTTGAAACGCTGTCCAAGATTACCGACTTTACGGACAGAAACACTTGCGTTTTGTTCGGCGACGGCGCGGGTGCGGCGGTGCTGCAGGCGCACGAGGGCGAAGACGGCGTTATCGACACGCTGATTCGTTCGGACGGACGCCATGCGCCTGACTTGTATGCGACGGGCGGTCCTTCGTTTAACCACGAAGTCGGCTATATCACGATGAACGGGCGCGAAGTGTTCCGCCACGCCAGCGTCAACATGGCTGACATTTCCGCGGAAGTGCTGGCAAAGAACGGCTATACGGTTGACGACGTGGATTGGTTTGTTCCGCATCAGGCGAACATCCGCATTATGGACGCGGTTGCCAAACGTTTGGGGATGCCTGCCGAAAAAGTGCTGACCACGGTTGACAAGCATGCCAACACGTCGGCGGCGTCGATTCCTTTGGCTTTGGCGGACGGCGTTGAACGCGGTCTGCTGAAAAAAGGACAGTTGATTCTGTCGCCTGCGATGGGCGCGGGATTTACTTGGGGCGCGTCGCTGATTCGCCTGTAAAGCCCGATTTTACGGAAAAATCACATTAAATCCTTGAAAAAAAGCAAAAAATTCCTTACGCTGTTTAAATGACCGCATGGGAAGGAGGTTTGCTATGACCGAAAAAAACATTACGCGCGCCGAATTGGCGGAAGCCGTTTATCACGAAGTCGGATTGTCGTCCAGCGAATCCGCCAAGCTGCTGGATCAAGTGCTGGATGAAATTTCCAAAGCGTTGGAACGGGGCGATACGGTCAAACTGTCGTCGTTCGGCACGTTTTCCGTTCGGCAAAAAAAGATGCGAATCGGGCGCAATCCCAAAACGGGGGTGGAAGTGCCGATTACGCCGCGTCGGATATTGTCTTTCCGTCCGTCGCAGATTTTGAAAAAACAGGTCAACGCGAAAAAATAATCGATGGAATCGGAAATCGAAAACACGGATTTGTTCGACAAAAAGGCGGCGCGCGCTTTCCGCACGATTGCCGAAGTGTCGGCTGAACTGAATGTTTCCCCGTCCGCGTTGCGTTTTTGGGAAAAAAAATTTCCAGCCGTTTCGCCTGTTCAGCGTCCGGGCGGGCGGCGTTATTACCGTCCCGAAGACATCGCTTTGCTGAAAAAAATCGAATATCTGCTGCGGGACAGGGGATACACGGTCAAGGGGGTTCAAAAATTGATCGAAGACGGAACGATAAACTCTGCCGTTGAACAGCAAAGCGGCTTGCCGTCCGTTCAGACGGGGGAAAAATCGGTTGAAAACAAGGCGGAATTGGAAAACGTGATTGCCGAATTGGAAGAAATCGCCGCCCTGTTAAAAAAAGTAATTTAACTGTTGCAATCGGGAATCAAAACGGCTATATTCCCTTTTGTTCGTCGGAGCGTGGCGCAGTCTGGTAGCGCACTTGTATGGGGTGCAAGGGGTCCCGAGTTCGAATCTCGGCGCTCCGACCAAAACAAAAACGGGTGAGGATTTTTTATCTTCACCCTTTATTTTTATCTGAAGGGAATTGGGCTATGACAAAAAACGTATTGGTGATTTCAACGTCGATGCGCAAAGGCGGCAATTCGGACACTTTGGCGGACAGTTTTGCAAAAGGGGCTGAACGGCAGGGCAACACGGTTGAAAAAATATCCCTTGCCGGCAAGAAAATCGGTTTCTGCATCGGCTGCTTGTCGTGCCAGAAAACGCAAAAATGCGTGCTGAAAGACGATGCGGCGGAAATCGTCGAAAAAATGAAAAACGCCGATGTCATCGCTTTTGCAACGCCGATTTACTATTACGAAATGGCGGGACAGATGAAAACTTTGCTGGATCGCGCCAACCCGCTGTATCCGTCGGATTACAAGTTCCGCGACATTTATTTACTGGCTTCGTCGGCGGAAGACGACAACGCCGCGATGGACAGAGCGGTTATCGGTTTGCAAGGCTGGATTGAATGCTTTCCCAAATGCGGGCTGAAAGGCGTTGTGCGCGCCACGGGCGTTGAAGCCGTCGGCGATATTCAAGGCAAACCCGTTTTAAACGAAGCTTTTGAAATGGGGCAAAACGTCTGATGCGGGAACAACGCTTCCTTGTCGGCAACATCCCCGCCGTTCTGTACGGCGGGGAGTGCGGCAAGTGCTGTCTGTTTGTTCACGGCAAAAACGGCTGCAAGGAAGAAGCTCTGCCGTTTGCCGAGCTTGCCGTTCCCGCGGGGTGGCAAGTGCTGGGCGTCGATTTGCCCGAACATGGCGAACGCAAAGCCGAGCAGGGGACTTTTAATCCGTGGACAGCCGTTCCGGAATTGCAAAGCGTGATCGCGTTCATAAAAAGCCGTTGGAAGCGGCGCGCTTTGCGGGCGACCAGCATCGGCGCGTGGTTTTCGATGCTGGCGGCGGATTCTGCGGCTTTTGAACGGGCGGCTTTCGTTTCCCCTGTGGTAAACATGCAAAACTTGATTGAGCGGATGATGCAATGGGCGGGCGTTTCCGCCGATGATTTGCAAAAGCAAGGGGAAATCCCCACGGCGTTCGGCGAAACGCTGTCGTGGCGGTACTATGTTTACGCGCGGGAACAGTCCATAACGGATTGGACGATTCCGACCGCGATTCTGTGCGGCGAACGGGACGAATTGATTCCGCAAACGGACTTTAAAGCGTTCACCGATAGATTCGGGGCTGAATTGACCGTTGCCCCCGCCGCCGAACATTGGTTTCACACGGCGGAACAGCTGACCGTTTTAAGCCGCTGGGAATCGTTTATTTTTTCGTTTTGAACTGCATATTGTACAGGGCGGCGTATTCTCCGTTCAGCGCCAGCAGTTCGTCATGCGATCCTTGTTCAACGATTTCGCCGTTGTTGATGACAAAGATCTTGTCCGCGTTTTTAACGGTGGACAAGCGGTGCGCAATCACCAAAACGGTGCGGTCTTTCATCAAATTGTCGATGGCTTGCTGAACGATGGCTTCGGATTTGTTGTCCAAAGCGGACGTCGCTTCGTCCAGAATGACGATCGGCGCGTTTTTCATGAAAGCGCGCGCAATCGCGACGCGCTGCTTTTGTCCGCCCGACAATAAAACGCCGCGTTCGCCGATTTCCGTGTCCAGCCCTTTGGGCAGAGAGTTTAAAAATTCCTCCAGACACGCGTCTTTGACGGCTTGTTTCAAAGCGTCTTCGGAATAATCGGTCTGCCCCAAAACGATGTTGTCGCGAATAGTGCCGTTGAACAGAAAGTTGTCCTGAAACACCATGGCGATGTTTTCGCGCAAGTCATGCAGGTCGATGTTTTTGACGGATACGCCGTCAATCAGCAAATCCCCGCCCGTAATATCGTAAAAACGCGGCAGCAGGTTGACGAACGTTGTCTTGCCGCCCCCCGAATTTCCGACGAAAGCGTACATTTTGCCGATTTCGATGTCGGCGGAAACGTCTTTCAAAACGGGCTTTCCGCGGACATATTCGAAATTGACGTGATTGTATTTGATATTGCGGCGCACGCGGTCGATATGAACGGGATTTTCGACGTTTCTGACGGCGGGAATGGAATCCAGCGTCGAAAAGACTTGATCCATCATCATAAAAGACATCTGAACGGCGGTAAAGCTGTTGCCGATGCCTTTGATCGGCGTGTACAGCATCAGCAGAGCCGCAATGAACGACACAAAGTTGCCGCTGGAAATCTGGTGCGTAACAATCAAATAGCTACCCAGCCAAATCGCCCCCGCGATGCCCAAAGACACGATAAAGTGAATCATCGGCGACAGCAGCCCCGTTTTTTGAACCATTTTGACCTGAACATGGAACATATCGTTCAAGTCTTTTTGAAAACGCTGTTTTTCGCGGTCGTGCAGATTGTACGAAGCAATGATGCGGTTGCCCGAAAACGTTTCGTTGTAGTGCGTTGTAATCGCCGCCAGTCCGCCGATTTGCCTGCCCATCAGTTTTTTGATTTTCTTTTTCACGGTGGTCAGCGGCAGCAAAGCCCCGAACATAAAGATCAGCGCGACGATCGACAGCTGCCAGCTGTTCCAAAACAGCACCGCAATCAGGGATATCGACGAAAAAATGCGCGTCGTGAACAGCTTGACGTTCGCCAGCAGACCGCTGCACGCCGATTCGGCGCAAGTGCTGTATTTCATAATGATATCGCCCGACGACGTGTGATCGAAATAGGCGGCGTCCTTGTACAGCAGCTTTTTATACAAATCCAGCTTCAGCGCCATCGTGATTTTTGCGCCGACCCAAGTGTTCAAATACGTTGCGGCATAGTTGCAAAAGCTTTGCAGCGCGCTGCCCAGCACAATCACCAACGGCATCAGCGATACGGCATGAACCTGTTTTTCGACCAGAACGACATCCATATAGGGCTTTAAAATCCACGCCGTCAAAGCGTCGAACGAACCGATGGGGATGGTGACCAGAACCGCCAAAACCGCGCGGACCAAGTAGGGCTTTACATACGGAAACATCCGTTTGTAATTGTGAATCATCTGAACGTTGTTGAGCTTTGCACCGATTTTTTGAAACATGGACAGTCCGTTGCGCAAGTTGAAAACAAAACAAATTAACGTCACGGCTTTGGAAAAACAAGCCGAAAAGCATTCGTCGGCATCCCCGATGCGGATAAGATTGCGTAAATTCACATTCTTTGGTATTAAAACAAAAGGAGTGAAAAATGAAAGTATACGGATATATCCGCGTTTCTACGGACAAGCAGACCACGGAAAACCAAAAGTTTGAAATCGAACGCTTTTTGAAAAACAAAGAAATGCGGGTTGACAAATGGGTTAACGAAACCATCAGCGGCACGGTCAGTTTCAAAAAAAGAAAACTGGGCAAAGCTTTGCGTTTGCTGGAAAAAGACGACGTTTTGGTCTGTTCCGAACTGTCGCGGCTGGGGCGCACGATTCTGGACGTGCTGACGATTTTGAATTTCTGCATCGAAAAAGGCGTCAGCGTTTGGACGGTCAAAGAAAACTATTGTTTGGGGCATGACATCCAATCCCAAATGATGGCGTTTGTTTTTTCCATGGTGGCGCAGCTGGAACGTTCCCTGATCAGTCAAAGAACGAAAGAAGCGCTTGCCCGATTGAAATCCGAAGGCAAACAGCTGGGACGCCGCCGCGGGACGCGCAACAAAAACAGGCTGTTGGACGGCAAGGAACACGAAATACGGCTTTTGTTGAAAGACGGCGTTTCCCAATCCGAACTGGCGAGGCGGTTCAAAGTCAGTTACGGCACGGTTCACAATTTCATCAGTGAAAAAAATATGCTTCATTGACGGCACCGTAGCGGGAAAGTAACAGAGAATCGAAATCACGAGGAGCGCCTGCGGCGCGACGTGGTGATCCCGTGCAGGTATTGGCACCCGTGCCGACCAATACGGAGATTGCCGCGTCGGGCTATCGCCCTCCTCGCAAATTCGAGTATTTTTTATATTGTATTGAAAAATAACACAGAATCGCAACTGCGAACCCCGACAGGGGCGCGGCAGTCCCGTGCAAGTATTGGCACTCGTGCTGACCTGTCCCGGGATTGCTTCATTCTATATTATCGAAATCACGAGGAGGGCGAAAGCCCGACGTGGTGATCCCGTGATAGGTTCGCACTCGTGCTGACCTGTCCCGGGATTGCCACGGCGGATTGCATCCGCCTCGCAATTGCGATAAATGTTTGAAAAATAAAAGAGAGTCGAAACTGCGAACGAAGTGAAGCAGTCCCGTGCAAGTATTGGCACCCGTGCCGACCTGTCCCGAGATTGCTTCATTCTATATTATCGAAATCACGAGGAGGGCGAAAGCCCGACGTGGTGATCCCGTGCAAGTATTGGCACTCGTGCCAACCCGTCCCGGGATTGCCGCGGCGGATTGCATCCGCCTCGCAATTGCGATAAATGTTTGAAAAATAAAAGAGAGTCGAAACAGCGAGGGCTTTAGCCCGTGGCGGTCCCGTGCAAGTATTGGCACCCGTGCCGACCAAGGCGGAGATTGCCGCGTCGCTTCGCTCCTCGCAATTTCTGTTGTTTCCCCCCTGCGGGCGTGCGAGTAGGCAAGAAATACCCATTGAATAAACGGCCGTAATATGTTACCGTAAAAATAACGGAAAGAAACAGCGGCGAAAGCCGTTTCCGGAATCGACCCGCAAGGGTCACTTTGCGGGCCATTAACAATCCAAGAAAAGGAGAACTACCATGTCTACAAATAAAATTGCCTTGACGGCGTCTATGCGTTCGAACTTGTTGAGCTTGAAAAACACGCAAAAACTGTTCGATTCGACACAGGATAAATTGTCCACGGGTTACAAAGTGAACTCGGCAATGGACAACCCCTCTTCGTACTTTACGGCGCAATCGTTGAACGCGCGTGCGGATGACTTGTCCACGTTGCTGGACAGCATCGGGCAGGCGATTTCGACGCTGCAGACGGCGGATCAGGGTATTACTTCTTTGCAAGACTTTGTGTCGCAGGCGAAATCCATTGCGAACAGCGCGCGCGATACGATGAACGTTTCCGCGAAAACCACGTCAACCATCAAGTTCGACAAGGACAACTTGAAATCCCAGCTGGTCTCCAGCGCGATTCCGAA